>JAFQOG010000032.1 GCA_017420755.1 Clostridia bacterium | reverse complement strand
GGCGCCCCTGCTAAGGGTGTAGGTCGGGTAACCGGCGCGGAAGTTCAAATCTTCTCTTCTCCGCCAAAAAACGACAGGTTTCGACCTGTCGTTTTTTTATACAATGCGAAAGCAATGGTATATCATCACGACACAGTCGTGGATATCATCACCGAAGGTGTATATCATCAGCCGTAGGTTGTATCCTCTTTCGCAATGATGATATACAAGGCTTTCGTTTTGATGATATACACGCCTTTCGGCGTGATTTGGGCTCTTTTTCCCATTTGCCACGCTTTTATTTTGTTTTATTGACTTTCTATTTTAAAAATGGTATAATTTTCACAGTAATTAGTCGAAGGAGAAAAATATGAAGGCTAAATTGACTGCGAATAAAAACAACGTTATAGATAAAATTGACGAGCGTATATACGGCTCATTTATTGAACATCTTGGCAGAGCCGTTTATGAGGGCATTTATGAGCCGACGCATGAAAGTGCCGATGACTGTGGCTTTCGTGGCGACGTTCTTGACCTGATTAACGAATTAAACGTGCCAATTGTGCGCTATCCGGGCGGAAATTTTGTTTCCGGCTATAACTGGGAGGACGGCACAGGTCCAAAAAGCGAGCGACCAAGCAAGCTCGACCTTGCTTGGCTCTCTGTTGAAACCAACGAGGTTGGAATTGACGAGTTCCAAGAGTGGGCTAAGCGCGCCGGCACTGATGTTATGATGGCGGTTAATCTTGGCACACGTGGCCCTGATGAGGCGCGCTCTCTAATTGAATATTGCAACTCCACAACTGATACATATTACGCAAATTTAAGGCGAAAAAACGGGTTCGAGGAACCATTTGGCATTAAGCTTTGGTGTCTTGGAAACGAGATGGACGGAGATTGGCAAATTTGCCACAAAACCGCCGAGGAATATGGCCGAGTTGCCACTGAAACCGCTAAGGTTTTAAAATGGGTTGACCCGTCAATTGAGCTTGTTGCTTGTGGCAGCTCTGATGCAGGTATGCCGACATTCGGTTCTTGGGAAAGGACAGTGCTTGACCACACATATGATTACGTTGACTACCTCTCTTTACACTGTTATTTTGGCAATCGTGAGGGTGACACCGCTAACTTTTTGGCAAGAATTGAGCAAATGGACAAATTTATTAAGACAACCGCTGATATTTGCGACGAGGTAAAAGAAAAAAAGAACAGCCAAAAAACTGTAAACCTTTCGTTTGATGAATGGAATGTTTGGTACAGAACCAAGGACGAGGAAAAAACTGCCGAAAGATGGCAGGTTGCACCTCATCTTTTAGAGGAAAAATATAATTTTGAGGATGCGCTTTTGGTTGGCGGTATGCTAATGTCCTTACAAAACAACTGCGACCGAGTAAAAATCGCTTGTCTTGCACAGCTTGTAAATGTTATTGCGCCAATTATGGCAGACAAGGATGGCAAGGCGTGGCGCCAAACAATTTTCTACCCATATTTATATGCATCAAGGCTTGGTGTTGGAGAAGCTTTAAAGACAAATATCACAGTCGATTCCTATAAATCAAAGGAGGGCTGGGATATTCCTTATCTTTATTCCTCTGTTATAAAAAACGAAAAACCCGGCGAGGTTATAGTTTCCTTGCTCAATCGTTCACTTGATACCGATATCGAGCTCGATATTGACTTAGACGGCTTTGACTCCTATTCTCTTTCTCGCCACGTTGAATTATATTCTGATGATTTAAATCTTGGAAACTCTGCAAACGGCGAGGCTATCTCGCCATCCGAGCGCGAGGTGACAAGCGAAAAAACAGTAAATCTCAAAAAGCACTCATGGAATATGCTTGTTTACAAAAAAACTGATTTTTCTCTATAAAAAACCATTATAGTGTGTACAAAATGTTAATTTTTTTGACATTCTGTGTACAAATAAGAATTGTTGTGTTAGAATGATAGCGTAAATTTTAGTACGCGAGGTTTTTATGAAGGAATTTTTTGGAATCGGTGGATTCACACGCGAACCAAACGGCGCATTTTCCTGGCAACACATAACACAGGTTTCATTTTTTGTATTGCTTATGGTAGGCTTGGCTATTGGAATTGGCATTTGGATGCGAAAAAAGGAATATAAAACAAAAAATAGAGTTATTATAATTTCTGCAATTTCAATACTTTCGTTCGAAGCTGTAAAAATTATCGTAAACTGCATTCATTCTGACAACTTAGTAAAAACACTTCTTTGGAATCTTCCTCTTTTCCTCTGCTCTATTCAGCTTATCGCAATTCCTGTTGCTGCCTTTTGTCGTGGCAGACTTAAAGAGGGAGCTTTAGATTTCGTTATGATGTTCGGCATTTTGGGCGCTTTGGTTGGACCTATTGGTGCAATTCAAGACTATAATGCTTATCCTGCTTTTTGCTTCCACAACATTGTTTCTGCGATTACACACTCAATCTCCGGCTTTACCTCTCTTTACATAATAATTTCAGGTATGGCAAGCGTGAAAAAGAAAAATGCTTGGATTAGCCATGCTATTTTAGGTGTTTTTGGAGTCTTAGCGTATATCGTTAATGTAATATGTGGGCTTTCTTATGGTGGAAATATTTTCGATGATTCACCAAACTATATGTTCTTAATGGCAGATGACGGAACCCCATATACAATAGTGACCGCTATGGTTGGTGGCAACAAGGTTCTATATCCTATTGTTGTTATGCTGCTTTTTGTTCTATACATGGCGATATTTTATGGAATTTATTTCCTTGTTCGCCATTTGCGCGCAAAAAAGAAGGCTTTACTTGATGAATAATAAAAACCACGGATTTTTCCGTGGTTTTCTTTTTATAAATCAATAACTGCCGTATGCACCCTGTGGTCAGAGGCGATTTTTTCGGGAATTTCGGCAAATTTTACGTCTATATCCTTTGAAACAAAAATATAATCTATCTTAATTTCCGGCTTGTCGCTTGGGAAAGTTGGGGAGCTTTGGCAAAAGCTCTCTGCCGCATCCTTCATCCTCTCTTTTATAGGGTTTAATACGGGATTATCGGGGGTTACGTTAAAATCTCCCATTAAAATACATTTCTCGTCTTCTAAATTTTCAAGAATTGTCTTTACCGCATTTTCCTCCTCGTCAGGGTTTAAACCAAAGTGGCAAACAAGCACGGTGATTCCGCCCGCAAGCTTTGCCTTTAAAAGACATCTTGTTTCGTAATAGCCGTTATATTTTCTTGGATTCGGGTCGGGAATAATAATTGTTTCTGCCGATAAAATTGGAATTTTTGAGATAAATCCATTTCCATACGAGCCCTCACCGTCAAGGCATATAGCCTTTGCAAAATAATAATTTGTAAGTCCCGAAAGCTCAGAAAGAATCTTTGTTTGGTTTGGTAAGTCATCTCCCTCTATGCGATTAGAGTACATTTCGTTAAGGCCGCAAATATCAGCGCCTTCACCTGAAATTAAGTCTGCCATAATTTGATAATCAATTTTCTTTTCCAAAAAATTTAGGCAATGCTGGGTGTTAAAGGTCATTATTTTCATTGGCTTCTCCTTATTGCTTTATACATTTATAATACCAGCTTTGCATCATAATTTCAATATATATTACAAGATGATCTTACATTTCTTGACAATATTTCCACTGTATGATAAAATAAATTTAATACCTTTGGGAGGGAAAAATGAATACTATTAAATTTAACAAAAGAAACACACAAGTTATTGCACACAGAGGACTTTCAGGCATTGAGGTGGAAAACACAAACTCAGCATTTGTTGCCGCCGGTAATCGCTCATATTATGGAATAGAAACTGACGTTTATAAAACAGCCGACGGCAAATTCGTTATCGGTCACGACGACAACTATAAAAGAATAGCAGGCGAGGAAATCTATCTTGAAAAGAGTTCACTTGGTATGCTTCAAAACGTTGTTTTCTTTGATAAGGACGGAAAAAAGGATAGGGTTGACCTTCGTCCAAGCCGTCTTGAAAACTACATAAAAATAGTTAAAAAGTACGAAAAGCACGCAATTTTGGAATTAAAGTCCGATTTTACCGAGGAAGAAATTGCAAAAATAATCGAGATAGTAAAAAGCTATGATTACCTTGAAAATACAACGTTTATTTCATTTATTTACGAGAATTTGCAAAAGATAAAGGCTATCTTGCCAAACCAAAGCGCACAATATCTCTTTTGGAAGGTAACCGACGAGGAAATTGCGCGTTTAGTCCGTGATAAAATCGATGTTGACGTTTGGTGCCGTGAGCTTACCAAGGAGCAAATTGAAAAATGTCACGCGGCAGGGTTAACTGTAAACTGTTGGACAGTTGACACAAAGGAAGAGGGCGAAAAATTTGCCGAGTGGGGCATTGACTATATTACCTCAAATATACTTGAATAAAAGGTGATAAAATGAAAAAAATTATTGCATTTTTTGTTCTAATAACATTTGTTTTAATGCTGGTTGGTTGTAGTGCTTCCTTCTCTAAAAGCTACTACGAGGAGGTTTCTAATTACGTAGCTGAGCACAAAAGCTCCCTTTCTCCTTCAAGTGAGATAGAATACTTCTTCTACGATGCGGTTAATGACACAAACGAAAATACATATTACGGCTATTACTATTCAAAAGAGGGTGTAATTCTCCCTTGCGAACAAGACAAAATGAGCTTGCCAAAGACCTATACCGAGGGCGACGGTGGCTACTATTTTGGCGAGGCGAGTGACGAGAGTGACTGGTCCTTTGTTAAGAAAATAGAAAATAACTGGTATTATTTTGAAACGCACGATTATATTTACAACTAAACAAAAAAGCACCCGGTTGGGTGCTTTTTTATTCGCCTATAAGCTCTTTTCTTTCCTTTTCTCTTTTGCTTTCGCTAAGCCTAAAGCCAAGGTATGCTATGAGCAAGGAAATGCCCTCAAAGGCTGTAAAAACTACTATATATAAAAGCTTTGGAACCTCTTGCATTGTTTTTATCTCAGGATTTATTAATTCCTGCGCAAATGTTACACCGATTTCCAAAACCGCCATTCCTGCCGAAAATGCAGCAAAGCTGGTAATAAGCGAGAAAATAAGTCTTATTCCGAAGGTAATAGCATAGCCCTGTGCGAAATAACCAAAATCTAATCTTCTGTTATTTTTAAACAAGTTATAGAAAACGAAAAATCTAATTACCAGCTCAAGAGCCATAAAGACAACTATTTCTAAAAGCGTGCGCAAAGCGCCCTCATCAACAGCCATTCTTATAGGATAAATTGCAAAGCCAAGGAAAAATGCAACAAGTAAAACCTCTATTTCAATAAAAAGAAAATAAAGAAGTCCGCCACGCCAGTTAACCTTTGGTCTATCGTTCATACTCTTCTCCCCTTCTTTGCTTATTTCAATTTAATTATAACACAAAGTGTTTATGCTTTCAAGTGTGAAAAAAGCACCCGGTTGGGTGCTTTTTTATTCTCTTATTGCAAATGAAATGCCCTCTAACTTTTCTATTTCTTGGCGAGTGTTCTCTGCGCTTTGTGTGGTCGTGGTGATATATAAGCCAAGATTGCCAACTATACCACTTCTTGCCGAGGAAACCTCAACATGCGCCTCGTGGCCGAGCACTTCCCTTACCTCCTCGGTAATTCTGCCGGATTCCTCCACCCTTGATATTTCTGCATATATGTGAACTGATTTCTTACTCTTGCGCTCAAGTATTGTAAGAACCGATGCTGTGAAGATTAATGCGCCCATTGCAACAAGCGCGCCAAGATAAAATCCATAGCCGATTGCAATACCGATTGTTGCAGTTGCCCACATACCGGCTGCGGTGGTTAAGCCTGTTATTACACTGTTTTTCTTAACAATAATCATTCCGGCACCGAGGAAGCCAATACCAGAGATAACCTGTGCCGGTATTCTTGCTATATCATCAAAGCCACCCATTTTTGCAATATAAACACTGATTAGCGCTGTCATTGCCGAGCCAAGACAAACCAAAATATGTGTGCGCAGTCCTGCCGGACGTCCGCTTCTGCCTCTTTCGCTTCCGATAAGTCCACCGACGATAACAGCAAGGATTATTCTTAAAATAATTGATACCCAGCTAAGGTCAACAACATATGAATTCAAAAATTCAATAAAACGGTCCATAGTGCCTCCGTTTAATATATTTTATATATTAACATTATAGCAAGGTAGCTATAAAATGTCAATCAATTTTCTCTAAACGAGAAAACCTTTGTAAGCAATGGCTGAGCACCAGTTTTTGGGTCAGTTTCCATTATTAAAATATCCTTCATATATTCGTTCCATCGGTCAACCACTGGGCTTTCCTTCTGCACCTTGGCAGCATATTCAATTCCCTTTTCGCACTCGTAATAGCCAAAAAGCTCATTGCCTACATTCCAAATTGTGTAATTAACAATGCCGGCGCTTTCTAAAACCTCTTTCATTTCGTCCCAAATAGCGTCGTGCCTTTTAATATATTCGTCAAGGGCGCCATCAACAATTTTGCCCTTCCATGCGTATTTTTCCATAAACTTCCCTCTTTATACTTAAGATTTTGGTGCGTTGCTTTTTAGTATTTTTTGTAGCTCCTTAATATCAATCCCTCGGGTGTCGGTTTTTCCCTTGACAGCCAAGCCAATTGCCGTTCCTGCCGCCTCACCTATTGTGCTGACGGTTGGCATTATTCGGTAGGATGCTTGCGACGCGTGGTCGGAGGAAATGCATCTTCCCGCTACAAGCATATTATTTACCCCTTGCGGAATCAATGAGCGATATGGAATCTCATAGTATTTTCCTTCAGGGAAATAATAGTGACTTGTTCCACTTCCCTCTGGGTTGTGAATATCAATATCATAATTACACGCGGCAATTCCGTCATCAAATTTTGCAAACGCTCGGCAGTCATTTTCGGTCAGCTTATAGTCGCCTATAATCATACGGCTTTCCCTTACACCTATTTCTTGAGCAGTCATCATAAGGAAGCTGTTTTCCAAGCCCTTTGCGTGCTTTTTCATAAATTCATATAGCTCTTTAACCTGCTCTCTTGCTATAAGCTCTGCACTTGTTACGTCTTCTGCGTCCGTCGGATTTAGCTTAATAACCCTTGTTGTGTTGAAATGAAGCACATTTTCAACTGGCGTTTTAAAAACAAGAATGTTTTCGCGTGGGTTTTTAATTTCGTTTCTTTGGCGCGCCCTTTTATATTCTGTTTGCAGGCTTTCAAGGCTTGACATAAACGCATCGGTATCCACATTGCCAAGTCTAAAGCAAAGGGTCATCGGTTGACAAAGGCCATCCTTTTCTCTGCCAAGGACAAATGGGCATCCGGAAAGATATGCCACCTGTGCATCTCCCGTTGCATCAATAAAGTAGTCAGCCTCTATTTTTGTTTCTCCGCTTTTGGTCGCCAAGGAAATAGATTCTATCCTTTCCCCTTCTCTTTCCGCCTTGAAAATATAGGAATGAAAAAGAAGGTCAACGCCTTCGCCTTGCGCCATATCGTTCAAAATAAATTTTAGCTCCTCCTCTAAAAACGAGAGGTATTTTAAAGCGCTGTTCTTTTCAAGCCTTTGGCAAATTTCGTCAAAAATTCCACCACAAAGCTTTGTTTCTTTCCCATTTATTTTGGTTGTAAATGGCATAAACGGATTTACAAGGCATTTCACCGCTGCTCCACCAAGGCTGTTCCCTTTTTCAATGAGCAAAACGCTTGCGCCCATCCTTTTTGCCGCGATAGCTGCTGAGACACCAGCAAAGCCACCACCTATAACGGCAACATCGTATTTTTTCATAAAGCACCGCCTTTCTTTTAAATATTATATCATACAGGAATATATTTTTCAATGAAATGAAAAAAGAAAGGCTTTTATAAATTTGATTGTTGAAAAGCGCAAGAAAACGTGATAAACTTAATAAAAACCGACGGAGGGATTTAGGATGAAAATTTTATCTATTGGCAACAGCTTTTCAGTTGACGCACATGCGTATTTGAGCATGCTTGCAAAGGAGGCAGGATACGAAATAACTGCGGTTAACCTTGCAATCGGTGGTTGTAGCCTACAAACGCACTGGGAAAACATAGAGTCAAACAGCCCAAAATATCTCCACTTAATAAACGACAACGGCTGGGGCGACCCACTTGTCACCGTTGACGAAATAATAAAGAGTGAAAAATTTGACGTGGTAACGCTTCAGCAGGTGAGCCATTTTTCAGGACAATACGAAACTTATCAGCCTTACTTAAATAACCTAATTGACTACGTAAAAAAGCATCAGCCAGAGGCTAAGCTTTATTTCCACAAAACCTGGGCGTATGAAATTGACTCAACTCATAGTGAGTTTTATCTTTACGACTGCAATCAGGAAAAAATGTACGCCTCAATTTGCGATGTTGCGAAGATAGTGCGCGAAAAAACAGGGCTTTCCCCTATTTTATCAGGCGATGTAATCCAAGCACTGCGCACACGCTTGCCCGAGTTTGACTATAAAAACGGCGGTGAGTCCCTCTGCCTCGACGGCTTCCATATGTCACGCACCTACGGAAGATATGCCGTTGCCCTTACCTGGCTTGCCACCCTAACAAATAAGCCAGTATCCCCTTCGCCATTTAAGGACTTAGACCAAACACTGTGCGCTAAAATCTGCGACATCGTAAACGAGATTGTGTTTAAATGAATTTAAAAAGCCACTCGCAACGAGTGGCTTATCTATTAGATGGGATGGATGGAGGCTTTTTGCGCTGCAAAAAGAAAAGATACAAGGCGGATGGCTTCTCGCCATAGGCGAGGCTTTTGCCCGCGGCTTATCCTTGCAAGCAGAGAACGCCTTATGGGCAAAAGAACGAACCACATTTGCGTTTGCAGAGCAAACACAAAGTGGTCAAACACTACGTTCCGGGCAAAACAAAAAGGACACCGATTTGGTGTCCTTTTTGTTTTGGCTGGGCATTTTGTTTGTAATTTGAACCGAATTAGATTCATTGTGATTCTATATCGTGTATATTCTGACGATCAGACGTTTTCCATTCGGTTTTGCCATTTGCATTGCGACCCATAACGATGGCTGCTGCGTAGGATGGGCTTGAAAACAGATAATCTTCAACAAATTTATTATTAGAATCTATAATTCCATCAGCATAAAGTTTAGCTCTAAAGTTTTTCAAATTATCAGACATGCTAGATGTAGTAGATGAAGCAACGGTAGATCCTTTAAAAACAATAAAGCCATCACTTACAATGGTTCCAACAGCTTCGGCTCCTCTTGCAGCAGAAATATAAAACTTTATAGTTTCTTCGATTTGAGGTTCTAACGTTTCAAAAGATTTGTAACCCAATGTAGCAACAAGTAACTTTGCATTATCTATAAACTCTTCAAGCATAGCTTGATCGTATTCCGATACTGATGAACATGTGGGAATTGTTCCGTTAATAATTTTAGATCTGTTGGCATCTTTGGCAAGAAGGTAAAATTTATTTTCAAGGAATTTTACATGAGCCTTGTTTAAACTATCATTGTTGCTGATTACAATAACGCATTCATTCCAATAAACATCATCATTCAAATGTTGCTTTAATCTAGTTAAAATGTTTTCTGCTTCGCCTATATATATAGTAGTGGTATTATTCTCATCTTTCCCAAATAAAAAATAAACTCCCGTATATGTACTGTCTGTGCGTTGTGAAAACTCTGATAATTGGTTACGTGCAATTTTATAAACTCTTCCATTCCAATTTGAAAGTTCACACATTATTCTGCCATTAGGATTCCCTTCAAAAATAAACAATTGAATTGTTTTATTAAAAATAGGCATAATCTCTCCTTGTCTATTAAATGATGCTCCTCACAAGAGCAACTTTTCTATTTTTTGTTTTTAAACAATTTTATTTCTTTTGAATTGTTTTCTATATCAATATTTTGATATAAAATAGGTGGTTTTTGACTCCACAAAACATCAATGTCGAATTTGCGTTCTATCAGTTTAGCATTCAAATTATTGATCCTAATAAAATCACGTTTAAAATCAGTTAAAGAAGGACTATTTAATAGGTCTGTAATTTTTTTGATGTTACAACTGCGTATCAACTCGTCTTCCAAGTTTGCAACTTGCGGAATTGTAATTATTTTAGACACAGCATTACATTCTTTCAGCCTTAAAATATTGTAATTTAGAATGCCAACATTTCTTGTATCCGTGTCAAACACCAACACAACAGTGGTATCTTTTTTTAAAGGTCTAAGCATGGCATCTGTAATTATCTCTTCAACTACATTTAACACTTGAACCTTTCCTGCCTTAATCAGTTTAAGCTCTGCTTTTAAAACGTTTACAAGTTTTTTCTCATCTTCCCCTTCAACGAAGTATAGAATATTTGTGTTCTTCATTTTGATTACTCCTTACGTTTCAAATTTGCAATGGAGTAAATCAGTTCTGTAGAAGGAGCAGACAAAAATAAATCATTTTCAACTGCATTTCTTAGCGAGTCTGTACTTCTTTTTAACAGTGAAGATGCTTCTACATAAGTTATGGGACATTCAAAATTATTCACATTTTTCCTAAGAAAACTAAATGTATGCTTGGGCAAATCCATATCTAAAACATCGGTATTGTGAGTGGTAAAGAATAATTGATCACATGGTCCAACGAAGTCGATCATAAGGGATAATATAGCTTTTTCAATATCACTGTGAATAAACGAAAACTTTTCATCACAATAATAAAAACTATTACGTCCTTGCATAAGAGAGTACAATGTTTGAGATATAACTATACCAGATCGCGTTCCACTTGATAAAAAAGATGTATCGTCTATTCTTTGATCATTTTGTAACACAATTGATTTTTCTTGAAATCTAATTACATAAGCATTGTCAACTTCACTTGAAACGTCTACACTTTGTATAGATGGATCTAGTGATTTCAAAACCTTTTCAAGGAGAAAACAAAATTTTTGATCCTTATTTGGAAGATCAAATACTATTTGATTGGAACGTGGATGAACAAACAACCATGCGAGTTCTTCGATTTGTTCCAATTCAGTAATATAGTTTTCTGCAGGATTAAACTCGCGATTCTCAATTCTTTTAACACACGATTCGTAACTATCTTTCAACGATATGTTTTCTTTTCGAATTTCAAGTTTTATGTTTTCAAATGAGTATTTTGTATCTATACATGGTTCAATATTACAAATTACTCGATAAAAAATATTATTTTTAGATGCTAAATCAATCACAAAAGTTGCTTCTTTGCTTTTGTCACAAATTGCATCTGTAATAAGCTCGTAGTTTTTCTTATCAATAAAATTGAAAATCTTTCTCAATATTACACCAAATGTAGTTTTACCAGAAGCATTTGCTCCCAAAAAAACATTAATCTTTTTATACCTAAAATTAGGGCGCTCAGGCAAAAATTCATCTTTTATTGTAGAGCCAACAATTTTTTTTGGATAAGTAAAGTTTGCATTGAAATTTTTAAATGCATATAAATTGTTTAGTTTTACATTTAAAACAATCATGGAAGTTCTCCTTTTGCTTATTTCTTCGGATCTCACGAAGTAATCCTCCTTTTGTATTTTAATCTAAAAAAAAGAAAAAATCAATAGTTTTTTTAAAATTATGCCCAAATTTCATGAAAAATACATCAAAAATTATAAAAAACTGGAGCATTTGATTTTGTCTTATTTCAAAAATTTATTCAACTGTTAAAGAAACCGATTTTTGCAATGTTTTCATAATAAGAAACAACGTGCTAACAATGAAAAAGGTTTTGAAAGCATTGAGTCAATGTTTGTGTGAAACGTGTAAACAGGGCGTGCGCTTGTCTTATACAAGTCGGCTCGGCTTCGCCTAAGCAGAACGAGATATTCTACGGCTGGCTTCTCGCCACAGGCGAGGCTTTTGGCCACGGCGTATCCTTGCAATTTGTGATCCCCAAAACTCATACTTCGTTTTGAGGACCCCCTTGACGCAAGTGCGGCGTGGTGTCCTTTGAGCATGCGCCCTCTCAATTTAGTATGGTGCTAACACCCGCTGGGATGGATGGAGGCTTTGCCTTTGGCAAAGAGTCTCGACTAGCCTTTTGCTGGCAAGCCGACAACGGCTTTAGTCGGACTTGCGAACCACATTTGTGTTGCGACGCAACACAAAGTGGTCAAACACTACGTTCCGGGCAAAACAAAAAGGACACCGATTTGGTGTCCTTTTTGTTTTGGCTGGGATGGATGGGTTCGAACCATCGAAATGCCAGAGTCAAAGTCTGGTGCCTTACCGCTTGGCTACATCCCAATATTGCGTTAGTATTGTATCACATTTTATTTTACTTGTCAAGCACTTTATTAAAAAATTTGAAAATTATGCTTTTGTTTCATTTTTTGAGATTTTTTTACTTTTTATCCTTTATTCTTGAACTTTTCTTTTTAATGTGCTATCATATAATATATATTATTGCAAAAATTGCTTATAAAATTCTAAAAAATGGAGGAGTATTATGAAACGCAATCGTATTTTACTTATCATTGCGCTTGTCTTAGCTTTTGCTATGGCTTTTTCTGTTTTCTCTATTTTCTTGGAAATTGGGCACGCTTGCTGTTGTGACAATGAGCTTTGTCAATTTTGCGCATTGCTTTCAAGCAATAATAAGGGCGAATTTTTCTTTGTGTCTTCTGCTTCTCTATTTTTCACAGCTTGTGCATTTTTGTGCGTTGCCTTCTCTTTAGCTTTTGTAATAATAACAAAACCATCCCCTATAAAGCTAAGGGTAAAGCTATCTAATTGATTTTCTTTGTTTTTCAAATTTAAAACAAAGAAAGGAATAAAAATGATAGAGGTAAAAAATTTAACAAAGCAGTTTCAAAATGAGACAGCCATCAATTATAGCGATATCACCTTTGAAAACGGTAAATCCTATATGCTCCTTGGTGCATCCGGCTGTGGAAAATCAACTCTTTTGAACATTATTGCGGGCGTTTTGTCGCCCACCTCAGGCTCTATAATCATTGACGGAAGCAATATGACAAGCAAGAGCCAAAAGGAAAAGGACAAATTCAGAATCCAAAAAATCGGATACATTTTTCAAGATTTCAAGCTCATTAACGATATGAACGTTATGGATAACATAAATATTTTGCGTCTTGAGGGTGTTGACACCTCGCGCGCACCAGAGATTCTTAAAGCTCTTGGAATTTACGAAAAAAGAAATGCAAAAATAAAGCATCTTTCCGGCGGACAAAAGCAAAGGGTTGCTATTGCTCGCGCTATTGTAAAAATGCCAGACATAATTCTTGCTGATGAGCCAACGGGTAACTTGAATTTCGAGGTTGGCGAGGAGGTTATTAAGGCTCTTTCCGAAATTTCAAGGGGCAAAACCTTAATTGCTGTAACGCATGATGAGCGCTTGGCTAAGTATTTCGACTGCGTTATTGATATGAACAAAATGACAAGCGGGCTTTTTGATATTAAGCCCGAGGGGGAGGCGCTCTTATGATACGCTTCGCTCTTAAAAATATGGCAATCAAAAAGGTGCAGATTATTTTGGTCGTTATTTCAATTATACTTTCTGCCGGAATTGCCGTGCTTGCCTTCAATGTTTCAAATCAGGTTAGCGATGGAATTTCAAAAAATGCTCAATACTATTCAGTTATTGTCGGCCCGTCTGGTAGCAAGACTCAGCTTGCTATGAACTCGATGTATTTTTCTGATGCGCCTCTTGGCACTATTCCCTACTCCGTGGTTACAGAATTAAGCCAAGATAATAACGTGCGCGAGGCTGTTCCATTTGCTATGGCTGACAACTATAACGGCTCAAGCGTTGTTGGAACAACCCCAACCTATTTAAAGGACAAGGAGCTTTCCAGCGGAGAAATGTTTAAAGAACACGGCTCCTTTGAAGCGGTTATTGGTTATCGCGTGGCTAAGGAAAACGGCTTAAAGGTTGGTGACACCCTTTACACAAGCCACTCAGCAACAGGGGGACAAACCCACGAAAAGGGTCTTACTGTTGTTGGTATATTAGAAAGAACATACTCCTCCTTTGATACTGTTGTTTTCACGCAGATTCGCAGTCTTTGGGATTTACACGACCACGGTGAAGAACACGAGTCGGAAAATGAACACGCAAGCGAGAGTCACGACTCACACCAAGGCGAGGAAGCGCACAATCACTCAAAAACAGTTTGTGCTGTTTTGGTTCGCGCAAAGAACCCCTCAGTTGCTATGTCAATTATTGAAAAATATAACGGCAAGGTTATAGAGGGGGATGGCGAAAACCCGATTTCCTTGCAGGCAATTTCCCCAATGGACGCGGTAAGAGATGTTTTAAATGACGCTGACAACACAAAATATATTGTTTTTGTGCTTTGCGCAGTTATTCTTATAATGAACATAATGATAATTTCTATTATCACTCTGCTTAATATGTACCATTCCTCAAAGGAAATATCGCTTATGCGCTTGATTGGCATAAGCATGAAAAAAATCAATCTTCTTTACTTGATTCAAAACTCAATTATCGGACTGTTCTCCACCATTTTAGCATTTGGTCTTTCAAGAATTTGCTTGGCTTTAATGAACGACTATGTTTCATCAATGGGCGTTGTTTTGAATATTGGAAGAATTTATCCACTTGAAATTATAATTTTGGTTGGTGTCTTTGTCATCAGTGTTTTGCCAACTGCGATTTGGACCTTCGTTATGTCAAAGAAGGACTCAATTAACTCATAAGGAGGAAACATGAAAGGAATTTATTTAAAAATCATTTGCTTAGCGCTTGCTCTTTTGTGTTTTCTTCCCGTTATCGGCTGTGGAAAGAAGAATGTTGACCCTGTGAAGCTGAGCTTTAAATCTGCCTCAACCTACGATTACTTAAAAACAATCGACGGACAGGCTGTCACAATAAACGGCTATATGGCAACATCCTCGCCTGTTGATGGCTCGTTTATGTTCCTTATGAACATGCCATATCAAAGCTGTCCATTCTGCTTGCCAAACACCTCACAGCTTTCAAACACCTTGGAGGTTTACCCAGAAAAGGGGAAATCGTTTGAATACACAACGCAAGCAATCAAGGTTACAGGTACTCTTATGGTTGCGCCAAGTGAGGACCAGTTTTTCACTGACGAATTCGGCTATGAATTTAACTTTAAAATCGTTGACGCTTCCTACTCTATTCTCAGCGCTGACGAGATTTCAAGCGATTTAGCGCTTTGGCAACAGATTGCTGAAAGCGGTATTGTTTCCGACCTTTATAATATGTATGATTATGTCAACTTCTTATGCGCTTGGAACACATATACAGTTAACACCTATACAGATTCAAACGGCAATCTTGTAAAGGGCTACTATCTCTATCCAACCGATGCACTGAATTACATAACAAAGAAGGGTGCACAGTTCAACTACGGATACGAGGACGGATATTTTGATTCTCTCGTTTCAAAAATCGAATCAATCGACAAGGAAAAGCTCTCATCTCTTGTGAAGAATGTAAAAGACGCAGAGACTCTTGCTAAAAAGGCTTTATATGAGCTTGAATCAGGAAACTACACACGCTCCGAGCAGCCTGAATACCTTGAAAAGTTTGACAACTACGACTTTGTTTACACAATAAACAAGGGTGAGGAATTAAAGGACGAGATGAACTCTCTTTATAAAGATTTTACCGCTTGGATTTCAAGCTGGGAGATGTAATTTTTAAAAGTGGTGCTTTTGCGCCACTTTTTTCTTGCACTTTTAAAAATAATGTGTTATTATATAAATGTAGAGCCGTATAGAACGGAATTTGCAGTTTTTACTGTTTTATCAAGGAGGACATTATGTCTACTAAAAAATTTATAATTTCTCTCGCGTGCGCATTAGTTGTTTTGATTGTGTTAAGCGTGTTTACTGTTGTTTTCGTTGGTGCAAAAACACATCGTTATGCCGTTTTGGGCACTTGGGTTGCTTTACCTGATGAAAATACTCCAATTGAAGAACAGGTTATGACCTCCTACACCTTTAACGATGATGATACATATGAAAAAACGACATTATCAATAAAGGGCGAGACTGTTGAAAAGGGAACCTTCTCTATTTTCAATGGAAAAATTAAAACCACCTCAGAGGACGGAAAAGAAAGCGTTATTTCATACACCTACGACCAAAAAATGCGCGAGCTTGAAATAAAGGATTATCAAAAAGCTCAATAATTAGAATTAAAGCACCCTTTTAGGGTGCTTTTTTATTGCATTTTTCTTTTAGCAATGATATAATTTAATTAACATATTTTAAAAAGGGGGTATATATGAAGCGTCTTCTTTCGTCTCTTTCTTTGATGCTGAAAATGATGAAAATCGGACTTTTCACCTTTGGTGGTGGATACGCAATGATTGGACTCTTGCACAGCGAATTTGTAGAAAGAAAGAATTATTTATCACACGACGAGTTTATGGATGTTGTCGCTGTTGCTGAGTCAACACCCGGACCAATCGCTATAAATATGTCAACATATGTTGGCTATAAGCGTGCTGGATTTTTGGGCGCACTTCTCTCCACCATTGGTATGTGCATGCCCTCCTTTGTTATTATCTTTTTAATTTCCCTGTTTTTTGACAGATTCCTTGAAATCACTTGGGTTTATTCTGCGTTTCGTGGGATTCAGGTGTGTGTCATTTTCCTTATTTTATCTGCTGGCTTTAAAATGCTAAAGCAATTGAAGGGAACGCTTGTAAATACTATTATATTATGTGTAACTATTTTCTTTATGGTGCTGTTTAGCTTTACCGGTGTTAGCTTCTCTGCTATTTTATATATTCTAATCAGTGGCCTTGTTGGGCTTATTATCTTTATGGTTAAATATATAAAGGAAAAGAATGAGGAGGGCAAGAAATGATTTATTTAAATTTATTTTTATCCTTCCTTAAAATAGGCGCTCTTTCCTTCGGTGGCGGGCTTGGTATGATTTCCTTAATACGTGACGAGTGTCTTTCAAATGCGTGGCTGACTGAAGGTGAGCTTCTTAATTTTGTTGCAGTTGCTGAATCAACCCCCGGTCCTATTGCAATAAATATTGCAACCTTTGTTGGCTCAAGTCAGGGTGGAATTCTCGGTGCGTTTTTAGCAACGCTTGGTGTTGTTTTGCCATCGCTTATTATAATTTTGATAATTGCGGCTCTGCTTAAAAATCTTCTTGAATTTAAGGCTGTGAAAGCCGTTTTAAATGGTATGCGTCCTGCAATTGTCGGTCTTATAATTGGAATGTCAGTTATTTTAATCTTCAATTTGATTTTTGGCATGTATTCAATTATGGACGGCTTTACATTTGATTTAAAGAGTGCTTTAATTTTGGGTCTTGTGGCAATTCTTTATTTTGCTTGGCAAAAATTTAAGAAAAAAGCCATTTCCCCTATTATTTTAATTGTTTTTTCGGGAGTTTTAGGAGTTTTATTCTATGGAACATAAGGTTTTAAGCTTTGAAAATGTAAATATCACCGGTGGCTTTTGGAATGCAAGGCAAAATATCTTAAGAGAAACAACCGTTTGGGCTGTTTACAAAAGATTTAAGGAAACAGGTCGCTTTGATGCCTTTAAATGCGACAAAAACGCCAAAATTAAGCCTCATATTTATTGGGACAGCGATGTTGCCAAGTGGATTGAGGGTGCTGCTTATCTTATTAAAAAATCGCCAGAGCCGGAGCTTGAAAAAATCATTGACGGAGTTGTTGATGATATTGAGAAAAATCAGCTACCCTGTGGATATTTTAATAGCTTTTATATTGCTATTGAACCACAAAACATCTTTAAAAATCGCGACTGTCACGAGCTCTACTGTGCCGGTCATTTAATAGAAGCAGCTGTTGCTTATGCTGAGGCGACAGGCAAGACAAAATTCGTTGACTTGATGATTAAATATGTAGATTATATAGAATATCGCTTTAAAATCAAGGGCGACACAGGCTTTAAAACGCCAGGTCACGAGGAAATAGAGCTTGCACTTGTCCGTCTTTATAAATTTACAGGTGAAAGAAAATTTTTAGATCTTGCCCGCTTCTTTGTTTTAGAGCGTGGAAAGGAATGTGAAAACGCACTTACTGATTGGTCAAACGAATCTTATCTTCAATCACATATTGAGGCAAAAAAACAAGAAACCGCGATGGGTCATAGTGTACGTGCGACATATTTTTATTCCTCGATGGCTGATATCGCTCTTTTAGATGGCGATACAGAGTTAAAAGGTGCGTGTGAAAAAATATTTGACGATATTATCACACATAAAATGTATATTACAGGTGGAATTGGCTCAACAAGACACGGTGAGGCTTTTACAATCGACTACGATTTGCCAACCGAAACAGCATATTCAGAATCCTGTGCCGCTATCGGCCTTGTCTTCTTTGCACAAAGAATGCTCGCTTTAACAGGAAAGAAAAAGTATGCCGATCTTATTGAAAGGGTTTTATATAACGGCTTTTTATCCTCAATTTCTCTTGACGGCAAGTCGTTTTTCTACGTCAACCCGCTTGAAATAGTTAAGAAAAACCACACTCGACACGTTTCTGTTAATTATAGCGACAATCTCCCACCAATGACAAGATTTGAGGTGTTTGAGTGCTCTTGCTGTCCACCGAATATCGTTAGATTCCTCGGTTCCTTTGGCTCACTTCTCTACACCTATAATGACGATGGAATTTATTTACAGCAATTTGCGTCCAGCGAAGCAAAATTCAATATAAACGGCAAGGAAATTACGCTTGTAGAGAAAACGTCTTATCCCGAAAACGTCAAGATTTCGCTTGTTTCAAGCGAGGACGTTACTGTTTTTGTGCGCGTGCCAGAATATTTAGGAAACAGCTATGTTCCAATTAATTTAACGGCAGGAATTGAGAAAACAATCGAGTTTGAAATGCCAACTATGCTAATTGAGGGCAATCCTGCTATTTTGTCAACTGCCGGCAAGGTTGCAATTATGCGCGGACCTGTTGTTTACTGTATGGAAGGGTGTGACAACGAAGGTGAATTATTTAATATTCGCATAAATAAAGACACCGATTTTATACACGGCTTTGACAAGGAGCTTGGTGTTCCTACAATAACGGTTGACGCCTACATGAAGAAGGGCAACGGCGCACTTTACTCTCCAATGTCATATGAACGACAGAAAACACAGGCAAAGCTTATTCCCTACTACGCATTTGCAAACAGAGGCGAAAACGATATGCAGGTTTGGACATTATTTGAATAAAAAAAGAGTGCCATTTGGCACTCTTTTTTTGCTAACCGTTCCCCTTGGTTAGTCTTTGGAAAATCTTATGTAAAAAATTTATGGGGTCTATTCTGTTTTTGCTTCGCCATTTTCTTGCTCATTTGGCAAAGCCCTCTCATCTTCGCTTTTCGAGGAGTGGCACATATCCTTCATTGCACATCCACCACAGCCGCAGGAGCATGTGGTTTTTCCCTGCTTTTTGTTTATTATCATTTTGATTACTATCGCCAAAACGATTGCCAAAATCACTACTATTGCTATTATTGTGGGTATCATATTGTGTCCTCCTTATAAATATTTTGAATTACGCTTTTTTCTTTTTGAAAATTCCAAAAATTGAAAATTTTGCAGGCTTGAAAAGTAGGTATAGGAAAATCGCCAGTAAAATAAATGCAATTACCGTGAAAAATCCAAATGAACCATATCGCACAAGTCTGCCGAACTGATAAACCATCAACGACAATGCATACGCAAGTCCGGTCATATAACCAAGCGTGAGCCAAGTCCATCTTTTGCTGTTCATTTCATTTTTTATAGCTCCGATAGCACCAAAGCAAGGTGCACAAAGGAGGTTGAAAATCAAGAATGAAAGGCCCTTTAAACGGCTATGCGCAAAGAACTCATCTGCGGCGGAGGAAAGATTGCGTCCCTCTGTCATTGTGCCGAGAGCGCCAGGCACCTCCTCCTTAGCTACTAAGCCAAGAACAGTTGCCACACTTGTTTCCCAGCTTTCTCCAAAGCCAAGTGGCTTAAACACTATTGAGAGTCCCTCTCCAAGCACTTGAAGAACCGATTTTGATGTACACCCCTCTTTTATAAAGTGAGGACCATCGTGGTTCGCCATCTCGTAGTCAATTACGTTGCCGTCCTCGTCGTATATCTCGTGGGCGTGCACGCCGTGAATGGCTTCACCGGTTTCAACGTCCATAACGACCTCGGATTTAGTTGAATCGAGTGAAACGTTTTGGAATGTCCAAATAAGAATGCTTGCGAGCAAAATTACTGTACCCGCGCGCTTAATAAAGCTCCAAGCACGGTCAAATGTTGATTTAAATACGTTTTTTGGTGCAGGAACATGATATTCGGGAAGCTCCATAACAAATGGTGCTGGATGTCCCCAAAATGCTTTGAATTTCTTTAAGATAATGCCTGAGCAAATAACTGCGCCTATGCCGACAAAGTATGCACCGGTTGCAACAACTGCGCCCCAAATTCCTCCGCCAAAGATTTCACCAGCAACAAATGCAACTATTGGCATTTTCGCCGAGCAAGGAATAAAGCCTGTTGTCATTATTGTGATTTTGCGGTCATTTTGTTGCTCAATTGTACGGCTTGCCATAATACCGGGAACGCCACAGCCAGAGGCTATAAGCATTGGTACAAATGATTTGCCCGAAAGACCAAAGCGACGGAAAACCCTGTCCATAATGAAGGCTATTCTTGACATATATCCACAATCCTCAAGGAGTGAAAGAAGCAAGAAAAGTATTACCATTTGTGGCACAAAGCCAAGCACAGAGCCAACTCCGCCGATTATTCCGTCAGCAACGAGTCCAACAACCCAAGGTGAAACACCCCAGCCCTCAAGAAGCGAAACCGCACCCGGCACAATCCATTCGCCAAACAATGTTTCGTTTGCAAAATCTGTCATCCATTGTCCAATAGTTCCTATTGCAATAAAATATACAGAGAACATAACAAGGGCAAAAATTGGGATTGCAAGCCATCTGTTTGTTACTATTCTGTCTATTTTGTCAGAGGTGGAAATTTTGTCCTTACCTGACACCTTTTTTTCAACAATTGATGTTATATAATCGTATCGCTCACTTATAACAATTCCTTCACTGTCATCATCGAATTCTTCTTCAAGCGCTTTGATTATTTTTTCTATTTCTTTCTTGCCTTTTTCGCTAAGGTCAATGTGGGAAACTATTTCCTCGTCTCTTTCAAGAAGCTTAACACTGATAAAACGAAGCTCTCTTTCCTCTATGTAGCCACCAGAAACTATCTTCTCTATTTTCTCAATTGCTTGCTCAGTCTTGTGGGAGAAGATATCTTTTTTAAAGAAAGGCTTTTTGGTTGAGATGGCGATTGCTTCCCTTGCGACCTCCTCAATTCCATCGCCCTTCAAGGCAGAGATTTCAACAACCCTGCATCCAAGCTCCTTCTCAATTTTTTTGAGATTTAATTTTGTGCCACGCTTTCTTACAACGTCCATAAAGTTGATTGCAATCACAACCGGAATCCCAAAATCAAGAAGCTGAGTGGTCAAATATAAATTTCTTTCAAGATTTGTGCCGTCAACAATATTGATTATTGCGCTTGGGTGCTCATCAACCAAATAGTTTCTTGCAACAATTTCCTCAGGTGTATATGGAGAAAGTGAATAAATACCCGGAAGGTCTGTTAAAATAACCTCCTTGTTCCACTTTATTTTTCCCTCTTTTTTCTCGACTGTAACGCCTGGCCAGTTGCCAACATATTGGTTTGAGCCGGTTAACGCATTGAAAAGCGTTGTTTTACCCGTATTGGGGTTTCCAACTAAAGCGATTTTAATTGACATTTTTCCTCCTAAAGCGACTCCACGCTATTTGCAAAATTAACTGATTTTTTCTGTCGCTATCATCTTAGCGTCTTCTTTTCTTAGGCTAAGCTCGTAGCCTCTGACTGTAAGCTCAAATGGGTCCCCAAGAGGCGCCACCTTTCTTACATAAATTTCAACGCCTTTAGTAATGCCAAGGTCCATGATACGTCTTTTTATCGGTCCTTCGCCCGTAACCTTTAGAACCTTAACGGTTTCGCCGACCTTTGCGTCCTTTAAAGTCATTTTTGCTTTTCTCCTTCATAAACAGCTTAGAGTTAGTCTTGACTAACTACGCAGTTAGTTTAGCATAACTAACCGAGTTTGTCAAGTGATTTTTCCAAAATTTTTGAAATTTTTTTTGGGAATATTTTTTGCCGAAAATTTTTACTGATTTCCTATTAATATTTAATAAGGAAGGTTTTCGAAAAATGAGCTTTTTTGCTTTTGCATAGTCAAAAGCAGGGTTGACAAAACGCTTTTTAAGGGTATAATTAAATTGATAAAGAAAAAAGGAGGGCTAAAATGCGAAGCTTCTATATAACTGGCATGAGCTGTGCCGCGTGTGTTTCACGCGTTGAAAAGGCTGTTAAGTCACTTGACGGAATAGAATCCTGCTCTGTCAATCTTTTGACAAGCTCGATGAATGTTGAAGGCTCGACAAGTGAAACTGATGTAATAAACGCAGTTAAAAAAGCCGGCTATGGCGCTTCTCTAAAAAGTGCCTCAGAAAATGTCTCTTTTAAGGAAACAGATTTATTTATCGACAATGAGTCCCCAATTTTAAGAAGACGATTCTTCATTTCTCTTTCGTTTCTTTTGGCTCTTATGTATATTTCAATGGGCGCACACATGGGACTTCCGCAAATTCCACCGCTTGAGAAAAATCCAATTGCTCTTGCTTTTTCTCAACTGCTTCTTTGCACCATTATTTTAGTAATAAATCAAAAATTCTTTATAAACGGCTTCAAGGGGATTTTTAAGCTTTCCCCTAATATGGATTCATTAGTCGCTATCGGCTCGGGTGCTTCGTTTATTTATAGCACAGTAATTTTATTTGTTATGTGCTTTAACACAGACAAGCCATCATATTTAGCCGAGCTTGCCCATTCAGATTTATATTTTGAATCGGCAGCGATGATTTTAGTTCTTATAACAATCGGCAAAATGCTTGAGGCATTCTCAAAGGGCAAAACAAAAAATGCACTAAAAAGCTTAGTTAAGCTAAAGCCAACAAGCGCCGTTTTACTGATAGACGATAAGGAAACCGAGGTTGACATATCTAGTATCAAGGTCGGAGATATATTTATTGTAAAGGCTGGCGCTTCCGTTCCTGTTGATGCGATTATTATTGAGGGTGAGTGTTTTCTTGACGAATCCTCACTTACTGGCGAGAGCGTACCGGCAGAAAAGGGTGTTGGCGATAAAATCTTTGCTTCATCCTCTTGCAAGTCTGGATATATAAAGGCAAGAGCGAGCGAGGTCGGTGAAAAAACGGCTCTTGCAAAAATAATAAAAACTGTATCCGATGCGGTTACAACAAAGGCACCTATTGCAAAAATTGCCGACACTGTGTCTGGATTTTTCGTTCCGGTTGTAATTTTAATAGCACTTATAACTACAATAATTTGGCTTTTATGTGGAGCAGATATTGGCTATTCCCTTGCGCGTGGAATTTCAGTTTTAGTTATTAGCTGTCCGTGTGCACTTGGTCTTGCAACTCCCGTTGCGATAATGGTCGGTAGCGGCGTTGGTGCAAAAAAGGGCATTTTATTTAAAGACGCTATAAAGCTTGAGGCTTGTGGCAAATGCGATATAATCTTACTCGACAAAACGGGCACAATCACCAAGGGTGAGCCGGAGGTGACCGACATTATTCCTTTCGGAATCACAGGCGAAGAGCTGTTAAAGTACGCATATTCTCTTGAGGAAAAAAGCGAGCACCCACTTGCTTCCGCTATAAAGAAAAAAGCCGAAAAAGAAGGCGTAACCAAGCTCCCACTTGTGCATTTTAAAACACTTAGTGGTAGTGGTGTTATGGGCGAAATTAACAATGATATCTTCTTTGGAGCAAGCTACAAATACATAACCGAGCGCTTAGGTGAAAGCGAGCTCTTGAAAAACCACTTTGAGTTACTTGCCGAGCAGGGAAAAACACCGTTGTTCTTTGCAAAAAACGACACTCCCCTCGGTATAATTGCGGTTAGAGATACGTTAAAGGCCGGCGCGCGCGAATCTGTTGTAACATTGAAGGAAATGGGACTTTATGTCGTTATGCTAACTGGCGATAACGAAAAAACAGCGACTGCTGTTGCCCGCGAGGTTGAAGTTGATGACGTTATTGCAGGGGTTTTGCCAGACGGCAAGGCAGAAATTGTAAGCCAAATGAAAAAGCACGGTAAGGTTATCATGGTTGGCGATGGAATCAACGACTCCCCAGCACTTGCCACGGCTGATGTCGGCATTGCAATCGGCAACGGAACCGATATTGCAATTGATACAGCAGATATTGTTCTTATGAAAAGCAATCCAAGTGATATTTGTACGGCTATAAAGCTAAGTCGCGCCACGCTTAGAAATATAAAACAAAATCTATTTTGGGCATTTATCTACAACGGGATAGGAATTCCGTTAGCTGCCGGTGCATTTATTTATGTGTCAAACGGCGCCCTTACCTTATCTCCAATGTTTGGCGCTCTTGCAATGAGCTTTTCAAGCTTCTCTGTTGTTACAAACGCATTGCGCTTGAATCTGTTTAACGAAAAGCGTCAATATAAAAGAAGGAAAAATTTATTTAATATAGAAAAGGAAAATGAAAAAATGGAATTAAAGATTAAGGTTGAGGGCATGATGTGCCCACACTGTGAGGCAAGAGTCAAGACAGCGCTCGAAGCCCTTGATGGCGTTTTGACTGCAACTCCAAGTCACAAAAAATCAAATGTTGTTATTAAGCTTTCAAAGGAGGTCGACACCCAGCTTCTTATCTCTACAATAGAGGCTCAGGGCTACAAGGCTACTCTTTGATTTACCAATATTAAACGCACTCAAGCGAGTGCGTTTTTTATTTGACAAAAGCAATAATTTATGATATAATACATATATATCTAACGAAAGGAGATTAGCGTATGATAATCAAGGAATCTGCAGAAAATTATCTTGAATCAATTTTGGTCATCAAGAGCCAAAAGGGCTTTGTTCGTTCTATTGATATTGCAAACGACTTAGAGGTTTCTAAGCCGAGCGTTTCTGTCGCTATGAAAAACTTTCGTGAGGAGGGCTATATAACAGTTGATTCTGATGGCAACATCGATTTGACAGAAAAGGGATTTTTGATTGCTCAAAGCGTTTACGAAAGACACACGGTTATTTCAAAGGCTTTGATGGCGCTCGGCGTTGACGAAAAAACCGCCCTTGAGGACAGCTGCAAGATTGAACATGTTATCAGCGACGAAACCTTTGCCAAAATTAAAGAATTTTTAAAATCTAAAGAGGCATAAAGGATTTCCTTTATGCTTTTATTCTAAAAGGAGGATTTTATGACGGAAGAAATAATTGAGCCCTGGCAACTTGAAGAAAAAGAAGCTTCAGGCGACAATAAAGAAAGCCAAAAGCCACTTGTTTATATTGAAAATTTACGAAAGAGCTATGGATTGGTTGAGGCACTCTCTGGCGTTTCATTATCAATCAAGCCGAGAAAAATCGTTGGTCTTTTAGGACCAAACGGAAGTGGAAAAACAACAATGATTAAAATTTTAGCTGGTCTTCTCTGCCCAACCGACGGATGCGCTTTGATTGATGGGCTCGAAATTGGCGTTGACACCAAAGCCATCGTTTCCTATTTGCCCGAGCGTCCATATTTTAACTCTTGGATGAAGGTTGGAGAGTGCCTTGACTTTTTCGAGGACTTTTATAAGGATTTCGACCGTGAAATTGCAGAAAAAATGCTTTTAGACCTTGATATTTCCACGGATTCAAAGCTTCGTACTCTTTCCAAGGGAACAAAGGAAAAGGTGCAGCTTATTCTTGTTATGTCAAGACGCGCGCGTCTTTATTTGCTTGATGAACCAATCGCCGGCGTTGACCCAGCAGCGCGCGACTACATTCTTGACACAATAATTAAAGGACGAGGCGATGATGCTACAGTTATTATTTCAACGCATTTGATTTCCGATGTTGAGAATGTGCTTGATGAATACATTTTTATTAAAAATGGTGTTATTTTAGAGCACGAGTCAATGAAGGATTTTCGCAACGCCCACGAGGAAAGCCTCGATTTGCGCTTTAGGGAGGTGTTCAAATATGTTCGCTAAGCTTTTAAAGCACGACCTAAGGAGCCTCTCACGTGTTGGCAAGCCTCTTGCTATTGGCTCATTTATCCTTGGAATATTAGGGCTTATTTCGTCGATTGGACACTCGCTGATTATGACTCAATCATATAAAATCATCGAGCGTTCAGCTGAGGCATATGCAAACGGTGATTTTGAGCTTTCCGAATCGCTTTCCGACCTATATTCAACCCTCTCCTTCGGCGGCACAGTCTTGGCATTTATGATGTTCTTTATCTTTATGCTTTTGTGTGCGTCGTGTCTAACAATTATGGTTTTATTAGCCGTTAACTTTTATAAAACCTTAATAACAGACGAGGGGTATTTGACATTTACCTTGCCTGTTGCGCCATCCCAAATTTTGCTTTCCAAAATAGTAAACGCTATTATTTGGAACGCGATTATTATGGCTCTTTTTGCACTCGGTACAGCTATGCTTGTTATCCCCTCGGTGACGATAAATGAAAACGGATTGCTTGCTGTTATGCTCAGCCTCGAGGGCTATAATAAAATGAATCTTGTTCTCTTTATCGTGCTTGCTATTGAAAGCTCATTTTTCAGCGTTATCGCATATCAAATCTTCTATTTCTTTGCAATTTTCCTTGGTGGAATTGTTGCAAAAAAGAGAAAGCTTCTTGCAAGTGCAGGTATTATTGTTGGCGGTCATGTAGCGTACTATATTTTACAGCAAATACTTTCTTTTGGATTTATCGTAGTAATTTACACATATCTAACACCCGAAACAACGGATGTATGGCTCCCATATAATCCTATTGACCCATTCATAATAACAAACATCCCTCTTCTATTCTCTTTCCTTGGCTCAATAGTGATTAGTGTTGTTTTCTTTTTCGTGACCAAAAGGCTAATGACGAAAAACCTTAATTTACCATAACAAAAATTGCCCTTTTAAAAATTTTGAAAAAAATTAAAAAAACTGTTGACAAACTATTTTTTATGTGATAGAATAAGGTGCGTTGCAGGACAATATGCTGGTGTGGCTCAATGGCAGAGCAGCTGATTTGTAATCAGCAGGTTGATGGTTCGACTCCGTTCACCAGCTCCAAGTGTCCTGCAACTTAATAATGGGGGATTTCCCGAGCGGCCAAAGGGGGCAGACTGTAAATCTGTTGTCAACGACTTCGCTGGTCCGAATCCAGCATCCCCCACCACAAACGACCCAATGCGAAAGCATTGGGTTTTTTGTTTGTGGTGAGGGATGAGTCTTCGGACAAGATTTCGATGCGACGCATCGGAATCTGGTTCGTTCTTTTTCGATTAGCCGTTGTCGACTTGTCAGCATAAGGCTTGAGAAAAAGCTCGGCTTTGGCGAGAATCCAGCCTTGGCTTTGTTTGCACATCCTTCATTGGGAACATTGGTTTTTTTGTTCACGGCAGAGTCTGCTTGCAAGCGAGAGCGTTGGCAAATGCCTCGCCAAAGGCGAGAATCCAGCCTTGCCGAAGCTTTGTTGCCAATTTGGGTGTCCTTTTTTGTGGTCTTAGGGTGGTGTGAGTGCGACCAACCTTTTCAATTTATTGAAAATGTGGTTCGCAAGCTCGCCGAAAGCCGTTGTCCACTTGTAAGCAAAAGGCTCGGCTTTGCCGAGAATCCATCTTTCCTATGGCAATCTATCTTTTTCATTCAATCAAAAAAGCCTTGGGAAGCAGAACCCAAGGCTTTGTTTGTGTAAATATTATTTTGCGTAGTCAACTACACGGCTCTCGCGAATGAGGTTAACCTTAATTTGACCAGGATACTCAAGCTCGCTCTCGATTTTCTTAACAATATCACGAGCAACGAGTGCCATTGTATCATCGTTGATTTGCTCCGGCTTAACCATGATACGAATCTCACGACCAGCTTGAATTGCAAATGTCTTTTCAACACCGTTGAAGCTCTTTGCGATTTCCTCAAGCTTTTCAAGTCTCTTTATGTAGTTTTCAAGGTTTTCACGACGTGCACCTGGACGAGCCGCAGAAATTGCATCTGCTGCTTGTACAATAACAGCGATAACTGATTGTGCCTCAACATCACCGTGGTGTGCCTCAATTGCGTGAATAATCTCTTTTGATTCCTTGTATTTCTTCGCTACATCAACGCCAATTTGAACGTGTGAGCCCTCAATTTCAGCAGTCAACGCCTTACCGATATCGTGTAAAAGTCCCGCGCGCTTAGCAAGAGTAACATCAACACCAAGCTCAGCTGCCATAACACCTGCAAGTGTTGCAACCTCGGTTGAGTGAGTTAATACGTTTTGACCATAGCTTGTTCTATACTTAAGTCTACCAAGAAGCTTAACAAGCTCGTGGTTAAGACCGTGAACGCCTGTTTCAAATGTTGCCTTTTCACCGGCTTGCTTGATGGTTGCCTCAACCTCGCGCTTAGCCTTTTCAACGGTTTCTTCAATACGTGTTGGGTGGATACGGCCATCAGCAATTAGCTTTTCGATAGTAAGTCTTGCAATTTCACGTCTTACTGGGTCAAATCCTGAAATTGTGATAACCTCTGGGGTGTCGTCAATAATAAGCTCAACACCTGTTAAGTTTTCAATCGCACGAACATTACGTCCCTCACGACCGATGATTCTGCCCTTCATTTCGTCATTAGGGAGAGCAACAACGGAAATTGTCGCCTCGGAAACGTGGTCAGATGCGCATCTTGCAATAGCAAGAGAAATGATGTTTTTCGCCTTTTTGTCGGCTTCCTCCTTAAACTCCTCCTCAAGCTCAACAAGCTTTTGCGCTTGCTCGTGTCTAACGTCATCCTCAAGCGCCTTCACAAGTGCAGCCTTTGCCTCTTGTGCTGAATAGCCAGAGATTTTTTCGAGTAATTTAAGTTGGGTTTCGTGTGCTTGTGTTAATTTTTCTTTAATTTCTTCGTTTTCCTTAACCTTGCTTGCCAATGCTTCTTCTTTTTTCTCTATAGCATCAACCTTGCGGTCGAGATTTTCTTCCTTATTGGCAAGACGGGTCTCTTGTCTGGTGAGCTCGCTACGGCGTTCCTTAACCTCAGCCTCAAGCTCTTTTCTTGATGCCATGATTTCTTCCTTAGCCTCAAGCATATATTCCTTGCGCTTGGTTTCCGCAGCCTTTATTGCATCCTCAAGTAGCTTCTTTGCCTGTGCTTCTGCTGAGCCAATCTGCTTTTCAGCCATTGCTTTTCTTATGATAAAGCCAACAGCCACGCCAACCACAGCACATGCAGCCGATACGCCAATGAGTGTCCAATGTAACCAGTCCATATTCATTACCTCCTTATAGATTTTCCTATGTAAAAGGTGTCAGTCAGCGTAGAGCCGACCAAACCAAATTTCTACACATTATAATTTTATAATA
The DNA here is from genome assembly GCA_017420755.1 of Clostridia bacterium. Classification (GTDB taxonomy): domain Bacteria; phylum Bacillota; class Clostridia; order Oscillospirales; family CAG-272; genus RGIG2000. The sequence goes on along the minus strand of JAFQOG010000032.1, from coordinate 41,960 downwards.
TACGCGTGTCAATGTCAATAGAAAATATAAAAATAATTATTTTTTCGTTGACACGCGCATAAATATATTTTATAATTAATGTGAGGTGGTTTTATGAAATTTTCCGACCTAAGGAGCTTCAACTTTACTGAAATAATTGGCAAGGGCGCGCTCTTAACCGCGACAAAGCAAAATGGCGAAATAAATACTATGACCGTTTCCTGGGGAACATCGGGCATCCTTTGGAACAAGGAGGTTTGTACCGTTTTTGTTCGTCCGCAAAGATACACCTTTGAGTTTTGTGAGGATGGCGACACGCTGACGTTGTCGTTTTTCGGTGAAGAAAGAAAGGACACTCTTGCCTATTGTGGAACAAAAACAGGCAGAGACGTGGACAAATTTGAGGTATGTGGACTAAAATACGAGCTCAAAAACGGCGCTTGTATTTTCGACGATGCAGAAACTACTCTTGTCTTGAAAAAGCTGTATGCCGACAATTTAAAGAGCGACTGCTTTTACGACGAAAAGCCACTTTCAAACTACAAAAGCAACGATTTCCACAGAGCCTATACCTGTGAAATTATAGACGTAATTACTAAATAGTCATAGACAGAATGGAGTTAAAATGAAAGACTGTAGATGGATCACACACAAAAGTGCAGGCGCATCAGACAACGCGACCTACTATTTTAAAAAGAGTTTTTTTCTTAGCGAGGTTAAGCCAGCTCTTTTTGAAATAAGTGCACAAGCGAGATATAAGCTATACATAAATGGCTTGTTTGTTGCTTGCGGCCCCTGCAAGGGCACACGCGAGAAAACCTATTTTGATGCGGTTGATGTAACAAGCTATCTAAAAGCTGGCGAAAACGAAATATTTATCGAGGTTTTACAGCTGGTATCAGATGATATGCAAGGTATAATGTCGCCAATCGAAGGCGTTTTGCGTGTGGGCGCTATGCTTCTTGCTTGTGAGCTCAATTGTGGTGATTTTTCTTTTCAGTCAGACGAGAGCTGGCTCGTTGCAAAAGCACCTGTCAAGCACATAAGTGCACGCAGCTGCTATTCTGCCGCTACACGTGAAATTCACGACAAAACAATCGACCCTGTGTATGAAAACGCGGTTGTTCAGACCGGTGTTTCCAACGCCGAGGTTGACCACTATTGGTGGGGTGGCACCAACAAGTGCTTCCTTTACGAAAGACCGATTCCAATGCTTGATTTTAAGGACAAAACCGATATTGTTAAGTACGATGGCGAATTTTTTGAGGCAGACTATTTAACCTTCGGCTTCCCCACCTTCAAGCTTTCGGGCAAGGGCACTGTAAGACTGTATTATTTTGAATGCTTTACTGAAATTCAAGGCAAGACAAACAATGTAAGAACAGATAGAAGCCTTGACTTTACGAAGGAAATGTATGATGAGATAACAATAGACGGTGAGGTTTTATTTGAGCCATTCTGGTTTAGGTGCTTCCGCTTTATTAAACCTGAAATTACAGGAGATGTGTCGATAAAGCTCGAAAAGATGCTCGAGGTCAACTACCCAATGTTCCCACGCACCGACTATGATTTTGGCAGAAAAGACGACAACAAGCTTTGGGAAATCAGCGTACGCACGCTTCAAAGATGTATGCACGAAACATACGAGGACTGCCCTTTCTACGAGCAGCTTCAATATTGCATGGATACATCCACTCAAATGGTTTTCAACTACCAATTGACAGACGATGACCGTCTTGCAAGAAAGGCTATGGACGATTTTGCCGCTGCTCAGCTCGCCAACGGACTAATGCCGTCAAGAACGCCAAGCGTTGGCGACCAGCATATCCCAACCTTCCAATTCTACTTTATATTTATGGTATATGCGCACTACACTCGCTTTGGAGATTTGGGTCTTGTCAGAAAGCATCTTCGTGCAATTGACGGAGTTTGCGAATGGTTCACAAATCACATAAACGATGATGGTGTGGTTGGTCAAAGTAAATATTGGAACTTTGTTGACTGGGCAACGCCTTGGGGATATGAAAAGGACGAAAACGACGGTGGTGTTCCTGTTGGAATCCACGGTGGCGTTATTGGTTTATACAACCCTATGATGGCTTATTTCTTACAATGCGCAGCAAAGCTCAACGCAGTTTGTGGCAGAATCGATGTGGCAAATGAATATCTTGAAACAGCCGAGATGCTAAAGAAAAATACCGAGAAATATTTTTGGGACAAGGAAAAGGGGCTTTATGCTGACAACCTTGATCACACAAAATATTCTCAGCATATGCAGGCATGGTGTGTTCTTTCCGGCACAGCAACCGGCAGACGTGCAAAATCTATAATGAAAAAATCAAGAGATCTTGAGGCTAAGGCAACCTACGCATTTGCTTACTTCTATTTTAGAGCCCTTGAGGTTTGTGGTCTATACAAATACACGAACGAAATGATGAATAGCTATCGTGGACTTTTAAAGCTCAACTGCACAACCGTTCCCGAAACGCCAACATATTCACGCAGTGATTGTCACGCTTGGGGAGCTCTTGCAATTTATGAATTCAGCGCTACTATTTTAGGCGTTAGAACCTATGATGTTTGCGAAAAATCTGTTGCAATCAAGCCATACATAGTTGGTAGAAAACGCGCTCACGGAACTGTTTCTACAATAGCCGGAAACATCACTGTTTCTTGGAAAAAGTCCGGGGGAGTGTTTGAAATCACCATCGAAAGCGAAAAGAACAACGTTACAAAGCATATCACATTACCAAATGGCGAGGAGCTTGTAACAAAGAAGAAAAAATCTACATTTAAATGTAACATATAATATATAGGAGACAAAAAATGAAAATAGCATTAATAGCACACGACAAGAAAAAATCAGAGATGATTAACCTTGCAATCAATCACAAAGACACCCTTGCAAAGCATGAGCTTTATGCAACAGGCACAACCGGAACCCTTGTTATGGGAGAGACCGGTCTTTCAATAAACAGAATGAAAAGTGGTCCTCTCGGCGGTGACCAGCAAATCGGTTCTATGGTTGCCGAGGGTAAATTAGACCTTATAATTTTCCTTCGCGACCCTCTAACATCTCAACCACACGAGCCTGACGTTTCCGCCCTTCTCCGTCTTTGCGATGTGCAATCAATTCCACTCGCAACAAACGCAAAGAGTGCAGAGATTATGCTCAACGCTCTTGAAAAAAATGAAATTTAAAAGAAACACCAAGCCAAAAGAGGTATTGATTGTATCAATACCTCTTTTTAAATAAGAAGATAGCTTTACTCTCTCCTACAGTATTTATTTGGTCTTTTTATCATCATCAGATAATCCAACAATATAATCAAGACTCAAATTGTAGTATTTTGACAATTTAATATAATATTTAGTTGGCATCTTATGCTTTCCTGTTTCCCAATTATAAATTCTCTTATTAGATACACACAACATTTTTGAAACGTCGTTTACTGACATATTCCTCTCCCTGCGGATACCCCTTAATCTTTCGTATTCCTTCATACAGTCTCCTTTTGTAACATTAGTGCTATACACATTATATAACACTTGTGTTACAAAGTCAATATTTTTGTTACACTTGTGTTATAATTCATAAAAAGGAGGCGATAAAGGTGACATACCACAAAAGAATTAAGAATCTTCGCATAGACAACGAAATTAATCAGCAAACCATCGCCGACTATATTGGCATAGATAGAGTTACATATAATAGATTGGAAAACGAGCATTTTTCAATAAAATTCGACTACATTATAAAAATAGCTCAATTCTACAATGTCTCAACTGACTATTTGGCAGGATTGACTGACAACCCAACTCCTAAAAAATGAAACAAAAAGCACCCACTCGGTTGAGTGGGTGCTTTTATGTTAGTTATTTGCTTCTTGCTTTCTTGGAGCTCTTCTTTTGTTGTCGCATGTAATAACAATTTTACGGTTATCATCATATCCAACGGAATGAGTTGACACGCCTTCAATTCCTTGAATTTCAGAGTGGATAATCATTCTTTCATATGGATTCATTGGCTCAAGAAGAACGTTTCTTTGGTATTTGAGAGCCTTCGACGCCATTCTTCTTGCAAGTGCGCGAAGGGTTTGTTCTCTCTTTTCTCTATAATTTTCGATATCGATAATTATTTTTACGTATTCCTTGTGGTCGCCACCGCTTTTACGAGCAAGGCAGAGATTTGAAAGGTATTGAAGTGCATCAAGCATTTCGCCTCTATGTCCGATAAGACTTGCTGCACCCTCGCCCTCAATTGTGATAAGGCGGGAAACAAAGCCCTTTTCGTTCAAGGTCATATCAGCCTTTACCTCACAGTTAAAGCCGATATCCTTAATAAATCCTTTTAAGAAGTTTGCAGCCAATGTCTTTTCTTCTACAGTAACATTGATGCTTTCTTCCTTTTCTTGCATTGTTGGTGTTTTTTGTGGCTCAGCTGTCTTAACCACAGCTTCAGCCTTTGGAGCCTTATTTTGCTTTTGCTCCTTTGGTTGTTGCTTTTGTGCCTTCGGCTCTGCTTTTGGAGCCTTATTTTGTTGCTTGTTTTCAGTCTTTGGCTTATCCTGTGTCTGATTTTTCACTTTTGGTTCAGGCTTTCCGTCATCAACGATTACCTTGATTTCAGCAAGAACTCTGCCGAATCCCAAAATTCCTTTTTTGCCAGGATTAACAACCTCGATTGAAATATCACCAAGCGAGGAATAAATGTCATTCGCCTTAGCGTATGCTTCCTCCACTGTTTTAGCTTGTAGTGTAAATTCGCTTTTCATTGTTTTTTCCTTATTTATATATTAGATTATTCGTCGTCGTCATCTATGTGGTGAAGTGAACGAATTCCTCTTTCCTCAAGCACATCATTTGTTGGCATTTGGAAAAGAGATCGCCTTTTAGGCATTGCATTGTTTTTAGCTTCCTTCATTTCCTTTTCTATCCGTTTAAGGTCTTCATCCGTATATTTTGGCAGCTTGAAAATACGCGACAAAATAAACTGTTGAAGCATAGCGAGTAAGGTTCTGAATATCCAGTAAATACCGATAGCGGCTGGGAAGGTAAAGGTGAAGAAGAAGGTCATGAGTGGCATAACAAGCATCATAATCTTCATTGAACCCATCATTCCGCCAGCTTGTTGAGCATTTGGATCTTGGTATGAAAGCTTCTTTGAAACAAATTGTTGTAAATAGGTAAGCCCTAAGTTAAATACTGGAATTAAGAGCAAGAACCATAATGCACCGAATGCTGCAAATGCTGCATATGGGTTTTCTGCAAGAGTTTCTGGTACGTTTGCAAAGTCAACTGCATACTCAAATTTACCATCAGCTGTAGCATCAAACAAAGCATCTAAAGCCTTTACGGCTGAATCACCTGAAACGAGTGGGTCGCCACCCTTTGGATTTGGAACCTCTTTGATAATTTCAGAAACTTTATTATAATCCATGCTTGGAAGGTTTGATGAAAGCCAAACCTGTCTTGCCGAGTTTGGCATGCCTGTGCCAGCACCGCTTGCATCCTTAAAGTGTTGGAAACAAAGCTCTATTGTGCTACAAACGTCCTTTGGAAGAGCGGAAATGTAGCGAAGTGGGTTTACAACTGCGTTGTATATTGGGAAGATAATGATAAGCTGAATAAGCATAGGTAAGCAACCCTTAAATGGGCTGTAGCCTTCTCTTTGATAGAGCTCCATTATCTCATTTTGCATTTTTTGTTGAGTTGCGCGGTCATTTCTGCCTGCATACTTTTTACGGATGATATACTCCATTGGACGCATTTTTGCTTGCTTTACCATATTTTTTTGTTGGATAACACCAAAAGGGCAGAGCAAAAGCTGCATAGCAAGAGCAAACAAAAGAATAGCAAAAACGTAGTTGTTGGTTAACCAGTGGCAGCCTTTTAGTACTAAGCCAAAGGGATATGCAAAATCCATAATTTTCGTTTAACTCCTTTATTTTTGTCTTTTAAAGGTAAATTTTTCGGGCACTGGGTCATATCCTCCACGGCAAAAGGGGTTACAGCGAAGAACCCTATATGCGCCAAGCAACGAACCACGAATTGCGCCGAATCTTCCTATTGCCTCCATTGCATACTCTGAGCAGGTCGGGGTAAATCGACAAGAGGGTGGCAAAATAGGTGAGATTATCTTTTTATAACCTTTTAATAAAAAAATTAAAATTTTTTTCATAGTTAAATTAACAGAAGAGCCTTGAATGCTCTTTCAATATCAAGCGATACATTATCGCTTTTTGCCAAAACCGCTGAGGGTCTTGCAACAAGGACAATCAAATGTCCTTTCTTTACGTCATAATTTTTTTCTACTTGTCTTAATCCCTCGCGCAAAATTCTTTTTACTCGGTTTCTTATGTGTGCCTTGCCGATTTTCTTCGACACGGTAAGACCGATTCGATTGACATACTCCTTTTGTGGATTAGCTGTCATTAGTTTTTTCGCTTTCAAATCACGTAATACGTAAATTATTACATTTCTTCCCACAAATTTCTGTCCTTTTGCGTAAGCCTTCGAGTATAGGTGATTTTCACCAATTGCTATATGCTTCATAACCGCTTCCTCCGTTTTGGCATTTCTGCCTGCAGGCAACTCCCTGCACTTTTTTCCATCACGATTATTTCGGCACTTAACCCTGCCGTTGGGTTTTACCTTGATAATGAAAAAGTCGGGACCGCACAAATAGATGCAGTCCCGAATCTAAAGCATGTGCAATAAATTAGTAAGTAAGTCTTGCTCTGCCTTTAGCGCGTCTTCTCTTTAAAACTTTTCTGCCGTCAGCTGTTCTCATTCTCTTTCTGAAGCCGTGCTCTTTTTTTCTTTGGCGTTTCTTTGGTTGGTAAGTTCTTAACATAATAGCACCTCCTTGTTTCAAATTGGAAGCCGTATTTACATACGCAATCTGAAAATTCTATCTCGATTGATTTTAAGACAAGTTATATTATACACACGAAACAAAGCTTTGTCAAGTATTTTTTTCGGCAAATGTAGTTTTTTGTGTTGACAGCTTCACAATCGTGCCACGCTTTAGCCTGCTATCTTCTTGGCTTTTTCGAATTTCGCTTGAGGGAGTGTCCAGATTTTGCGTTTTTTTGTCCCAAAGCTGTTTTCTTTGCCACAGGCCTATTTTTCAGAGATTTTGCTCTGTTTTCCTCTCTGCTTTTTGTGTTTTTTGCACCTTTTCGGGTGGTTTTTGTATTACTCGACGCCTTGATTGCGCCCTTTTGCTTATCATTCTTGACAGGTTGAACGGCTCCCGTTCTCATATCAGGCTTAACTAAACAATTTCCGGAAAATCCAATCAAATCCTCGCGCCCAGCTAACATAAGAGCCTCGCGAACGAGGTTTCTGTTCTCCGGCTTTTTATACTGCAAAAGTGCTCTCTGCATAAGCTTTTCTCTGTAATCATCGGGAGCGTAAACCTCTTTACCATCAAGCGGGTTAATGCCTGTATAGTACATAACGGTCGATGCCGTTCCCGGAGTTGGATAGAAATCCTGTACCTGCTCGGGATTTAAGCCAAGCTCTTTAAGATAGAGCGATAGCTCAACTGCATCACACATGGTGCTTCCGGGGTGTGACGACATAAGATACGGAACTAAATACTGCTCGAGATTATATTCCTTGCATAGTTGAAAGTATTTTTCTCTAAATTTATCATACACCTTAATGTCCGGCTTGCCCATATATTTTAGCACGTTCGATGAGCAGTGCTCGGGTGCAACCTTGAGCTGTCCGCTAACGTGGTCACGAACGAGCTTTCTGAAAAATGCATCGCTCTTATCGTAAATCATATAGTCAAAGCGAATTCCGGATCGAATAAAGACCTTTTTTACCTTTGGAAGCGCTTCGATTTGCTTTAGAAGCTCAATATATTCGCTGTGGTCAACCTCTAAATTCGGACACGGGGTCGGGGCTAAGCACTTTCTTGATGTACAAACGCCATCCTTGAGCTGTTTTTTGCACGCAGGATATCTGAAGTTTGCGGTGGGTCCTCCTACATCGTGTATGTATCCCTTAAAGTCCTTCATTTCGGTTATGATTTTTGCTTCTCTTACAACACTTTCTATGCTTCTTGAACGCACACTTCTGCCTTGATGGAAGGCAAGCGCACAGAAGTTACATCCACCGAAGCAACCCCTGTTATGTGTTATTGAAAATTTTACCTCTGAAATAGCCGGAACGCCACCATCCTTTTCATATATAGGATGATATGTTCTTGCGTATGGAAGGGCATAAATTTTGTCAAGCTCCTCCCTTTCAAGTGGATAAGCTGGTGGGTTTTGAACAAGCTTCTTATTGTCGTAATATTCAACTATCGCCTTTCCGTTTATCGCATCTTGATTCTTATATTGAATTCCAAAGGCGCGAGCATATTCTCTTTTATCTTCCTTGATTTTATTAAAATCAAACTCAGCGCCTATCGGGAAATGAACCTCGTCCTCAATTTTTGACATATAAACGCAACCACGCTCGGCTCTGATTTTCTTAATTGGCACGCCTCGGTCAAGCAGGGTGGCAAGCCTCAAAATAATACTCTCGCCCATTCCATATGTCAAAATATCAGCACGCGAGTCAACAAGAATCGAGCGTCTAATTTTATTATCCCAATAATCATAGTGGGCAAATCGCCTTAACGATGCCTCAAGTCCACCGATTATAATTGGCACATCTCCGTAAGCTTCTCTAATTCTATTGCAGTAAACAATTACTGCGCGGTCGGGACGTGCTCCCATTTTTCCGCCCGCAGAATAATAATCATACGAGCGCCTTTTCTTCGATGCCGTGTAGTGCGCCACCATTGAGTCGATATTTCCTGCGCTAACAAGGAATCCAAGCCTTGGCTTGCCAAAGCGCTTAAAATCATCAGCCGACTTATAATCAGGCTGAGCCAAAAATGCAACTCTAAAGCCTGCGTTTTCCAAAACTCTTGTGATAATTGACGCGCCAAAGGAAGGGTGATCAACGTAAGCGTCACCGTTTACGTAAACAAAATCAACCTCGTCCCATCCGCGGGCAAGGCACTCGTTTTTCGTTATAGGTAAAAACATATTCTCCATAATTCCTCCACGCTAAAAATTAAATAACCACGACACAGGGTCGGCTTTTCTTAAAATTTAGCCTTCCAAATGGAAGGCTAAATCATTTTTATTACTCCTCGTTTTCCATGTCTGAATAGAACACCTCAAAAACTGCCATAGCGGTTTTTTCGTCCTCTTCGTAAACCAATTCGTCCTTTTCCTCGTCAATTAGAAAAACGAGCGCTTCATCATCGTTAACGCCCTCAAGCTTCGTAACGGGATGAAGTATTGCATAATATTTTCCTTCATAATCAACAACTGCAACCTGCTCAAATTCAATCTCCTTACCGCTGTTGTCCTCCAAATGAACGTTATCAAAATTGTTTTCGTCAAAAAATCTATCAATATATCTTTTTTCGTTTGCCATATTATTCCTCACTTAAATTAGTTTCCAAGGATGAAAACTTTGTATATTGTCCAAGCCAGCTCATTTGAACTGTACCAAGCTCACCATGACGATTCTTGGCAACGATAACGTCAACCATATTGGCTCTATCAGGATCGTTTCCATAGTAGTCACGGGATAGAAAAATAACCATATCGGCATCCTGCTCGATTGAACCAGAGTCACGAAGATCTGAAAGCATCGGCTTTCTTTCCTTTTCCTTCTCAGTTCCACGGGAAAGCTGTGAGCATGTGATAACAGGAACGTTTAATTCCTTTGCCAAAATCTTAAGACCTCTTGAAATATCGGCAATTTCGTTAACACGTGAGCCGTCCTTGCGTCCCTTTTCAGATTCCATAAGCTGTAGGTAGTCAACAACAACGAGTCCAAGGTTCTTGACTCTTCTTAGCTTCGCCTTCATCGCTGTAATTGAAATGTTTGTAGTGTCATCAATATAAATGTTAGACTCGGACAGGGTTGATGCCGCATTTGCGATGTTTTCCCAGTCGCGCGCCTCTAATTTGCCGGTTCTCAATTTTTGCGAGTCAACGAGCGCCTCGGATGCAATAATTCTTGAAACCAATTGCTCGTTTGACATTTCAAGCGAGAAAATGCAAACAGATTTGCCTGATTTTTTTGCAATGTTAGTTGCAAGATTCAAGCAAAACGATGTCTTACCAACACCAGGACGAGCGCCGACAATAACAAGGTCGCCCTTGCCAAAGCCAACAATAACGCGGTCGAGGTCGCCAAACTCGGTTTTCAAGCCAAGCTTTTCTTCTGCGCCCTCCTCTTGAAGCTCCTTCAATCGGCTATATGTTTGAACGATAACATCCTTGATGTGAACGAAATCTCTTTTTTCGTTGTTTTGTGCAATTTCGAATATTCTCTGCTCAGCTGCGTCAACAACGTTTTCAACCTTGTCACCCTCGCTATATGCATCCTTTTGGATCGAATCTGCCGCGTCAATCAAGCGTCTTAAAACACTTTTATCAAATACAATTTTTGCGTAGTCCTTTGCATTTGCGCTGGTTGGAATAACGTCAACCAAAAGTCTTATATATGAGCGCGCCGCTGCCTCATCCTCGTAAACTCCATTTGAAACAAGGGCGTTAACAAGAGTAACAACGTCCATTGGCTTACTGTGATATTTAAAATCAAGCATCGCACTATATATTTCTCTATGGATTTCAAGGTAAAAATCGTCAGACTTTATAATTTGCGCAATGTCGTCAAAGCACTCTGGATCTATAATGATAGAGCCGAGAACGCTTTGCTCCGCATTTAAGGAATACGGCATTTTCTTTTGTAAAACGTCCATTTATTTCTCCTTAACGCTAACAGTAACCTTACCAGTAATTTCTTGGTAAAGCTTCACGTCTATTTTATATGAGCCGAACGCCTTGATAGGAGCATCGAGCACTATTTTTCGTTTGTCAACATCGACGCCTGCTTGGCTTTTTAGCGCCTCTGCAATATCCTTTGAGGTAACAGCGCCATAGAATCTGCCATCTTGTCCACCATCGGCAAGAATAGTAACTGTTGTTTCTGAAAGCTTTTGCGCAGTTTTCTTTGCATTTTCTCTTTCAACCTCGATTTTGTGAGCCTCTGAGCTCTTTTTGTTTTTTATATCATTAACCGCCTTGGCATCCGCAACGACAGCAAGCTTCTTTGGGAACAAGAAATTTCTTGCATAGCCCTCGGAAACCTCAATAATATCGTTTTTCTTGCCTTGCGATTTTACATCCTGTAATAAAACAACCTTCATTTTAACCCTCCGGATTGATGTAAGAGTCAATCGCCTCTTTAAGTGTAATCAAAGTGTCACCAACATTCGATCCCCTAACCTGTGCTCCGGCTGCATCGTATCTTCCGCCGCCATTGAGCCTTTCAAGTATAAGCTGAACATTGATTGTGCCGTTTGAGCGCGCAGAAATATGGACAACGTTGTCGATTTGAACCAAAACAAACGAAGCCGAAACATCCTCAAGACCGAGGAGATTGTCAGCCACCTTTGCAGCCAGAATTTTATCCGTTGTGTCCTTGCCATAAGGATTTAGCGCAATTGCCATGCAGTTACGATAAATCTCGATTTTCTCGCCAAACGATGCTTCTTTTTTGTAGTCAACAATATTTGCCTTGAATAGATCCTGTACGTTTTCGTAGGAAGCGCCATTGTCCTTTAGGTACATAGCTGCACCGTGAGTCTTTGGTCCTGCGCCCTTTTGGAAATTCTTTGTGTCAAGCAAAATACCGGCATAAAGAGCATTAGCCTCTTTAATAAGAAGTGATTGAATCGGAAGCACCTGCTCAAGCATTTCTGAAACAATCTCACATGTGCTTGATGCTGATGTTTCAATATATGAAATTATAGGAGCCTTTTGGAACTCTGCCGTTTGACGATGGTGGTCGATAATAATAATATTATCAACTATCTTTGCAAGATCCCTTGACTCAAACATATTAACATTATTAACGTCAACGATAATTAGAAGTGTGTCGGATTTAACAAGATCAAGTCCCTTTGCAGAATCAACAAACACGTTTCTATATTCATCAATTCCGTCGAACATCTTAACCACCTTCATTGCGTTGATGTCCTTAAAGTTGGTAACAATATTAACCTTAACACCACAGTGCTTAGCTAAGCGGGCAACACCGATTGATGCACCAATTGCATCGTAGTCGGGGTATGCGTGACCCATAACCAAAACATTTGAGGCTTGTTGAATGCGACTTGCAATTGCACTAGCAACAACACGCGCACGAACCTTTGTTCTTTTGTGAATTGCATTTGTTCTGCCACCGAAGAAGCGAACATCCTCCTCTAATTTAACAACAGCCTGGTCGCCACCACGTTGAAGCGCCATATCAAGTGCAACGTGTGCAAGCTTTTCCTTTTCAGCAAGGGTTGCACTTGCCTTCTTTGCAATACCGATAGACAAGGTAACTGGAATACTACCACTGCCAAGACGGATATCCTTGATTTTATCAAGAATAGAAAACTCGTCGTTTATGAACTTATCAAGGTCCTCCATATTGAAAATGAAAATATACTTGTCCTTTTCATATTCCTTAACAATACCGTTAACGCTTTCTGCCCACGAGCGAATGATTTTTTCTACCTTTGCTGCAGTTTCACGATACTTTTCCTGCTCAAACTGCAAAAGCGCCTCAAGGTTGTCAACAACAACGTAGGCAACAATCTTTTCCTTGTCGCGTCTTAACTGCTCAAGCTCTGATTGCTTGGTTTTGTTGCGCAAGTAAAGAAGATAATATGAATCATCCGATGCTTCAATCTTAGTTTCCTCAACGAGATAAACCTCGCCGTCAAGCTCGAGCTTGTTTTCTCTTTCGCGTCTAACAACGGTTTCCTCTAAGAAATCATAATCGATAACGGAATCGATTGATGCGCCAAGAATTTTTTTATTTGAAAGCTCCGTTGAAGCAAAAGCATTTGCCCACACGATTTTACGATTTGAATCGCAAATAAACGCAGGCTCCTTTGCGTAGTTGATCTTGTCATACATTACAGTGCCAAGCAGAGGTCCTTTTTTAACCAACGCCTCAGCCTTTGATTTTGCGCAGGCAGTAACAATGGCAAAAATGCCAGTAATAACAGCAAAGCCACACAAGGAAGAACCAATGATGATGCCCTTTTGTCCGGGAAACTCGTCAATTAACACAAATCCAGATACCATGCAAAAAATCGATATAAGTGGCAAAACTATTCCAAACAGTGCGAGTAATCTTTTAAATTTTTTATTCTTCACAAGAACGCCCTCCTTAAAAGAGATTCTTAAATTTTTAAATATATAATATTATAACAGAATTTTATTATTTTGTAAAGTATTTTATATTTTTAGTTGCATATAAAAATTTTTTGTGATATACTTTAATAAAATATGTGCGCCCGCTTGGTCGGGCTATTGCGCGTTAAAGGAGAATTTTATGGCAAATATTTTTGACCTTTTCAAAAAGATTGAAAAAAAGGAATCGCCCTCGCCAATCACCCACATTGTTGTTGGTCTTGGCAATCCCGGCGAAAAATATACATTCACAAGACACAACGCTGGTTTTTTAGCCGTTGATTATCTTACACAAAAGCTCGGCTTCAAGTGTGACAGGCTCAAATTCAAGGCGCTTGTTGGCGAAGCGACAATCGGTGGCGCTCGCACCCTTGTTATGAAGCCACAAACCTTTATGAACGCATCGGGAGAAGCAATAAAGGAGGCGGCAGATTTTTACAAAATTGCTCCCGAAAACATAATAGTGATTTCTGACGATGCTTCGTTTGACGTTGGCAAGCTTAGATTTCGAAAAAATGGCAGTGCGGGAGGGCACAACGGACTAAAAAGTGTCATAGAGTGTCTGAATTCTGATAAATTTCCAAGAATAAAGCTCGGTGTTGGACAAAAGCCGCATCCCGATTATGATATTGCCGATTGGGTGCTTGCTCGTCTCCCGAAGGAGGAGGAGCCGCGCTTCTTCTCTGTTCTTGAAAGCGTGCCGGATATTCTTTCCCTTATGACAAAGGGAGAAACCGAAAAGGCGATGTGCGATTTTAACGGAATTTCAAAGTAGGTAAAAATGAGTACTGAATTTTTAAGCAGTCTTATTAAAGCGAGCCCCGAATATAGCAAGCTTCTAACAAGGCTAAAGGATTTAAAGGAAAAGAATGAACCGCTTCCTCTTTTGGTTGATGGTGTTTCCGACGGAGCCTTATATTCGCTTCTTTTTTCCTTAACAAAGGACATAACAAAAGAATATAACAAGCCAATTCTTGTCTTGGTCGGTGAGGAGCGTCGAGCGAACAAGCTAAACGAGTTCTTCCAAAAAAGTGGAATAAGAAGTGAGTTCTATCCGTACCGAGATTTCAATTTCTATAATGTTACCGCCTCCCATGACCAAGAGCATGAGAGGCTAAAGGTGCTTTCCGGAGTTCTTTATGGTCTTACTGACGTTATATTTACAACTCCCGATGCAGCATTACAATATACCGTGCCCAAAGCGCATCTAAAAACAAGTTGTTTAGGGGTAAACTTAGACACTCCCCTCGAAATTTCCACCTTTTCACGCAAGCTTTTGGATATGGGATATTCACCAGCCGAGCTTGTCGAGGGACCTGGTCAATATTCTGTTCGCGGAGATATAATTGATATTTTCCCAACAAAATGTGAATATACAGTTGGCAAGAAAATCCTTTCAGATGAAAAGCCAATTCGCATAGAGCTTTTTGGTGATGATATCGAAAGAATGGCAACCTTTGACCCACAAACACAGCGCACACAAGATAAGGTGTCATCATTTAAAATCACACCATCAAGAGAAATTGTTGCAAATGGCGAGTGCCTCGCTAAAATTGTCGAGGAAATCGAAAGACTTATTTCCTACGCAAAGGACGAGGATTCAATCAAGCAATTAAAATTAGAGCTTGCCACAATAAATGCAGGCGGCTTTTCACATCCGTTCTTTGACAAATACATTTCTCTAATATACAAGGAAAAGGAATGTCTTTTTGACTATTTTGATCCCTCATCGACTATGATAATTTGCGATACGAACCTTGTTTCAAAAAAAGCAAAGGATGCAAAAAAAGAGGAAAACGAAACAGCCACATCTTTAATAGAAAGCAATCTTTTGCCGACACAGTATGCTGAATTTAGCGCCCCGTTGTCGATAATAGATGATTTTAGAAAGAAAACCCAAACCATAAACATTGACACCTACATCATGTCAACCTTCGATGAGCTTGGGGGAATTTATCATTTGAATACTAAGGGCGCTTTCTTTACCAACCGTTCTATAAATGCCCTTTACGAGGAGATTCGCTTTTATCACGACAATGCTTATCGTGCTGTTTTGGTTTGCCAAAGTGTGCCTGAAGCTAAGCGCTCCGTAAAGATTTTAAACGAAATAGGCGTTTCGGCAACTGTGCTAAAGACTGATGACACTATTGAATCCTTAGCTGAGGGTGTAATTGCCGTTACCACAGGATTTTTTCCTGAGGGCTTTGAAATACCCGAGTCGCACTTAGCCTTACTTATTCTTTCCTCAAACGAGGCAAAATCAAAGAAAAAGGCTCAAAAAAACAAGGCGTTTTCTAAAAACGCAGGCGAAAAAATCCTTTCCTGCGCAGATTTAAATGTTGGAGATTTTGTTGTTCACGTTCGCTATGGTATAGGAAAATATCTTGGCATTCAAAATCTTTCAGTTATGGGCACATACAAGGATTATATAACAATTCAGTATGCTGGCACGGACAAATTATATTTGCCGGTTGAGCAACTCGATATGGTCTCAAAATACATTGGCTCGGGTTCGCTTGATGGCGATGTTAAGCTTTCAAGAATGGGTGGCGCCGAATGGAAAAGATCGACACAGCGTGCCAAAAAATCTGCTCAAGATATGGCAAAGGAGCTAATTGATTTGTACGCAAGACGCCAAAGAATTGACGGCTTCGCCTTTATGCCCGATCCACTAATGGAGGAGGAATTTGCCTCGTCCTTTGAATATGAAGAAACAGATTCACAGCTAATTGCAATCAGCGATATTTTTGGCGACATGGAAAAGCCATACCCAATGGACAGGGTCCTTTGTGGAGATGTTGGCTATGGAAAGACCGAGGTCGCATTCCGTGCCGCTATGAAGGCGGTCGCCAACAACAAGCAGGTTGCAATCTTGGTGCCTACAACTATTTTAGCAATGCAACATTACCAAACCGCGCTTTCTCGCTTTGCAGGCACCGGTGTTAACATCGGAATGATTTCAAGATTCAGAACCACAAAGGAACAAAATGCCACCTTACGCTCGCTTCGTCGTGGCGACCTTGATATTATAATCGGCACGCACAAGCTTCTTTCAAAAAACATTGAATTTAAGGATTTGGGTCTTTTAATAATCGATGAGGAGCAACGCTTCGGTGTTGGACAAAAGGAAAAAATCAAGCAGGCGTGGCCAGATGTTGACGTTCTTACCCTCTCAGCTACCCCAATCCCGCGTACTCTTAGCATGGCGATTGGTGGAATCCGCGACCTATCCGTTCTTGACGAAGCGCCCGAGGGACGCGTTGGCGTTGCCTCTTATGTTTTAGAGCATGATAAAAAAATCATAATAGATGCAATAAAGCGCGAGCTTCACCGTGGTGGTCAGGTTTTCTATTTGCAAAATGATATTAAAAGGATTTATCAAACAGCCACCGAGCTTCAAAGAGCGTTTCCGGATGCTAAAATTGCCGTTGGTCATGGTCAAATGGAGCGCGACGAGCTCGAGTCAATTTGGCACAGCTTGGTTATTGGCGAGGTTGATATTCTAATTTGCACAACAATAATAGAAACAGGCATTGATATTCCAAACGCTAACACTCTAATTATCGAAAACGCAGATAAAATGGGCTTAGCTCAGCTTCACCAAATCAGAGGTAGAGTTGGCAGAAGCCATCGCCGTGCGTATGCATTCTTCACTTATAGGCGTGGCAAGGAAATTTCGGAAATAGCATCAAAAAGACTCAACGCAATTCGCGACTTTGCTGAATTTGGCGCTGGCTTTAAAATTGCTATGCGCGACCTTGAAATAAGGGGTGCCGGTAATCTTCTCGGCAGTGAACAGCATGGACATCTTGATGCTGTTGGATATGACCTTTTCATTCGACTTTTAAACGAGGCAGTCTTAGAGGAGAAAGGTATTGTACCAAAGGAAATCTACGAAACGAAAATCAATTCGTGTCGCGACGCCTTTATTTCGAGCAAATATATCCCTTCCTCAACTCAAAGAATAGAAATTTATAAAAAAATCGCTCACATAGAAACCGATGAGGATAGATGCGATATTATATCCGAGCTAACCGACCGTTACGGAACGGTGCCAAAGGAAGCAGAGGTGCTCACCTATATCGCTTTAATAAAGGCTCTTTCCCAAAAATGCAAAATCAAAAAGGTTGAGGAGCTTCGCGGAGAAATCAGACTATTTCCTGAAATTATCGACCTTGGTGCATTTGTTGAGGTTTCTAAATTTGACAGAAGCCACGTTAGCGTTGTTGGTGTTGGACGAATCCCATATTTTTGCGTAAAGGCTGGCGGAGGCTTTGAAATTTACGAAAAAGCAATTGAGCTTTTAAAATTTTATATAGAAAAAACAAAAGAACGTCTTTAATTCCTTACATTTTTATGCTATAATGTGTTAGAACAAAGAAAAGCAATATTTCACCCTTTAAAAAAGGAGATTTCATCTTGAAAAAACTAATATCCCGAACCCTGTGTCTGATTTTAATGCTAATTTTGGCATTGCCGCTCTTAACCGCTTGTGGCAACAAGGAGGTTATAAGGCTCGGAAAATACTCTCTTACCCAAAAGGAATATGTTTATTTAGCCGGCATGTACAAAAAGCAGTCATTGGTGGCAATTTCTCCGAATGAAATGCTAACCGACGATGATTTATCGCTTGAAATTTCAAGTGGCGTAACGCTGGGGCAATATCTCAACTACAAATATGGCGCAGCATTTGAACAAAGCATTTTATCTCTTCTCTATTCTCAGCTTATGTTTGACGAGTACGGTCTTACTCTAACGGAGGAGGAAAAAGCGAATATTAACGCAACCGCGGAGTCTATTGCTTACTACTACGGGGACGATGCGCTTTCCGCCTACGGCTTTGACAAAAAGACCTTGAAGTCAGTTTATGAGAAACAATACAAGGAAAACAAGGTGCGCCAGTACATTTTAGGCGAAAACAATGAAAAGATAACATCTGAGCAAAAGGAAAACTATTATCTTGATAACTATTTAAGATATAAGACAATTATTATAAACACTGTATATACTATCCACACCGACTCGGAAGGAAACAAATCCTTTGTTTATCTTACCGAGGACGAGAAGGAGCGCCAAGAGCTACTTACAAAAGAGCTCAAGGAGCTTCTAATAAACAAAAATAAGGATTATAGCTATATACTTTTGAAGGACGACTTAAACCTTTCATATGATGAGCTTTGGGAAAAATATTCAGATGATAAATTTTACCCAGGTGGTTGCTACGAAACTTCAAATCCAACCAAAGAGGAGCTACAAAACAATTCCGTTCTTTCAGCAGCATACCAAAGTAAGGTTGGAGAAATCAAAACCGTTACTGCAAAAAGGTATTTTGGCAGTTCAGGAGAAATAACAGGCGAAAGTGGAACCACAACAATAAAGCCCGGCGATTATTTTGAGTATGGAACAGTTTTCGTTAAGCGCTTAGCTCTTGACCCAAGCCCATATGTGAAAGAGGAAAATAGGGATTTCTTCCCCCAATCAAGCTTCGAGGCCGCTGTAGCAAGCACTGTTTATTTCAACGTATTAACGGAATACGAAGCTACAAGCGCACACAAAATAGAATTTACAAAAAAGGCTACCGAAATTACCTTTGACACAGTCAAAGCAAACGAGCTTGATTACTACTATTTCTATGGTGAGGATGACTAAATTATCGACAACGCATCAAATAAAACAAATAAAAACCACCTAAAAATTAGGTGGTTTTATTTTTATCATTTTTGTGTTTGCCAATCATATGGTGTCACTTGATATACATAGTAATTAAGCCAGTTAGAGTATATAAGATTTGCAACAGAATACCAGTTTGGAACAACCTTGGTTTTTTCTTCGTCTCTAAAGTAGTTTTCAGGTGGGTCAATCGGAAGTCCCTTGTTTAAATCTCTATAATATTCGTTTTTAAGCGTGTCCTTATCATATTCCATGTGTCCCATTAGAAAAATACGTCTGCCATCCCTTGAGCGAACAATTGATGCACCGATTTTTTCAGAGCCTGCTAAAATCAAAAGATCATCAACGTTTCTGATGTCCTCAATATCAACTGTTGTGTGTCGAGAGTGAGGCATATAGAATTCCTCATCCGTACCCTTCAAAAGCGGGTCAAAATTGACAAATTTTTTGTGCTTAAATACACCAAAGAGCTTTTTATCAAGCACCGATTTATTAAGACCATAATAATAGTGAAGTGCCGCCTGTGCCCCCCAACAAATAAAGATAGTGCTTTGAACATTGGTCTTTGCAAAATCAAGTATCTCAGTTAACTCTTTCCAATACTTAACCTCGCTAAATTCCATCATTTCAACAGGCGCACCGGTAATAATCATACCATCAAAGTGATTATTTTTAACCTCAGAGAAGGTCTTATAAAATCTTTGAAGGTGACCGAGCGGTGTATGCTTGCCAACATAGCTCTCAGTACCTATAAGCGTCACCTTAATTTGAAGAGGAGAATTAGATAAAAGTCTAATCAGCTGAGTCTCCGTTTCAATTTTAGTGGGCATTAAATTAAGTATCGCTATCTCAATTGGACGTATATCCTGTGCCGTTGCTCTTTCGTTATTCATAACGAAAATGTTCTCGCCAAGCAAGGTTGAATATGCGGGAATGTCCTTTGGAATTATAATGGGCATTTCTTTCTCCTTAATGTATGTTTTTTATAAAGCAAGCGCCCCAGTGTCTAAATTTCATTAAATTTGGGCAAGTGCTTGCTCGATATCCTCAATAATATCGTCGGCATTTTCAATACCAACAGACAGACGAATAAGATTGTCCTTTATGCCAATTGCCTCGAGGTCAGCGCTTGATAATTGACGGTGTGTTGTTGAAGCAGGGTGAAGAACACAGCTTCTTGAATCTGCAACGTGAGTAACAATTGCTATCATCTTTAAAGCCTCCATAAATTTAGAAGCCTTTTCACTACCGCCCTTAACGCCAAAGCTCATCATACCGCCTTGACCCTTTGGCATATATTTATTCGCCAAATCGTAGTACTTATTCTCCTCAAGTGATGGGTGCAAAATCCATTCAACCTTTGGATGCTTAGATAAATATTCTGCAACCTTTCTTGCATTTTCCGAGTGTCTTTCCATACGAAGCGCCAAGGTTTCCATTCCAAGATTTGTAAGGAATGCATTTTCTGGGCTCATAATAGCACCGAGATCGCGCATCATTTGAACTCTACACTTAACGCCAAAGGCTGTTTTTCCAAGAGAAGCATAAACAAGTCCGTGATAGCTTTCGTCTGGCTTTAAAAATTCCTCGTATCTATTGGTTGCTGTAAAGTCAAAGTTGCCCCCGTCAACAATGCAACCACCGAGTGCAACCGCGTGACCATCAAGGTATTTAGACGATGAATATATAACTATATTTGCGCCAAAATCAAGAGGTCTGCAAAGCACCGGAGTAACAAGTGTATTGTCAACCATAAAGAGAACCTTGTGCTTTTTCGCGATATTGGATAGCTTTTCAAAATCCAAAACAACTATCGTTGGGTTAGCAATTGTTTCTGCAAAGATTGCTCTTGTTTTGTCGTCAACAAGCTTTTCAATATCCTCTTGGGAGTCATCCGGGTCAAAAAATCTACACTGTATGCCATATTTTGGCAAGGTAACCGAGAAAAGATTGTAGCTTCCACCATAAATTGCTCTTGAAGCAACAATGTTGTCACCGGCACCGGCAATATTTAATATAGCCAATAGTGTTGCGCTCATACCAGAAGCAGTTGCTATACCGAGAACGCCTCCATCAAGCTCTGTTAGTTTCTTTTCAAAGGCGTCAACCGTTGGGTTAGCCAAGCGAGTGTAGAAATAGCCCTCCGACTTCAAATCAAATAGGTCTGCCATTTCGCCAGCCTTTTCGTAATAATACGTTGTGCTCTGCACTATTGGCACAACTCTTGGCTCGCCACTTTTTGGCTTATATCCGCCTTGAACGCAAATTGTATCAAGTTTTTTCATATTTCCTCCTTCGCGCACATTTACGCACGCGTATGTGCATAAAATTGTCACTTTATCGACAACGGGCACGAATTTTTATTAAATTAGTTTCTCAAGCTGTGGATAGGAGCAGGGATTCTGCCGCCTCTTTTAATAAACTCCTCGCTTGAATATTCGCTGAGCTTCATAATCGGTGCGTGGCCCAAAAGTCCACCAAATTCTACACTCTCGCCAACGCCCTTTCCATGAACAGGAATGAGTCTAACGGCTGTTGTTTTATTATTGATAACACCGATTGCAATTTCGTCAGCAATAATACCGGAAAGGGTTGACGCGCTTGTGTCTCCGGGTACGGCAATCATATCAAGACCAACCGAGCAAACTGCTGTCATCGCCTCAAGCTTTTCTATGCTCAATGCTCCCATTTCTGCAGCCTCAATCATACCAGCATCCTCAGAAACAGGGATAAAAGCACCACTCAAGCCACCAACGTGTGATGATGCCATAACTCCGCCCTTTTTAACTGCATCGTTAAGCATTGCAAGAGCTGCGGTTGTTCCGTGAGTACCACATCTTTCAAGTCCCATGTTCTCTAAAATTCTGGCAACAGAATCGCCAACTGCAGGTGTTGGAGCAAGAGAAAGGTCGATAATGCCGTATGGAGTATTCAATTTCTTGGATGCTTCATATGCAATCAGCTGACCGACTCTTGTAATTTTAAATGCAGTTTTCTTTATTACATCCGCAAGCTGTGAGAAGTCGCAAAAGCCTTCTCTTTTTATAGCCGATGCAACAACGCCAGGTCCAGAAACACCGACATTGATAACGGTATCAGATTCACCCATACCGTGGATTGCGCCAGCCATGAATGGATTATCCTCAGGAATGTTTGCAAAAACAACAAGCTTTGCACATCCAATAGAGTCCTTGTCTCTTGTTAGATATGCAGTTTGCTTCATAATCTCGCCCATTCGAGCAACAGCATCCATGTTTATACCAGCCTTTGTGCTTGCAACGTTGATGCTTGAGCAAACCTTATTTGTGGTAGCAAGTGCCTCGGGAATTGAATCAATAAGGTTAGCTGCGCCCTTGGTCATTCCCTTTTGAACGAGTGCACCATAGCCACCAATAAAGTTAATTCCCACCTGGTCTGCTGCTCTTTCGAGCACCTGCGCCAAACGAACATATCCGTCCTTGTCAGCGTTTGCACCAATAAGTGAAATAGGTGTAACAGACACGCGCTTGTTTATAATTGGAATGC
This sequence comes from Clostridia bacterium, assembly GCA_017420755.1. Taxonomy (GTDB): domain Bacteria; phylum Bacillota; class Clostridia; order Oscillospirales; family CAG-272; genus RGIG2000. The sequence goes on along the minus strand of JAFQOG010000032.1, from coordinate 19,509 downwards.
CATATTTAGTCTCCAAATGGTCAGCAGTTGAAACCAAATTCTCAGCACTCTTTGTTATTTTGTCATAAATTTTTGTTTCAAGTCTTTTTTGGTCATCACTAATGCAGTCAAAAAGCGAGATACCCATTGTTATCGTACGGATATCAAGATTTTCCTGCTTTATCATATTGACCGTTTCAAGTATATCGTTAATATTAACCATAGTAAACCTCTTTCAACTAATTAGATGCGATGCATAGAATTGAAAATGTCCTCGTGCATAACACGAATATCAAGCCCTTTTTCCTCACCTAATTTAGAGAGCTCTCCTTGGAAATTTGAGAAGTTTGTTTCCATCTTGTCAATTTCAACAAGCATAATCATAGCAAAATAGTCCTGCAAAACACTTTGAGTGATGTCAACAATATTAACCTTATGCTTTGCGCACTCCATACTAACATCTGCGATAATTCCCACAGAGTCTTTACCAATTACTGTTACAACTGCTTTCATAAAAAATCTCCTTGCCATTTTTATTATAATAAAGTATATCACCTTTATATTATAAAGTCAAGTATAAATATAAAAGCGCGTAATTTTAAGTACGCGCTTTTTTATTGTTTTTTGTAAAGACTCGCTTGAGTGACGTTTCCGTGCAAACAGCATACGAAAGAATGCCAAGCATCACAAACGACGAGGCAATAGTCAAAACCTTTCCCGAAATTCGAAGTGGACTGCCAACAAATTCGGTTTTTATTGTGTATACGCCCTTTAAAAGCTTAAATGTAACAAGTCCATCGACCTCGTAAGGTGTAACAATTTGCTCCCCGTTGTCGCTAATTGCTATTATTCTATATCCAGGATAGTAAAACAACGGCAATTGGATTTCAGAGACTTCGCTGAGCTCAACTCGCATATCAATTTTTGGTGCAACGTTAGAATTAACTGCTATTTTTCCATCGCCACTAAGAATAACTGGAGATATCTTGTCTTCTCGGCTGTAATTGCTTCTTTTTAAAATCATTCTCACAATATCGTAGAGCGAATTTTCTCTTGGCACGTATTCTGCCTCGCGGTACACCTGAGGACAATACTCCTTTTGGTGCCCAATCGCACTGCTTTTGTCAAGACAAGTGTGACTAATTTCGCCAACCCATTTATCCTCTGGAGCATTTCTCTTTTCAATCGTTGGCATATTTAATAGCATAAGAAGGCCAACAAAAGCTGCTATTAAAGTGAGTACATTTTTCTTGCTCGCATAATGGGATGCCACAAGACCAACCACAACCGACAAAAACATCTGAACAAACGACCAAAGGCGCCACGGGAACTGGATTGTTCGTAAAAATCCAGGCACCATTTGCCATAATTTTTCGCTTCGCATTGCGAAAATTGAAATAAATATTACTGCAAGGGAAAACCAGAAAAGAGGGTTTTTATAAATTGGTGTGTTTTCCGTTCCGGCATCTTTAACCAAAGAAACAAAAAGATAAAGAGAAACAAATATAGCACCACCCAAATAGCCCTCAAGCCTTGGCGCAACCAAACTGATTATTATAAAGAATGTTGTTGCTGATATCACATAGTGAAAATGTTTGAGCTTTTGAATTTTTGCCAGTAGAGTGTCGATAATTACAAATATTGCACAACCAAAAAGATATATAAATATTCCACTATAAAGGAACGATGAGGTTATTCCATAACCCGAAAGAAAGCTCACATTTAAAAATCCTGAATAGTTCCATTCCTTGCCGACATGGTTAAGGACACTGTCAATATCTGTTCGCATGCTAACATCGTTGCTAACTGCATAATAGTCCATTCCAAGAAGCTCGAGCTGTGAGAAAAGTGCTATCGCGCTCACTCCGATAATTAAAAGTGCAGAGGCGGCGCAGTAAATTCCAAATTTAGGATTGGAAAAGAGCTTTAAAAGTCTTTTGGAATAAACAAAAAATAATATAAATCCAAAAATAAAAGCAAAAAGCGCTGTTATATTATGCGACAAGAATAAGAGCGATGCACCAATTACAATTTTTATAAACGGCATTATTTTTATTTTTTCCTTATCTAAATGCGTCACCTCGTATATGCCCGCAAAGAAAAGCGGCATAAAGACAAACGCAAATGCCTCGGCAAAGGCTATTCGACAAAAAAGATTAAACAGACGGTATGGATAGATGACTAAGCACGCACTTGCGAGCAAAGAAGCTACTCTTTTCCCATTTGTAAATTTCATCGCAAAGCCATACATAAACACGCCTGAAACAAAAACGGAAAGAACGATAACTATTTTGTATGTTGCCATGAGAGAGATTCCAAAAAGATTAAGAAAAACCCCAAGAACAGCTACCGTAAAATGCGAAAGTGGTGAATAAAAGAGCCCCGCGCCATATCCAAAGCCATTTCCTATCTCAGAGCTGATACCAACAAGCCCACGACCACTTAAAATTGAATTATATTTGTCAAGAATATTTGGTATATGGTAGAAAAAATCATCCCCACGGTTAAGACCCGCTCTGAAAACCAAGAAGGTTCCAATAAGAGATAGGACAAAAATCAAAAAATATGGCGTGGATTTTTTAGAAAATTCTTTAAGCTTCACCGTCTTGGCTCCTTTCATGCGTAATTATATATATTATAGCACTAAGAAAAAACGTTGTCAACAAAGGCATTTTTAAAAAATTTCAAATTAGTGAAAGTGTACCGGTCGAGGACACTTTTTTTATGCAATAATAAGGTTGCAAGGCGAAAGGAGGAGCATGAAAAGAAAATTCACATTAGAAGATTTAAGAAAAAAGCGAATAGAGCTTTGGGGAAGAAATAAATCTATTGAAAAAGATAAAGCATTTACAGAATTTGCCGCCGATACCATTCTTGACACGGAAAGCTTGCGCTTGGAAATTATTGAGTGCCCGACGAAATTGATTGAAATAGTCTTTACAATTGTTAATAAAAGAAAAGAGTGCGTGCCTTTCTTTTTTAACGAAGTGCAAAAGGACTTTATCTCAAAATTATCGACAATGGGTACTAAAAAGCCGTACTTCATATTGAAAGGAAGGCAACAGGGCTTCACCACGTTAATTACTGCTTTAGTGCTGGCAAATGCGATAGTCAAGAAAAACTTTTCTGGATTTACTCTGGCAGATAGAGATGATAATGTAAAAGCAATATTTATGGACAAAGCAAAGGTTATGTACAATTCTCTGCCGGAAAGGTTAAAGCCAACCGAAAAATTCAACTCAGTTAACGAATTATTTTTTGACAAGCTTAATTCATCGTGGAGAATCGCGTCAGCAAGCTCAAACGTCGGAAGAAGTAGAACGCTTTCCTTTATTCACTATTCTGAGGTAGCATTTTTCAAATGTCCAATTTCAGATTTACAAAGATCAATAGCTGAGGCTGCCTCACCTGATGCTTTATGTATTTTCGAGACAACAGCAAACGGCTTTAACGACGCAAAAAGACTTTGGGACAGTGGCTCTTGCTACAATTTATTCTATGAATGGTGGAAAACAAAGGAATATGTGTCATTTGAGTATGAATATTTAAAAAGTGGCGACACGTGGCTAAAAAACAGGCTTTTAACTTTAAAAGAACGAGGGCTTTCGAAGGAGCAGCTAACGTGGTATGCAAAAAAATACAATTCATACATAGACAAATCCTCAATTAGGCAAGAATATCCCTGTTCACCGGAGGAAGCGTTTATAACCAGTGGAGATTCAATATTTGATAAGGAGAAGATATCAAATTATTTGAGCAATTTTCAAGTTAAGTCTAAACGCGGTTATTTTGACTATAAAATAGTACCAAAAGCAATTTATGGTTATGATAACGAGATTGTTTCCTTCAGAAATGAAATAACTGACATTAGCTTTATCGAAAGCGATTCGGGTTATATTTCAATTGTTGAGGAACCACGGATTTTAACCGTGTTAGGCAGACGGATTTTGTGTCCTTACGTTATTGGCGCCGATACCGCCGGTACAGGAGAAGATTACTTCAGTGCTAAAATTATCGACAACGAGTCGGGAAAATGTGTTGCAACCCTGCACAAAAAGCACTTTGACGAGGATCTGTTCGCCCATCAGCTTTACTGTCTGGGGAAATATTACCATAACGCTCTAATAGGAATCGAGGTAAACTACTCTACCCATCCGGTAAGAGTCCTTTGGTCGCTTGGTTATACAAATTTATATAAAATGAAGCAAAATATTAAGCAAAGTGAGCTTTCACCGAGCAATTTTGGCTTTTTGACCACATCAATAACACGACCCTTGATAATTTCTAATCTTGTTTCTGTTATGAGAGAAAACATTTATCTTGAAACCGACCGTGAAACTCTGATGGAAATGAGTACATTTATTAAAAGAAATGACGGAAAAAGCGCAGCAGCTGATGGTGCTCACGATGATTTAGTAATGGCAAGCGCTATTGCAAGGTTTATTTCTATTGATTATCATCAAGCACCACAAGAAAAGGACTCGAACGCATTTTTTATTTCCAAAAACTTTTCAGCCCCAGCCTTGCAGGAAGAAAACTACATGGAGTGGTAAAATGTTTATTAAAAAGAAAAAACTTATTGAACTTGAAAACAGACTCATTTTACTTGAAAGAAAGATTTCAGAGATAAAATTGAGTCAAATAACCGACCCTGTGGATGAAATGTCATATAAGGAGATACTTGACGAATGGCTAAATGGCAAGACAAGCTCTCAGTAAATGAGACTGTGCTTTGGTCGCATTACCAAAATGCCCTTGATTATCAAATAAGATCGGGTCTGCGTGATAAGATACCTACTTGCATTGATTTTTATGAGGGAAGGCAATGGCCGCAAGCGACTGAAAGCACAAAAAATTTACCGCGTCCTGTGGTAAACATTATCAAAATGGTGTGCCGACAAAAGAAAGGTGCGATTCTTTCTTCACCAATTAAAATTTCATATAAAAGCTTTTCACCATATGCAGATATGGATATCTTTAACGCCTTTGCCACAAGGGTTTTCAAAGAGATGAACCAATCAGAGCTTGATAGAATAGCGATTGAAGATGCAATCAAAAAGGGGTCGTATTTCTATCATTATTACTGGGACAGCGAGGCGTTTTCACAAACAACCGGCGAATCTGGTGGTCTAAAATGTGAAATTATCGACCCTTTAAACATATTTTTTGCAAATCCTTCTGAGCTTGACGAGCAAAAGCAGGATTGGATTATGATTTCTTCAAGAAAAGAACTATCAAAAATTAGAAATATGGCAGATAAAGGGAAAAGCTTGACAACGCTTACCTCTGACGAGGACCTAAACGGCGCCTACGAGCAGGATGGCGGTAATATGGCAACGCTTTTAACGAGATATTTCAAAAGGGACGGAGATATTTGGTGTGAAAGAGCAACCAAGCGCTGTGTTATTAATGATCCATTTAAAATTATACCTACAAGCGCTTTTTTCGACCCCGTTGTCGACAATTTGACGGAAAATGCAGATACTATTGAAAATTTCAGCTTACCGTTCCAAAAGAAAACCCTCTACCCAATTGTCTGTGGATATTACGAAAAAAAGGAGGGCTCAATATATGGAATCGGCGAGGTTGAAGGTTTAATTCCCAACCAAAAAGCCATTAATTTCAACATCGCAATGAGCCTTTTAAATGCTCAGCAGTGTGCATGGGGAAAATACATTGCTTTGCCAAACGCACTTAACGGTCAGCGCATTTCAAATGTGCCTGGTCAAGTCCTGATTGACTACTCTGGCACGGGAGAAGGAATAAAAAGACTCTCACAAGAGGAGCTTTCAAAGGTTCCGATGGAAATCACAAACGCTTTGGCTGATTTAACAAGAACCGTAAACGGTGTTTCATCAATTATAACTGGAGATGCTTCGACAAACCTTTCGGGTACTGCAATTGCATACCTACAAGCTCAAGCCGAGGTTCCGATTGAGGATTTAAAAAATGCTTTTATATACGTAAAACGCAAGCAGGGCATGGTGGTTGCTCAGTTTTTGAAGCATTTTTATTACAAGCATCTGTTTATAAATGAAAGAGTTGATGAAAACGGAAAGAAGAAAGAATTCTTTGATGAATTCACTTCTCTTCCTTACGAAAACGCAACGATTGATGTTAGTGTTGAAGCACATGCGGGTGCAAAAGCAAGTATCGCATCTGACATTTCTCTGCTTGACAGTTGTCTTGAAAAAGGTGCAATTTCTCTCGAAACCTATATTAAAGCATATCCCGACTCAGCTGTAACCAATAAAAGCGAGATTTTAAAATACCTAAGCGAAGAAAAGTCTCTCGAGATTTCCAAGCTGCGCCAAGAAATTGAAAATCTTACTCAGCTTCTATCACAAAATTCATCAAAAAAAGAGGGGGGTGACACGATTGGAGAGTAAAATCAATACAAGCGACCACAAAAATGCCTCTTTAGAAGAACAATTCTTTGATAATTCTTCCGTGAAAGAGGAATTTTTAGTCAAAAAAGAAGAACAAGAAACTAATTTTGGCGAAGGAAGTATCGAATTTTTGCAAAACGAAAGCAAAATCAGCTCAAAATCCGAATCCGAGGTCAAAAACAAAGAAAATTTTAACAAAAATATGCAAAATTTGGCTAATTTTGATGAGAATATTTCAGAAATTTCTAACAATTCAAAAGCTACACTTGATAGAGTGTCCGAGTTTAGCTCTCGTTTTGATTATAAAAATTCTTCGCAAAACATCATTTTTTCAACAAGCAATGAGGAAAAGTCCTTGTTTGAGCGTGTTTTCCCTGGTGTTTCTATTGAAAAAGTCCAAAACGACCCGAATTTCATGCTTTTTGCCGGCGCTGTGGGCAAAAGCAGCTCTTTTTGTGAAATTTATGGTAATTATCTAACTTTGGTTAAAAAAATCGTTGACGACTATAAAATACGCGCAAAAGTATTGGAAAACAATAAATCTGCCTCTCCGGGCGCACTTTCCAGTCCTGAAGGGATAAATGGCGCATTTTTTACTAAAGATCAAGTAAAACGCATGTCTCGCGAGCAGATTGCAAAAAATTACAGCGCAATACGAGAAAGTCAACAAAAATGGTAGTCTTCTCTCTTTTCAAGCGCTAAAGACGCAAATTAGGCCGTTTTGGGGCGTTTTGCGGCTAATTAAACGGATTTGCGCATCTCGAGAGCTTTCTCCTCGATTTTCGCCCTTTATGCGTGTCACACGGGCATACGCCAGCGTGTTCAGCGCGCCAAAAATAATTTATCGTCGTAAGTTCAAAAAGTTGGCTCTTTAAGCCGGAATAGAGTGAAAAAACGACAAAGAGTTCATCCTGCATTCTCGCAAATAAATGTTAGGAGAAAATTATGGCATATTCAAATTTCATTCCATCAGTTTGGTCGGAATCAATCAATCGCGAGCTCGAAAGAGCTTGTGTCTTCGCAGAGGACTGCAATAGACAATACGAAGGCGAAGTTTCAAAGAAGGGCGACAGCGTTCACATTCTCGGTGTAGGCAAGCCAACAATCAAGTCACTCGAGAGAGAAAACGCAAGTGGCTTGATTGACGAGGCAGAGGAAATCAACGACACCTCTGTAATTCTTGGCATCAATCAAATCAGATACTTCAACTACAAGGTTGGGGACATCGACAAGGCGCAAGCAATTGGCGGCCTCATGGATGCACTTTCCGAGGAAACAAGCGAGGGTCTTGCTAACGAAATCGACAAGTATATTGCTAACATGGTGCTCGATTCAGACGTATCAAAGCTTACACAAGCTGACACAACCGTAACAAAGGAAAACGTACTCTCGATTCTCGATGACGCAATTCAAGCACTTCAAGAAAACGACGTTTCAATGACAAGTGGGGTTACCGTTACAGTTTCTCCGCGCTTCTACAAGCTCTTTAAGCAAGCATACGCAACCGGAGCAACAGACAACAAAGAAGCAATGAAGAACGGAAAGGTTGCAACATACGGTAACGTAACCGTAAAAATTTCAAACAACGTTGCAAAAACTAACAACGGCGAAACCGACAACATCATGATTAGAACAAAGCGCGCCATCGCCTTTGTAAACCCCGTTACATATACAGAGGCGTATAGACCCGAAAAATCCTTTGCAGACGCAGTTAAGGGCTATGCTCTTTTCGACGGCAAGGTTGTAAGACCAAAGGAGATTATCAACATCAACGTAAAGTACCAATAATCAAGTAAATTCTTTGAAAAGCCGAGCTATTGCTTGGCTTTTCTGCACCCTGTGGATAATTTTAATCAATTTTTGAATATTTATTTACGTTTTAAGATTTTTCTTTTATAATTATTCATCAAAACAGTGTGTCAAAATTATATTTGTTTGACCCTGTATTCGAATTTTGTTTTTTACGCTTGCGCTAAAAATCAATATTTATACATACCAACCACTTTTAAGAATCAATTTTTATTTTTTCTCGCAACAAAACGCAATCCGGGCGAAATTTGGTGCTTTATAACAGATTTTGTTGCAAACTTGGCTCACTTATGCTATTTTAGCTCTATTTGTCGAAAAAATCGTCCAAATTGCGCGCAATTCGACGCTTTTAGCAGTCGAGAAATGATAGTATATACATGGAAATGTACTTTCCAAGCGAAAGGAGAAAAAAAGATGAAAAAAGAAGCAAAAGTACAAGAAAATCAAAGCGACAAAGCAACAAGCGAGATAATCAGCATACCAATAGCAAAAATCGCCACCAACCCCAACCAGCCAAGAAAAATCTTCGCCGAAAGCGCCATTTTACGTCTCGCTGATAGCATAAAGCGCTATGGCATAATACAGCCATTAGTTGTAAGAGAAACAAGTGAAGGATACGAGCTGATTTCAGGTGAGCGCAGGCTGCGTGCATCTTGCGAGCTTGGCTTTACACACGTTCCTTGTGTTATAAGAGGTGCGAAGGAATCAGAAAGCGCCGAGATAGCCATAATAGAAAATTTAATGCGTGAGGATTTAAGCCCGTTTGAGGAAGCAGAAGCGATTCAAGCTCTAATCGATACATATTCCCTAACCCAAGAAGAAATCGCTTCAAAATTATCGTGTAGTCAGTCATATGTTGCAAACAAGCTCAGACTTCTCCGCCTCGACAAGGAAACAAGGAATATAATAACTAAAAACAACCTGACAGAACGGCACGCTCGCGCGCTTTTAAGATTAAAAGACGAGGAGAGACTAAGAAAAGCTCTCCACATCATTTTGGAAAGCAATCTAAATGTTTCACAGGCCGAAGCGTTAGTTGAAAGATTCATCGCCGGCGAAAGTAAAAAGGAAGCAACGAAAAAGACATACAAAAGCACCGATGCTTTTTTTGATGCGCTAAACAGGGCAATCGAAACAGCAAGCAACAGCGGAATAAGAATAAAAAGCAGGAAAATAGAGGGCGATGGTCACATAGAAATGACAATCCTCGTTCCAACCGTGTTTGAAGAGGTTGAAAAGTAGAAACACGCATAAATCTCGGCATTAGCTATGCTAACGCTTCGCGAATTTTCCATATTTTTCCATTTTTCGACATTTTTCAAATAGTTTTCAACAGGGTTATCAGCAAAAGGCCTAAAAGCAACGCATCGCAAAGGCGCCATTAGCTAAACACATTAGCCAAGTGTAAATTAAGAGAGAGTCGTAAGACTCTCTTTTTTGTTTCACGTGAAACAAGTCATATATAATCAACAGAAATAGCAGGCTAAACAGCAACTGCTGTAACAAAACAGAGCGCAGAGAACAAAAAGAACAAAGAGTGCGCCCATTCTCTCTTCTCTGCCGTCGTTTTTGTGCTCCCCCATTAGTAGTACCCACGCCCAAAAAGCGCAAAGAAAATACATAAAGCGCGTTTCACGTGAAACATCATAGGATTAAATTATTGGAAAGTAGCAAAAAATGCAGGCTGCGAATCGCGCAGCTTCAAGCATATGATATCAATCCAGCGCACGCAAGGCAAAGTCGGCCATGTAGTAGCCATCACACCCCTCATTCTTAAGGCTTTTAAGACGGATTGATCAAAAAGGAGGACAAGATGTGTTCTCTTTGTTTGTTTCACGTGAAACATTGAGGAACAATTGTGCTCTCGAGTAATTTAATTTATCTTTCTGCACTAAATGTTTTTCTGTTTGCTTCTCTGCTTTGTCCGTTTTGTTTCACGTGAAACATTGAAATCATCAGAGCCAAACGGTGAGGTTTGATAGCAGGTACGGAAGCCTTTACAAAGCGATTGTTTCACGTGAAACACGGTTGTTTAGCAAAAATCCCGCGATTTTTTGGTGTTTTTAGCAAATTTTCTATTGATTTTATGCAGATTGCGTGATATACTCTTTATAGAACAATATGAAAGGAAACACTTTCGTGGAAGTAATTTCATTTGCCAACCAAAAGGGCGGAGTTGGAAAAACCACATCTGCGTTAAACTCAGCTGCAATGTTAGGAGTTCTTGGCAAGAGAGTTTTGCTTTTGGATTTAGACCCGCAAGCAAACTCCACAAGCGCTCTTGGTATATCGAAAAACTCGGTTAAGCACTCAGTTTACGACGTTTTAGCACAAAAGATTGATGCAAAAGCAGCGATAGTAGAAACAAATTTCAAAAACCTGTGGACGATTCCATCAAATATGTCGCTCGCAAGCATTGAATCAGAGCTAACTACGCAAGGTGGAAGAGAATCATACTTAAAAAGAATTTTGTCAAAATTAGACGAAGAAAATCTTTTCGATTATGTTATAATTGATTGTCCACCGTCGCTTGGAATGATTACAATCAACGCATTAGTTGCAAGTAACGGTTTAATCATCCCAACGCAATGCGAGTATTTCGCACTCGAAGGATTAACGCAGCTGATGATGAGTGTAAAACAGATAAAAAGCAGGTATAATCCAAATTTAAACATAACAGGCATACTAATCACAATGTTTACACCAAGATTCAAGCTGTCACAAGAGGTGTTGGCTGAACTTGAAAACTATTATTTTGACATTATTTTCGAGCAAAAGATTTCAAGAAGTGTAGTAATCAGTGAATCTTCAAGCTTTGCAGAACCACTATATTACTACTCAAAATATTCAAAATCGAGTCTCGAATATATGAAGGTTGCCAAAGAAATAATATATAGAATCGAAGGAATATAAATAAAAAGGAGAAAAAATCATGAAAAAAGGTCTTGGACGTGGACTTGATTCCATTTTTGCAGACAATTATATTGAGGTTGCCACCGCAGACGAGGGCATCCAAACATTGAGAATTTCACAAATCGAACCAAAATCGGATCAACCAAGAAAGCATTTCGACGAGGAATCCTTGCTTGAGCTTTCTGATTCAATAAAGAATCACGGCTTATTACAGCCAATTATCGTACGCGAGAGCGCGAAAGATTATTATCAAATAATCGCGGGCGAGCGCAGATGGCGCGCGTCAAAATTAGCAGGTCTTACTGAAATTCCTGCAATAATCATCCAAGCTGATGCATTAAAGGCAGCAGAGATTGCAATTATTGAAAACATTCAACGCCAAGATTTGAACGCATACGAAGAAGCAAGCGCATATAATTCTCTTATAGAGCAATATAGCCTAACCCAAGAAGAGGTAGCAGAGAAGGTTGGAAAATCTCGTCCAGCCATCGCAAACGCTTTGCGTTTGCTCGACCTACCCGAGGAAGTTCTTGAAATGCTCAAGACAGGCGACATTTCCGCAGGTCACGCACGTGCACTCTTAGGTCTTAAAAACAAAGACGTTATTGTTGAAACAGCAGAGCAAATCCTCGTTAAATCACTTTCCGTTCGTGATACAGAAAATTTGGTTAAAAAATTAAACAGGGATTTTGAAAAAAGCGACGTGTTAACTCCACCAAGCACCGACGAAATCAAGGTGGATTACATAAAGGATCTTGAAAAGAAAGCAATGCACCTCACCGGCAAGCGCGTTAAAATCAAAACAACTGGCAAGGTTTCAACTGTGGAGATTGATTTCTACGGCAACGACGACCTTGAAGACATCCTTGTAAAGATTTGCGGAAAAGGAATTATAGAATAAGGAGATGACCATGCAATATTTGTTTGCAGACGCAGTTTATCTCGTTCCCATCAGCTATATCGTTTGGGGAATATGCATAGGAGTTAACCTTGCTTTCATTATCTCATTCATTTCTCGTAATACTATAGGTAAAATTGTTAGAGCCTTGCTCTCCTTCCCCGAAGGGGAAGAAGCCGGCAGAACCTTATACGAGCTTGGCTTTAAAAAAGTTAGCTTTTTATCCAAGGTAGTTTTAAAGGAAGGCTCATCCCTTCGCAACATCGTTTACATTGAGGGCGGACATTTCCCAACAAAAGAGAACAGCGACGGCTCTGTCACTCTCGATTGGGAAAACGCAAAATTTTACATCCCGGACAGCCAAAGAAAAAGAGCAGAGTCTCTTTACGGTAAACCACAAAGATGGATATTTTTGCCGATATTTATCGTATTGTCCATCTTCTGTGCTGCCCTGATGGCTTGGCTAATGCCAATGCTGATGAACGCTATAATATAGTGCGCGTATAATATAAGGAGCTCACCTTTTGGGTGGGCTCTTTATTTATTTAGATAGGCAGAGAGAAGGAAGCTCTCTTTTGCCCGCCCTTGTCACATTTCACCCATTTTGCCCTTGTTTTTGGGCGATATCGCCGGACACGGGCAGATTGACTCGCAAAAAAGAGCTTCGATGAAATTTTCGCCGCTTAAGAGCCTCAAAAGATACTCCTTCGCCAACATTCGTTTAATCTGTACACCAATCTCTCACCTTGGTTGCTGCATCAAGGAAAAAATCTTGCGCGCGCTCAAAAACGCATTGACAACGCTTTTTGTTTATGCTATGATAGAATCATATTATTACAAATTAGCATACAAGGAGCTAAAATGAAAAGAAAAATAACTTTGTTTCTATCAGCCTTGGCAGTGACCCTTTGTGCTTTCGCGCTTTTAGTTGGTGCGAGCGATATATATTCAGATTTTACAGAGCAGGGTGTAAACGGAGAAGACCCGATTTTCTCATTCCTGGGCTATTCGGCAAGTGATAGCGGCGGAATTGGCGCAGGATACACCGTTAACCATACAGCTCTTAAAAATTATGAAGCTACCTCTGGCGAGGATTTAAGATATGGCATTGTTGTCACACTTAAGGATTTGATTGAAGATGAAAAGCCTCTTGATGACAACGGATTAGTTCCCGAAGAAAGCAAGGACAAGGTCATTGTCATTGATTTTAGCAACGCAAAATACTCTAAAATCTCAGTTTCGTTTACAAATATGACTAACGCACACTTTGACAGAAGTGTCATAATGAGTCTTTTTGTTGTAGAATCGACTGGCGTTAAGTATATAGGTGAGGAGACCACTGACGAAGGCCCAGAATCTATCTCCTATAACGATGTTATTCTCGGAAAGCCGGCAACCCCTGCCGTTCCACCAGTTGTCGAGGTGACAATCGGCGGTATGACTTATTCAGTAAACGGCGTGACCGAGCAGGCTTGGGACAGAATAAAGCAACAAAACAATTCAAATGCAGACTATAACACAGGCAGCTCGATGAGCAGCTCAGAGCTTACCGGACTTTTCGGCGTAAAAACCAAGGCTCAGATGATTGCAGCAGGCGGAAGCCTAATCAATATGCCGGCGGCATCAGCTCTTATGAGCCATTATCTAAAAAATACCGGCGAAACCTACAATATTGACGTAGCAAGCTTTCTTAAAGACGACTCAGGAGCCTTAAAAAGCAGAAATAACGCGATTAATAACGCGCTTAGGGCATCTGAGCTGCTTGCAAGAAAAAACAAGGAAATAACGGTTAATCAGCTTGCTGAGGGGCATCCAATGCAAGGAAGCCTCGCAACTCAAAACTGGCAATACGCAATCGGCTCATATTTTGACGATGTTGATATTATCAATTTGACAGTTACAGAGGTCAATGGCGTTAAGACCTATTCGGCTGATATAAAATACATTGTGACCGACTATTATAACTGGGACACAAATGATTATAACAAATTCAAGGGCATCGTTTCCCCTCACGACCTGCACGAGCTTCATAAGGCAGGCATTGCAAGAGAATTTTTGAGCTATGGCGAAATCACTTACACAGGCATTACCTGGACCGAGGGTCAAACTGTTGACCAAATAGCAGGACTTAACTAAAAGACACAAAAACCCGACACAGCGTCGGGTTTTTCTTTTTCAAGAAGTGCAATAAAAAAGGAGCAGATTTTACTGCTCCTAAATTATTTCCTGCTCCAGCCCGTCAAAAAGCTCTGAATTAAAAAAATCACGAATATTTATCTCTAAGCCGTCGCAAATTTTCTTGACAGTTGATATAGTGGCGCTTTTGTTTCGTCCACTGACAATATTATTAAGAGTGGATTGGGTAATGCCACAAATGGTCGATAGCTTGTTTATCGTTATGCCCTTTTGGTTGCATAGCTGAATTATGCGTAGCCTTGTTGCTTCTCCTATATTCATTTTCCACCTCAAAAAAAATTTTTACATTTTTATTGTACCCATTTTCAGCCCCAAAAGTTAACTCAAAAGGGTTGACACATGCAATGAAGTATGTTATAATTCATTTTGCAAGATAGAATCTTGTAAAATATTGTATTTTGAGGAGAAAAAAATGAAAAAAATACTTGCGTTTTTAAAACGCGCCTTTTCCGGCCCCGTCAACTCAATGAAAGATGTCAAGGAAAGGCAGAAGGATTTAAAAAAGCTTCTTATCATTTCGGGTATTGCAACTGCGGTTTGCGTTATTCTCGGTATAATACCACCACTTAAATTTATGTCTTTTATCACGCCTGTGCCTGGACTTTTTATGCTTGTTGTCCTATTCTTTTTCTTTATTCTAAAAAGAATAAAGGCGCGCTTTGAATTTTTAAATTGCGACGAGTGTAAAACAGACATAAATATTGTAACCAGAAAAGAATTTGATACATATGTATCATATGAGCATATAAGCACCTCAGTAGAAATGCCCAAGCCTGTTATTGTTGAAGGAAAGAACGCATTTGAATATAAATCAATAACAGTAAGAGGAACTGTTGTTGTTAAGCTTAATCTATTTCTGACCTGTCCAAACTGTGGCGCTGTGAAAACCAAAGAAATCACATTAAGACCATTCAAATGCGAAATCGAGCGCAAAAACCTTATTATCAAAAACGCTGTCGAAATGGAATCATTGTTAACTATGATGAAGGATAGCGTTAAGGAAGCAATCGACGATTGTCTTGACGAAGACGTTGACTACGGCGTTCCTGTAACAGTTCAATCAATTTGGCATCCTAACTATGAAAACAGAGCACAGCCCGGTTGTGCCGGCGCGCGTGAGCCATATAAAAATGTAATCGTTACATATTTTCGATATGTTGACGAGCTAATAGACGGATACTTCCGCAGAAATGAACTCAATTTCTAAATAATTAAAAAATTATTATGGACTCAAACACAAAAGAGCTTATTGAAAAATTAGAAACAATTTCCGCCCTGTACAAGGATGTATTAGCTATCAACCAAAAAAAGAACAGCTTTGTTCCAAAGGATGAATATGAAAGGAGCATAGCTGTTCCCGATTTTCCCGAGGTTGAAGGGGGCGAAAAGGACAAATCCATCCTTATGAAGGCGGTCGAGCATAAGGGCGAAAGCGCCGAGCATCTTATGGGTGCAGCCCATAAAGAGCTTTATGCTCCAAAGGAGCCCTTAAAGCCTGAAAAGAAGAAATTCATAGCAAAAACAGATGCCAAAGCAAAGGACAAGGAAAACAGGCTTGGCTGTTTATCATTTTTGGCAATAGGTATTAGCATTTTTTTCTTTTTAGCCGGACTTGTAAATCTTGGTCAATTAAACAGCGAAATAGGATGGACTATTCCCGTAATATTTGCGATATCCTTTATGTCAGCCGGTGCATTTATTGCTTTCAAAATTGCTTCGCACCTTGCGAAGAAGAAACGCCAAATAAGCGAGGAGTTAGCACGTAAGGAATTCAACAGCGAGCAGAATGCCATCGAGGAAGCATACAAAGCAAAGCTGATAGACCACGAGCGCCTAATGGCTATATATAATCAAAAGCAAGAAGCCTTTTTAACGGAGTATTCCGCTTGGAGAAAAATTTATTTAGCTCACCTTGAGGAAGAAGCTAAAATAAATGATTTGCTTGAAAAAGACAGGCAAGCAGAGATTGCAAGAATAAACAAGGATGAGCTTGCTCCTGCTTTAGAAAAGCTAAACGAGATAAACGACATTGTAACAGACGAATATTTGCCGTCAATCGACAAAATCATATCTCTTATCAAAAGCGGACGTGCAAGCAATTTGAAGGAGTCCTTAAATCTTTACGAGGATATTCTTTATCGAGAAAGACAGCTCCAGCTCGAAAAAGAAAGAGAGGAGCAAAGGCGATATGAGGAAATGCTTCGCAGAGAGGACGAACGGCAACGACACGAGGATGAAATGAGATTCCGTGAGGCGCAAGAATATCATCGTCAAAAAGAAGAGGAGCGACGCAGAGAGGACGCGGAACGACACCATAGAGAGGAAATGAAGCTTCGCGAACATCAGGAACGCAATCGCCTAAATGAGCAAAGCCGGTTTGGGGCAAGCCCTCAGCACTCTGACTCGGGGCAGAGAAGCCTTTCAAGGCAATGCAACACCTGCGCACACAACGGACATTGCTCAATGGCGTATAGTCGCCCTAATTGTGCAAGCTATCGTCCAAGATAATTTAAGCCATTTAAATAAAAAACCCGACACAGTGTCGGGTTTTTTTGTTTGTTTGCAAGTAAAAAGGGCAGAAAAAATCTGCCCTTTGCTTTGCGATTTGTATTTTATTTATATATCAAGCTCTACAAAAAGTCCATAGTGGTCGGTTGGGTATTTTCCGTCAACCAGCTCGTCAATTATTTTAAAGCTAATTGGCTTAATTTTATCGTTTATAAAGCAATAATCTATGTGCTCATCGTTGACTGTGCCATAGCCGTGATACGTTGTCCTTCTATCGTTTACCGTAGCTCCATTTACGTCGGTGAAGTGCTTTGTGATTTCCTCGTAGCCCTTGCTTGTCGGACGCATATTAAAATCGCCCGTTACAAAGGTTGGGTTGCTTGAAATTTTCTTTGAGTACTCATAAATAAGCTTTGAGCTTGCCACCTGACCGTTGTCGCCAAAGCCATAGTGTGTGTTCATATGGGTGAACACCTTGCCGCTTTCGATATGCTTGAGCGTTACGTACTGACACATACGCCAGCAATTATATAATTCGTCCCATCCACGAGATTCAACCTCGGGAGTGTCTGAAAGCCAGAAATATCCTGTGTCGAGCAGTTCAAATTTTCCTTTCTTCCAAAGGATGGGAGCAGCCTCAAGCTCGTTAACCGAGCGATATTTCATAAACATCTCATATTCGGGATAAAATTTTTCAATTTCCTTTTCCCAAGGAACTGTAAATTCTTGAAATCCGATAATATCGGCGTCATATCTCTTTGTAATCTCTGCAAGTCTTGGCGCACGCTCTGCAATTGAGTTTCCGTCCTTGTCGTCGCAACATCTGATGTTAAAGCTTATTGCCTTTAATTTCATGTTTTACTCCTTATATGGTGATATATTTATTTTATCATATCTCGTTTTATTTGGCAAGGAATTTTCAAAGCTTCCATTCTTTTTTGTAGCGTAAAGAAACGGTATTATCATCGTTAAATTCAATCGGCAGCCAAATATATGAGCTTTTTAAAAAGTTTGACGTGTTGTGGCGCTCGAGCATTATAATAAACGCGTCTGTGCCCTCAATAGAGAAGGCGTTTGAGCCTTGAGTATTAAAGGTTGTATGTGTAAAATCATCTACACAGGGATCGCCTATGTCTTCCCACTCACCAAGCAAGTGCTTTGTTCTGAATGCTTTTGCTTGATTTGTTTGCCAGCCGGTAAGACCTGAGGTTACAATATAGTAATATCCGTCCTTATACGCAACACAAGGAGCCTCGCGCCAAGCGGCAGAATCTATTCTTTTATAGGTGTCTGTAAACGAGAGGTAGTCATCGCTCAATTTGACAACGTGCAAGCATCTGTCAACTTTGGGATTTAATATATGGCGGTCATAAATCAGATACGCGCTTCCGTCCATATCCTTATAAACGGTCATATCGCGCACCATTCCGTCTTTATCAATAGGTTTACAGTAGCCCTGCCACTTGTATTTTCCGTTAACCGTATCGCAAACGGCAAGTCCCACATCACACTCACCATCTTCGTTTCCGTGGTTGCCCGGATATTTTACATAATGACACCAAAGAACATACTGCTTTGTCTTTTCGTTATATATTATTTTGGGGCGTTCAAATCTCATAGGGCCGTAAAGCTGACTTTGCGGGTCGGTGCTAACCTCTAAAATAACACCCTCGTATTTCCAGCTGAGTAGGTCAGACGACTCGTACATAACAACGCCGATATCGGTCATTTGTCCGCCGTTTTGACCGCTTTCAAACGGCAACGGGCGAAAAGCCATGCCATACCAATGATATTTTCCGTCGGCGTAAATAATTCCGCCGTCGCTTGCGTTGATTATATTGCCGTCGGTATCAAGCCAATCGACAAATTCGTTTATTTCTCCGTGATAAAAGGCGTTCACCCTAAAGTTCTCCAAAACGATTATTGTGTTTAAATTCCATTGTTACAATTTCCCATTACATTAAAAAGGGGACTATTAATTGAATTATAGCGCAAAATATGCGTTCAACCACTGTTTTTTAATAAACTCGTGTCCTTTTGCAGTTGGATGTACGCCATCTGCAAGCCAGTAGCTATTTTCGGCTTTCTTTGCAAGCTCGTCAAAGCCGTTTTGCAATTCTATAAATGGTAGGTTATATTTTTCTGCAATTTTTCTTGCCATATCGGCACGCTTTTTGGTTTCGGTTTTGAAAAATTCCCAGTTTTCAGTAGTTGAGCAAGCCTCTAAAACAAATGGCTCTAAAATCATAATTTTGATGTTAGGAAGCGCTTCCTTAACCTCATCAATAAGCATTGAATAGATTTTAAAGAACTTGTCGGCATCAACACCGTTTGGGCTATCGCCTAACTCGTGCCATACGTCATTTACACCAATTAAAATACTCATAACATCAGGCTTATAGTTGATAATATCGCGCTTGATTCTTGCATATAGGTCAACAACGCGGTTACCACTAATACCCTTGTTAATAAAGGTGTGCTCGCCAGGCTCCTTGAAGCCAAGCTCAGCCTCTACTAAGTGTGCGTAGCCTCTGCCAAGATTAGCATCATTGTTCCAGTCTCTGCCGCAATCTGTTATTGAATCGCCCTGAAATAAAATTCTCATAATTTACCTCGCTAATTTTTGTTTAATTAATTATAGCATATATAAAACGCTTTTGCAATCAAAATCGAAACAATAAAAATCCACCAGCTTAGCTGGTGGTTTTTCATTTTCGGGCATAGCCCTCATATTACAGGCTACGCACAAGTGCGTATATGACGACCTGCCAGTCACGCATTATGTTACTGGCTACCCATTAAATGGGTCGCGCGGGT
>JAFQOG010000031.1 GCA_017420755.1 Clostridia bacterium | reverse complement strand
GTCCTCCTAATGTGATTTCTTTGTGCAACTGGCGGGTCGCACTTCCATTATATCACATTAGGAGTTTTCTTTTCTGCCTCACCGGTGGAACCTTCACTGAACCACGCGACTATCGCGTGGTTTTCGTTATACAATAAAAAAGGAACGGATTTCCGTTCCTTTTTATTAAAATACTGTTGTTTGTCCGGCTGGAATTTTATAGTTTTTCTCATTATGTATAATGTAAACATCTATGCCTGTTGGATTGTAAACTTTTGTAAGGTCAACTGAATATTCAAGGGCTCTATATGCTTCGATATAATCATAAACCTCTATATTGGTTGCATACCAAACATCGTCACGATTAGATACAAGCTCGAAGAATTTTTCAAGACGCGACCAGTCCTCATCTGTTCTAAACTCGTATGTGTGTCCCCAAACGTAGAATAACCATCCGTGAGTTGTGAAACGGCTTTCTTTCTTTGGTTCACTATTAACAAATTTATCGGCTAATTCAAAAAGTCTTTCGTCTGCGTGGTGACAGGTTGATGGCATCTTTAGCCATTCAGTTGGTAAAATATAATTATGGTGTGCCTCGGTGGTTCTTGAATATTTAATACCACAAGCACGGCAAGCTTCAAAAACGTGCTTATCATATGTGCCAAAGGGATAAGCCATGCCACGAACCGGATAACTTACATACTTTTCAAGGTCGCGTCTATCATCTAAAATCTCTGTTGTAACGACACTTATAGGCATTTTTTCAAGGAATGGGTGATGTACAGTATGAACAGCAACCTCGTGTCCTTCATAAAGTGAAGAAATCTCTTCAAGGGAAACCCTATCATTTTCATCCTTATTTTCGGGCATTAATCCACTATTAAGATTGAACGTTCCCTTTAAGTTGTATTTATTTAGTAATTCTATAAAGTGCCTATCTTCTTTTGGTCCGTCATCATAGCTAAAAGTCAACGCTTTAACCTTAAAGCCAGGATATAGCATAAAATCATTATTCATAAACATAATTTCTCCTTTAAATCAAGAAAAGTGGCATAGAGTGTCTAATTTTGACTTCTTTCGCCCAAAATATTTCTATATTTTTGGTAGAAGCTTTCAAAGTATTCGCCATCTAAGGCTTCTCTGATTTTTTCCATCAAATCGTTGTAGAAATAAAGGTTGTGAAGCACTGCTAAACGCATACCAAGTGCTTCCTTTGCCTTGATTAAGTGCCTTATATATGCGCGTGAATAATCACGGCAAGCGGGACAGCCACAGTTTTCGTCTATTGGACGAGAGTCATCGCGATATTTTTCGTTCATTATATTCATTTTACCATGCCAAGTAAAGAGATTGCCATGTCGCGCGTTTCTTGACGGCATTACACAGTCAAAAAAGTCAATTCCACGATGCACTGCCTCTAAAATATTACAAGGAGTTCCCACTCCCATTAGGTATCTTGGCTTGTTTTCCGGCATATGAGGCTCAACTATATCAATGATACGATACATCTCCTCAGTTGATTCACCAACCGCTAAGCCACCTATTGCATAGCCGTCAAGGTCAAGCTCGGCAATTTGCTTCATATGTTCGATACGCAAATCCTCGTATGTACTACCTTGGTTTATGCCGAATAGCATTTGGTTTTTATTTATAGTTTCGGGCAAAGAATTGAGTCTTGCCATTTCGTTTTTGCATCTAACGAGCCATCTAACAGTACGGTCACAGGATTTTTTTGTGTAATCATATGGTGCTGGGTTTTCTATGCACTCATCAAAAGCCATAGCGATAGTTGAAGCTAAATTGGACTGAATTTGCATTGATTCCTCGGGGCCCATAAAAATGCGCTTACCATCTATATGAGATGCAAATTTAACGCCTTCCTCAGTTATTTTACGAAGTTGGGAAAGGGAGAAAACCTGAAACCCTCCACTATCGGTTAAAACAGGCTTATCCCAGTTGAAGAACTTGTGTATTCCACCCAGGTCGTGTATGAGCTTGTCGCCTGGACGAAGATGCAAGTGGTAGGTGTTTGAAAGCTCCACCTGACATTTAAGCTCCTTCAAATCAGTAGTTGATACGCCACCCTTAATTGCGGCGCAAGTACCAACGTTCATAAAAACAGGGGTTTCAATTGTGCCGTGAACTGTTTCTAATCTTGCACGTCTAGCTCTTCCCTCTTTTTTTAGTACCTCAAACATTAGTTATTTCCTTTCAAATTGCTTTTCAAGAAAGTGCTTTGTAATTTCAAAGGCAATGGGTCTTCCGTGTGGGCAATACTTAATATTATCAAGGGTTAAAACCCTATCACAAATCCACTTTATATGCTCTTTTTCGTACACTCTACCCGCTTTTATTGCAGCCTTGCATGAGCATTGATAAAGTGCCTTTTCAAATTTTTGATATCTTGAGTTTTGGGCATCAGCCTCGCCACTTGCTAATTTATCAAGCAGGGTAACAAAGGAATCCTCAACTGCATTTATCGAAATTTCTGCAGGGATTTCTGACACTGTTGCAATATCATTTTCAAGCGTGAAGCCAAAGCCCGTCTTTTTGATATCGCTTTCCCATTCGTAAATTGCAGCCTCTTCATCCTTTGTCAGCTTGATTTCTATTGGGAAAAGTAAGATTTGTGAGCTTGGCTCAGCTTGTCCGATTTTTGATTTTAAGTCCTCAAAAATTATGCGCTCGTGTGCTGCGTGCTTATCAATTATATATGCAATATCTCCAAGCTCAACTATTACATATGAATTATATAATTCCCCTATGATTTTATAGTCAGGAACTATCTTTTTCTCTACCTTTGGCACAATGTTTTGTTGCTTGATTTCTTCAATTTCAGCCACAGGAGTGTCTGTTTTTTGTGTCGGCACTGAATCAAAGGCAATTTTCTCCTGTTCACTTGATTTTTGTGAAAACAGCTCATACGAATCTGGTTTTCCCGGCTTTTTTTCCTCTCTTTTTGGAAACTTTAAAGAGAAAGCCTCCTCATCAGCATATGCGCTTTTGGGTGTTTCTTTTATTTCAATCTTAGCCGACTCTTTTTTCTCATAGGAGCTATAATCAAGAGTATTGTTTTGACGAACAACACCAATATTCGCCCTTGAGTCAAAAGCAACTCTATTAGCCTTATATTCATTATTTTCCTTGTCTTGAACCTGGAAAATTGTGTTCAGCGGGCTCGATTCTTGCTTTTGTGTCTTCTCCTCATTATATAGGCTCGGTGTGCTTATAGAATTTGATAGTGCTGTTCGAACAGCATAGTAAACTGCATTAAAGATTACGTTCTCGTTTGAGAATTTAACCTCTAATTTTGCTGGATGAACATTGACATCAACAAGAGTCGGGTCAATTATAATATCTAAAACGCAAAATGGGAATTTTCCGTCTGGAATATACGATTTATATGCTTGCTCAAGGGCAGCTGTCGCAGTTTTGCTCTTTACATATCTTGAGTTAATATAGAAGTTTTCGAGATTACGATTTGCTCGGTTAAGCTCAGGAGTTGAGATGAATCCAACGACCTTAATTCCACCGTCCTCTCGCTCTACCTTTATGGTCTTTTTAGACACGTCCCTGCCCAAAATTGCATAAATCACGTTTGCAAGGCTACCATCCCCTGCGGTTAAATACTTGAGTTCACCATCAATAATATATCTAAACGATATATCAGGGCGAGAAAGTGCTACCTTTTCAACAACCCCAGAAATTGCAAGCGCCTCGGTTTTGTCTTGCTTTAAAAATTTCTTTCTTGCAGGGACATTATAAAATAGGTCTTCAACAATTACTGTTGTGCCATCCTGTGAGCCAGTTTTAATATGGTTAATGACCGTGCCTGCATGTGCCTCCAAAAGCGAGCCGTATTCGTCAGACTTTTGCTTTGACATAATGCGTATCTTGGAAACTGACGAGATAGCTGCAAGAGCCTCACCTCTAAAGCCAAGGGTCATTATAGAATCCAAGTCCCTGGCATTCTTAATTTTACTTGTTGCATGTCTTAAAATAGATACTGGTAAGTCCTCATATGCAATACCACAACCGTTGTCAGTAATTCTTATAAAGGCGCTGCCGCCTTTTTTTATTTCAACAATTATGCTTGTAGCCCCTGAATCAATTGCGTTTTCAAGAAGCTCCTTAACAACCGAGGACGGGCGGTCAACAACCTCACCTGCAGCTATTAAGTTTGCAACATCAAAGCCAAGCACGTTGATTTTTCCCACTGCCTTATCCTCCTTTAAATTAGTTAATTATTAAATAGCTTTTTAAGCTCAAATATAAAATTCATAGCCTCAATTGGTGTTATGGTGTTGAGGTCAAGCTTTTTAACCTTGTCCGCTGCCTCATATATAGCCATATCCTCAAAGCTCATCATTTGGTCAGCCTCTGGCACCTTTTTAGCTGCCTTGGGCTCAACAACGCCATTTTCTATCATTTCTGAAAGAACATTTTTTGCGCGCTTAACAACCTCGTTGGGAACGCCAGCCAGCTTAGCAACCTCAATACCATAGCTGTCATCTGTTGGACCTTTTACGATTTTGCGAAGGAACGTAATTTCATCACCACGCTTTTTAGCGGCGATATTGTAGTTAACTATACCATCAATTTCGTCCTCAAGCGCTGTTAACTCGTGATAGTGTGTTGCGAACATGCTACGCGCACCTATTTTTTTACCAGCTGTATATTCAGCAATGGCGCGAGCAATGCTCATACCGTCAAAGGTTGATGTGCCTCTGCCGATTTCGTCATAAATTATAAAGCTTTTCTTGGTTGCGTTTTCAAGAATGTATGCAACCTCTGTCATTTCAAGCATAAACGTGGATTGTCCAGATGCTAAATCATCGGATGCACCAACACGAGTGAAAAGCTTGTCAACTATACCAATTCTTGCACTTTTTGCAGGAACGAATGAGCCGATTTGTGCCATTAAAACAATGAGTGCGCTTTGACGCATATATGTCGACTTACCTGCCATATTTGGTCCTGTTATAAGCGCCATTTTATCAGTTGTTGTGTTAAGATAAGTATCGTTCGGAACAAAATAACTATCCTTAACAAATTGCTCAACAACAGGGTGGCGTCCGTCCTTTATATCAATTACATCGCTGTAATCGACATCTGGGCAAACATATGAATTTTTAACCGCAACCTCGCTAAGTGAAAGATAAACATCAAGGCGAGCAAGCATATTAGCGCTTCTTTGAATACGCTTCAATTCATCTGCTACCTTATCCTTGATTTCTGTGAACAAGTCATATTCAAGGCTACAAAGCTTGTCCTTTGCGCCAAGAACTGCCGACTCCATATCCTTTAACTCCTCGGTTATGTATCTTTCGCAGTTTGAAAGCGTTTGCTTTCTTATGTATCTTTCCGGCACCTGAGAAATAAGCGATTTTGTAACCTCTATATAGTAGCCAAATACACGATTGTAGCCAATCTTTAAGGTCTTAATGCCTGTCTTTTCTCTTTCGCCCTCTTCGATTCTTTCTATCCAGCCCTTACCGTCTGTCATTATATCGCGTAGGTGATCAACCTCTGCGCTATAGCCGTCCTTTATAAAGCCACCATCACGCACTGAGAAAGGAGGCAAATCAACAAGTGCGTCGTTAATTAAGGACGTAACATCCTCTAAGCTGTCAAGCCCCTCTCTTATATTAACAAGCTCGCGTGTATTTTCGGTGTAAAGCAGGTTTTTAACCTCGGGAATAACCGAAAGGGTTGAGGCGATAGCCTTTAAATCCTTGCCATTAGCTGTTGAATAAACAACCTTTGTCATAAGTCTTTCAAGGTCTAAAACATTTGAAAGCAAGCTTGAAAGCTCACCTCTTAAAACGATGTTTTGTGAAAGTGCTGAAACCGCTCCCTGTCTTTCAAGAATCTTTTTAACATCAAGAAGTGGGTGCTCAATATAGCTACGAAGCATTCTTGCGCCCATTGAGGTCTTTGTTTTATCAAGAACCCAGTATAAAGTGCCTCTTTTTTCTTTGTTTCTCATCGATTCGCAAAGCTCTAAGTTGCGGCGAGTATTAAGATCCATTTCAAGATATTGTCCCTCGCTATAAACATTTAGTGCGTTTATATAGGAAATATCTGTTTTTTGAGTTTTAATTATATAATCAAGAATTGCGCCTGTTGCAAGCACAATGCTTGTATCTGTCATATTTTTTTGGAAAAAGTCCTTGCCAAATTGAGTCATTGCTCTTTCAGAGCATTTTTGGTAATTATAGTAATCAACCATATCAAATTCGACAAGTGCGCCAAGCTTTTCCTTGGCGAAATCATAAAGGAAGCTACCGTTTTCCCTATCTATATTTGTGATAATTTCCTTTGGTGCATATGTACCAAGCTCGTTTAGAATTTTGCTTGTTTCGGCATCTATGCTGGTTGCCAAAATCTCTCCTGTTGAAACATCAGCAAAGGAAAGACCAACCCTGCCTCTTTCAAAATAAAGTGAGCAGAGATAATTATTTTTTGTTTCGTTAAGGAGTGACGCCTCAACAACTGTGCCAGGTGTAATTTCTCTTACGACCTCGCGCTTAACTATACCCTTAGTTTCTGCCGGGTTTTCCATTTGCTCACAAATAGCTACCTTGTAGCCCTTTGATATGAGCTTGCCAATATATGGCTCTACACTATGATACGGGACGCCACACATTGGCGCTCTTTCAGGCTCACCACAATCACGTCCCGTCAAGGTAAGCTCAAGCTCACGGGAGGCAGTAATTGCGTCGCCAAAAAACATCTCGTAAAAGTCACCGAGACGGTAAAACAGTATAAAATCCTTGTATTGTTCCTTTATCTCAAGATATTGAAGCATCATAGACGTCATACCGTCTTACCTCCTTAAAATCAGTGAATTTGCCCTTGATTTAGGCTAAAAATTAGTGGTGGTGACCACAGTCGGAGCCACAGCTTGAGCAGTCATGCGAGCATGGGCGTTGTCCTGTGATTTGGAATTCGATTTCAGCATTAACCTCTGTCATCAAGGCTTGAACTGCCTCTTGAGCCTCGCTGATTGCAACGAATGTTGCGTTTGTTGTAACCTGTTCAACAATTTCATTGAGTCTATTTTCGATAGCCTCGATAATCTTTTCATCAACTGGATCCTTTTTGTATTCCTCAGCCATAGCGATTTGTTGAGCATTGTACTCAAGCATAAGCTTTTGGATTTCTTCATCCTTCTCGTATGCAACCTTTGCTTCTTCCATCTTCTTTACGCGTGCGTCAGCCTTAATTGCTTGTCCGAGCTGAGCTGCAAGTTCCATAATTTCCATTTTGTTTCTCCTAAAATTATATTATTTCACCGTACAAGGCAAATGTGTCTGCACGTGTGATTTTAACTGTTTTAAATGTGCCTGTATAATCGTTTTCGCACTCGAAGTGGACAATTTTGTTTCCTTGCGTGCGCGAGGTGTATACGCCCTCATTATTTTTGCTTTTTCCGTCAACCAAAACCTTTTGGCATGTACCTATATATGACTCATTTATTTGTTTTGAAATATCGTTTTGGATATTACAAAGAATATCATATCTTCTATGCTGCTCCTCGCTTGGAACTTGATTTTCCATAGAGGCAGCTGGGGTGCCCTTCCTCTTTGAATAAATAAAGCTAAAGACTGAGTCGTATTTAACCTTTTTTATAACCTCGAGGGTCTTATTAAAGTCATCCTCGCTCTCACCCGGGAATCCAACAATTAGGTCGGTTGTTAATGTAATATTTTCGTTATTCTCTCTTAGCTTTTCAATAATTGAAAGGTATCTTTCAAGATTGTAATGGCGATTCATTTTTGTCAATATTTCATCCGAGCCACTTTGCAGTGGAAGATGAAAATGCCCACTTGTCCTTGGTGAGCTTTTTATCGCCTCTATCATTTCGGCTGATGCGTCCTTTGGATGCGAGGTCATCAAGTGAATCCAAAAATCTCCATCTATCTTTGAAATTTCAGACAGAAGCTTTGCTATATTTGTTTTTTCCTCTAAATCCTTGCCATATGAATTTACATTTTGACCGAGCAAGGTAATATCCTTGTAGCCCTTAGATACCAAATCCTTTATCTCGGATAAAATATCTTCCATTTTACGGCTTCTTTCACGGCCTCTTACATATGGAACAATACAATAGGTGCAGAAATTATTGCATCCATACATAATGCTCACCCATGCGCGATATGGGCTCTGACGCAAGGCTTCTATTCCCTCTGCAATTTCTGGGGTTGCAAGGTCAATATCAAAATATCTTTTTTTCTTGTTTAAAGCATTATATACAAATTCTGGCAAGCGATGAAGCGCACCTGTTCCAAATGTGAAATCAACATAATGGTAAGAATGCTTCAGTTTTTCTCTTTGATGCTCCTGTGCGCTCATACAACCACAAACACCTATTATAATATCGGGGTTTTCAGCCTTGTAATGCTTAAATCTTCCGATGATAGATAGCGCCCTTTTCTCTGCATGGTCTCTAATTGCGCAGGTGTTCACCATTAAAATATCGGCTTCCTTTTCATTTTCAGTGATTTGGTAGCCCATTTTTTGAAGTGTACCCATTATCTTTTCGCTATCTGCCTCATTTTGCTGACAGCCAAGAGTGTAAACAAATGCCTTTAAGCCTTTGTCTCCAACAAGGAGCTTTATTTTTTCTACATATTCACTTTGCTTTTTTATCTCAATTGGACTTACAAAGCTTGCCATAAGCTCTCCTTGCATAAATTTAATATTATATCCATATAATTTTAACACATTCTAATATAAATATCAAGTGAAATTTGCATAATATTATATACTTATAATTCGGGGACCTCGTGCTAATTTTATAATGGGTATTGCATTTTCAAATTCACTATGGTATAATCTAATATGGCAATAGCCAAAATTTTTATTTTTAAGGAGCTTATTATGACAGCTAAAATTGAAAGTTGGAACAAATGGCTTAAGGCGATTCTTTTCTTATTCACACTCGGCCTATTTGGTATAGTTTTCCGTGTTATGCGTTTTGTTGAGAACAAGAATAGTGTTACACTCGTTGTAGCAATCATCTCTATTCTTCCACCACTTGGACAGGTTCTTGCAATTATAGATGTTGTCACTGAAATATCAAAAAATAAAGTTTTACTATTAGCAGACTAAGCTACATAAAACGACCAGCTATTTGTTGGTCGTTTTTATTATTTCTTTTAGATTAGTCAAAAAATTTTAAAAAAGGTATTGACAAACCAAAAATGTTTTAGTATAATATGTTGGCAAGGTTGAAAAACCAATATATGCGAGAGTGGCGGAATTGGTAGACGCGCACGTTTGAGGGGCGTGTGGTTATGCCATACGGGTTCGATTCCCGTTTCTCGCACCATAAACAAAACAGCAGGCTTTTGCCTGTTGTTTTGTTTATTATGAGAAATAATGAAGAACTCGTCTTTAAATCTTTGATTTAAATTGTGTTCGCATTTTCGACCAAGACCGTTGTCTGCTTGCAAGCATAAAGGTCGGGCGAAAATAGTTCCGCAAGGAACCTTCTCGT
>JAFQOG010000030.1 GCA_017420755.1 Clostridia bacterium | reverse complement strand
CAGACAGACAGACAGACAGACAGAGCATAGCTCTGTAATTTTTGCGTGCTTTTTTTCAAAAGAATTATTGTTTTAATAAATAAAGCCGTTTGACGGAGACGAATTTTTTTCGCCCCCGCCAAACGGCTTTATCAATTAGTCTTTTTGGAATGATTTTGTAGGGACAGCGTCCGCGACTGTCCACAATGCAGGTTAAGGAGCTCGCTTCTGTCACCGACTTGCGAGAAACACTTACAAAACTGGAGGATAATATCCTCCCCTACATATCAACAATATCATTATTGTAGGGGAAGCAATTTGCTTCCCGCCAACTTAAATATATCGCGTCATTCTGAAGCGATAGTATCTCAACAAACCAACACGATTATTTTTAAAAGGAGATATAATAAGATGAGTCAAAAGAAAAAGCTGCTAATAATTCTTGGTGCGATTTTAGCAGTTGTGGTTATTGTTATTGGCATTATTTTAGCAATAGCCTTAACAAAGGATAAGCCATGTGAACATTCACTTGTGGTGATGCAGGGGTACGAGGCAACCTGTACCGATTCGGGACTAACCGATGGTAAAAAATGCTCTTTGTGTGGCGAAATTTTACTTAAACAAGAAAAAATTAAAAAGTTAAAGCACAAAAATGAAACGATGAACGCGGTTGCGCCCACTTGCTCGACAACAGGTTTAACCGAAGGTGCAAAATGTTCAACCTGTGATGAAATATTAGTTGAACAAGAAATAGTTAATGCATTAGGTCACGACTTCCAAGACCACGAGGCAAAAGCACCAGCCTGTGAACAAATCGGTTGGGAATCATACCAAACCTGTACAAGATGTGACTATACAACATATGAAGAAATTGAAGCGACAGGGCACACCGAGGAAACTCTTTCAAAGGTGGAGCCAACCTGTACCGAAACAGGACTTACCGAGGGTAAAAAGTGCTCTGTATGTGATTTAATCTTAGTAGCACAAGAAACAATCAATGCATTAGGTCACGACTATCAAGACCACAATGCAAAAGCACCAAATTGTACTGAAATAGGTTGGAATCAATATCAAACATGCTCAAGATGCGATTATACAACATATGAAGAAATCAAAGCAACAGGACACATCGAAGAAGCACTTGCAAAGGTGGAGCCAACTTGTACAGCTAAAGGCTTAACAGAGGGTAAAAAGTGTTCTAAATGTGATGTAATATTGGTAGCGCAAGAAACAATCAATGCATTAGGTCATGATTACATAAACCATGAGTCGCAAACTCCAACATGCACAGGCAATGGCTTTGCGGAATATCAAACCTGTTCAAGATGTGATTATTCCAGCTTTGAAAATATTGATGCGTTAGGTCATGTTGAAGTGGCTATCCCAGCAGTCGATTCAACTTGCGTGTCAACAGGACTTACAGAGGGTAAGAAGTGCTCAACCTGTGGTGAAATATTGCTTGCACAACAAACGGTCAAAGCACTCGGTCACGACTATCAAGACCACAATGCAAAAGCTCCTACCTGTACAGAAATTGGTTGGGAATCATACCAAACCTGTACAAGATGTGACTATACATCATATAAAGAACTCAAAGCTACAGGACATGCTGAGCAAACACTTACAAGAGTAGAGCCAACCTGTACAGCTACAGGTTTGACAGAAGGTAAAAAGTGCTTTACCTGTGGTGAAATATTGGTTGCTCAACAAACAATCAACGCAAAAGGTCATACTGAACAAACAGTAGCCGGACATGCCGCAACCTGTACAGCTACAGGCTTGACAGATGGTAAGAAGTGCTCAACCTGTGGCGAAATATTGCTTGCCCAACAAACAATCAACGCAAAAGGTCATACTGAACAAACAGTAGCCGGATATGCCGCAACCTGTACAACAGCAGGCTTGACAGATGGTAAGAAGTGTTCTGTTTGCGGTGTTACAACAGTAGCGCAACAAACTATTAGTGC
The DNA here is from genome assembly GCA_017420755.1 of Clostridia bacterium. GTDB lineage: Bacteria > Bacillota > Clostridia > Oscillospirales > CAG-272 > RGIG2000. The sequence goes on along the minus strand of JAFQOG010000030.1, from coordinate 13,013 downwards.
CAAAGGACATACTGAAACAACAGTAACGGGCTACGCCGCAACCTGTACAACAACAGGCTTGACGGACGGTAAAAAATGTCCAGTGTGTAAAGAAATATTGGTTGAACAACAAATAATCGATGCAAAAGGTCATACAGAACAAACGGTAGCCGGATATGCCGCAACTTGTACAACATCAGGCTTGACAGACGGTAAAAAATGCTCCGTATGTGAAATAACCATAGTAGCGCAACAAACAATCAATGCAAAAGGTCATACTGAAACAACGGTCAAAGGCTACGCCGCAACTTGTACAACACCAGGCTTGACAAATGGTAAGAAGTGTTCAACCTGTGGTGAAATATTGCTTGCTCAACAAACAATTAACGCAAAGGGTCATACAGAAACAATCCTTGCAGGCTTAGAGCCAACCTGTACAAAAACAGGAATTACAGAGGGCAAAAAGTGTTCGGTTTGCGGTATTACAACAGTAAAACAACAAACAATCCCAGCAAAAGGCCATACGGAACAAGCACTCCCAAGAGTAGAGCCGACTTGCACGGGGACAGGTCTTACAGAAGGTAAAAAATGTAGTATTTGTGGTGTGATTTTAGTATCTCAACAATCAATTTCAGCAATAGGACATAATTTTATAGATGGTGTATGCCAAAATTGCGGCATGGAGTCTTGCTTAGAATTTAAATTAAGTGATGATGGCACATATTATTCCGTTGTTGGAATAGGAACATATCAAGATACAAATGTTATAATTCCGAGCACATATAAAGGTTTGCCAGTAACTCGGATATCTCTACTTGCCTTTGATGGAGAATCAGATGTTTCAGGAGTAACTATTCCTGAAAGTGTAACAACTATAGAATCAGGTGCATTTAGAAATTGTATTGCATTGGAAAGCATAACATTACCGGATAGTGTAACAAGCATGGGATATTCCACATTTTCTGGGTGCACAAACCTTAAAAGCGCAACAATAGGAAGAGGTTTAACGGAAATAGGACAAGAGTCATTCTATGATTGCACAAATTTACAAACAGTAAATTTTGATGAGGATGGCGTGTGTAGTTCGATCGCTTCTCGAGCTTTTGAAAACTGTATAAGTTTGAAAAATATAGTAATACCTGATAGTGTTAACATTATGGGTGGCAGTACGTTTGCTGGATGTTCGAGTCTTGAAAGCTTGACAATTCCATTTGTTGGCAATAGTGCAACCGCGACAACAGCTTCAATCTCTACTTTATTTGGCTCTATTTTCGGCGGCTCGTCAAGCTCAGGTTGCGTAGCAACTAAACAATATTATTCTTCGGATGCATATGCATATGGGACAAGTTATATTCCTTCAAGCCTAAAGAACGTAACAGTAACCGGTGGAAAGATTTTTTATGGCGCATTCTATGGTTGTTCCTCGCTTGAGAAGATAACAATACCCGATAGTGTTACTTCTATAGGAGACAAGGCGTTCTATGGTTGTAACTCACTTACTAGCATAACAATACCTAATAGCGTTACTTCTATAGGAGACTATGCGTTCACTGGTTGCAGCTCGGTTACAAGCATAGCAATATCCGATAGTACAACTTCTATAGGAGAATATGCGTTCTGGGGTTGTAGCTCACTTAAAAGCATAGTAATACCCGATAGTGTAACGTCTATAAAGCGCGCTGCGTTCTATCAGTGCTATAAGCTTATAGAGGTATATAACCTATCCTCATTAAGTATAACAGCGGGCGCATATGATAACGGAGAAGTAAGCAATTATGCAAAGGTAGTACATACCTCACTTGATGAAGAAAGCATACTAAAAACAACAGATGATGAATATGTATTTGCGGTAGTAAGTGATAGTGAAATATATCTTGTAGATTATATAGGTGATGAAACAGAATTAACTTTACCCGAAAGCTATAATGGTAATAATTATGAGATAAATGGGCACGCATTCTATTATCGTAATGATATAACAAAGATAACAATACCCGATAGCGTTACTTCTATAGGAGAAAGTGCGTTCTATAGGTGCGACTCGCTTATAAGTGTAACAATTGGCAACGGTGTTACTTCTATAGGATACGAGGCGTTCCTTGGTTGCGACTCACTTGAGTATAACGAATATGATAATGCATATTATTTAGGAAATGAAGATAACCCATATTTAGTATTAATTAAAGCAAGGGATACATCTATTACATCTTGTACTATAAATGAAAATACCAAAATTATACATGGTGATGCGTTCTCTAGATGCAAATCGCTTACAAGTATTACAATACCTGATAGTGTTACTTCTATAGAATCAAATGCGTTCGTTAGTTGCTCAAAACTTACAAGCGTGACAATAGGTAATGGGGTAACATCTATAGAAATCTATGCGTTCCAAAATTGCTCAAATCTTACAAGTGTAACATTTAAGGATACATCTACTTGGTATTATACAAGCTCAAAATGGGCAACAAGCGGAGGAAAATACATAAATGTAACAAACACTTCAACCAATGCAACATATTTAAAATCAACATATTGTAGTTATTACTGGTATAAAATATAAGCAATATTAAAGAAAAACCACGATTCAAAATCGTGGTTTTTTCTGTAGATATTTTATTCAAGCTCAAACGCACCTGTATATAATTGATAATATTTGCCTTTTTCTTCAAGCAAGCTTTCGTGTGAGCCGCGCTCGATAATGCGTCCTTGCTCAAGCACCATAATAACATCAGAGTTTTGAATGGTTGAAAGACGGTGCGCGATAACAAATACGGTTCTGCCCTTCATAAGCGAGTCCATACCAGCTTGTACAATCGCCTCAGTTCTTGTATCGATAGAGGATGTCGCCTCGTCCATTATCATAACAGGTGGGTCAGCAACTGCTGCACGTGCAATTGAAATAAGCTGTCTTTGTCCTTGGGATAGCCCCGAGCCATCGCCCTTTAGCATTGTGTTATACCCATCAGGTAGCATCTCGATAAACGAATGTGCATTTGCAAGCTTAGCAGCCGCAATACATTCCTCGTCTGTAGCATCAAGCTTGCCATATCTGATATTATCCATAACTGTTCCTGTGAACAGGTTAACATCTTGAAGTATAACGCCCAATGAGCGCCTTAAATCGTCCTTTTTAATCTTGTTAATGTTAATGCCATCATATCTTATCTTTCCGTCTGCAATGTCGTAGAAACGGTTGATAAGGTTGGTTATGGTTGTCTTACCAGCACCAGTTGCGCCAACAAAGGCAATCTTTTGCCCGGGCTCAGCATAGATTGAAACGTCATGTAAAACAATCTTTTCGGGAACATAGCCAAAATCAACCTCGTTCAAGCGAACATCACCACGAACTCTGGTATAGGTAGTGGTTCCGTCACCGTGTGGATGCTTCCAAGCCCAAATGCCAGTGCGCTTGTTAGCCTCAACAAGATTGCCGTTTTCGTCATATTCTGCATCGACTAAGGTTACATAGCCATTGTCAACCTCGTCCTCTTCATCAAGCATTTCAAAGATTCTTTCAGCACCGGCAAGCGCCATTGTAATAGCATTAGCTTGTTGAGAAAGCTGAGAAACATTATTTGAAAATTGCTTGGATAGTCCAAGGAAGGCAACCGCAGTACCAATAGTGAAAATTGATTCCTCAATACCAAAGAATGTGGCGAATGCAGGGTTATATTTGCCAACGAGCATTGTGCCAACAAATACCAAAACAACATACAAAACGTGTCCAATGTTGTTCATAATAGGCATAAGTGTGTTTGCGCGTGTATTTGCTTTTGTTGCGTGCTCGCAAAGCTTAGAGTTAAGCTCGTCAAATCTTTTTTTGCTCTTAGGCTCGTAGTTAAATACCTTAACAACCTTTTGACCATTAATCATTTCCTCAATGTATCCCTCGGTTGCACCTAAGGACATTTGCTGACGGCGGAAGTGCTTAGCACCTGAGCCACCAATTTTCTTAGCAACAAAGCTCATAACAAGCATACCGCCAATAACTACAAGAGCCATATAGAAGCTCATATAGAACATATAGCAGGTGACTGTTACAAGAATAATAACTGTTGTTATAATTTGAGGTAGTGATTGAGAAATTAACTGCCTTAAAGAGTCAATATCATTTGTATAGTGGGACATAATATCGCCACGTGTGTTTCCGTCAAAATATTTAATAGGAAGCTTTTGCATCTTCTTAAACATTTTTGTACGCAATTTGTGTAGGCAACCCTGTGTTACAGTTGCCATTGTTCTTGTTTGAACAAAGTTAGAAATTAAGCCGATAATATAAATAGCAGCCAAAATGCCGACCGCAATCGCAACCTTAGGAAAATATACATCCATTGCTTGAGCGGTTGTCATACCCTCGCGGATTGCGTTAATAGCTGTAGATGCATTATCTATAACAAATCTCTGGAAAAGAGAAGGGGAAGCAGCCGCCAAGGCACTTAAGCAAATGCAAATAAACACGACAATAAATGGTGCACGATAGAAGGAAAGCAGCATTTTTAGAAGCCTTGGGAAAGTACCCTTTTTTACCTTCTTTAAGGGTCTGCCCATAACAGGCTGACGAGGGCTTTTTACTGTTTTATTCATTGTAAGCTCGCCCCCTTTATTTGTGAGGTGTATATTTCACGATAAATATCGTTACTTTCTAAAAGAGAATCGTGATTGCCGATTGCATTGATTTGTCCGTCATCTAAAATAACGATAACATCAGCATCCTCGACGCTGGAAATTCTTTGTGCAATAATGATTTTTGTGGTATTAGGAATTTCCTCACGCATTGCTTTTCTAATAAGTGCATCTGTTCTTGTGTCAACTGCGCTGGTTGAGTCATCAAGAATAAGAATCTTAGGCTTTTTGAGCAGAGCTCTTGCAATGCAAAGACGTTGCTTTTGTCCACCCGAAACGTTTGTTCCACCTTGCTCGATATAGCTTTCATATTTATCAGGGAACTTTTCAATAAACTCGTCGGCACAGGCAAGCTTGCAGGCGTGAGCAATTTCAGCGTCAGTTGCATTTTCGTTGCCCCAACGAAGGTTTTCCTTTATCGTTCCCGAAAAGAGAACATTCTTTTGCAAAACAACGCTAACCGCATCGCGAAGTGCGACCATATCGTAATCCTTTACGTTTACGCCACCAACCAAAACCTCACCCTCGGTTGCATCATAAAGACGTGGGATAAGTGAAATCAAGGTGGATTTAGCACTACCGGTAGCACCAATGATGCCAACGGTTTGTCCGGATTCTATTTTCAAATTAACATTGTTTAATGCGTTTTTCTCAGCTCTTTTTGCATATTTAAAGCTTACATTTTTAAATTCAATAGAGCCATTAGCAATTTCGCTTATTGGATTTTCAGGATTCTTAATTGTTGATTCCTCGTCAAGCACCTCGCAAATACGACGTACGCTTTCTGTTGACATTGTAACCATTACAAAAATCATAGAAAGCATCATCAAGCTCATAAGCATTTGCATACCGTATGTTAGGAGTGTAGAGAAATTACCAATAGCAAAGCCTGTACCACCAGTTGAAATAAGAAGGAATGAGCCAAAAAGCAAAATTCCAACCATTAGTGAATACATGCAGAATTGCATAACGGGAGAGTTAAATGCAAGTATCTTTTCAGCGCGAACAAAATCAGCACGTACATCATCGGATGCAGTCTCAAACTTCTTTGATTCGTATTCTTCGCGAACAAAGGACTTAACAACACGCATGCCCTGTACGTTTTCTTGAACAGAGTTGTTTAATTTATCGTATTTTTTGAATACCTTTTTGAAAATTGGCATTGCATTGCGCGCAACCATAATAAGGGTAAACAATAAAATAGGAACGACAATAACAAAAATCCAAGCCATTTTGCCGCCAACCGAAAATGCCATAACAATTGAGAAAATAAACATAAATGGAGAACGAATAGCGGTTCTTATAATCATCATAAATGATTGTTGAACGTTTGTTACATCAGTTGTCATACGTGTAACCAAGCTCGATGATGAAAAATTGTCAATATTTTCAAATGAAAACTCTTGAGTTTTATTGAACATAGCCTCTCTCAGATTCTTAGCGAAGCCGCAGGAGGCACGAGAACAATGAACACCTGCTAAAGCACCAAACATAAGAGAGAGAAGTGCAAAGCAAATAAGAATTGAGCAGAAAACGATAATAACCGTTGTCGTTCTTGTTTCTCCTACTAAATCAATTAACCATCTTGTTATTCTAATTCTGTCAAGAGATGCCCCCTTGACACCGTTTGAAGCCTCAATAAATGTGATAAGCTCGCCAGCAATTGCAGGAATCATACACTCCATAACAACCTCAAGTAAAACGAGTAATGGAGATAGTATAGTGCTCTTTTTATACTGGCCAACATATTTAAATAAGGACTTAAAGTTTTTTATCACTTAATCACTCCTTTTAAAACAAAATTAACGTAAATATTATACCATTATAAGAAAATAATGTCAATTAAATAGGACAACTTTTTGTGTGAAAATTAGGTGAAAACAAAAGGGAACTCAAGGTTCCCTTTAAAAAGTTGATTTTATCAAAAAAGCATCAGGCAGTTAAATTTCAGGATAGGCAAGATCGAAAAGCTCGTTTATTCTTTCCTCTCTTTTTGTGAGCTTTAAATATCCAAAAATTGCTTCAAATCCTGTTGCTATTTTATATTCAAGCAGAGAAGCACTTTTGGGTGCGTTTAAATGAGAGGAATTTTTTCCACGACGGAATATATTGGCTTCCTCTTCCGTCAATGCTTTTTCAATATTCTTAAACGCTTTTGCTTGATTGACAGCGGTAACATAATTAAGGGCTTCCTTGTTTAATTTCCCGGATTTTTCATAGCCCTTCAAAACTAAATTTTCACGTATCAAGGCCTCCAAAACCGAGTCGCCAAGATAGGCAAGAGCACTTGCGCTGATTTGAGATATGTCCATAAAGCCCTCCTTTGCTTTTTTTATATTGTACCACACCAGACTTGGTTTATCAAGTAAGACTTGAAAAAACGAGAAAAATATGGTAAAATAAATATGTTAGTTTTATAAAACTAAAGCAAATCATACAAAATCATCTAAAGTTTGGATGCTATGAGGTATTAAAATGGCTATTAAATCTTATGATGTTGTTATTATCGGTGCAGGTATTACTGGCACAATGACAGCGTTTCAGATTGCTAAATATAATTTAAAGGTTGCGGTTTTGGAGGCGGGCATTGATGTTGCCTCCGGCTCAACACGTGCTAATTCTGCCATTGTTCACGCAGGATACGATGCGAAGGAGGGCACATTAAAGGCTCTTTTAAATGTAAAAGGCTGTGAGATGATGGAAGGCATTACATCACAGCTTGGTGTTCATTATAAAAAATGTGGTTCACTTGTTATCGGCTTTAACGCACGCGATCTTGAGGAGTTAAAAAAGCTCAAAGCAAGAGGAGAGATAAATGGAGTTAAAGGCTTAAGAATTCTTTCAAGAAGCGAGCTCTTAAAAATGGAGCCAAATGTTTCAAGGGATGCAAAGCACGCCCTGTATGCGCCAAGTGCGGGAATTGTTTGCCCATATGATTTGGCATATGCGGTTGCTGAAAACTCGGCAACTAATGGCACAGATTATTATTTCGAATTTAAGGTTGACAAAATAGATTATGACGGCAAGGCTTATACAATATATGCTGGTGAAGAAAAGGTTAAGGCTAAATATGTTGTAAATGCTGCCGGATGTTATGCTGACGAGATTGCAAAAATGATTGATGATGATTTACCATTTGAAATCATTCCTCGCCGTGGAGAATATATGCTTCTTGATAAGAGCGAGGGAAAGGTGGCAAAGCATACAATTTTTGTTACTCCTAATGAAAAGGGCAAGGGCATACTTGTTTCTCCTACGGTTGATGGAAATATTATTGTTGGACCAAATGCCAATATTGTTGATTCAAAGGCTGACACCAGCGTTACAGAGGATGGTCTTGACGAGATTGCTAAGGGCGCAAGAATCATTATGCCTGGAATCAATTTGAATGCAGTAATTACTACATTTGCAGGTGTTAGACCAACACCAACAAGTGGTGATTTCTACATTAGAGAATCCGAAAAGTGTAAAAACTTTATTCACGCTGCAGGCATTGAGTCACCAGGACTTGCATCTGCACCTGCGGTTAGTGAATATATTGTTGATATCTTGAAAAATTGTGGTCTTTCTATGCGCAAAAGAAAGAATTATATTGAAACCAGAACCATCAATGGAAACTGTAAGCTTTTCTATGAAATGACAGAGCGCGAAAGAAAGGAAGCAATTAAAAACGACCCCAAATATGCGAAAATGATTTGTCGCTGTGAAATGGTTACCGAGGGTGATATTATAAACGCTATCAATCGCCCAATCAAGGCGAAAACCATAGATATGGTTAAACGTCGCACACGTGCTGGAATGGGCAGATGCCAAGGCGCACATTGTCGTACAAAGGTTGCAGAAATTATAGCAAGAGAGCTTGGAATTGATATTTCTGAGGTTAAAAAATTCTCATCAAATTCAAACCTTCTTTTAGGAAAGACAAAGTGAGGCAAAAATGAATAAAAAGCTTGTAATTATAGGCTCAGGTCCAAGTGGACTTGTTTGTGCTATGACCGCAGTGAAAAATGGTATTTCTGCCTCTAATATACTGGTGCTTGAAAGAGAAGGTGAGCTTGGTGGTACGCTGAACCAATGCATACATAACGGGTTTTTAAAGAATCTAACAGGAACAGAGCTTGCTTCAAACCTTATAAAAGCGGTTAAAAAGCTCGGTGTTGAGTGCAGAACGGAATCGTGTGTTTTGTCTTTATCAGCCGATAGAGTTTTGACTGTTATTTCTCCAAGTCAAGGATACCAAAAAATCAAGGCGGATGCCGTTATTATAGCAACTGGCTGTCGTGAGCAATCGCGTGGAGTATTATCCATCGGTGGCACACGCCCTGCGGGAGTTTTGTCAGCAGGCGCTGCTCAAAGATATATCAATATTGAAGGATATATGCCCGGCAAGAAAACAGTGGTTATTGGCTCAACCGACATTGCCTTTATCGTTTCACGTCGTTTGGCAATCGAGGGCGCAAAGGTTATAACAGTTGTTGAGCCAAAGAGTGCACCCTTGAGCGATAAGAAAAATATTAAGGATTGTCTAAGACCCTTTAATATTCCATTCCAATTGAACCATAATGTAACCAAAATTTATGGCAAGGAAAGAATAGAGGCAGTTGATATTTGTCAGCTCGATAAAAAGGGAAAGCCAATTAAAAAAACAAAGCAAAAAATAGAGTGCGATTCCCTTGTTTATTCCTGTGGATACACCCCTGATGTTGATATTGCAATAGAAGCAGGAATGAGAATTAAAAGAGATACAAAGGGTCCATTCACTAAGCGTAACTACGAAACAACAATACCTGGCGTTTTTGTGACAGGAAATGCACACTATATCCATAAAAACATAGACAAAATTTTGAAGGAATCCGTTGTTACTGCTGAATCAGTTGCAAAATTCCTGCAAAAAGCAAATCAACCAAAAAAGGAGAAGAAAAATGAGGATAATGCTCACATCGACCGTAAAAATCAAGAGTGAAACCTCATCACTCCTTCCGGTAAAAACGGATAAACCAATTCTAAAAAGTTACCTAAAAACTGCTATGAAGAAGATTAACTCGATAGAATTAACACCACCAGTATACATTGGTGATATAATCGAGGAGGGCTTCATTGAGGACGATATTAACTTAATAGCTACTAAAACAGTAGAGAAGTGATGAAAAAACAAGGGAGGAGTGTATCTCCTCCCGTTTGTTTTAAATAAAAAATCTAAAAAAATTAAAAAAACTCTTGCAAAGTATAAAAAACTGTGATAGAATAATCAAGCATAAAAAATCACACATGCCGGTGTGATGGAATTGGCAGACGTGCCGGACTCAAAATCCGGTGGTAGCGATACCGTATCGGTTCGACCCCGATCACCGGCACCAAACGCGCTCATACGAGCGCGTTTTTCTTTTTAGCCACCCCCCTACAAATGATACCGCAAATTAACGATACACCGTATGGACAACAAAAGAAGCCTTCCCCTTTGTTTGGAGGGGAAGGTGTCAACGCGGTTGACGGATGAGGTGTAGAAAAGAACCACCTCACCACCGCCTTCGGCAGAGCCTCCCCTCAAGGGGAAGCCGCCGCGAGAGGAACACCTCGACTGTCCGCAAAACAAGAAAAAACGGTATGCAAACGGTAAACAAATAAACTACAAAATCATGGTAGGGAAGATTCCCTTGTTAAGGGAAATGTCGCGTAGCGGCAAAAGGTTTGCGCCCTGCTAAGGGAGGCTTGCCCTTACCGAAAAACACAAAAAACGGGAGGCAAAACGCCTCCCCTACAAATGATACCGCAAATTAACGATTCCTTCCCCTACAACGGAAAAAGACCTCGTTTCCGAGGTCTTTTTGTCATTCTGGAGCAAAGCGATAGAATCTCACTATCCCTTATTTTTTGTACCAATAATAACTATCGTACGTATCTTTCAAATACGTTGCATTGGTAGATGCATTTGTTAACGTTAGGCTTGTTCCGCTTGCCGCGTCTTCCGTTCGTGTTACGTACCATCCGTCAGAGTCCTCAAACGTTACACTTGTCAAGCTATCGCACCATGCGAACGCATAGCTTCCTATAGACGTTACGCTATCCCCAATTGTCACACTTGTAAGCGCAGAGCAACTACGGAACGCATCTTCTCCTATAGAAGTAACGCTATCGGGTATTGTTACGCTTGTAAGCGAAGAGCAACCAGAGAACGCATAGCTTCCTATAGAAGTAACGCTATCGGGTATTGTTACACTTGTAAGCGATTTGCAACCCGAGAACGCATAGTTCCCTATAGAAGTAACACTATTTGGTATTGTTATACTTGTAAGTGAAGAGCAACCCGAGAACGCATAGTCTCCTATACTTTCACAAACGCTACCTTTTTCAAAGGTTACACTTGCTATCTTTGGTGAATATGAAGATCCATAAGGATTGAATAAACAAGCAGGTATTTTAGTAACGTTTTTACCTATAGTTACCTTTATTCCGTCTCCATTCTTTCCTGCATTATAGAATACATAGTTATTTGAACTTAAATCATCCATAGCTATTGCATTAAAGTTGATTTCAGTAAGCGAGGTGCAACCATAGAACGCACGGTCACCTATAGATGTAACACTATCCCCAATTGTCACGCTTGTAAGCGAAGAGCAACCTGAGAACGCAGAGCTTTCTATAGATGTTCCACCGTTTATAACTACTGCTTTTAATTTACTTTGAGGAATATATGAAATTGCATTAGTAGGCATAGTAGCATTTTCTATTGGGCAATCAGAGAACGCATAGCTTCCTATAGACGTTACGCTATCGGGTATTACTATGCTTGTAAGCGATTTACAATCATCAAACGCATATTTTCCTATTGATGTAACGCTATCGGGTATAATTACCTTTGTTATATCATCACGATTATAAAATGCATATTCATATATTTCATAATTGTTACCATTATAGCTTTCGGGTAAAGTAAGCTCTGTATCATTATTTTTATAATCTACAAGATATATTTCATCTTCACTAACTACCGCAAAAATATATCCATCTTTCGTTGTTTTTAATATGCTTTCTTCATCTAGTGAAGTATGTACTACCTTTGCATAATAGCCTGCGTATCCATAAGAACTTGAGCCTGCGGTTATATCTAAGCTTGATAAATTATATACCTCTACAAGCTTATAGCAACCACGGAACGCAGAGTCTCCTATAGAAGTAACACTGTCGGGTATTGTTGCGCTTGTAAGCGAGTCGCAATTATAAAAAGCATTTGCTCTTATAGAAGTAACACTATCGGGTATTGTTACGCTTGTAAGCGAAGGGCAATCAGAGAACGCATAGCTTCCTATAGACGTTACGCTATCCCCAATTGTCACGCTTGTAAGCGAAGAGCAACCAGAGAACGCATAGTTCCCTATAGAAGTAACACTATCGGGTATTGTTACACTTGTAAGCGAAGAGCAACTATCGAATGCATGGTTTCCTATAGATGTTACGCTATTACCTATTGTTAAACTTGTAAGCGAGTTGCAATAATAGAACGCATAGTGTCCTATAGAGGTTACGCTATCGGGTATTGTTACCTTTGTTATATCATCACGATTATAGAATGCATATTGAATTATTTCATAATTATTACCATTATAGCTTTCAGGTAAGATAAGCTCTGTTTCATTACCTATATAGTCTACAAGATATATTTTACTGTCACTTACAACTGCAAATACATATCCGTCTTCTGTTGTTTTTAATATGCTTTCCTCATCTAGTGAAGTATGTACTACCTTTGCATAATAGCCTGCATATCCATTACTACTTGAGCCTGCGGTTATATTTAAGCTTGATAAATTATATACCTCTACAAGCTTATAGCAACCATAGAACGCATCTTCTCCTATAGAAGTAACGCTATCGGGTATTGTTATACTTGTGAGAGAAATGCAGTTAGAGAATGCATAGCTAGATACTATAGTTACACTATCTGGTATTGTTACACTTGCGAGCGAAATACAGCGAGAGAATGCATTATATCCTATTGAGGTTACGCTGTTTGGTATTGTTACACTTGTAAGCGAGGTGCAATTATAGAACGCACCGCCTCCTATAGAAGTAACACCATTACCTATTGTTAAACTTGTAAGCTCGGAGCAATCTTCGAACGCATAGTTTCCTATAAATGTTACGCTATCGGGTATTGTTACACTTGTAAGCGAGTCGCACTCATAGAACGCAGCATTATATATTATTTTAGTTTTTTCATTTATAGTACAAGATGTAATAGTTGTATCCTTCGCTTTTATAAGTATTACATATGGATTATCTTCATTTCCTAAATAATATGCATTATCATATTCGTTGTACTCAAGTAAGGGGCAACGATAAAACGCATCGTCTCCTATAGAAGTAACGCTATTTGGTATTGTTACGCTTGCAAGCTTGGAGCAACCATT
>JAFQOG010000029.1 GCA_017420755.1 Clostridia bacterium | reverse complement strand
TTTTGCTATTTCGATAGCCCAGTTTTGCATTTCAGCAAACATTTTGCCCTTTAACTGTTCATACTCAACCCACATAAATTCGTGGTCGCTTTCAATAGGCACTTGCACCTTTTCCAAAAGCTCACCAATGTAATATGTTTGTATTGGGTGAAAATAGCCTATCTTTGGATGCTTGGTATATGTTTCAGCAGAACATAGTTTTTGCTTGATGTTGACTGTATAGCCTGCTTCTTCAAGACACTCTCGCCTAATGGCTTCTTCGTGGCTTTCACCTTTGTCAATGCCACCACCTAAGAGGAAATATCCCTTTGGCGTTTTGATAACACCTATTCTATTTTCTTTAATTACAATGATATAAGCTCCTTCGCGGTCTAAATATGAGACATTTTCTTTTGTGCCAAAAATTTTATGCATTTTTAACTCCTTATTTGAGCACATATTTCCACTCTTTGTTTTTATCTAACTGCCAACTTAATTCGCTTAAATTCTCGTTAAGAAAAATATCAAGTAAATCTGACATTGTATAAGCAAGATTCATTGACTTCATTTCATCAATAGTAGTCCAAAAGCACTCTCCTTCATTAGAAGAACAAAGCTCACCACTAAATTTATTTGTCTTATACAATAATATCATATAACGAGAGCCGTCCTCGCACATCCAACTGTCAATGCCACAAAGGCGAGGACAGGATATAGTCAAACCTGTTTCTTCATAAACCTCACGAATTACGGAATCGGTAAAAGATTCACCGTATTCAACATGTCCGCCGGGGAAAGCAATACCTGACCATTTTTTATTAACTCTGTTTTGAACAACAACTTTATCACCGTCGTATATCATACACATATTCGTAAATATAACATTTTCCATAATAACCTCAAAATTAACGATTTTCCTCAAAAACAATGCCCGTGTTATATTTAGCATTGTTAATATCTTCTTTTTCCTTGATTACTGACTCAATGTCAATATCATAGCAATTTGCCAAAGCTAAAGCATAATAGATAACATCCCAAAGCTCTTCGTCTATTGTTCCTTTTATGCTTTCGCCCTCTTTTTTTAACTGATTTTTGCGAATAGCATTGGCAAGCTCGCCAATCTCCTCTGACAATTTCAAAAAATAATCTTTAATGAGCTCGGGCTTAAAATCCTTTGATTTTATATAGCTCTGTAAGTATTTTATAGTAGTCTTTCCGTCCATTTTTTACTCCGCCTTTCGATAGCCTTTTAATAATTATATCATATAAATTGTGCTAAAACAATTGACATTGCAAAAAATAAGTGTTAGAATTAAGAAAAACAAAGAAGGAGTAACGACAATGAAGCATTTTGTAGTTAACGCTATGAATATGTATATGATGCGCGATTGGTGGAAACAGTCGGGCTTACTTTGTCGTACCCTAAATTCATAATCATATTATGTAATAGGAATTAGGCACTGTAAGTCGAGCATTCGATATATGGTGCTTTTTGTTTTAGGAGGTTTTATGGAAAGAATAGAAGCTTTAAAGGGTTATTACGAAACACACAACGAGGATATAAGATTCAGCAATAAAAGAGGCATGGTAGAATTTCTAACTACTATCAATTATATAGAAAAGCATTTGAAACAAGGTATGAGAATTTTAGAAATAGGTGCAGGAACAGGACGCTACTCACATTATTTTGCCGGGCAAGGATACGAGGTTGATGCGATTGAACTTATGGAATGCAATATAGAAATGTTTAAGGCAAACACAAAGCCAAACGAAAAAATTACAATCAATCAAGGCGATGCCATAAACCTTCATAGCGTGCCGTCAGATTTATATGATATTACTTTGCTTCTTGGACCGATGTACCACTTATATACTGAAAAAGACCAGCTTGCCGCCTTGAGCGAGGCAATAAGAGTTACTAAAAAGGGTGGCATAGTATTTGCAGCTTATTGTAACAATGATATGACTGTGTTTCATTTTGGTTTTTTAAAAGGAAATTTTAAAAGTGGGTTGCATGATAATTTGGTTGATTATGAAACATTTAAGCTGAGTTCTAATCCCAAAGAGGTATTTTCTCTCTTTAGAAAAGAAGATGTAGATAGATTGATGAGCAATTTTCAAGTAACTAGACTACACTATATCGGTACAGATATGATAACACGATTTATTTCGGGTGCAGTTGATGAAATGGATGATGAAACATTTCAAAAATATATGAAATATATACTTTGTATTTGTGAAAGAAACGACATGGTGGGTGCTTCATCTCACATGTTAGATATATTTAGAAAGGACTAAAATATGTTAATAAGATTATTTGAAGAAAAGGATGCAAATGAGGTTGCGGAACTAATAGCAAAAACCTTAAGAACTACTAATATCAAAGATTATTCAAGTGAATATATAGAAAATGATGTTCAAAAATTGAATCCCCAAAGGCTTATAAAGCGTTCAAAGTGGATGAATTTTTATGTGTTTATAATGGAAAACAAAATCGTTGGATGCGGTGGAATTGGTCCGTATTTTGATAAGCTTGACGAAAGTAGCTTGTTTACCATATTTGTTTTGCCCGAATATCAAGGGCAAGGGATTGGCAGAAAAATAATTGAAACACTTGAAAATGACGAGTTTTTCTTGCGAGCAAAAAGAATAGAAATCCCTGCTTCAATTACTGCCTGTCAGTTTTATATTAAAATGGGTTATAGCTACAAAAATGGAATAAATGTAATAGACGAGGAAGGACTATATAGGTTGGAAAAATGGAGAATAAAGTAAACTGTATATTTTGTAAAATCGCAAATAAAGAGGTAGAAAGCAATATTGTATATGAAAGCAATAATATTGTTGCTTTTTTAGATGTTGACCCAATAAACGAAGGTCATATTTTAGTAGTACCGAAGGAACATTATTTGGATATAGAAGAATTACCAATAAAGCTACTTAACGAAATAATGGAGCTGTCTCAAAGAATAGTGAAAGCACTGAAAGATATATATAAGCCTGATGGATATAGCATTATGCAGAACGGTGGTGCATTTAATGAAATAGGACATTTTCATTTGCACATATTCCCACGATACCAAAATGATGGATTTGGTTGGAAATGCACCGAGAATGAAATTAATGTATCACAAGAAATAGCAAGCAATATAAGAAAATCATTATAAAATACAAGCGAGTGCCAAATCACTCGCTTTTGATGTTGATTTTAATAAAAATTTCCAAAAAGGTCTTGAATTTGAGGAAAGTATATGATATAATAAAATTGTAAATAAGGGAGTAGTTTGCATCCTTGATGCGATAAAGTCAACAACCGACTAAAGTCTGGCTTTATCTTAATTAACGAGACTTATCTGTAATGAAAGCAGATGAGGCTCGATTTTTTTATTCATCTGCTAAAAACGGAGGGATAAAAAATGGGAGAGCTACATACTACAAAAATATTGTTCGCAAATGCTTTTAAGGAGCTACTTTGCGAAATTCCGCTTAACAAAATCAGTGTGCGAGAAATTTGCGAAAAATGTGATATGAACAGAAAAAGCTTTTATTATCACTTTAAGGATAAAGAGGATCTTATATGCTGGATTTTTGATAGTGAGCTTTTGGAAGAATATAGAGAAGTGCCTAGTGGCCTTTGGAAAACAATCGAAATTCTTGCAAAATATCTTTATGAAAATCGTAGCTTTTACAAAAAGGTCCTAAAAGCTGAGGGTCAAAATTCAATATCACAGCATTTACAGCTTGTTTGCTATAATATTTTTAGTGAAAACATGGAACTTAATAATAACGGCTTGAGCATAAGGGCAGACTTTTTTGCCGATGCTATAGTTTGCGCTATTAAAAGATGGCTTCTTGCTTCAAATCTAATCTCTCCGGCTCAGCTTGTTATAGAATTGAAATCTTGCTTTGATTTTATAAAAATGTAAAACAAAAAACTCTCAATTCGAGAGTTTTTTGTTTTTTTAATTTAAAAATTCAATAATTTGCCAATAACACGCTCATCATCGCTATCTAAGAGCTTTACATTTATGATTTTTCCACTTAAATTTTCGTTAGATTTTATCTTTATCTCTACAAAAGAAGGAGAGTGACCGTATGCGAATTCGCCATCGTAGCTTTCGAACAAAACGGGAACGATTTCGTGTGATTTTATGTATTCAGAAAGAAGCTCTCGATGTATTTCCAGTTCCATATTAGACAATTGTCTAAGCCGCTCCTTTTTGATAGATTCATCAACCTGATTTGGCATACTATAAGCCACAGTTCCTTTTCTTTTTGAATACGGGAAAATATGAAGATGTAAGAAATGCTGATTTTTGAAAAACGATAGCGTTTCGTTAAAATCCTCGTCGCTCTCACCGGGGAAGCCGGTTATAACATCTGCGCTAAGCATAAGAGATGGAATTGATTTTCTCAAATAATTAATGCGTTCATTCGCCATATCAATATTATATTTTCTTCTCATACTAGCCAAGGTTTTAGAGCATCCACTTTGCATTGAAATGTGAAAATGTGGCATTACCTTGGAAAGAGTGGCAATTTTATCAACAAATTCCTTTGTAATAGAAGCAGGGTCAATAGAACCCAGACGAATTCTTTCTACTCCCTCTATTTCGTTTACATCGTAAAGTAAATCTGCAAGAGAATATCCGTTTTTGAAATCTCTTCCATATGACGCTGTTTCAATACCGGTTAGCACAACCTCGACACAGCCCTCGCTTACAGCTCGTTTTACTTCATTTATTATATTTTCTTTACTATCAGAGCGAACATTGCCTCGAGCACTGGGAATAATGCAATACGCACATTTTGATTCACATCCATCTTGAATTTTTATGAACGCTCTGGTTCTGGTTAGAGGCGCACCGACATTCATTTGGTCAAATTTGGCGTTGTAAATATCAGGCATGAACATACTTTTTGGGGCTTTTGATTCAAGCAATTCTAGTGCCTTTTTAGCGATTATAGATTTGCCATTGTTTCCACAAACAAAATCAACGCCATCAATAGCTAATGCTTCTTCGGGATTGATTTGAGAATAGCAACCCGTTACAATTATCACCGCGTTTGGATTTTTAGCGACACATCTACGAATAAATTGTCTAGATTTTCTGTCGCTTTCAGCAGTTACTGTACATGTGTTAATGATGTATATATCGCAAACCTCGTCCTTGCCCGAAATTATAACACCGTTTTTAGAAAGCTCCAGCATTATAGCGTCGCTTTCGTATTGATTAACTCGACATCCAAGAGTAATAACACAAGCCTTAATCGTTTTTGACATTTTGCACCTCCTTTAAAAATAGCCAATCATATTCTAGCACATTTTTTTCGATATGTAAATCAAAATTTATATAAAAAATGAAATAATTCGAAAATATACTTGAAAAAAGCCATTCCTGCCTCTATAATATTATTAATGAATATGAAAGATAAGGAGAGAAAAATGCTTTATATTTCAAATCATCCTCTTGTCGCTCATAAGCTTTCAATTATGAGGGATAAAAGTACGAATACTGAGCAGTTTAGAAGCTTGCTTTGCGATATTTCAGAGCTTATGTGCTATGAGGTTACAAGAGATTTATCACTTGATAAATATAAAATCGAAACACCAATGCAAGAGACAACAGGTTTTGCCATTGTTGATAATGTGTCTATTATTCCTATTCTTAGAGCGGGACTTGGAATGATTGACGGACTTGTAAAATTAATTCCAAACGCAAGAGTTGGACACATAGGCCTTTACAGAGATCATGAAACTCATATGCCGATAGAGTATTATTGCAAGCTACCGAGTGAAATAGAAAATGGAATATCAATAGTTGTAGATCCAATGCTGGCAACCGGTGGAAGTGCAATAGATGCTATTGATATGCTGAAAAGGAAGGGTGCTCAAAAAATACGCTTCCTTTGTCTTGTTGCAGCACCGGAAGGAGTTAAAAGGCTACAAGATGCTCACCCGGATGTAGATATATATGCTTGCGCGCTTGACGAATGCTTAAACGAAAACGCATATATTTTGCCTGGGTTAGGTGACGCAGGTGATAGGATTTTTGGTACTGACTGATGAGAGAATATGTAATAAATTTAAATGATGCCGGTCAACGCCTTGACAAATTTATTTTAAAGACTATAAAGGGAATACCCGTGTCGCTAATGTATAAGGCTATCCGCCTAAAAAAGATAAAGGTCAATCGAAAAAGAGCCGAGCAACGCCAAATCTTATGCGAGGGCGATACTGTTCAAGTTTTTCTAAGCGAAGACTTGTTTGCTGAAAAAATAACCGATAATGAGCTTTTAACTATTACTCCGAATTTGAAAATTGTTTATGAGGACGAAAATATCATTTTGTGTGACAAGCCGGCAGGTGTGCTTGTTCATAGCGGAGATGGTGATGGTAAAACCAGCGGAACTGGTGCAATCGATGAAAGAAATACATTGATTTATCATATTCAAGCATATCTTGCTCAAAAGGGTGAATACAATCCAAGCGCGGAAAACTCATTTGCGCCCGCACTGTGTAATAGAATAGATAGAAACACGGGCGGAATTGTTATAGCTGCAAAAAATGCTATCGCATTAAGGGATATAAATGCAAGAATAAGAGAAAATAAGATTTCGAAGCTTTATCTTTGCGCTGTTCATGGTTTTTTGCCCAAAAAAGAAGACACATTAACGGGCTATCTTCTAAAAAATTCAAAAACTAACACCGTTAGCGTGTTCAAGGAATACAGAAATGGTGCCAAGGAAATTATTACAAAATATAAATCCTTAGAGTACAATCAACAAGAGGATATCTCGCTTTTAGAGGTTGAACTGCTTACAGGCAGAACGCATCAAATAAGGGCGCATATGGCTTCAATAGGGCATGCTTTGCTAGGTGACGGAAAGTATGGATTTATCGATGTAGATAAAAAAAGAGGATATAAGCACCAAGCCCTGTATTCATATAAGCTTGTATTTTTAACTTGTGATGACTCGCTTTCTTATTTGAACGAAAGGGTCTTTACGGTTAATTTTAAAGATATTTATTTCCTTAGAGAATTTTCTTCTAAAGCATTTGGATCAAAAAAATGATATGAATTTTGTTTTTCACACTAAAATATGTTGAAAAAGTGTTGACAAGCCAAAAAAATTGATATATAATAAAAATATAAAAATTTTACTTTAATAGCAAAAAGGAGAATATCGACGTGAGTAAAAGAATCATCGAGAGAAGAAAAGCATCTGCTAATGTTCCCGAAAGCAATCGTGCAGACATTGTTTATACCGAGCAAAAGCAGAAGCGTTCTGTTATAAAGGGAATCTTGCTAGCTATTGTTGTTTTGATTGCAATAGTTGCATTGGTTTTCGTAGTAGTAAATGCATTAATCAAAAACATTTCTGAAAGTATGTCACCTAAGGGTAGCTATAAGGATACAATTCCAACAATCGCCGAGTCGTTTAAGGAAGGTAACGGATTCTACATTGATAAAGTGTATAATGATGCTAAGTTCCAAAAATATGCATTCCTTGCATCAAACAATCATAGCTCTGTTGTGAATTCAATCAAGGACGAGGCAAATGTATTTAATTATGCAATTTATGGAATTGAAAATTCAAATCCTGAAAAGCCATCTGCTGATATGATCATCATCGCTTCTTTCAATAAGGACACAAACAAGCTTACATATGTTCTTGTGGATGATGCTACATTAGTTTACATTCCTTATGCCGATGTAATTGGACAACTTAAGGATGCATATAATTTTGGCACAGCAAACCTTCTTTCCAGAACCATTACTCAAAACTTCGGTATTGATATTGATGGTTATGTTGAAATGAACATGGAGGCTGCTGCTGAAATGGTAGATCTTGTTGGTGGAATTGAGATGACAATGACTCAAGAAGAGGTTGACAATCTTAACATCGCTATCGAGCTCTATAATGAGAGATTTGGCGCAGAGGTTTTGAAGATCACAAAGAAGGGCGAAAAGGTAACACTTAATGGTGTTCA
Organism: Clostridia bacterium; assembly: GCA_017420755.1. Taxonomy (GTDB): domain Bacteria; phylum Bacillota; class Clostridia; order Oscillospirales; family CAG-272; genus RGIG2000. Next base: position 300,306 of record JAFQOG010000029.1, on the reverse strand, counting down.
AACTCTTGCTTATCTTCGTGGTACAACCGGTTCTAACACAAATGCTATATTCAGCATTCTTGTAGAGGTTACAAAGCTTTCAATTAAGGATGGCGTAAAGGGTATTAAGGCTCTTACTGATAAGCTTGCAGAGAATGCTACAACCTCAACCGAGGCTGACGATTTCTCATCACTTCTTCAGATTGCTGTAAGAACAACTGGAGATGCTTTGGCTGACGGTATCGTAACATCAAATCTTTCTGAAAACATCAAGAATATTAAGATTCTCGGAGAAGGCCAATACGAGTATTTCTCAGCATATGAGGATTACAATAAGGTAGTAACAGATCTTCAAGTTGCACTTTACGGAGAATAATTAAAAACAAAACGGCAGGCAACTGCCGTTTTAATTTGCATAAGGCGTCACCGAGAAAGCGAGAACAGGTGACGAGAGGAAAATATGAGTATAAAAAATCAAGTATTAGAAATCCTTGAAAATAATCAAGGAAATAACATTTCGGGCGAAGATATTGCTAAAGCATTAAATGTGACAAGAAATGCTGTTTGGAAGGCTGTAAATGCACTTAAACATGATGGATACGAGATTGCATCAACAAGTAACGGATATATGCTATCTTGTGAAACAGATGTTTTTAGCGCAAATAGAATATCAAGGCTGTCCAAAAATGACATTAGTGTTGTAATGCTTGAGGAAACCACCTCGTCAAACGATATCGCAAAGGAACTAGCATTACAAGGCGCACCGGAGGGGACTTTGGTTGTTGCCAAAAGGCAAAGCGCAGGCAGAGGAAGACTTGGCAGAAGCTTTATATCAAATGACGAAAATGGATTGTATATGAGCCTTATATTGCGCCCTGAAATTCCAATTCAAGAAAGTGTAAATATAACCGTAATGGGTGCGGTAGCTGTATTAGAGGCTATAGAAAGCACTAGTGGTGTAAAATGCTCTATAAAATGGGTAAATGATATTTATATAGATAACAAAAAGGTGTGCGGAATTTTAAGCGAGGCGTCATTTAATTTTGAAAGCGCAAGAACTGATTATGTAATAATTGGTATGGGCGTAAACATAGCTCCACCAAAAAACGGATTTGATAGTGAAATAAAGGATATTGCTACCTCAATTTATCCTTCCAAAATTCCAAATGGATATAAAAGCCTTCTTTGCGCAGAAATTGTGGATCGTTTTCTTCATTATTATAAAAACTTCAAGGACAAAAAATATATTGATGTTTACAGAAGCAAATCAAATCTTATAGGCAAAGAGGTTAGCGTGTATAGAGGAAACGATATTATAGATGGAATAGTTTTAGACATTGACGATAGCGCAAATTTGATTTTAAAATCAGACGGTGGGGTATTTAAATTTAATTCCGGAGAGGCGAGGGCGAGAAGAAAGCATGTCAATTAATAAAAAGATAAGAGAAATGACCTTTGTTGCAATTTTTGTTGCAGTTATTTCTGTTGTTTCTCAAATCGCTATTCCAACACCGACGGGAGTGCCAATAACAATACAAATTTTCGCCATAGCACTAGCGGGCTATTATCTAGATTTAAAACGAGCCTTGCTGAGTATTTTAATCTATGTTTTACTCGGTGGAATAGGAGTACCTGTTTTTTCCGGATTTAAGGGCGGATTTTTCGTTCTAATAGGACCAACAGGTGGATTTATATGGGGATTTATAATTATTGTAATTCTTTGTGCCACTTTCTCCAAAAAAGCTCTTGCAATTCCTATGGGAATAATTGCAACAATCGTTTGTCATGCGTTTGGAGTATTACAATATATGATAATTTCAAAGATCGACTTCTTTAGATCTGCCGTTCTCGTGTCTTTGCCATACATAATAAAAGATATTTTACTTGTTATCGGTGCATACTATTCTTGCTTGAAAATTAATAGAACAATAAACGGAAAGCAATGCGATTAAGAAAATAAAAAAGTCGAGAATTTTCTCGACTTTTATTTATTATAATGACATGGTGATATGTAAAATTCATCTAAATCAATTGAATAAATTCCATTTTCATCCTTTGAATATCCAGACAATTCAAGAAGCTCCGGGTTTGCGGAATTGGCTAAAAAGATAGATTTTTTAAGACCGCATCTATGCATAAAATTCATAGCGGTACGAAGCATAATAATCATTGCCTCATTGTCACATGTGAGAGGGGCATATTTAAAGCCATTAATGACGCCACAATCGTTATCAAAATAAAACTGACAAACGCCCAAAAAATCGCCATCATCGGCTCTATAAGCGAACGAAACGCTATCGAACTCAATTTCACAAAGCTCGCAAAGCTCCCTTTGAAGCTCTTTTTCTTGAATTGGAAGTACAGTTAACATAAATTCTCCTTAAAGTGTGTTAGTTTTTCCTTGTAGATAATTTATTTCGGCAGAGGTTAATTCTCTCCAGGTGCCTCTTGGTAAGTCTCCTAGCTTTAATTTGCCTATGGCAATTCTAGTAAGACGCATAATTGTGAGGTTGCAAGCCTCGCACATTTTTCTAATTTGTCTATTTCTACCTTCAGTAAGAGTAAATAATGTGTTAGTAGCGCCATTTTTATAAGATATAATCTTCACCTTAACTGGCTTTAACCTATATCCATCTATTTCCATAGGAGAGGTAAGACGAGATATATCCTCGCTCGAAAGCTCTCCCTTTATTACAACGCTATAGGTTTTAGGGAAGTGTCCGCTTGGATGGGTTAAACGATTGGTAAGCTCACCATCGTTTGTGAGAAGTAAAAGTCCCTCAGAGTACATATCAAGGCGTCCCACGGGATAAATCCTGTCACCAACATCTTTAAGGAGCTCCATGACGGTTTTTCGGCCCTTTTCATCGCTTGCTGTGCAAACATAACCAAGGGGCTTATTTAGCATTATGTAACGCTTGTTACCCTTAGGAAGAGGCTTGATAATTTTTCCGTTAAAGGTAACAATGTCAGTTTCTGGATCAATTTTATCGCCAAGCCTTGCAATAACTCCATTAACCTTAACATTTCCTGCCTCGATAGCTCTTTCAGCGCTTCTGCGAGACATAATATTATTATCAGTGAAAAACTTTTGAAGTCTTATTTTTTCCATATTAGCCAAAAATTCTTTCAAAAATAGATTTTTTATATTTTATTGTTTTTATAGATTCAAGAGCGCAAATATCAAGCGAGGCAATTTCCTTTTCGTCAAGGTAATAAACAATTTTTCCTACACGCTCTCCTTGCTTGATTGGTGCAAAAACAAATCTTTCAGACTCAAAAACTGCACTCAAACGCGAAGAATCTCCTTTTTTTAAGGTGACGCAAAGCGCGTCTAGATTGGAACAAATAACTTCGTTCTTTTGCCCGTTAATACAGCTAAGCGAAATGGTATAATCACCAGCTTGCGCTAGTGGAATGGACTCATATTGCTCGAATCCGTAATCTAGTAGCCTTTTGTGATCTTTCCAATCATTTGGAGCATCTAAGGTAACTGCGATTAGTTGCACACCATCTCTTTCGGCGCATGAAACAAGACATCTACCACTTTTTTTAGTGAAACCCGTTTTCACGCCTATCGCTCCTAGATAGCTTTTTAAAAGCTTGTTATGATTGATCAAAATGCGATAAGAATCATCTTGATGGGGAATTGTCTTTTTTGTGCTTGATACAATTTCGTAAAATTGCGGAATTTTCATAGCATATCTAGAAAGAGAAGCGAGGTCGCGCGCGCTCGTATAATGCTCGCTGTCATCAAGTCCATGTGGATTGGTAAAATGAGTACTAAAAAGCCCTAATTCATAGGCCTTTTCGTTCATCAGTTGAGCAAAACCATCAATGCTACCACCAATTTCTATCGCAATAGCAGTAGCGGCGTCATTGGCACTTTCTAAAAGTAACGCACATAAAAGCTCATATAAGGTTAGCCGTTCACCTTCCTTAAGGTAAATAGAAGACCCCTCAATGCCAACCGCTTCCTTTGGAATAGTGATTATCTTATCCAGCTTACCATTTTCAATGGCAACGACGGCGGTCATAATTTTGGTGGTGCTGGCCATAGGAGCTTTTTCAAAGGCGTTTTTTTGAAAAACTATATCTCCGCTATCACATTCGATTAAAATAGCATGCTCTGCGGATATTTCTAAAGCATTAGCGGAAATAGCTAATATAAAAGCAAAAAGAAAAATTGCGCACAAAATAGATGTTTTTCGTAGCATAATATAAACCTTTCGTTAAAACGATTTAAATGTATTAATATTATGCTCAAAAAACAGCATCTCAAAAGAGAAGATTATTCCTCTTCAGGTTCATCTTCGCCTTTTTTAGAAAACATTTTTTTGAATTTTTCGATAAGCTCAGGTGAGTTTTCGATAAGCTCAACAACCTTTGAAACAGGATCCTTAGCGGGTGCGTCAATATTTAGTAACTCAACCTTGCCCTTAGAATCAACAACCAAAAATCCAATAGGAGATACAGTAACGCCTGTTCCACCTCCACCGCCAAAGTTTTTGTCAGTTGTGCTTTTTTTGCCAAAATAGTCAATTCCACCAGAGGCAATTCCAACAAATACCTTGGAAATAGGAATAATCATAGTTCCACTTTCAGTTGTGATAGGCGTTCCGGTTACAGTATTGGCGTCAACCATGCTTTTTACATTTTCAAGAGCAGTTCTAATAAGCTCACTTTGTCTTGATTGTTCCATCGTTTTCAACCTCCAATAATTTTTCTTGTATATTTTTGTATTTTAAGTAGCCCTTAAGAGCTTTTATACCGAGTGAAATAAGCGAAATTACTCTTATATAGAGTAAGCAATTTAATTCAAGCCACGATTTTTGAGAAATGAAATTTGCACGAATATCAATGCTAGAGGAGCTTGAAACCTCCACATTAGAGGTGTTATCGAGAAGCTCGATAAAATAGGCAACTCCTTGAGTGACAGCACCATATGCTAGTGCTGTTTTTGAGGCGTCCTCACATCCAATATCGGCATGAATTTTTATAAATTTAAAATGAATTTTTCCAAAAAAGTCCTTCAAAATATCAATAACAGTATCCTTCATAACAGAAATTATTTTGATAATTTGAGATGCAGAGATCTTTTTCTTTGGCTCATTTGAGGGTTTTTCTTTTTTTGTTGTAGTAGAAGAGCTCTTTTTTTTCTTCTTTTTTGTCTTTTTCTTTTTATCGTCAGGGAATAACATTATTTTGAAAAAGAGGATTTTTATATATATCGCAAATGATTCCTCATATGCAAGCACAAGCTTGATTTTTATGGACAAAATAAAGCCAATAAAAAGCAAAATTGCACCTAAAACCAAGCACCAAGTAGGTATCGGCATATAAACCTCCTTTCAAGATTTCAAATTATTTTAGTCCTCGTCTGTATTGCTGTCAGAAATGTCTTCAAAATCATCCACAGCATCATCATTCGAGCTTTGAGAAGTGGTATCGCCGTCATTGTCCTCCGAAGCATTTTCAGCATCACCGGCAGAAGCTCCTTCATCCATAAATTCGAGATCAAGAGGTATGATTTCACCCTCGTTTTGAGCTCTTTGTATTTCAACATATGGAAGCTGTTCAAGAGTTTCTATACCAAAGCATCTCAAAAAAGTAGGAGTTGTTCTGTATAGATTAGGTCTGCCGGGTACATCAAGACGACCGCAAACCTCAATAAGACTCTTTTCCAAAAGGCTTCCTACTATGTATGCGCTATCAACGCCTCTTACCTCGTCAATAAAGGCCCTGGTTGTAGGCTGATTATAAGCTATAATAGCTAGAACCTCAAGAGAGGAGCTTGATAAATTTCCACCTCTTCTAATGCCAAGAGCAGCCTTGATATATGGTAAAAAATCTTCTTTTGTGCAAAGCTGACAGGTTTGGTCAAAGGTAAGTAGCATAATACCTCTGTTTTCGTCACTATTGTATTTTTCTGCCATTTCAAAAACCTTTTTCTTGATTTGTCCGGAAAAATATCCTAGAACCTCGCCTAGCTTTTCATATGACATAGGATGGCCGGCAGCGAAGAGAATAGCTTCAATGGCCTTTTCCAAATTTTCCTTGTCTATTTTTTGAATTTCTTCTGTTTTTTGTAAATTATCCATGTTGTTCCTCTTGTGATCTTATTTTTCCAGGATATAGCTTAATATAAATGTTGTTAGCAATGTCAATTACGCCATCTAAAACTATGCTATCTACATCCTCCATAATGGATATTCTGCCTGCCTTTAGCATTTCCAAAATAGCCATAAAAGTAGCAACTAGCTCATGCTTTGTGGAAATATCGGCAAAGCAGTCCATAGCGTTTACACGACCGCCACAGCATAACAAAAGCCTTAAAATAGCATACACTCGTTCACCAACTGATACGGTTCTTGTGCTTATAAGAGGCTTTATTTTTTCAGATGCAATATCCTCATCTGCTATTTTTAAGGTGTTCATGATCCTAGTAATAGCAATAGAGAGTAAATTAACATCGTGCTCAGCAACATACGAGCGATCAGGTGCGATTTCATCAGTTTCCTTTACAAATCTTCCGCTAAAATGCGAAAACATCGTATTAAGCTCCTGTGATGCTTCCTTAGCGCGCTCATATTCCATTTGAAGCATAAGAGCTCGAGCTAGCGCCTCACGAGGATCCTCTTCTTCTTCCGGTGGCCTTGGCAAAAGGATTTTACTCTTGATGTGCATTAGGTGAGATGCCATTACCATAAACTCTGCTGTAAGCTCAATATCCATAGCTTGCATGGTTTCGATATATTCTAAATATTGCTCGCAGAGAACGGAAATTTGAATGTCCTTTATATCCATTTTGTTCTTGATAACTAACGACAACAAAACAGAAAGAGGTCCACGCCATTCGTCAAGTATATATATAATTTCGTCAGAGCTCACATCTTGATTTTCAGAGTCAAGAGGGGCTTGCAATTGAATATCTTCCATTTTAAACCTCAAAAAATAAGTGAGAATAGTGACATCATAGCATTAAATATCAAATCAACAATGTATGATAATCCGCCAGATATATATCCGCCTAAAAATCTAGAATCAGCAAACAGAATAACAAAGAAGCCAATAGCAATCTCTCTTTCATATCTCATAACCTTAAAATAAGCCTTAGGAGGTAAAAACGAAAGGAAAATTCTAGATCCGTCAAGAGGCGGTAATGGTATTAAATTAAATATTGCCAAGGAAATATTTAACCAAGCAAAATTGTATGAAAATAGTAGCCACGCATAGCAAATCCAGTATGCAAAGCTTTTGCTTGTAAATGTCATCTCAAAAAGGAAGTGAGATGATAAAGCGAAAATAAAGCAACCGAAAAAGCCAAGCAAAAGATTAGATACAGGGCCGGCTAGAGCAGAGAGCGCCATATCTCTTTTTGGATTTTTAAAATGCCTCGTGTCAATAGGGACGGGCTTTGCCCAACCAAATCTGCAAATTAGCATGCAAATTGCACCCATAATATCTATGTGATGAAGTGGATTTAAGGAAAGACGGCCCATTTCCTTAGCGGTGCTGTCGCCCAGCTTGTATGCAATAAAACCATGAGCGCACTCGTGAAATGTGAGAGCGATAAGTATTATGGGGACAGTAATTAAAAGCTCAATTATATAATCAATCATTATTCAGCGTATCTGAGAATTTCCTTCCACAAATCCTCTTTTCCCTCGCGAGTTTCTGAGGAGAAGAGGATAATGGTAGTTCCTTCTCTTAAAATAGGGTTGGTAATAAGCGCTTCAACGGCCTTTTTACGCTCGGTTTTGTTTAGCTTGTCCGTTTTTGTGGCAACGATTACATAAGGCACATCCATTTCATTCATGAAGCTTATCATGTCTATGTCGTCCTTAGTATATCCCACTCTAGAATCCACAAGCTGAACTACTAGTTTTAAAAGGTCGATGTTGGGGTTGTTTGTAAAATATCCATCAACAAGGTTTGACCAAACAAGCTGATCCTGAGCGGTTCTTTTGGCATATCCATAGCCGGGAAGATCAACGAGGAAAAGCTTTGAGTCAACATCGTAAAAGTTGATGGTTATTGTTTTTCCGGGAGCACTACTAACTCTAGCAAGAGATTTTCTGCCTAAAAGAGTATTGATAAGAGAGCTTTTTCCAACATTAGATCGCCCGGAAAACGCGATTTGAGGTACAGGATTTCTCAAAAATTGAGAAGGCTTTCCTGCACTCATTTTTAGTGAAACATTATTTGTATTTATTTTCATTTTTTAGTTCCTTAATTGTTTGTGGTAACATATTGATTTATAAAGGTAGCCACAAGCTCACAAGGCACAAAGGCTGCCTCGAAAACATCGTCAAGTGTTTTGCATGGGATAAATTTAACGCCCGCACGAACAACAGGGTCTATATCTTCAAGATCCTTTAAGTTCTTTTCGGGAATTAAAATATTAGTAACTCCGGCAGCGTATGCGGCAAGAGTTTTTTCACGGAGTCCACCTATTGGTAGCACCTTTCCTCTTAGTGTGATTTCACCTGTCATAGCTATATCACGCCTAACAGGACGAGAACAGAGAACACTAACAAGTGCAGTAGTCATAGTAACACCGGCACTAGGACCATCCTTTGGAATTGCTCCCTCCGGAACATGAATGTGAATGTCTGTTTTGGAATAAAAGTCGGGATCTATACCGAGCCTTTCAGCATTTTCTCTTATGTAGCTTATCGCTATTTCAGCAGACTCCTTCATAACATCGCCTAGCTGACCTGTAAGCTGTAGCTTTCCGGTTCCCTTCATAACAGAGGCCTCGATTTTAAGCAAATCTCCACCAATAGAGGTATACGCCATTCCGTTTACAACACCGATTAAATCGCTTTCTTCAATTTTTTCAGCCTCAAGCTTAGGAGCACCGAGAAAATCGTGAAGATTTCTTTCGGTAATGCTAACACTTTTGACGCCATTTTCAATGATTTTCTTTGCTACCTTTCTGCAAAGTGAAGCGATTTCGCGCTCGAGATTACGAACGCCGGCCTCGGCAGTATATGAGTCGATAAGCATAAGAATAGCATTGTCTGAAAGCTTAAAGCTTTTTTTGGTAAGGCCATGACGCTTGATTTGCTTGGGTATAAGATGATTTTTAGCAATATTCAGCTTTTCTAGTCTTGTATATGACGAAAGCTCGATAATTTCCATTCTGTCAATAAGAGGCTTGGGAATAGTGTCAAGCGTATTAGCGGTAGCGATAAACATACAATGCGAAAGGTCAACATCCATTTCTACAAAATGGTCACGGAATGCCTTATTTTGCTCGCCATCAAGAACCTCGAGCATAGCAGATGCGGGATCTCCTCTGGAATCAGACGCCATTTTATCAATCTCGTCGAATACCATAACAGGATTTGAGGTTTCACACTCTATAAGCGCATTGATAATTCTACCGGGCATAGCACCAACATAGGTTTTTCTATGTCCGCGAATGTCTGCCTCATCTCTTATTCCACCAAGAGAAACGCGCACATACTTGCGTTTCAACGCGCGTGCGATAGAAGCACATAAAGAGGTCTTACCGACACCGGGAGGGCCGACAAGGCATATAATTTGATTTTTAACCTCAGGGTTTAACTCCTTAACGGCGATAAATTCGAGAATTCTTTCTTTAACCTTTTGTAGCCCATAGTGATCCTCTTCGAGAATTCTTCTAGCTACCGACACATCTGTTGCATCCTTAGAAAATTTTCCAAATGGAATTTCAAGACATGTTTCAAGATATGTGCGAAGAACGGTAGCCTCAGGAGTTCCAAATGGCGCTTTATTGAACTTATAAAGCTCCTTTAAAAGCTTTTCCTCAACAGCCTTAGGGAACTTTTTAGCAACAATCTCCTCGTAAAGCTCCTCGCTTTCGTTTTGTGAATCGTTTCCTAACTCGCTTTGAATAACCTTTAATTGCTCACGAAGATAGTATTCACGCTGACTTTCATCAATTCTTTCCTTGGTCTTTCTTTGAATTCCAGCTTCAAGCTTTATTATTCTAGCCTCTCGTGCAAGAATTTTTACTAAAAGCTCGGCTCTTTCGTACTTGTTAAATTTATCAAGAATTGCTTGCTTATCCTCAAGCTTAACCAAAAGATTAGATGCAGTAAAATCACACAAGAAGTCAAGGTCTTCAATAAGCATGGATTTTGTAGCAAAATCCTTAGATGGAAGGGGGAAAAGGGAAACTATTGATTTTATCCCCTTTCTAATCCTGCGTAGCAGAGCCTCAGCCTTATCCTCGGAATAGCCTTCAATTTCTAAAATTCTTGATGTAACACTAGCAACATAATATCCGGAAAGGTGAGAAACCGTATTAGTTTCAGCGCGACAAATACCCTCGAAAACTACCTTGAGGTTTCCGTCATTAGCGGTGATTACTTGCTTTATTTTAGCAATAACACCAACATTTTCAACATTTGATAAGATTTTATCCTCTTCGTTTTGATCTCTTTGAGCTACTAAATATACAAATGAGCTTGTACGCTGAGCAACATCTATTGCTTTTTTAGAGAACGCACGCCCAACCTCGACACTAACAGGAACGCCGGGAAAGGCGATAATTCCGCGCACTGGAAGAAGGGGCAATGTATATTGTTCGCATATTTCGTTGTATGTAACCATTTTTAGTCCTTTCATAATGAATAATAGCCATATAGGCTTAAAAATATAGGCATATTGTGCAAAGGGCACAATACTTTAACATATAGTATAGCACAAACAAAATCAAATTTCCATATTATTTTATAAAATATTATAAAAAATATTTGACTTAGCAGTAAATATGTAGTAAAATATCTAGGAAGAGTAACGAAACTCACTGGGTTATCATAGAAAAAGGAGAGAAAAATGGCTTATGATGCGGGAATGCTCCGATGTGTTGTCAATGAAATAAACGCACTTGGAGTTTGCAAGGTTGAAAAGATTTATCAGCCTATGAATGATGAAATAGTATTGATGCTTCATGCCGGAAGAGAAAGCTTGAGGCTACTTATAAATGCTGGATCAAATTATCCAAGGCTTCATTTTACGAACTCTCGCACCGAAAATCCAGCCAAAGCACCAATGTTTTGTATGCTTTTAAGAAAGCATCTTGCAGGTGCTAAGCTAATTTGCGTAAATCAAATTGGATACGAGCGTGTGTGTGAGCTGGAGCTAGAGGCGTACGATGAGATGGGATATAAATCCAAAAAATATCTCATTTGCGAAATAATGGGAAAGCATAGCAATCTAATTTTGACTGATAGCGATAAGAAAATAATATCTGCACTTAAAATAATTGATTTTTCTACAAGCTCTCAGCGTCAAATACTTCCCGGAATGAAATATGAGCTTCCACCAAAGCAGGATAAGCTAGATACAATGCAAATTACGGAAAGTGATTTTGAGCTTGCTTACGATAAGGCTAGTCCTGAAATGAAATGTGATAAGTTCATTACTAATATGTTTTTGGGAATTGCAATTTCAAGCGCAAGACAAATTGCATATAAATGCACCCTAGATATTGATTCCACCTTGGAAACGACAAATAAAATGCTTCTGTCAAATGCTTTTTTTGATACCTTTAATAAAATTAAAAGCAATAGTGCAAGGCCATATATAATTTATGACCCCGATGGAGCAGTTGTTGAGTATTCTTATATGCCTCTTGAATTTTATGGAGATGGATTTGTGTGTGAGGAGATAAGCACATTTTCTGAGGCGATAGACCTTTTTTATGCTAAAAAAAGTAAAAATGAAAGAATTCGTCAAAGGTCAGCTGATATTTTTAGACTTCTAACAAATGCACAAGCAAGGGTTACAAGAAAAATAGCAATTCAAACCGAGGAGCTAGCCGAATGCGAAAAATGCGAGGAATTCAAGCTTTTAGGCGATCTAATAACAGCGAACATATATCTTATGAAGCGTGGTCAGCAAAGAATAAGGGTTATAAACTATTATGACGAGAGCTGTCCGGAGGTGGAAATAGAGTTGGATAATCGCTTGACACCAGCTCAGAACGCCCAAAAATATTACAAGAAATATAATAAAGCTAAAAAGGCAAAAACAGAGCTTACAAAACAAATAGAGCTTGCAAGAGCAGAGCTTGAATATATAGAAACTGTTTTTGAGGCGCTCTCAAAGGCCGAAACTGAGTCCGATCTTGCGGAAATAAGGGACGAGCTTTATCATAGTGGATATGCTTCGAGAATGAAAAATTATAGCTCGGGTAAGCCTCAAGCGCCAAAGCCATTAAAATTCAAAACCACAAATGGATATATAGTTTTGTGTGGAAAAAACAATAAGCAAAATGACTATATCACCACGAAGCTTGCGTCAAAAGCAGATTGGTGGTTTCATGTAAAAAATCTCCCCGGATCACATGTGCTATTGCAAACAGACGGAGAAGAACCACCGGAGATTGACTTTACCGAGGCTGCCGAAATCGCTGCATTTTATTCAAAGGCTGAGGGCAATAATATCGCTGTTGATTACACTCATGCAAAAAATGTTAAAAAGCCCGCCGGATCTAAGCCGGGATATGTTATTTATCATGTGAATTGGACAGCGTATGTTACGCCAAACGAAAGAAAAATAGAGCAAATGCAGGTGAAGTAATATGGAAGTAAGGTTTCACGATATTGTAGAGGATTCGCTACTAAAATTTGCAGTTATCATAGCTATGATGGATGGAAAATATATCTTCTGTAAGCATAGAGAAAGAAAAACACTTGAAATTCCGGGTGGACACAGGGAAGAAAATGAAGCAATAGACGATACCGCTAAAAGAGAGCTATATGAAGAAACAGGAGCAATATCTTACTCTATTAAGCCTTTGTTTTCTTATGAGGTTATCTCAAACGGCGCTTCGAGTTACGGAAGGCTTTATTTTGCAAATGTTAAATCATTGGAAGAGGAGCTTAAATCCGAGATGGAGCTGATCACTCTTTTTGATGAGCTTCCGCCACTTGAAGTGTGGACTTATCCTGTGATACAATTTGAGCTTATAAAGGAAGCAAAAAGAAGAAATTTTATTTAATTTTTGAATTATATAATTTAATAATTCAATATATTAAAATATTTAAAAATCAAAAATTCAAAAAAAGCGTTGCTACTGCAACGCTTTTTATAATATTATACTATTAATGCTCTAATTTACCGCGATACTCTAAAAGTGACATTAAAATTTGAGCAGTTTGAGCTCTTGTTAATGGAGAATTAGGGCTTATTTTTCCATTTTCCTTTTCTAAAATTCCTATTTCACAAAGTGACACAATGGAGTCCCTTGCCCAGTCTGGAATTTCGTCGCTATCAGAGAATGCGTCTTTTGATGCGCTAGATTTTGAACCAATAATTTTATTAATTATTACTGATGCCTCAGCGGTGGTGATTTCGCTTTTTGGCAAAACATATATTCCATCGATTTTCCTCTCTCCACTAATGATTCCAAGAGAGAAGGCACTCTCAAAATATCCCTTGTATTTTGGAGAGATATCTGCATCATCTGCAAATCTTGTGTGTGTGATAGTTGGAATATCCTTTGCTCCCATAGCGTCCATAACGAGCGCTAAAAATTCTTCTCTTGTAACCTTACCATTTGGATTGAAGGTATATGTTCCGTTTTCATTTCTTTCTATTTTAAATACATCGCCAACTTCACAAACTGCGTTTAATGCTCGATGTCCTGACATATCCTCGAAAACAAGGGTGGTTTTTAACTTGTCGATTCTTACTTTGACCGTGGTAGTAGCGGAATAATTTCCATATTCATCTCTTACTCGATATGTAAAGGTATCATTTCCCTTGGCATCCTCGAATGGAGTATATTTATAATCACCTGTTACTGCATTGGTAATTTGCACAAGACCCTTTTCAGGATAAGAAACGATTTCGAATTTAATTTCATCACCATCCGGATCGCTACCATCAAGCGTTCCAAAGCGTGAAATGTCCTCGTTTGTCCATGTAGATATTATATCTCCGTTAGTAGCAATAGGCGAATAATTAACCTCGTCTATTACTCTCAATACGCACTCAAGCTCGTATTTACCGGAGCTAGGAGAAAAACGGAAAATACAATCGGATTTTTTCGAGGAGCGAGGAATAAATTTAAGAGAAGAAAAATCCTCTCGCTCAATAATTTGATTTTTTACTACATAAAGATTTCCAAGCATTAATCTTCCGTCACTTTCAGATGGAAGAGAGCAAATTTTAATTGATTCAACATTTACGCCAAGAGCGTTATCGAAATCATATGAATCAAAGCAAATTTCGCCGTCGTAAACCACCCCTGCCTTAACCATAGAATTATCGCTAGCGATTACATCAATGGCGGGCGACAATCTTTCACTTGCTAATACATTAAATGATAAGGCGAATACAAAAATAAAGCAGAAAAATAAAAATTTTTTCATAAATCCTCCTAAAAATTTCTTAGTAAAGCATATTAGACGAAAAAGAAAAAAATGCTTAGTTTTCCGTATAATTCAAAAATAATTGCAAAAAAGGTAATAAAATCCCCAAACGCCAAAAAGCTTATCTTGCACAAAAGAGAAGCTTCCTTATATAATATCAGTAAGAGGTGAATTATGGAGATAATAAAAATAGGATACAATTCCTTTAAAATAGCATTAAACGCAAGCGAAGCTGTGGAATATGATATTTCGTCAAGCGATGTAAACGATGATACAAAAATGAATAAATCGCTTAAAATATTGCTTGATAAAATTACAAGCGAAAATAGAATTGATTTGGAAAATGATAAAATTTCAGCAGAAATATACATATCTAAGGATGGTGGGTGCGAAATATTTATATCAAGGGCGGTTAGCGTAAAGCAAGGGTCAAGACAATCAAAGCAAGAAATGAGAAGTATATATCGGTTTGAAAGGTTAAATGATCTTTTAGAGGTGTGCTCAAGACTTTATAATGGGAACGCCAACGCCAGTGCGCAACTTTATTACAATAGAGAAACGGAAAATTATTATTTGGTAATTTATGGAATAGCGCCAAAGGAAATTAAATATGCTTTTATTTGCGAATATGGAGAAAGGGTAAAAAACAGCCTGCTTTTCTATATAATAGAGCATTGCGAAAGCATTTGCGAAAAAAATGCTCTCGAAATATTGTCAAAGCTCTTGTAATTGTAAATCAAAAGTGATAGAATTAAGGAAAAATTTTTAAGGAACTAAAAAATGAATTTAATACCCTTTTATACAGTTATTCTTGCACTTTTTTTGATGCTTATTGTTGGCTTTATAGGAAGAAAGATAGGCATTATAAACGATAGTGCTTCAAAGGCGCTTTCTGCAATCGTTATAAAGATTGGTCAGCCATTTATGATAATTAGCGCAATGCTAGGCGTTGAGTTTTCTTACGAAAGGCTCAAGGGAGGACTTTTGGTGCTTGGGCTAGGAATTTTATTCCATGCTCTAATCGCATTGATTGCTTATCTTGCAGTTTTTAAATTCAAAAGCCTTGAGGAGCGCAAAATTACAGAATTTTCTATAATTTTTGGAAATTGTGGCTTTATTGGTTTCCCTTTAATTCAATCAATTCTTGGAGATGAAGGCTTGTTTTATGCAGGATTTTTCTTGATTTCCTTTAATTTATTTATGTGGACATGGGGAATTATAGTGCTTGCAAGAGGGAGAGATGACATAAAAATAAGTCCTAAAACCATGATACTTAATTATGGAACTATTCCATGCGTTTTAGGAATTTTAATATACGCCTTGCGTATCCCAATGCCTGAATTTGTAGAAATAACAGCGTCATATTTGGGTGGCTTGTGCACACCGCTTTCAATGCTTATTACAGGAGCGCTTATTGGTACGGTTTCGCTAAAGGAACTATTTTGCGATTTAAAAATATATTATACTTGCTTTGTAAAGTTAATTATAGCTCCGGTAGTGGTGGTGCTTCTTACTTGTGGTCTTGGATTTAATTCGTTTTATATTATGTTTATGGCGATTGTGTTTGCCATGCCGACAGCGACCGCTACCGTCATGCTTGCAGAATTATATGAAATAGAAAAAAAGAGGGCGGCAATTGTTTGTGGAATGTGCTCGCTTTTGTCAATGCTTACAATGCCGGCTATAATGACGATATTGCAAATCTTTTTTAATAATTAAAGATCCCGTTTTGTCTTGCGGGATCTTTATTATATAAGCAGTTAAATGCAAAATAGTCAAATATTGTAGAAAAAATCAAAATTTTGGTTGATAAAAAATAAAAAGTGTGTTATTATATCAATACGACCCTAAAAATGATCCTAAAATGAAAGGAAGCGAAGAGAGAAAATGGATATTCCAATGACGAATAAAAACGAAATAAAAATTTTTATTCTTTACCTAATGGATAGAATAGGATATCCCGTAAAGCTATCAGATGTTTGTAGCATTTTGCACCAAGAAAATGTGGTTAGTTATTTTGATGCAGGAGATTGCTTTGGAGAGCTAGTCGATGCAAATCATGTAATTGAGGTTGATAAGGACGATGACGAGGAGGGCTTGTTTGTTGTTACCTCGACAGGAAGAACAATTGCCCACGAGTTAAGCGATACGATTGTTGCAAGCATAAGAGAATCAAGCTATCGTAGTGCAATAAGACATCTTTCGTTCCAGAAACGAGGAGCTAAGCTGGATTGCTATTATATGCTAAGAGATAACGGCAAATATTATGTGCATTGCGAAATTACTGAGTTTGGAAGGCTTGTGCTAGATGTGAATGTAGAGGTTGATACTAAAATGGAAGCAGAAAGAATGCTTGTGAATTTTAGAAGAAAACCCGAAATTGTGTTTAGAGGAACACTGGCTTTGGTATCCGGAGAAACCAACTATATTTTTGAATAATTGTTAATTTTGACGAATTATTGTGAAAAATATACAAAAAAACAACAAATTTTAATTAAAAATTCAAAAAAATGTTAAAAACTTCTTGACATTCTCAATATTTGTGTTATAATTATAATATAGTGATTGTGGATTATTACCAAATCGCTATAAACGGAGTATAAAATGGACGAAATTATGAGTCTTGTCATTTTGGCAAGAGAGGGAAGCGAAGGCGCCTTTGAAAAATTGCTTATAAAATATCAAGGCTTGCTTTTGAGTGTGTCCCAAAAGTATTCCAATATGTGTCCTGAGGAGTCAAGAGATTTTGACGATTTTCTTCAAGAGGCGAAAATAGCATTTTTTAAGGCTATCGAGACCTACAATGAGGAGAAAAAAATAACCTTTGGGGCATATGCGAAGGTCTGTATTAGAAATAGATTGATTTCTTATGTTCGCATGCTTAATTCCCAAAAAAGAAAAAACGAACGCCCTCGAAGCAAAGGAAAGCAAGGACGCGACGATAATGTCGTGCAGGATAGCTTTTTTAATACCGAGGAGCTAAAGATTGTTCGAAGCATCGCGCCTCTGATTCTCTCGAGGTACGAGTATAAAATATTTGAAATGTATTTTATGCTAGGAATGAGGACCAAGGAAATTGCTAAAAGGCTGTCTAAGGAAGAAAGGTCAGTTAATAACGCAATTTATCGAATGAAGACGAAAATAATCAGGCATTTGAAAAATAACGATGCATAAGCTAAGGCTTTTGTATAAAATTTTTACCTGAGGGAGAAGAAAGAAATGTTTCAGGACAAAACATTAACATGTAAGGATTGCGGACAGGAGTTCGTATTCACAGCAGGCGAGCAGGAGTTCTATCAAGAAAAGGGCTTCCAAAACGAGCCTCAAAGATGCAAGGCATGTAGAGAAGCAAGAAAGAATGCTGCTAGAGTGCCAAGAGAAATGTTCACAACTACATGTGCTAAGTGTGGTAAGGAAGCGAAGGTTCCCTTCCAACCCAATAGCGACAGACCTGTATATTGCAGTGAGTGCTTCGCTGAAATGAAAAATCAATGATTAGCATATGAAATAAGATACATATTTTGTAAATTAATTAGGGATTTATGAAAAACAAGCTTCGATTGAAGCTTGTTTTTTATATTTTTTTAAAAAATTACTGTACAAATATAATTATTTATGCTAAAATAAAAATAACTGTATATTTTATTATATGACGGAGAAATTATGGAAAACAAAAGAAATAATAAAAACAACAGACCAACCTCAGATAGAACAAGAGGACAGGGTTCTGGTAAAAGAAACAATAAAATATTTAGAGAAAATGACGAAATTGACAATCTTGGAATTGTAATAGGAAGAAACGCTGTAAGCGAACTACTTAAATCTGATAGGACTATAGATAAAATTTATGTAAGAAAGGGAAATCGAGAGGGCTCATTGACCTTAATTGTTGCACAAGCAATCGAAAAGCGCATACCGGTTGTAGAGGTTGAGCAATCCAAGCTTGACTATATGAGCGGTGGCGCAAATCATCAAGGCGTTGTTGCGATGGCATCTCTTAAGGATTATGTAGATGTTGATGATATCCTTGAAATTGCAAGACAAAGAAATGAAAAGCCTTTAATTGTAATTGCAGATTGCATTGAGGACCCTCACAATCTTGGCGCTCTTATAAGGTGCGCTGAATGCGCAGGAGCTCATGGAATTATAATTCCTAAGCGTCATGCGGTGGGTATTACTCCTGCTGTTTATAAGTCGTCTGCCGGCGCAATAGAGCATATGGCTATCGCTAAGGTTTCCAATATCGCTACCACGATTGAGGATTTGAAAAAGAAGGGTATATGGATCTTTTCATCTGAGGCGGGTGGTACACCATACTACGAGGCGGATTACGATTGCGCTTGTGCGGTTGTGCTAGGCTCTGAGGGAAATGGAGTAGGCAGACTTATAAAGGAAAAAAGCGATTTCATTATATCTATACCAATGTACGGAAAGGTAAATTCGCTCAATGTGTCAACGGCGGCATCGGTTATACTATGCCATGTAGCCAGAATGCAAAGAGCGTCTAAATAGGTAAGGGCATGGAAGAAATTTTCGATCAAATATCAATGGATGTTGGTGCAATAGATGCATCAAGTGATGACTCGGGCGAAGCAACCGAAGGCACAGACACCAATACCACTATAACTGCTCAGGAGGCGCCATTAAGCACCTCTCGTCAAGCTACGCCGGAAACCGTTCAAATAGATGGAGAAGAAGCCACAAGCGATGATTCCACTGAAGAGGATGATTTAGAGCTTATTTCTCCCGACGAGGAAATATTCAGAATTGCTGCTGATCAAATCAGGACAGCGGATGAAAACAGAAGAAGCGAAATGTACGAATGGACCGAGGGTGCTATGGCAAGGCACGAGCAGGTTGATGTCGAATACGACGAGAGATTTGCTAGTAGCTCACGCTCCGAAAGCGATTTTTTAAGGGCTTTTGGAATTGCAGATCGCTCAGGGGCAGTTCTAAATGTAGATGATTCTATGAATCCTTCTACTGCTGAAATAGAAACCTTGCAAAGCGACATTCATTCGGATTATTATGAATATACAGACCGCCAGCAAAGAAAAGAAATTATCGGTATGTATAAGTTTGCAAAAAGAAGCATTAGGACAAAGCTGATAATTTCCGGGATTTTTGCACTATTTCTTCTCTTGATAGAGAATATTACATTGTTCTCATCAAATCCTACAGGGATTTTTAATGTTGTTCAGCACCCATATCTTCATTTCTTTGTAGATTTGGGATTGCTTGCTTTGTGTGCACTTTGTGCATATGAGCAAATATATCATGGAATAAAGTCGATCATTTCAAAGGAATATATACCTGAGGCTATAACGGTATTCTCGCTAGGAGCAGCTATAATTTATTCTATATTTACCATTATTTTTGTTCCATTCAATGTTGTGCCACAGCTATATAACTTCCCAACCGCAATTGTTTGTGTGTTATCTATTGCTTTTTCTTATATTAATGTCGCAAGAGAAAAATATAGCTTTAGCATTGTTTCCTCGAAGGATACCAAGTTTGTTTTGAGCAAAGCAACTGACGATGATTCAGAGGCGGAAATAGAGGCATTTTCTACAATGTCAAAGGATTTTGTAGGAGAGCTTATAAGAGTTGAAAAGGCGGAATTTGTTAAGCGCTATTTTGCAAGAACAAACAAGTCTGCAAATACCGCAAAAATAATGTATCCGTACTACATATTGGCAGTGTGTGTACCATTGATTGTTGCAATTATAGCACTATTTCGCGGATCAGACTTTATGTCAACAATGACAAGCTGGTATGCGGGTGTTATGATGGTTATGCCTGTTGGAGTTTTGTTTATGTATAGCGTTCCATTCTTCGTTGGAAATAAGCATTTATACGAGGAAGAAACCTCTATTATAGGTGAACAGACCATATATGAATTTTCAGACTCTAAGGCAGTGTCTGTTAATGATACAACCGCATTCCCACCATATAATGTAAAGCTTCAAAACTTCAATGTCTATAATGATTATAAAATAGAGAAGGTTTTGTATTATGCAGCAAATGGATTTAGCATTGTAGGTGGACCATTATCAGATGTTTTCGAAATCGCTACAAAGGATGCATTTACAAAGAGCAAGAGAGCGAGATTTGTGTGCTCAGGAAGAAGTTATCTTTGTGTAAAGGTAGATAACGATACAATTATATTTGCTGATAGATATGGCATTACATCTCAGGGAATCGAAATTTCTAACGAAAGAGACGATGCGGGCGAGGATGTAAGCGTTATGTACATGGCTTGTAATGGCAAGCTTTGTGCAAGAATGTATATAAAATATACAATGGATGAGGATTTCGCTCAAACGGTAAGAAATCTAAACAAATGTGGTGTATCTGTAGGAATAAGAACCTTTGATCCTAATATCAATAATGAATTGTTAAAGCGTCAAATGGCGTTTAAGAATACAGATTTAAGAGTCATAAGACTTTCTAAGTCCGATGAAATTCCTACTGTTATGGATAAGGCAGATAGCGGAATTGTTTCTAAGGGACATTCCAGATCCCTTATAAAAGCAATTCCAATTTGCAAGGGAATTGCAAAAATAAGAAAGGTTGGAACAATTGTAAATATTATCGCATCAATTATAGGAGTGGCGTTGCTTTCTATGAGTGTGTTTGGAATGATTCCGCTCCTCAGCTCGCTTCTAATAGTTGGATATTATGTAGTGTGGATAACTATAATGCTTATAATATCCTCGGTGATGCTATTACAATAAGTAAAAAATGCAAGATATAAGCTCAATTTTAAAATCCGTATCTAAGCCGGGAAGATATACAGGTGGAGAATATGGACAAATAATAAAAAACAAAGAAGACATTAAATGTCGCATAGCGTTTTGCTTTCCGGATACATATGAAATAGGAATGTCAAACCTTGGAGTTAGATTGCTTTATGGCGCACTCAACTCCGTACCTGAGGTTTGGTGTGAAAGAGTGTATGCACCATGGACTGATATGGAAGAGCAAATGCGAAAATATGACATTCCTCTATGGGCGCTCGAAAGCAGAGACGAGGTAAATAAATTCGATATTGTTGCGTTCTCATTACAATATGAGCTCTGCTATACAACCGCCATCAATATGCTTGATTTAGCTAAAATTCCAATTTTAGCAAGCGAGAGAGGCGAGGATGCTCCTGTAATTTTAGGCGGTGGACCTTGTGCCTACAACGCAGAGCCTGTTGCTGATTTCTTCGATATTTTCAGCATAGGAGAGGGCGAGGAGGCTCTTGTTGAGTTAGCCAATCTCTATATGAGCATGAAAACTGATGGAACATACACTAAAACTGCCTTTTTAAGAGAAGCCTCTCATCTTAAGGGCTTCTATGTTCCGTCGCTTTATAATGTGGAATATAACGAGGACGGAACTATTAAATCATTTGCGCCAAAATATGATGATGTCCCTTCTAAGGTTGAAAAGAGAATAATTGCAGATCTTAATACCTCTTATTTCCCTACGAAGCCAATAATGCCCTTTATCGAGGTGGTTCATGATAGGATAATGCTAGAAACCTTCCGTGGCTGTATAAGAGGTTGTCGCTTCTGTCAGGCAGGCATGGTATTTCGTCCGGTTCGTGAAAAGAACGCTCAAACGCTTGACTGTCAGGCAAGGGAAATATTTAATAATACGGGATATACAGAAATTTCACTCACATCTCTTTCAATTAGCGATTATTCTTGTCTTAGTGAGGCAACTGACAAGCTTTTAGCATGGACAAATCCAAATAAAATAAATTTATCATTACCATCTCTTCGTGCAGATAGCTTTACAAGAGAGCTAATGAATAAAATCAGCTCTATTCGTCAATCCGGCTTAACCTTTGCTCCTGAGGCGGGAACGCAACGCCTTCGTGATGCTATAAACAAAAATCTTTATGAAAAGGATTTGATGAATGCTGTCCGTCTTGCCTTTGAGGGTGGAAAGAGTCAGGTTAAGCTTTATTTTATGAACGGCTTGCCAACGGAAACCTACGAGGATATTGAGGGCATTGCGTCTCTTGCTAAAAGAGTTGTAGATGAGTTTTACCAAACTCCATCAAGACCTAAAAAGCCGATCACGGTTACTGTTAGCGTGTCTTGCTTTGTCCCAAAACCACATACTCCTTTTCAATGGGAGCCTCAAAACACTCTTGAGGAGCTTGTTGATAAGCAACAATTCCTAGCTGAAAAGATAGTTGATCGTAAAATAAGGTATAATTGGCACGAGGCTAAGGTTTCAAGGCTCGAGGCGGTCTTTTCTAAGGGAGATAGACGCTTGGGCAGAGCAATTGCCCTTGCGCAGAGAAAAGGAATGAGATTCGACGCTTGGGACGAGTTCTTTGATTATGATAAATGGATGCATGTATTCGACGAGTGTGGTATAAATCCTGACTTTTATGCTAATCGTAGAATAGATTATGATGAAATCTTGCCTTGGGATGTTATTGATATAGGTGTTTCGAAGAGCTTTATGATATCAGAAAACAAAAAGGCGCATCAAAGCATTACAACACCAAACTGTAAGGAAAAATGCTCTGGTTGTGGCGCAAATAAGCTCGGAGGTGATTTGACATGGTGTCCGAAAATCAAGTAATTCAAGTAAGAATAAAGTTCAAAAAATACGGATCTCTTATGTATATATCGCACCTTGATCTCGCCAAAACAATGCAGAGAATTATGGTTCGTGCAGGAATAGATATTTGGTATAGTGAGGGCTTTAATCCTCAGCCTAAAATCGTTTTTGCAGTACCCCTCCCTGTTGGTGTTGAAAGCGAATGTGAATATATGGATATAAAGCTCAATTCCTTTATGAGCTTAGACGATATCAAGAAAAGGCTAAATGATAGCTTCCCTGATGAAATGGAAGTGCTCGAGGTTTATGAGCCGGAGCAAAAGCTCAAAAATGTTGTATATATTGATCATGAAATTGAAATATTTTCTCCTCAAATAAATCAAAATACAGCATTGGAGCTAGAAAAGCTATTTTCAAACGATATTTTTGTTTCTAAAAAAACCAAAAGTGGAGAAAAGGAAATAAACATTAAGGAATTTATTTATTCTTTTATTGCAAGAGAGGAAAATGGCAAAATAGTTATTAACACCATTCTTTGCGCAGGAAGCGACAAAAATCTCAATCCTGAGCTTATAATAGAAGCAATAAGAAAAAATACCACTATTTTTAGTGGTGATTTGTTAAATGAAAGATATTCTATTGTTAGAAAAGAAATGTTAAAATGCGACATGACGCCATTTAAATAAGCAAAAAAGCTTGACAATGTTTTTGTCAAGCTTTTTTAAAAACCAAACCCCCGATTCTTCTCGGGGGTTTTGATTTATATAGCCATAGTGACTACTAGTTGCCAACGGGCGTTTTTTTCCAAAGTGGAGAAAGAGTAGAATAGTCGAGCGTCGAAAGCTCTTCCTCTTTGAGCTCTAGCATTTCAAGGAATTCCTTGAATGAAATAAATTCTATGTGCTTTTCGCCGGATTCTATTAGCCTTAAAGCCTTTCTAAGACGATAGCATTCGTATTCCTCGTCATGCTTACCCTTTAATTCATAGGTTACGAAAATATCACAATAATTGGGCTTATAAGAGTATCTAACGCCAACCTTAGCGAGCGCAGATACAATATTCATCATTTCTGCGAAATGAAATTCCTCATAAAGATTACTAATGCAAATTCTTTTGCCACATAAAGGAGATTTAGAGGAGTAGTTTACAAAAACTCCTGTTGCATAGCTTGCAAAATTTCTATGGTTATCAAGGTCAGGAGCGTACATCCAGTTGGTGCGCTTACTGCCGGTAATAACTTCCATTTTAGAAAGCTTGTTTGCGCGTTGAATTGCTCTAAATGTTGCAAATTCACAATCAAGCTCGCCATCCTTGCACCAGCATTTCGAGTGTGGGTATTTTTTGATAAGCTCTCTTACAGAAAGGTTAGTGGCTTCGCACATGGCCTTCATTACACGCATGGTTAGTAGCGCGTCGTCATCACTTTTATGAACATCTTGAGATTGAGCAATATTGTATTCAGATGCACATTTTATAAGTGATGGGGTATTTGTAAGAGAATGCATATCGGTATAAATTCTTTGGACATCAATGAAGTCATAATCAAACATTTCGAGCTCATATCTTGAGCATTCACTCTTTATGTAATTTGCATCAGACATAACGGAAAAGCCTAAAATTAGGCTGTTTTTATCCTGTAAGAGTGAACGAATTTCTTTATAAAAGTTAGGAAAAGTAGGAGCAGCCTTAAATACGGCCTCTTCATAAGCTAAAACGATTCCGGGGTGATTTCCGTGACCCACAAGATGAAACTTTGAGCGTGGATTTATAACAATATCTCGTTTTTCGATTATATTAAATTCTTCATCGGTGATAACATATCCGAAAGAACATATTTTTCCCTGTCCTTGAAAGCAATTGGCGCATTCAATATCGAAAAAAATGTAATTCATTCTAATACCTTATCTTAAATATCTCGTCTTCCTTGAATTGCACGATAAAGAGTAACCTCGTCTGCGTATTCAAGATCAGCACCAACAGGCAAGCCGTTGGCAATTCTTGTGACCTTTATTTCAAACGGCTTTAAGAGCCTTGAAATATATATAGCGGTAGCCTCGCCCTCAACAGTAGGGTTGGTAGCAATTATTACCTCGGAAACCTCTTCACGCTCGATTCTAGCAAGAAGCTCCTTGATCTTTAACTGATCAGGACCAATTCCCTTCATAGGAGAGATTGTTCCGTGTAACACATGATAAACACCATTAAATTCTTTAACCTTTTCGAGTGCCATAACACCTTGCGGATCTTCAACCACGCATATAATGGAGTGATCGCGAGAATCGGAGCTACAAATAGAGCATAGCTCACTCGAGGTAATGTTTTGACAACATTTGCATACACCAATTTGAGTTTTTGCACAAATTATAGCATCTGCAAAGGCTCTTGCCTCATCCTCGCTCATATTAAGCACGGAAAACGCCATTTTAACAGAGCTTTTCTTTCCAACACCATCAAGAGATCTAAACTTATCAGCAAGGTCTTGTAGTGGCTTTAAGAGGAGCTCCATTAGAACATACCAGGCATTCCACCACCAAATGGTCCGGTGATTTTTGCCATCTCCTCATCGTAAATAGTAGAAACCTTTTTTACAGCCTCGTTAACGCCTGCAACGAGAATGTCGCTAAGGGTTTCAATGTCATCGGGATCAACGATAATAGGATCGATATCAATAGATAAAATCTCACGCTTACCATTAATTTTGATTTTTACAACGCCACCGCCTGCGCTAACATCGTATTCCATAGCTTCAAGCTCTGCTTGCTTTTTTTGCATGTCCTCTTGCATTTTTTGGGCTTGACGAATCATTTCGTTCATGCTTGGGCCCTTTGGTACCATAGCTTTCATATTAACACCTCATCATATAAAATCGTCAAGGTCTGATTTTGCGACCTTGCTAGTCTTTAGAATAATTTCGATTTGTGAAATAGATGTTATATCTACATCACAGCAAATCATAGAATCAAAAATATATTTTTTGTTTTTCTCGCTTCCAAGCATAGTAGCCATGAGCTTGTTAGCGGAGATAATATAATATTTATTTTCGCTTGGAGAATAAATACATTCGCAATTTTTCAAAAAGCTCTCAACTGCGTGGTCGAACTCACCAACCTTCGCAATAACCTCGTCCCAAATATCAAGAGGACGGTTTTCAACACGAGGAGTAGAACCCTCGTCAGTCTGTTGCTCGGTGAAAGGCGACTTCACATCGGCATTAGTAGCAGATGTTGGAGCCGAATTATCGACTTGTGGAGTTACGCCTCTTGAAAGAAGAGTAACCTTGTCCTCAAGAGAGGATAGCCTTGCTAAAATAGCATCATTTGAATTAGCTAGCCTTGCGTCACACATTTTCATAAGCGTCATTTCGGCAAGTAATCTCTTGTTTGCGGGGTTTTTAAGCATATTATTATATGCATCATCTAAAAGCCTTGAATGATATAGAAGAGTTGCCATATTAAACGACGCTGTAACCCCCTCGAGCATTGCGTATTCCTGTGGGGCAAGATCAAGATAAGCTCTAGCTCCACAGGAGCGTTGAACCATCATATCTCTATAAAATGCAGTTAAATCTGCAAAGAATACCAAAATATCCTTAGATGAAATAACAATTTCGTTAATTGTTTCAAAGAGCTTTGAGTAATTTCTTTCCGCGATGTTTCTTGCAACCTCACACATTTTATCATATGAGCTGGTTCCAAGAATTTCATTTACTAACGGAGCATCAATTACCTTGTGAGAACCGGCGCAAAGCTCCATTAAGCTTATAGCATCTCTCATTCCACCCTGTGCGGTTTTGGCAATTAACATAGCTCCATCATCACTAAGTCCAATGCCCTCTTGCTCGGCAATATACATAAGACGCCCAGACAAATCTGCCATGGAAATTCTTCTGAATTCAAAACGCTGACATCTAGAAATAATTGTTGCGGGAATTTTATGTGGCTCGGTAGTAGCAAAAATATACAAAACATGCTCTGGTGGCTCTTCGATAGTCTTTAAAAGAGCATTGAATGCGCTATCTGATAGCATGTGTGCCTCGTCAATGATATAAACGCGCTTTTTAAGCATAGCAGGAGTATAAACAACGCTATCTCGAAGCTCTCTTATGTAATCAACACCCGTATTTGTTGCTGCGTCCATTTCGATTACATCGGTTGCAGTTCCATTATCGATGGCGCGACAGTTTTCGCATTCATTACAGGGATTTCCATCGATTGGATTAAGACAGTTTACAACCTTAGCAAGAATTTTAGCACAAGTTGTTTTACCTGTTCCTCTAGAACCAGCAAAAAGATAAGCGTGAGAAACAGCGTTATTTAATGCTTCGTATCTAAGAATAGAAGTAATGTGCTCTTGACCTGAAACATCGTCAAAAACGGCAGGTCTGTATTTTCTGTATAAAGCTTGATGCATTTTGCCCTCCTAAAGATTTTAATAAAAAACAAGCTGTCATGTAAGATCATACATCTAAGTTCGAAATGCTTTTACATGCGCAAACCAAAAACGAATGCTCAGAACAAGCGCCCTCGCGGCACATCTCCAAAACTGCTTAGTGCTGCTTGGTCCCCCACCTGACACGGTTCACAGCCGAAAATTGCGCAAGACTCATCCGTCAACACACCCATTGATGGCGCTGACCACACAAAAACAGTCCTCATATTAGCGTTCACCCCTGCGTATAGCGGATTTCAGGTACAGGGCACCGCTACCACCCCAGCTAGTATGACCTTACATCACAACTTGTTTTTTTGCGTAATATTCTAAATATATGCGAATACTTTGATATTATAGCACAATAGTATAATAAAGTCAAGGCAAGAATTGATTTTTCTTGCCTTATTTTTTTAATATATCATTTTTGTATTCAAAAAGAGGTTTTTGAATTAAAATTCCGACTCTATTTTTAATAGCCTGTTGTATTTTGACACTCTCTCGCCACGGCAAGGTGCGCCTGTCTTTATAAATTCCGTGCCACAACCAACTCCAATATCAGCAATAGAGGAGTCATCCGTTTCACCTGAACGATGAGAGATAATGGTATAATAGCCATGCTCCTTAGCAAGCTTAATGACATTCAAGGTTTCACTAAGTGTTCCTATTTGATTTGGTTTTATTAAAATTGCATTTGCGATTTTATTTTTTATACCATACTGAAGTCGTTTTTCGTTTGTTACAAACAAATCATCACCTACCAAAAGAGAAGAGCTACCAAGTGAGGATGTGATTTTTTGCCAAGCAGGGTAATCCTCCTCGCCTAAAGGATCTTCGATTGATAAGATTGGATATTGTGAGCATAGCCTTTCCCATTTGGAAATAAGCTCATCATAGGAATAGCTTTTTTGTGCCTTTGAAAGAAAATATCTGTCTCCATTCACCCATTCGCTAGATGCGATATCGAGCGAAATTTTTACCTCGTCAGTAGAATATCCAGCCTTTTTTATAGCAGATATTATTAACTCGATGGCTTCCTCTTCGCTTGAAAGATTAGGCGCAAAGCCACCCTCATCACCAATCGCAACCGATAAGCCCTTAGAGCTTAAAAGCTTTTTTAGTGAATGATATATTTCACATCCGGAGCGCAGAGCATCCTTAAAATGATCAAAGCCAGAGGGAACAATCATAAACTCTTGAATATCTAAATTGTTTGATGCATGAGCACCACCATTTAGAATGTTCATCATAGGTGCAGGAAGCCGTCTTGCAAACTCACCACCAAGATATTTGTAAAGAGGTACATTAAAGGACTTAGCACACGCCTTAGCGGTTGCAAGCGAAACCGCTAGCATAGCATTGGCACCTAAAAAGGATTTGTTTTCAGTGCCATCTAAATTCAACATTATATTATCAACAAGCCTAAAATCAGCGTCAGCGCCACGGATTTCTTGAGAAATAATGTTGTTGACATTGGAAACCGCCTTTAAAACACCCTTCCCACAAAATCGCTTTTCATTATCCCTTAATTCTACTGCCTCGAATTTACCTGTGGAAGCACCACTTGGAACGCTAGCAATTCCATGGCTTCCATCGCTTAAAATTACCATCGCCTCTAGGGTAGGATTTCCCCTAGAATCTATTATTTCTCTTGCTTTTACACAACAAATTTTTGAAACCATAATATCCTCCAAATTTATGATAATAATATTATTTTCAAATTTGGATTTTTTATTCTTAATAGCTTAAATAAAAGGGTTTTAAACTAAAAACAAATTTAAAAATTTAAAAATTCAAGAAATTTTAAATTTACAAATTTTAAAAATAAAAAATCGGGTGTAACCCGATTTTTTAATTATTAATTTTCCGAGTCCTCGTCGCCTTGATTTTCATCAGGTAATGTGGGTTGTGGAACCTCTATTTCGCTTGTGCTTACATAAGCCTCGCTGGGAGAGGTTTCGGCATCGATTACAACCTGCTCGCGCTCGTTAACGATACGCTCTTGAGCCTCGTGAATACCAATTTGGTGTAGCTCAAGGTTTTCTCTTGCGCGTTCAGCCGCTACTCTCATATCAATTCTAGCCTGAGCCTCAACATCAAAGGAAGCTTGAATGAATTCCTCATCGTCGAAGAAGTTTGGTTTCCTATAAAGATCTGTATTTTCAGGGAGGTTTTTGGTCTTTAGTCTCTTGTTAATCATATTTGAAACAAGATAGGTAAGAACCGCGGAAAGCGGAACTCCTATAAGCATACCCAAAAATCCAAAGAAGTGAGAGCAAATGGTAACAGCTGCAATAACGCCAATAGGAGTTAGGCCAATTGAAGCGCCAACAATGTGTGGAGCGAAAATGTTTCCGTCGATTTGTTGAACGATTACGATAACCAATACAAAAACCAAAACTCTCCAAAATTCACCACTTGCAATCAATATGATGAATGCAGATGGAATAGCACCGATAAATGGGCCAAAGAAGGGAATTACATTAGTTACACCGACAATAACTCCGATAAGAACAGCGTAAGGCATTTGAAGAATTGCGAGAATGATACCAACTACCAATCCAACAACCATAGAGTCGCATATTGTACCAATCAAATATCTGCCAAAGGTCTTGTTGGAGAATTTTGCAAAATCCATTATTTTATCAAAATGCTCTCTGCTGAACATAGCGGCAAGAAGCTTTTTAATTCTTGCAGAAATGCTACCTGCATGAATTAAGAAATAAACTGAAAGGATAATACCTACAACAATTGCGAACACTTGGTCAACAAGAGAAATTACCAAATCTAAAACAAAGTTGGCAGTAGTTCCTGCGATTGTAGATATGTCAAATTTTAAGCTTCCGTCAGCATTGAACAAAAATGATTTTATAGTGGAGTATAATACTCCGGAATCAAGATCAGGGAATGTCTCGGTAAGCTTAGATATAATATTATCAAACCAAGTTTGAATGTTTTCGGGAGAAAAATATCCAACAAGTGTATTAATATTTTCTACTATTGACGGAATTACCGAGAATAAGATAACGGTAACAATAGCAAAAAAGATAATATATGTCAAAATTAAAGAAAGCACCTTTCTTAATGTAGGTCTTGGCTTTTTCTTTTCGACAAATTTAAAGACATATTTACGAATATTCTTGTATAACGGATTACAAATATAAGCGATAAGTAAACCATAAATGAATGACGCAATAGCTTTAAAGAAGCCGCCGATTGCAGCGTTAATTTTGTCTAAATTAATAAACGCAAATATAAGCGCAATCAAAAGAGCCACAACGACAAAAGCGTAAAGTGCAATGGTAAAATACTTGTCGTTTTTCTTAAAGTTTTTAAACATCGGCATACTCCATTTCTAAGTTATCAATATTATTTTATACTATTTTAAAAAACAAGTCAATAGAAAAATTCATTTTGAATTAAATTTTCACAAAACCGTCACATTCTAGAAAGCAACTTCTGAAAAATATCCCTAAAAATAGCATTTTATCCCACTTGATTTATAAATTGTATGCAGTATGTTATAATCAAAATTGCTAGTTGAAGGGAGCATTGAAAATGAAAACTATAAAAAAAGAAGAACTAATTAAGCGATTGAAAAAGAAGGTGTTTGACTATTGCATGCTATTGCCGATTATTGAAAATGGCGAGGGAATAGAGAGGATTGAGTGTTATGCATCTGAAAGTTCAAATGACAATTTTCTTTGTTATATAAGATATTATGATGGAGTTGAAACTATGGATATTCATTGTAATCGAGATGGGCAAAGAGAAATGTTGGTTCAAATAGAAAATATGAAAAACAAAGGATATTTTTCGAAAGGTTGTTTTGTTGCATTGTATGAATATGATGGATTGCTAAATGATTTATTAAAGCTTTACAAAATAGATACTTTTGAATATATAGAAAGCTTTCATTCAACAAAAAAAGCTCGTAAAGCGCTAGTATATGGTAAAGCAAAATTTACAGAAAATAGGGAATATATACAAGATGAAGATTTTGTAAATCAAAATGGAAATCATATAAAAATTTTAGAGCGAGAGCAGAATATAGATTATGAAAATAACAGAATAATTTATTTGATACTAGAAGAAAAAATTATCGGTTATATAGCATTAAAAAGACAATATGAAAAAATATGGGATGTAGCATATATATTTATAGACGAAAAATATAGAAATCACGGATACGCGACACTTTTGTGCTATGAAGCAATTCAATCATTGTCCAGCAATGAAAGCACCTTGTTTTATTCCTATTGTGAAAATGAAGCATCAAGAGCGGTTGCAAAAAAGTCGGGTCTAATTTCGTGCGCAAAAAGATATGTTTTTAAATTTGTTTGAGAAATTAAATTGATTAAAAGAGAAACGGTATTATGCATATGTAAAACCAAGCAATTTGTCTTTAAACTAAAGGTTGCAAAAATCTCTAATTTTCAGTTATTGATTTTGTTTTGATTGGATCGTATAATATGGTTGTAGCAGCTACATTTCGAATTAAAAGGAGTTTAATTATGGAAATTCGTATTAGTGAAAATATTAAAAGATTGAGAAAAGAAAAGGGCTTAACACAAGAAACTCTTGCAGGAATTTTGCACATTTCTCCTCAATCTGTCTCAAAATGGGAAAGAGGAGATGCCTCTCCAGATATTTCAATGCTTCCAACTTTGGCAAATTTCTTCGGAGTAACAATTGATGCATTGCTTGGTAACGATCAAATAATAGTAGAAGAACGAATAAAGCATTATATTGAAGAGTATAAGAATTTGACAGCAAACGAAGAAGGAAAAAGAGCCTTAGAGTTAGCAAAAAACGCATATGAGGATTATTCCTATGACTATCGTATTGTTATGCTTTATGTAAACGCACTAAAGGTGTACGGAACAAGCAATAATAAAGAAGAAATTGAACGCTTATGCAAGCTTGTTTTGAAAAATTGCACGGACAAAACATTACTTTTAGATGCATCAAGCCATATTTTAGGACTAAATTCAGCAGAAGATAAGTTTGCTTTTATGGAAAAATACATTGAATATGGTCAGGATTGGAATTGGTTTAATATTCATCAGTTGAGGGCAAAATAATGATGCAAAGCGATATTGTTGATAAATGGTGGCATTTGAATGCGTATATTGGTATTCTTGCAAACTTAAAGAACGATATTGAAGGATATGCTGTTTCGCCACAAGAAAAAATCGCTTTAGTAAAAAAACAACAGGAAATTTTCAATGCCATGTTTGATGAAGATGATCTTGGAGAATTTGTTTTCTATATAGGACAATTTAACGAAGTTTTGACAAAAGAATATTTATCAATCGGCGACACAGAAAATGCAATTGAGTGTTTTGAAAAATCGGTAAATGGTTGGATAGCATATAATAAATTGCCCAATGAATATGAATACAAAAACATTCTTATAGATCAAAGACCTTGTTTAAAACACAAAACAGGTGGAAGTTATACAACATTGGCAAGATACAAGATGGAAATAGACAGTAACTCTGTTTATGATTCAGTCAGAAACGATGAAAGATTTTTAGAAGCATATAGCAAGTTAAAAACATAACTCTTAAATGGCGAGTGCTTCGGCACTCGCTTCAATTTAACGAACAACAATGAATTACTTTGAATGCATAATAAAATAAATTTAGAATTTTTTCAAAAATTTGTTAACCGACACCAAGTAAATGGTACTATATGGTTGAAAGCTTTCAAAAAGGACTGACAGGAGAACGATATGGAACAACAGATAGTAGCAGAATTGATTTCTAAAAATATGTCTGCATTCTATGGCTATGCCTTTGATAAATTGTATGACAAGGACTCGGCAGAGGATTTAACCTCCGAAATAATATGCGAAATTCTTGCCTCTGCCGAAAACCTTGAAAATGATGAGGCGTTTTGGGGCTATGCTTGGAAAATTGCAGAAAATACCTTTAGAAAATTTATTCGCAGAAATAAAATCATATCAAAAACAGTAGAATTAAACGAAAATACTGATAATGTTGGTTTTTATCATTCTCCGTTAGACCAATACATTGAGAAAGAAGAAAAGGACGAGCAAACCTATCTTTTAAGAAGGGAGCTGTCCTTGCTTTCCTCGGTGCATAGAAAAATTACTGTTTCTTATTACATTCATAATAAAAACTGTCAAGAAATTGCAAATGAGCAAAATATGAGTGTTGAAATGGTAAAGTATCATTTATTCAAATCAAGAAAGATACTAAAGGAAGGTGTTAGTATGACAAGAAAATTAGGAGAAAAAAGCTACAACCCCGGTGTATTCCGTGTAGATTTTTGGGGCAGTGTTTCGCCAAAATATAGAGAGCTGTTTGACCGTTCATTGCCCGGAGCAATAATGCTTGCAGCTTATGAAAAACCACTTACAGCAGAAGAATTATCAATTGAGCTTGGTGTTGCAATGCCATATCTTGAGGAAGAGCTTGAAATCCTTGAAAGTGCCGAAATGATAAAGAGAGTAGGCACAAAATATCAAACAAATATTGTTATAATTACAGATGCATTTGAAAAGGACTTTATAAAATCGGTTAAAGGTATTTACACAAAAGCAGCGAAAGAGATTTTTGAAAGCTCAAAATCCTTGCTTGAAAAAGTAAGACAACTAAAATTTAAAGGCAACGACCTTGATGATAACAGACTTTTGTGGCTCATTATCAGTATGGTTTTGCTTGAAGCAACAGATATGCCTGAAAGCTATCCCGATTTGGTGCTTGGTGGATGTGGCTATATTTTCGGCTACGATAACGATTATATTAATATGTCTTTGAATGGAATATCTCATTGTTATGTAGATGATGTTAATTTTTGTGCAGTAAACTATAGAAGCACATCACACATACAAAATTATATGAATTCTCGATTTATGGACAGAGCAAGGGTTATGAAGGATGCCATTTTACAAAATAAAGCGGATGAAACTAACGAATTGCTTCCTGTAATGATAGAAGAAGGGTATGTATATTGTGAAAATGGAATAGTATATCCAAACTTTTATGTATTTGATAAAGAAAATTACAAGGCAATTTGCGAGCTTATTGCTCCTAATTTAAAATACACTAAAGCATATATGGAGCAAATATTTGAAAAAGCTGCAATCGAACTTTCAAAGGTTACTCCAAACTTTGTAAAAGATCAGTGCAAAAACATAGCACGGCTACATTATAGCAGTGGAGTTATGGGCTTTATTGTAAATGAGCTTATAGACAACGGTAGCTTGATTGTACCGAAAGAAAAAACAAATCTTGCAATTTGGGGAATAAATCATAAATAGGCAAAAGCGAGTGCTGATTTTCGGCACTCGTTTTTCTATAGCTATAGAAGCATTGCGTGAAAAATTCACTTAATAATTTAGTCTATTATGCGTGATAAGTTATTGAATTATAGGTATTTTTGAATTACAATAAAGGTACAAGGTGCACTTTGAATATAATTATGAGGTGAGAATATGAGATTACCTATTTCACAAGTAATAAAAAGACTTAGAAAAGAAAAAAATATCACGCAAGAGGAATTAGCAAGGGTGCTGAATGTAACCTATCAATCCGTCAGCAGATGGGAAAATGACCTTGCATATCCTGATGTCGAGCTTATTCCGTTGATTGCTAATTATTTTGGTGTAACTACTGATGTGCTTTTTGGCACAGATGAAACAACCATAGAATATAAACGACAGGAATATTTGAAAACAATCAAAGAACAGGAAAACATATATAGCGACGAGGATTTCAAAAGATTTGAAAAAACTCTAAAAGAGGCAATCAAAAGTTTTCCAAAGGATGTGTATTTTCAATGGAAGCTATGTAGCCTATATTGGCGAATGGGAATTGATTGTGCCAAGAAGCACATTGAGGCTTTAAGAAAACATTCTTTATTTGTTATAGAAAATGACAAATCAATAGAAGGGGACTTTCGTACCGCTTGCATAAGGATAATGATTAGAGTAGAGGATGAGGATAAGCTTGAAAATTGGACAAAATATGTAAGCGATACCTTTTATACCTCTTTGCCAAGTATTTTGACATCACGATATGATTATAGAAACGAGATTGAAAAATACAACGAGCAAATTCAATGGAATATAATACACGAATTAGAAGATATTTTTGATAGAGATTTTTGCAAAAGAGATGCAAAGACATACAAAAATGCAAAATCTCGTGCAGATGGTCAAAAAATCATTCTTAAAATCATAGAAGTAATGAGCAATCCAAACGAGGAAATAGACGGTTGGCTACAAGAAAGAGCTATGGGATATTTGAGATTAGCAGGCGGACTGATTGGCTCAGGCGAAACAGAAGAGGGCTTTATAGCCCTTGAAAAAGCAGTTGATTTGTATATCAAAATTTGGAATCTTCCAATTGGAGCTGTGCTGAAATATAACTGCCCATCTCTTGATTTAATTACGGTAACAGTAGATGATGACTATAGAAAAATGAATATGCAGACTATAAGCAATATTCTGAACAATTCAGAAGGTGGGGAGTGGCTAAACCCTATACGCGAAACAGAAAGGTTTAAGGCATTAGTTTTAAAGGTTAATCAATATTGCGATTTTCTATAAAACAAAAAATCGGGCGATTTCGCCCGATTTTAATTTTTATATTAGTTTCCGCTTGTGCTATAGTTAGGAGCTTCCTTTGTAATGCTGATATCGTGAGGATGTGATTCACGAAGGCCTGCTCCGGATATTCTAATGAATTGACCCTTAACCTTAAGCTCTTCGACGGTTTGGCTACCACAATAACCCATACCTGCACGAAGACCACCCATAAGCTGATAAACAGTATCGGCAAGAGGTCCTTTGTAAGGAACACGACCCTCAACACCTTCAGGAACAAGCTTTTTGTTGCCCTCTTGGAAATATCTGTCCTTTGAGCCCTTTTCCATTGATGCAAGAGAACCCATGCCACGATATACCTTGAATTGACGACCTTGATAAATTTCGGTATCTCCAGGGCTTTCCTCACAACCGGCGAGAAGAGAACCAACCATGATTACATTAGCACCCGCCGCAATAGCCTTTGTGATGTCTCCACTATATTTAATACCGCCATCAGCGATAACAGGAATTCCATATTCTCTTGCAACGCTATAAGCGTCGAAAATAGCTGTGATTTGAGGTACACCGATACCTGCTACTATACGAGTTGTACAAATAGAACCAGGACCGATACCAACCTTAATAGCGTCAGCACCCGCCTCGATAAGATCACGAGCAGCCTCAGCTGTTGCGATATTACCTGCGATGATTTGAGCATCGGGATAAGCGGCCTTTATTTTTCTTAGACAATCAACAATGTTCTTAGAATGACCATGAGCAGAGTCGAGAACGAGGAAGTCAGCGCCAACTGCCAAAAGTGCGCCGGCACGCTCGATAACATTGTCGGTAACACCGATAGCAGCTCCGCAAAGAAGTCTGCCGAATTCGTCACGAGCAGTGTTAGGATACTTAGTAGCCTTTTCGATATCCTTAGTTGTGATAAGTCCCTTAAGATTGAAGTTTTCATCAACGATAGGAAGCTTTTCGATCTTGTGCTTGCAAAGAAGAGCCTTTGCCTCATCAAGAGAAGCGCCCTCTCTTATAGTAATGAGATTTTCCTTTGTCATGTGATCTCTGATTGGAACATTGAGATCAGTCAAGAATCTCATATCACGATTAGTGATGATACCAACAAGCTTTCCATCAACGCAAATAGGAACACCGGAAATGCGGTATTTTGCCATAAGAGCATCAGCCTCGGCAACGGTGTTGTCAGGAGCTAGGCAGAAGGGGTTTCTAATAACTCCGTTTTCGCTTCTTTTAACTCTTTCAACCTCTTCAACTTGCTTTTGAATAGGCATGTTTTTATGAATAACACCAACACCACCCTCACGAGCGATTGCGATAGCAAGAGCAGACTCGGTAACAGTATCCATAGCTGCGCTCATAAGTGGAATGTTGAGCTTGATTTTCTTTGTTAGGTAAGTTTCAAGAGTAACCATTTTAGGTACAATTTCACTCTTTGCAGGAACGAGCAATACATCATCAAATGTGATGCCTTCGCGTCCAAATTTGTAGTCGAAAAGGTTTTCAGACATTTTTTAATTCCTCCGTATTACTAAGAAAACATTGTTAAAATATTTTTTCTATTATAAATCTAAATTGACAATTTGTCAACAAAAAATCCAAAAAAAATTGAAAATCAAAGAGAATTACATAAAAAAGCCTTGATTTTTTCCTTTTGCAAAGCAAAGAAGGCGTTTTTTTGGTCAGTTTCGTTATCAAAAATTCCAAAAACAGACGGGCCACTACCACTCATTAAAGCCCCAAGAGCACCATTTTTCAAGAGAATACACTTGATTTTTTGTATTTCTGGATTTTCAGATGCGATAACGCTTTCGAATTTGTTGAAAAGAGATGCACCGATAGCCCTTAAATCTCGTTTTTTTACATTTGCCAAAAAAGCTTCTATTGAGGCGCTTTTACCAGGATTTGTGCCAAATTTTTCATCAAGTAATGAAAAGGCAACGGGAGTTGAAACAGAGGACGAACCTATAGCGCAAACAATATGAGCGCCAAACAGACTCTCAAGAGGTGTTATTTTTTCTCCAACGCCTTCACAAAGGCATGTACCACCTCTTATGCAAAAGGGAACATCCGCACCAAGCCTAGCACCAAGCTCGCAAAGCTTTTCCAAGCCGAAAAAATCGCCAAAAATCATATTCAAACGCAAAAGAGTACTAGCAGCATCGGTACTACCGCCTGCCATTCCTGCGCAAGCGGGAATTTTCTTTTCAACATAAATGTCAAAGCGATATCCCTCGATTTTTGCCTCTTCGATAAATAGCTTGCACGCCTTATAAACAAGATTTGTTTCATCCCATTTAAGAGATGGCTCAGAACCGTTTAGAAATATTTCTGTTTTATCACCTTCTGTGACATCTATAACAATTTCATCGAACAGAGAAACAGCCTGCATAACGCTTGTAATCTCGTGATATCCATCGGGACGCTTTTTTGTAACATCAAGAAAGAGATTTATTTTGGCAGGCGCTAAAATAGAGTATTTCATAAACTATTACTTAGCATCAAGCCATGTCGCACCAATGCCTGCATCAGCAGTTAATGGTGCAAGAAGCTCAACAGCTGCCTCCATTTCTCTTTGAAGAATTTTCTTAGCCTCATCGGCACAGGTTTTGTGCGCCTCAAGAATCAATTCATCATGTACTTGAAGAATAATTCTAGCGTCGATTTTCGCTTTCTTTAGAGCATTATAGACTCTAATCATAGCAATTTTAATAATATCAGCAGCGCTACCTTGAATTGGCGAGTTCATAGCAACTCTTTCACCGAATGAGCGAATATTATAATTTTTAGATTCTATTTCGGGAACATATCTGCGACGACCAAACATCGTTTCTGCATATCCCTTTTCCTTAGCGCTTTCAATAAGACCCTTTATGAAATTATGAACATCTGGATATGTCAAAAAATAAGTGTCAATATAAGCCTTTGCCTCTTTTTTTGTAATGTGTAAATCCTTAGCCAAGGAGAAATCGCCAATTCCGTAAACAATACCGAAGTTAACGGCCTTAGCACGCTTTCTAAGCTCGGGAGTTACCATGTCAAGAGGAACATTAAATACTTGTGAGGCGGTCATTGTATGAATGTCCATGCCCGAATTAAAGGCATAAATCATATTAGCATCACCTGAAAGGTGAGCGAGCACCTTAAGCTCGATTTGAGAGTAGTCAGCATCAACTAATAGGTAATCCTCGCTTTTAGTAATAAAATACTGCCTAAAGCGTCTTCCAAGCTCAGTTCTAATAGGTATGTTTTGTAGATTTGGCTCGGACGAGGAAAGACGACCTGTAACAGTAACCGTTTGGTTAAAGGTAGAATGAATCCTTCCGTTCTCGTCAGCAACCTTTAAAAGCCCCTCACAATAGGTGCTTTTTAGCTTCATAAGCTGTCTATACTCTAGAATTTCATCAATAATAGGGGATTCACTTCTCAAATCCTCGAGAACATGGGCATCGGTTGAATATCCACCGCTTTTGTTTTTCTTTCCGTGTGAAAGCCCAAGCTTTTCAAAAAGAATAATACCAAGCTGTTTTGGCGAATTTATGTTGAATTCCTCGCCGGCAAGCATATAGATGCGCTCCTGATAAGCCTCTGCCATAGAGGCAAGCTCCTCACCATAAGAGGCAAGTCCGCTTGTATCAACTCTAAAGCCTTCTTTTTCCATTGAGGTAAGCACCTTTGCTAAGGGCATTTCAATGTCGGTTAAAATTTTTTTTGCATTGATATTTTCAAGCTCGGCATCAAGAACCTTGTAAAGCTCGTATATAAGCTGAGCGCCATGCTCGGGCACGAATTCAGTATTTAAGTACTTGATGCATAGATTTTCTAGCTCATAAGAGGCGTCGGATGGAGAAACGAGATAAGATGCAAGCATAACATCAAAGAAGCAATCAAAATTGTACTCCCTTGCCCACGCCTTTAAATCATGACAAATTATGCGGTTTCCCTTTAAAAAGGCATCAAGATCAAGTCCATCATAGTAAAAATTGTATTTTTCTGTGTAGATGTATAATTTTTTATCGTGATAATAAATCGCAACGGTTTCGTCTCTTATATCGTCAAGAACGCCAATTTCAAAGGCGTTCTTGATTTTTTCCGGCTCGACAGAAGGAGAGGAGGGCTTCCTCTTTGATGGATCAAAAACAATATTGAATTTTTTTATCAAGCTTTCAAATTCGAGCTTCAAGAAAAGGTCAGAGGCAATCTCGGCATCAATTCCTCTATATTCAAAATCAGGAATATCCCTTTCAATTGGCGCATCGCAAACGATAGTCGCTAAGAATTTAGAAATATACGCCATTTCCTTGCCGTTTTCAAGCTTTAATTTTAAGCCATCACTGATTTTTGCATCCTTATAGCCTTCATAAATAGCATCAAGCGAGCCAAAATCAGCAATGAGCTTAAAAGCACCCTTTTCGCCAATTCCGTTAATACCGGGTATGTTATCAGAGGAATCTCCCATAATCGCCTTAACATCAATGTATTGGGTTGGCGTTATGCCAAAATCCTCAATAAACTTGTCCGTATCGTAGAGAATATCCTCCTTGGTTTTAACTAAAATAACAGAGCAAGATGGATTGATTAGCTGAAGCGAGTCTCTGTCACCGGTTAAAATATACGAATGTATGTCCATGTCCTGCATAGCAATGCGAGAAACAGTTCCAATTACATCGTCGGCCTCATAGCCCTCAAGCTCAATTACATTAAAGCCAAGTGACTTAACCGCTTCCTTGGCATAGGGAAGCTGGAGAGCAAGCTCCTCGGGCATAGGCTTCCTTTGAGCCTTGTAAAAATCGTGAGCCTTATGTCTAAAGGTCTTAGCACGCAAATCAAACGCAACAACTGCATATTCTGGCTTCAAATGGTCAAGATGACGCTTCAAAATAGTAAGCATACCATAAATTGCGTTAGTTGGAATGCCTTCCTTAGTCGAAAGAGGCCTAATTCCGTAAAAAGCGCGATTTAGAATACTATTTCCGTCAACGATTAATAGCTTTTTCATTATTTATTAATTTCCCCCATAGCATTTTCGATTGCGATAGTCAACTGGTCGGCGCACGAAGTGCCTCTGCCACGGCAATCATTACCTCTTAAAAGAGAGATGACCTTTTCGCATTCCATGCCCTCAATTAGTTTAGAAATGGCCTTTAAATTGCCATTACAGCCACCCAAAAAGCTAACATTATATATTTTTCCGTCCTCTATTTCAAAATTGATTGCTTGAGCGCAAACACCCTTGGTTCTGTAAGAATATTTCATAAATTTCTCCTTTTTTCTAAAAATACTATACAAATTTACAAAAAAATGTGTTAGTATATAGTGTGTTAACATTATTTTATCAAAAAATGGAGAAAAATTCAATATGAGAATGAAAAAAAAGCGCCATGGTAGCGAAAGATTATCCTTGCTATCATCATTAATTGTGGAAAATCCTGCAACACTTGTCGAAAATTTAGAAAGCGTTTACGGAAATAACAAGCCCTTAAGAATTGAAATTGGCTGTGGCAAAGGAGATTTTGTAAGAGGCAAAAGCGTGCAAGAAAGCGATTATAATTATCTTGCAATAGAGAAAATTGCAGATGTTTGTGTTTTGGCAACAGAGAAATACGCAACCTCGCGCTCTCTTGGAAATCTTGCACCTAATGGTGGTTGGCAAACCCCTGACGGAACAATATATCCTCTTGGCGCAGATAGCGTTCCTATGACACTTGAAGAAATGGGAAATGTTCGCTTTGCAGTAGGTGATGCGTCAGAGCTACTTAAGGACCTTCCTGATAACTCGGTTGATGCAATTTATGTAAATTTCTGTGACCCTTGGGGCAAAAAGGGACATGCCAAGCGCAGATTGACACACATTAACTTTCTTAATATGTATTCAAGAATTTTGGTAAAAGGTGGAAAATTCCACTTCAAAACCGATAATAGAGATTTGTTTGATTTTTCGCTCGAAGAGGTTGAAAAATCTCCTTTCTTGCTCGAATACAAAACCTATGATCTGCACGCATCTGATATGAACGATGTGAACATTCAAACAGAGTATGAGCGTAATTTTACAGAAAAAGGCTTTAAAATCAATATGCTCATAGCAAAAAATGAAAAATAATGCCAAAAACTAAAGAGCCTCATAATATGTATTGAGAAGAATTTCTCAAATATATTTTAAAGGAAGATATATGAACGAAATCAATATTATTTCCTCTGATAAAAGGTATGAAGCTCTAAATGAAATATTTTTGGAAAATGGATATTCATCACGCCTTTGCTTGCCTGATGATGTGCAAAGCCCAAATATTTTAATATTACCAATAAAGAGTGCCCTAGATGACGAGGATTTTCTTAAAATTTTCCGTAGCATCAAAGAGAGCACTCTTGTTTTTTGTGGACAAGGCGCACCGCTTGAAAGGTTTTCAAAAGGAAATCTTATAAGCTATTCTAATAATGAAGGCTTTTTGGATAAAAACGCTTATATAACGGCTGAGTGTATGCTTGGAATTTTGATAAATAAGCTTGAAAAATCGCTCTCTCATAGCAGCATTGCCATAATAGGTTATGGAAGAATTGGAAAGCATCTTTGCAGACTATTAAAGTTCCTTGGCGCAAAAGTAACTGTTTTTGCAAGAAGAGAGGAAAGCAGAGCCTTAGCTGTTCAAAACGGTGCAAGCGCCCTTGAAATTTGCGAGCTTCCAAAGGCAAGCTACGACGCAATTCTAAATACAGTTCCCGAAAGGATTATATCAAAAAGTGAAAGCGATAAAATCCCACTATCAACTCAAATTTACGACCTTGCCTCGCTCCCCGGTGGCTTTGAGGACGAGGAGCGTCCAATAAGAGCACTAGCGTTGCCCGGTAAAATGATGCCGATAAGTGCAGGTAGAGCAATATTCGATTTCGTTATAGAATATATTTCTAACGAAAGGAGCTAGTATGATTGGATACGCGTTTTGTGGATCGTTTTGTACTCATTCTCAAAGCCTTGAGCAAATGAAATCCCTCGTAGAACAGGGCTACGATGTTTTACCAATAATGAGTGAAAATGTATATGCTACAGACACTCGCTTTGGAAAGGCAAGCTCGCTAATAGAGAGGGTAGAGCAGATAACAGGCAAGAAAATCATTCACACAATAGTAGATGCAGAGCCACTAGGGCCAAAAATCGCACTTGATGCACTTATAATAGCACCATGCACAGGAAACACACTTGCAAAAATTGCAAGAGGAATAACAGATACCGCTGTTACAATGACCGCAAAGGCGCATCTTCGTGCAGATCGTCCACTTGTTATCGCGCTTTGCTCAAACGATGCATTGAGCGCTAATTTGCAAAATATAAGCATTTTGTTAGAGCGCAAGCATGTCTATTTTGTGCCAATGAAGCAGGACGACCCAACAAGAAAGCCTCATTCTTTAATTTCCGAATTTTCACTCGTTTCTCAAACCCTTTCCTATGCCCTTGACGCAAGGCAATTAAGACCATTGTTTATATGAAATATAAAAAACGCAAATGCACGCTCTCGCATTTGCGTTTTTATTATTGACATTTTAAATTATATATGCTAAAATAAAATAACGCAAAATGTTAGAAAGGTCTTGATAAATAAAATGAAATCTGCGAAAATCCTAACAGACAGACAGAGGCTAACTCTGTATTTTTGCACGCAATAAAATAAATAAATAATACACAAAAAAGCACTTCATTTTGAAGTGCTTTTTGCCTTTTGAAATATTGATTTACCCTTAATTTAAAAGGGAAAATTCATAAAAATAAAATTTTCAAATTTAGAAATTTATGATTTTTAGAATATTAAAATTCAAAAATTCGTTAATTCTCGTGATTTATCCAACCACCGTTGTCGGATAGCCCATCAAAATCGTGCTGTCTTAAATACTCATAAACCGCAATCGCAACGGAATTTGATTGGTTAAGAGAGCGTAGTCCCTCTTTCATAGGAATTCTAAGGCAACGCTCCGAATATTTTTCCAAAAGCGCCTCGGGCAGACCACAGCTTTCACGCCCAAAGAAGAAAAACACCCTTTTATCATA
Source organism: Clostridia bacterium (assembly GCA_017420755.1). GTDB lineage: Bacteria > Bacillota > Clostridia > Oscillospirales > CAG-272 > RGIG2000. Next base: position 256,324 of record JAFQOG010000029.1, on the reverse strand, counting down.
ATTTATGTCGGTGTACCTTTTTGACGCTTTTTTGGTAAATAAATAAAAATTCGCATCGGGATTTTTCTCGAAAAACTCGTCAATATTTTCGTAGTAGTGTATATCAAGGTGGTACCAATAGTCCATGCCTGCACGCTTTAGCTTTGCGTCATCAATTTTAAATCCTAAGGGCTTTATCATGTGTAGAGAAGCCCCCGAGGACGCACAGGTGCGAGCAATATTTCCTGTGTTTTGTGGAATTTCCGGCTCTAAAAGTACTATATTCAAATCATTCATAATTCTATCTCCTATCAATCATTACTAGTATAATAGCATTAAAAAAGTCAAAAAACAATGATTTTTGAAACAAATTCGCAAGAAAATTTACAAATAAGTATAGATTTTTAATAATTTGTATGTTATTATAAATTATGTATGGATTAAAATAACCTAACCGAAAGGAAAATGAAATGGGACTTTTTTCAAAAATCTTTGGAACATATAGTGACAAGCAAATTAAAAAAATAATTCCAATTGTTGACAAAATAGAAGAGCTCGGCGAAAGATTTGCTAGCATGAGCGACGCTGAAATGAGAGAGATGACCGATATTTTCAAGGCTCGTCTTTCTGATGGAGAAACCCTTGACGATATTTTGCCCGAGGCATACGCCCTCGTTCGTGAGGCATCTGACAGAGTTTTGGGCAAGCGCCCCTTCCGTGTTCAGCTTATTTGTGGTATTTTGCTACATCAAGGCAGAATAGCTGAAATGAAAACGGGTGAGGGAAAGACCCTTGTTGCTGTTTTGCCATCATATCTTAATGCTCTTACAGGCAAGGGCGTTCATATCGTTACAGTAAACGATTACCTTGCTCGCTTAGGCTGTGAGGAAATGGGAAGAATTCACGAATTTCTGGGACTCACAACCGGTCTTGTTGTTCACGGTCAATCAAAGGCTGACAAGAAAAGGGCTTATAATTGTGATATTACCTATGGTACAAATAACGAGTTTGGCTTTGACTATCTTCGTGATAACATGGTTATTTATAAGGAGCAAATGTGTCAAAGAGGACACTATTTTGCCATTGTTGACGAGGTTGACTCCATTCTTATCGACGAGGCAAGAACACCTCTTATCATATCCGGCGCAGGAAACAAAAGCACTGACCTTTACGACAGGGCAGATGCCTTGGTACGCACCTTTACCAAATTTGTTATCAAGGAGCTTGACCTAAAGGTAGAGCACGAGGATATTGAGCAGGATTATATTGTTGACGAAAAATCAAAAACTGCAACTCTTACCAAGCACGGAGTAGAAAAGGCGGAAAGATTTTTTGGAATTGAAAATCTAACAGCGCCCGAAAATTCTGAGCTTCACCACCATGTTCAGCTTGCCATCAAGGCTCACGGAATTATGCATCGTGATACTGATTATGTTATCAAGGACGGACAGGTTATAATTGTTGACACCTTTACAGGCCGTCTTATGCCCGGTAGAAGATATTCTGACGGACTTCATCAGGCAATCGAGGCAAAGGAAAGAGTTAAAATTCAAAGAGAAAATCGCACTATTGCGACAATTACATTCCAAAACTATTTTAGAATGTATAACAAGCTCTCCGGTATGACCGGTACAGCGCTCTCCGAGGAGAATGAATTTAGAGAAATTTATGACCTTGATGTTGTTGTAGTTCCTACAAATAAGCCCATGATAAGAATTGACCACAACGATGTTGTGTATAAGACAAGGGCAGGCAAGGAAAGGGCGATTTTAAGACAAATCAAGGAATGCTACGATAAGGGACAGCCGGTGCTTGTTGGTACTGTTTCGGTTGAAAAATCGGAGTGGCTCTCTCAAAAGCTTAAGAATTTTGGAATTCCTCACAATGTATTAAACGCTAAGCACCATGAAAGAGAGGCAGATATTGTATCGTCTGCCGGCAAATTCAAGGCTGTAACCATCGCCACAAATATGGCGGGTCGTGGAACGGATATTATGCTTGGAGGAAATCCCGAATACCTTGCTAAAAAGGAAATGAAAAAGCTAGGCTACGACGAGGAAACTATAATGCTGGCAACAGGCTCGTCACAATCGGTTTCTGAGGAAATTTTCGCAGCAAGAGCTGTTTTTGCCGAGCTTTATGAGAAATATAAGCTTGAAATTGCGCCGGAGGCTGAAAAGGTAAGGGCTGTTGGTGGTCTATTTATCATCGGTACAGAGCGTCACGAGAGTAGGCGTATCGACAATCAGCTAAGAGGTCGTGCAGGCCGTCAAGGTGACCCCGGTGAATCAAGGTTTTATCTATCCTTTGAGGACGATCTTATGAGATTGTTTGGAAGCGATAGAATGATAGGCATAGTAAATCGTCTGGGAATTGACGAGGATACTCCAATTGACGCTAGAATTTTGTCCGGCACAATTGAAAATGCACAGGGCAGAATAGAGGACAGAAACTTCCAAAGGCGTAAATATGTCCTCTCCTATGACGATGTCATGAATCAGCAAAGAAATGTTATTTACACTCAGCGTGCAGAGGTTCTTGATGGTATCGACTTAAAGGAAAAGATCAGAAATATGATCATTTCTACCATTACAGACACCGTTGAGGCTCACACAATTGGCTCAAGAGAGGAATGGGAGCTACAGGAGCTTCTTAATAAATACACACCATTAATTTGCTCATATGATGATTTCCAAGGAAATGAAACCGCAAAGGAAATCACCGAAACTCTTGTTTTGCGTGCTATTGCCCTTTGGGAGAGCAAGGAGGAGCTATTTGGAGTTGAAGGCGCTCGTGAGCTTGAAAGAGTAATTCTTCTTCGTAATGTTGACGAGAAGTGGATGGATCACCTTGAGGCAATGGATGACCTTCGTGATAGCATCAATCTACAAGCATACGCTCAAAGAAACCCTGTAAACGAATATAAGCTTGCAGGAGCTGATCTCTTTGACGAAATGATTTTGGCAATTCGTGATGATACAGTAAGACAAATTCTTTCTGCTATGCCAAAGGCTCAGCCAATTCAGCGTGTACAGGTTGCAAGACCTAGTGACGAGGGATTTATGAAATTTGGAGCAAGCGAGAGAAGAACAACCAGAACCACACAGCCCGTAAGAGCTGAAAATAAGGTTGGTAGAAACGATCCTTGTCCTTGTGGAAGTGGCAAGAAATACAAAAAGTGTTGCGGAGCAAATTCTGCAGACGGAGAATAAAATGGGCTTTGGAATAATGTTTATAGGGTGTTGTCTTATGCTCTTAGGAGCAATAACGCCCTTGTCCACCTTCACATATGTGATTGGTAGTGCAATAGTTTTATACTCCTTAAAGGAGTTAATTGCGCAAAATAAGCTATTTGTGGCATCAATGATAGCAATCGCGATAGAATTTTTGCTTTCCATGGCAAATATGTTTGTTCAAGTCCTATCACCTACGCTTGCTATTGCAGAATACCTTGCACTTGCGCTTTCGTTTGTAAACATTGCGTCATGTGTAATTTTGGCAACTGCTATTTATAAGCTAGCGAAGGCAGTTGGCTTGCCAAGCATACAAACAAAAATTATAATCACTTATATTTTTATGGGAATTTATTTTGTTGCAATGCTTCTTTTAAATGTAGTGTTTAAGCAAAACGAATTCGCAATAGAGCGCTTGTCCGTAATAGTTACCATTGCACAGCTTTTGTATGTGATAATGATTTTGGTTGTTGTTGCAAATTCGTATATTAGAATATGCTATGAGGATGATGTCGATATGAGTAAAAAATCCTCTAGCTCATCGCTTAATTTTTTAAATGATAAGCTTGATATGGCAATGACTCCAAGGGAAAAAAGAGAAAATAACGATAACGAGGGAGAGAAAAGGAAATGAAAAGAAGATACTTTATCATAGCAGTAATTTTTCTTTTCAATCCAATAGTTAGCGTTTTTGACATTTTTCCCGATTTTATCGGCTATTTACTCTTGATGAAGGCGTTTTCTAACGCTTCATATGTTTACGATAAGGCAGACGAAACAAAATACGCATTTAGAACAATGGCAATAGTTTCTATTTTCAAAATAGTTTCTCTTATAATTTTGCCATTTACTGATGCAACAATGGCACTCGTTTTCTCGTTCTCGTTTGCGATAATAGAGATAATATTTGGCTTTGGTGCATATCAAAAGCTCTTTGATACAATTTCATTCATATGCTTAAGATGTGGCGAGGAGCAAGCGGTAGGGAAAAGTGAACGATTAAAGAAATTTACTGCTTTTTTCTTTGTTGTAAGAGTAGTTAGCTCAACGATTCCGGATTTGTTTGCACTATTTTTAAGCGATCCTCAAAAGGCTTGGATGTATCGCTTTAGAATTATATTTTTCATTCTGTTTGTTACAATTGCAACGATAGTTGGCTTAATTTGGCTTGCAAGATGCGTTCATTTCTTTAAGCATAGCTTAACTGACGAGCTCAAAGCCAGAATTGATGCTGATTTTAACGAGGAAATGAAGGACAGACAAAGCGTTTTCTTTTCAAAGGATTTCATTTTTGCTATTAGTGTAATTTTGGTATCAATGATCTTTACGATCGATTTTTATATAGACGAAATTGAAATGCTAAGTGATATTTTACTAGCACCTATATTTCTTTGTGGCTTTTTGTTCCTTGTAAAAAAGGGTTATATAGTCCTTAAAAAAGTAGAGAAGCTATTAATTTTATCACTTGTAGTCCATTTTGCATCAAGTATATTAAACACGATATTTTTGGCGAGATTTAACAAGGAATATCACACTATAAATTTGATTAGCAACGAAAATGCGCAAAGATTGTTTTTACCGGTGCAAATATTTAATACTATTGAGGCTCTGTCAATAGTTGCAATTGTGCTTTTATGCACTCATTTGCTAAAAGCTTATTCTATTCAAAAAATATATGAAAATCCCAAATTTTTTGCAGAATATAGCGTAGATAATTTTGTAAAGGAATACACAGGTAATTTATCACGAAAAATCAAGGCACTATGGGTGTTTACTATAATATCGGCTGTATGTGCAATAATATATCCATTTGCAATTCCTTATTTTGAGGCATTCGTAGTAGTTGACATTCTTAGCTCTTTAATCTTTTATATGGTATTGACATTTACATTTTCATATATTAGTGACGAAATCTTCAAAAAAATACTTAAATATTCATAAAAACAGGCCTATGCTTTTGCATAGGCTTTAAATTTTTTAATTATTTTTGAAATTCTATTGAATATTAAAAAATATGGTGCTAAAATGAAATCAATATCATAGATATTGTGATAATTTGGAGATAATATGACTGAAAAAATAGATATGCTAAATGGTGGGGTTGTAAAGAAAATAATTAGATTTACAATTCCAATTATGCTTCAAGGAATTTTGCAAAGCTTATATAATTCTGCAGACCTTATAATTGTGGGAAGATTTTCCGGAGATGTCGCATTGTCCGCGGTTGGCGCAACAAGTGCAATTTTCAATGCGCTTTTGACTTTGTTTTTGGGAATATCCGCAGGAGTCGATGTTGTTTTGTCGTTCCATCATGGAATGAGAGATAACAGAGGAGCAAAGCAGGTTATTGACACTGCTGTCATTTCAGCTCCTATTCTTGGCTTGCTGTTAACAATATTAGGTGTTTTTCTTGCAGAACCGCTTTTGATTTTGATGAAAACACCTGTTGAAGGTGGCGTTTTGGAAGGTGCAACCATATACTTGCAAATTATTATGTGTGGAATGCCATTTACATTTATTTATAATTTCTGTGCTGCTATATTTAGAACCGCAGGAGAAACGCAAAGACCGTTTATTTACCTAGCTATTTCGGGCGCTGTAAATGTTGCTTTGAATATCATTTTTGTTGCTGTATTTCATCTTGGAGTTGTAGGAGTGGCTATCGCAACGGTGATTTCTCAAATTGTGTCGGCAATATTAATCCTTGTTAAGCTTTTAAAAAATGAAGGATTATTCTCGTTTTCCTTTAAAAATATGGCATTTTCATGGCAAAAATTTGGTAAAATGATAAGGGTAGGTATTCCGGCGGGAATTCAAAACTGTGCTATGAATGTTTCAAATGCGTTTTTGCAATCGGGCGTAAACTCCTTTGGAAAGGATGCTATGGCAGGAAGCACAGCTGTTGCAACAGTCGAGGGACTTTTATGGGTTACCTTGACATCGTTTCAAAGCGCAGCAACCACCTTTATTAGTAAAAATATCGGTGCAGGCAAAATAGAAAGAGTAAACAAGATCTTATATGCAACGATATCTATGACTGCTATTTTGGGACTAATTCTTGGCTTAGGCTCTTTCTTGCTTGCCGATCCAATCTTGTCGATATTCATCAAGGACAATCCAATCGCATTAGTTTACGGTTACGATAGACTAAAAATTACATTTCCAATTTATTTTTTGGCGGGAATTATGGGAGTTATGCCGGGCGCAATCAGAGGATTAGGATATAGCACAGCTCCGTCACTTATTGCGCTTTTTGGTGCTTGTGGAATAAGAATTATTTGGATTTATACTATATTTAAAATGTATCCTTCGCTCAGTACTCTATATCTTGTTCATCCAATTACATGGGTTATAACAAATGTTGCACTTGTCATAACTTACATCGTTTGCTATAAAATAGTAAAGAAGAGAATGATGAGCAATAAAAGCAAGGTTGTTTTAGAGTAAATAAGATAAACATAAATTATTTGAAACATTTTTGAAAAAAGTATTGACAAATCACAAATTAATGTGTAAAATATAATGCGTGACCTCAAGTCACGCAAAGGACCAATAGCTCAGTTGGTTAGAGCAACCGGCTCATAACCGGTCGGTCCGGGGTTCGAGTCCCTGTTGGTCCACCAAATAAAAAAGGTAGGTTTTACGCCTACCTTTTTTATTTGGTGAATATGAATGCAGGGACTCGAACGCAGTCATTAAGAAATCACTTGACTCTCATAAATAAGCGTTTTCTATATTTATAGCATATGTGTTAATTTGGACAAAAATATTTACATTTAGTAAGAAATGTGTTAGAATTTAAATGGAAGTGTAGCTGAATCTCAAATCTATTGCTTCAATATCAAAAATTTGATTATACCAAAGGATAAAAAATGAACATTTGTTATATTGTATGTGCGCTTGATTGCATTCTTGATTTTAATCCCGATTCGACTGATTTTATTATAGGTGCTGATAGAGGATATTTAGTTCTTAAATCAAATAAAATACAGCCTAATGCCGTAATAGGCGACTTTGACTCCTATGAGGGAGAGATAGCTTGTGAAAATATAATAAGATTTCCTGTGAAAAAGGACTATACCGACTGTGAGCTTGCGATAAAATATGCCATAGAGCAGGGATATAGAAATATTAGAATTTATGGTGCGATTGGTGGAGCACTCGACCATACTATTGCAAATATTGCCTTACTTGCAAAATATTCTAAAGAGAGTATTGATATTGCATTTTTTGATAATGAAAATGTCGTTTTTGCCATCACAAATTCAGGTGTAAGCTTTGATTCTAATGCGAGTGGCAGAATTTCTGTTTTTTCCTTTGATGATGAGGCGTTGGGCGTTTTTGAAAAAGGACTTTTGTATGAGCTTGATGGAGCTATCCTTGAAAATAAAGCTCCTCTTGGGGTGAGCAACGAGTTTGTAGGCAAAAAATCAACCGTTTCTGTAGAAAAAGGAACTCTTATTTTGCATACATCAAAGAAAAATTATGAAAATCACTTGACAATAGAGTAATATTGTGATAAAATTCATTCATCGCACAATTAAATATTCAGGGGTGCTGTCAAGGCTGAGATGGAAATTTCCAAACCCTTTAACCTGATACGGATAATGCCGGCGTAGGAAGATAATATTTTCGCTATTAGATATATTGTTACCGCATGGATATTTCCTGTGCGGTAATTTTTATATTTAAGGAGGTTTCCAATGGAAACAAAATTATCAAGGAGCAAAAAAATTCTTGCTCTAACACAAAGTGCGATTTTTATCGCCTTAGCAACAGTTCTTAGCTTTTTACCCGTTTACGAAATGCCAATGGGTGGCTCGGTAACTCTTGCAAGTATGCTACCAATCCTCTTTATAGGCTTGAAATTTGGGTATAAATGGGGATTTGCAAGCTCGGCAATCTATGCTTTCATTCAACTAGCGCAAGCTCTTATTAAGGGTAATGTTTTCATATGGTGCACAACTGCGACAACAGTCATTGTTTGCGTCTTATTTGATTACATAGTACCATTTTCAATTCTTGGATTTTCAGCGCTTGCAAGGAATGGGCTTGGAGAAAAGCTTTTCGTGGTCAAGGTTAGCGTTGTATTTTCAATAATTATTGCCGTTAGATTTTTGTGCCATTATATAACCGGAGTTGCAATTTGGGGACAATGGGCGCCCGATGGAATGGGTAAATTTTTATATTCATTTTTGTATAACATTGAATATATGTTACCCGAGCTTATTATTACGGTTGTGATAGGTGTGTTCCTTATGTCATCCTCACAAATCGAAAAACTCCTAACCAATGAAAAATAACAAAAAGTGCGTGAAAACGCACTTTTTTTCTTGACTTTACTTTTAAAAAGTAATAAAATAAATGTAAGAAACTTAAAGGAGAGCAAAAATGGAAATCAAAGCAAAATATGAATACGATGGAATAACTCATGTTGAGTTTGAATTTAATGGTAAAAAGGCAATCGTGCTACTCCCTGCATCTAATAAGAAAAACGGAAAGGCTATTTTGAAAACTGAATATTTTGGAGCTTTTCCTGAGCTTCAGCTTGAAATGGTAAAAAGAGGCTATACACTTCTATTTATTGAAAATCATAATCGTTGGGGGACGCCCGAGCAAATTGAGGATCAATATGAATTTATTCTTTTCGCATCAAAGGAATTTGACATTTCAAGCAAGGTAATTACAATTGGAATGAGCTGTGGCGGAATGATTTCTATTCATTTGGCGGCAAGACATCCCGAGGTTATTGATACCTTATATCTTGATGCTCCTGTTCTTAATTATCTTAGCTGTCCTGCACGATTTGGCGATGCTTGTGATGTCACAGATGGTATGTGGGATGAATTTGAAAGAGCATGGCACATGACAAAGAGCGAGCTTCTTACATTTAGAGGCCATCCAATCGACGAGCTAGGCGTCTTAATCGAAAACAAAATAAGAGTTTATATGGCGTATGGTGACAGCGATAAAACTGTTCCATACCACGAAAACGGAATTGTGCTTGAAAGAGCCTATATGGAAAACGGTCTTGAAAATATACTATTTATCGATAAAAAAGAAGGCGTAGACCACCATCCACATGGTCCTAGTGACATAAATTGTGCAATAAACTTTATTGAAGGCAAATAAATATTCAAATTTGACTTGATTTTATAGATTTTAAATATTATAATTATATTAACAAATAAAAAAATTTAAAAGGGGAATTTAAAATGGCAGAAAAAAGAATTATCGGTGATTATCCAGTAATTGGTATCCGTCCTACTATTGATGGTAGAAGAGGACCACTAAAGGTTAGAGAATCACTCGAAGAGCAAACAATGAATATGGCGAGAAGCGCAGCAAAGCTATTTGAGGAAAATCTTAGATACTCAAATGGTGAGCCTGTAAAGGTAGTTATTGCTGATACTACAATAGGTAGAGTTGCCGAGGCAGCTGCTTGTGCTGACAAATTCAAGAAGGCAGGCGTTGATATTACACTTACAGTAACTCCTTGCTGGTGCTACGGCTCTGAAACTATGGATATGGATCCAAACACAATTAAGGGTGTATGGGGCTTTAATGGAACTGAAAGACCAGGTGCTGTATATCTTGCAGCAGTATTGGCGTCTCACGCTCAAAAGGGACTTCCTGCTTTTGGTATTTATGGTCACGATGTTCAAGAGGCTGATGATACATCAATCCCAGAGGATGTAAAGGAAAAGCTCCTTCGCTTTGGTCGTGCAGCAGTTGCCGCTGCATCAATGAGAGGTAAATCATATCTCCAAATTGGTTCTATTTGTATGGGTATTGGTGGCTCTATCATTGATACTGCATTTATTGAAGAATATCTCGGTATGAGAGTGGAGTCCGTTGACGAGGTTGAAATTATTAGACGAATGACAGAGGGCATCTACGACAAGAACGAGTACGAAAAGGCTCTTGCTTGGGTTAAGGAGCATTGCATTGAGGGCTTTGATAAGAACCCCGAGGATATGCAAAAGGATCGCGCTACTAAGGATGCAGAGTGGGAATTTGTTGTAAAGATGATGTGTATCATCAAGGATCTTATGAACGGTAACAAAAATCTCCCCGAGGGCTGTGAAGAGGAAATGGTAGGCCATAACGCAATTGCAGCCGGCTTCCAAGGTCAAAGACAATGGACAGACTTCTATCCTAACTGTGACTTCCCGGAATCTATGCTTAACACTTCATTTGACTGGAATGGCGCAAGAGAGCCATACATACTCGCTACCGAAAACGATGTTCTAAACGGTCTTGGAATGCTCTTTATGAAGCTTCTTACAAATCGTGCTCAAATGTTCGCAGATGTAAGAACATATTGGTCACCTGAGGCTGTAAAGAAGGCTACAGGATACGATGTTGAGGGCGTAGCAAGAGAAGCTGGTGGATTTATTCACCTAATCAACTCCGGTGCTTGTTGCCTTGACGCAAATGGTGGTGCAAGAGATGAAAATGGTAATGCTGTTATGAAGCCTTGGTATGAGGTAACTAAGCAAGACCAAGAAAACATTATGAAAAATACAACATGGAACTATGCTGACCTTGGCTATTTCCGTGGTGGCGGATATTCTTCAAGATTTGAAACAAAGGACGAAATGCCTGCAACAATGATTAGATTGAATCTTGTTAAGGGACTAGGCCCTGTTCTTCAAATCGCAGAGGGTTGGACTGTTGGACTTCCCGAGGATGTTTCCGATAAGCTTTGGAAGAGAACAGACTACACATGGCCTTGCACATGGTTTGCTCCAAGAGTAACAGGTGAGGGCGCATTTAAGACCGCATATGATGTTATGAATAATTGGGGAGCTAACCACGGTGCTATCAGCTATGGACATATCGGCGCAGACCTTATCACACTTTGCTCAATTTTGAGAATTCCTGTATGCATGCACAATGTTCCAGAGGATAAGATTTTCCGTCCTGCTGCATGGAATGCTTTTGGTATGGATAAGGAAGGTCAGGATTATCGTGCTTGCGCAGCTTATGGTCCAATGTATAAATAATTTATGGGAGATATAATTTAAATGAAAAAGACAGCACTAGTAATTATGGCTGCAGGTATCGGCTCACGCTTCGGTGGCGGTATTAAGCAGCTCGAGCCTCTTGGACCTAACGGAGAGGTTATTATGGAGTATTCCATTCACGATGCATTGAAGGCGGGCTTCAATAAGGTAGTTTTCATCATCAGAAAGGAGATGGAGGATTACTTTAAGGAGGTTGTTGGAGATAAAATTTCCGGCATTTGTGAGGTAGCATACGCATACCAAAATATCGAAGACCTTCCGGATGGCTTTACGAATCCACCTGAAAGAAAGAAACCATGGGGAACAGGTCAAGCAGTTCTTGCTTGTAAGGGTATTGTAAATGAGCCATTTATGGTAATCAACGCAGATGACTATTATGGAAAAGAGGCATTTGCAACTGTTCACGATTTCTTGGTAAATGAGCATGACGAGCCAAAGCAGTATAATTTCTGTATGGCAGGCTTTATTCTTAAAAATACACTTAGCGACAACGGTGGAGTAACTCGTGGCGTTTGTGAGGTTGATGCAAACAACTATCTTACAAAGGTAGTTGAAACAACCGATATCGTAAAGACTGCAACAGGCGCAGGCGTAGAAAAGGACGGAGCTGTTTCTCCTCTTGATCCCGAATCATATGTTTCAATGAATATGTGGGGCCTTACACCTGACTTTATCGATGTTCTCGAGGGTGGATTTATAGAGTTCCTTTCAAATCCAAATCTCAATCAGCTCAAGGGTGAGTATCTTCTCCCATCCGTTATTGGTGAGCTTGTAGAGAGTGGTAAAGCATCTGTCAAGGTTCTTCCAACTGCTGATAAGTGGTTTGGAGTTACCTATGGCGAGGACAAATACGCAGTTAAAGAGGAGTTTATAAAGCTCCACGCAAACGGCGTTTACGAAAAAACACTTTATTAATAGCTAAAAGCCTTGTGATTTTTTCACAAGGCTTTTATAATTTATTGTAAATCTCTTGAAAATAAAATAATAATATAATTATATTGACAACCACGGTTGACAATAGCGTAGCAAGCACAGGCTATTATTCAAACGAGAATGCCTGTGAGGACACAGAGGATAAGGTGTTCCTGTTAAGCTATAAGGAAGTAACAAACTAAACACCTTAAGACTAAAGCTATAACAAACATTTTAAAAAATTCTGAATAGTTTAGAAAATTCATCTCATAATTACTATAAGAGGTGATAAAAATGAAAACAGATACAATTAATTTATTAATGGAATGCAATGCGGGTATCAAAATGGGCGTTTCGTCGATTGAGAGAGTATTGCCACATGTGAAAAATGAACGCTTAAAAAGGACGCTTACAGAGTGCAAAAATGAGCATGCAGTTTTAGGAGACGAAACTCATAAGCTGTTATTAAAGCATAGAGCCGATACAAAAGAACCACATCCTATTGCTCGTATGATGAGCGATATGAAAATCCGTGGCAAGCTGATGATGAATTCAAGCGACAAAACAGTAGCCGATGTTATGACGGATGGCTGTAATATGGGTGTAAAGTCCTTGTCAAAATATCTAAACGAATATAAAGGGGCAGACATGAGCTCCAGAAGCATTGTTCATCGTTTAATCAATGTTGAACAAGCATTAAACGATCAAATTCGCCAATATTTATAAAAATTTTTCTTTATTGTTGACATTTTATATTTTAGGTGCTAAAATGATAGCATTAACAATTTAAGGAGGCTTTTATGTCAACAAGATCAGAAATTCGTGCAAAGGCACGAGAAACATTAGGTGGTGGAATTTTTAAAACACCATGGCTTGCAGTTTTGCTAGTTTTTGTAGTAGCGTCAATCATTATGGGTGCGCTAGGCGCTACCGGATTCCTTGCTATAGTTTCATTAATTATAACAGGACCTGTAATGATAGGTGTTTATAGCTATTTGCTAAAATATGTTCGTTATGAAAATGACTTGAATAAGCTTGATCCACTTTTTGATGGCTTTAAAAACGACGCAGTAGGTAACATTATTTTAGGAGTTCTTCAGTCAGTATTTATCGCTCTTTGGACTCTTCTTTTTGTAATTCCCGGTATAGTGAAATCATATTCCTATGCTATGGCATATTACATAAAGATTGATAATCCTAACATGAGCGGAAACGATGCAATATCAGAAAGCCGTAAAATGATGAACGGTCACAAGATGGAGCTTTTCTTGCTTGATCTATCATTTATCGGTTGGATAATTGTTGGAATTGCTACACTTGGTATTGGCTTACTATGGGTTCAGCCATATATGGAAATGGCTCGTATTCATTTCTATGAGGAGCTTAAGCCAAAGAAGAAGCCACAGCAAAATCGCGATTCTAATTTAGGCGCTTCATCCTTTGATCAACAGGGCTCTTGCCTATAAAAATTAAAAGCTACTCGTTTGAGTAGCTTTTTCTGTTATTTATAAAATTTTAAAATCAAATTGGTTGGCAAAATCTTAGATGCAATATGAACCATTTTCATGGAAAAGGTTGGCAAATATAGCTTTTTGCCCTTTTTTGATGCCTTTAAAGCGCCAATTGCGACCTTTTTAGCAGAAATTAAATGCTTTTTCTTATATTCCTTTACATTTTCAAGTCCGGAAAAGAAATCGGTATCAACAGGACCGGGGCATACAGCGGTAACGGAAATTTTTCTTTTTTGAAGTTCTTTACCAATTGCTCTTGAAAAGCTAATTACATAAGCCTTTGATGCAGAATAAACAGCGAAATCCGGTTGAGGCAAAAATCCTGCGCCTGAGGCGATTTCTATAATTTTAGCGCCGTTATCCATATAATCAAGAGAAATTCTTGTCAAAACAGATGAGGCGGAGCAGTTAATAATAACAGTATTTTCAATCTCGTTTTCCGTCAATGAATCAAGCCTGCCATTATAGCCTACGCCGGCAGAGCAAACAAGATGCTTTATATTAGGTCTTTCGCATTCAAGTGCTGATTTTATTTCGTCAAAGGGTGATTTTTGACTCAAGTCAGTATAGAATAAGCGAACATGGGTTTTAAATTTAAATGATGGCGTGTTTTTTCCACAAATGAGCCAAAGCTCGTCAAGCTCGTATCCGTCAAGTAATTTTGAGATTTCCAAGCCGATGCCACGAGATGCACCGCTTACAAGAGCAATATTCAATATAACACCTCCATAAGCTTTATATTTATATTTTAACATTAAAAAACATATAGGTCAAGTGTAAATTTTACTTGCTTTTAATTATATATTGTGATAAAATAAATATATCAAGCTTGAAGGGAGCAATTATGGAAGAATTAAACGAATATCAATATAAAATAAAGGATTATATCTTATCCGACGAGGAGCTTTTGTGGATAGGAAGGCCAACTAAGGAAATTAAGCTTTTACCGGCGGAAAAATTCAATAGAATTTTTGGTATTTTTTGGAGCGTATTTTCTGTTTTTTGGATTTCTATTGCAATATTTGGCGCTTCAATGGCTCCGAAAAATGAATTTTCTATGATAAAAATATTTCCACTATTTGGGCTTCCATTCTTGTTCGTTGGACTATATTTGGTTTTTATCGCTCCAATTAAAGCCAAAAGTAAGAGAAAAAATACGGAATACGCCCTTACGAATAAAAGAATTTTGATTTTGTACAGTGGAAAGACCGTAACACTACAAGCATTTAAATATAGCGATATACAAAATGTAAATTTCGCATCCGATGCATCGGATGTGGGATGCGTAACATTTATGAATAATACCGTATTATATACGATGAATGGCTCAAGAGTTCATCGTGGATACTATGGATTATATAATATACCAAATGTTAAAAGGGTTTATAAAATTTTCGCAGAGCAGTTAGGAGAAAAATAAAATGAAATGCGTACATTTAGATTTTCACACAAGTCCATATATTGAAAATATTGGATCAGAATTCAACAAAGCAGAGTTTACACAAACATTAAAGGACGCAAAGGTTGATTTAATAACCGTTTTTGCCAAGTGCCATCACGGATATTCATATTATCCGACCAAGCTTGGAACTATGCACCCTCACCTCAAATTCAATCTTTTAAAGGAGCAAATCGAGGCAATTCACGATGCCGGCGCAATAGCACCAATTTACATAACAATGGGCTGGAGCGAAAAGGATGCAAGTGAGCATCCGGAATGGCATCACATAGATTTTTGGAGCAAAAAAAGAATTGCATTTGGCTTTAATGGCGGAAAGCTGGATGAGCCCGAGGACACACCACTTAGCGATTGCTCTTGGATTACACTATGTCCTGTTGGACCTTATCAAAAGTATCTAGAGGATATTACAAGAGAGGTTTGCGAGCAATTTGATGTTTCAGATGGCGTTTTTTACGATATTTGCTTTATGAGAGATGCTTGTGTATGTGATAGCTGTGTCGCAGGCATGAAGAAAATGGGGCTAGATCCCGATAATTACGAGGATGCAAAGAAATATTATAGAATTAAGCGTATAGAGCTTATGAAGTCCTTAACCGGCATCGTTCACGAGTATGCGCCAAACGCAACCGTATTTTACAATGGTGGCGCTGATATGAATCGCCCCGAATATGCTCCATATCAAACCCATTTTGAGCTTGAGGATCTTCCAACAGCTTGGGGTGGCTACGATTTTATGCCTCTTCGCGCAAAATATTTTGAAAAATTTGGAAAGATTTTCTGGGGTATGACAGGAAAGTTCCATCACGCATGGGGAGAATTCGGTGGATTTAAGAACAGAGATGCCTTGAAGTATGAATGTGCTGATATGATAAGCTTGGGTGCGTCAATGTCAGTTGGAGATCAGCTCCATCCGTGTGGCAGACTAGATAAAAGCACATATTCTGTTATAGGCTACGCCTTTGATTACGCAAGTAAAATTGAGAGGTTTTCTGAAAACACCAAGGCATATACTGACATTGCACTTTGGTCAAGTCATACTGATGCTGATGTTGGTTGTTCTAAAATGCTTCAAATAATGCATCTTGAATTCGATGTTGTCGATAGTGGAGAGGATATTTCAAAATATCAATGCATCGTTTTGCCTGATAGAGTTAAATTTACTGATGACGACAAAAAAAGAATTCTTGAATTTGTAAATAATGGTGGAAAAATTATCGCTAGTGGAGAGAGTATCTTTGATGAGCTTGGCATAAAAATGAATGGTCCATCTGGATTTGATAAGGACTTTATTTGCTGTGAAATAGACGAAATTACAACTCCGTTTTTAAGCTATTGTAGTGCATATTCTGTTGAATGTGACGGAGAGGTCTTGGCAAAGGTTCACGAGCCATATTTCAATCGTACATACGGAAAATTCTGCGGACACAAAAATACACCATTCAAGCTAGAAAGCGCGTCATATCCTGCGCTTGTTAAAAAAGGAAATGTGCTTTATTTTGCGCATCCGATTTTCCAAGCCTATAATGCGTCCGGAAGCTATGTGCTTGAAAGATATATTAAAAAAGCCTTTGATTGTATCTACGATAGAGGCATAAAAATTGAAAATCTACCCTCTTGTGGCAGGGTAAGATTTAGAAAGAGCGAGGACAAATCATTCTTTGCGCTTCATTTACTTTATGCACCACCAATCAATCGTGGAAATGTTTGCTTGCTTGAGGATTTCCCAACTTTGGGCGGTGTAAAAATTAGTGTCAAGGTTGACAAAACCATCAAGTCTGTAAGAAGCGAGCCTGATGGAGAAGAAATTAAATTTATTCAAAACGGAAACGAGGTTTCCTTTGAGCTTGATGCGCTAAAGCTCCATAAGCTTGTTATTTTATCTTGGTAATTTTGTCAATATCTCTTGACAAAATCTTCATTGTATGATAAAATTATATTACTTTTTAAGTATAAGGAGGATAATGTAAAATGAAAAAGACACTTAGAATTGTTGCTTTGATGCTCGTTCTCGTTATGTCTGTATGCGCACTTGCATCTTGCGGAGTAAAACTTTCCGGAGAATACAAGGAATCCCTTACAGGCAACATTACCTATGAGTTTAGTGGAAGTAAGTACACTCAAACTATTGACAATATCATCGGTAATGATACTGTAATAGAAGGTAAATACGAGATTGATGAGGATGCTGGCAAGATCACATTTACCTATGAAGTTGATGGCGAAGAAAAGACTTCTACCGAAAACTTTTCACAAGGTGAAGAAGATGGCGTTAAGTACATCAAGATTGGCGTTTTAAAATACAACAAGCAATAACAAAAAGGGCGACTTGATTTTCAAGTCGCTTTTTCTTGCCATTTATAAAACGAATAAAAATGCCACCTTAAGAGGTGGCATTGATTTTTAAAGCTCTTCCGGATTTGTTTGAAGCTTAGAGCAGAGGACATCGAGATTTCCGTTTCTTGTGCGAATTTCGTCAATGAACGCCTTTTCTTCCTTAATGTTTTTAAGAGTTACAGAATATGTAAGGCGGAACATCGTTCCAAGATTTCTTAGCTTTACCTTTTCGAGAACTGCTCCTGTTGTGTACTTTTCAAACAAGTCATCAAAAAGAGTAGTATAATCAAGATTCTCAGGGATTGTGATCTTAAGCGTTCTTCTGCTATCGTTGATAATTCCAAATCTAGTAAGAGTGAATATGAAATTAAGTCCTTCAACTAAAACAGCAAGAATAACTGCAATTCCAACAAATCCAAGGCCGAGTGTCAAACCGATTGCCATTGACAAGAAAATGTGGGTTATTTCCTTAGCGGTTCCTTGAGCAGAACGGAATCTTGTCAAGGCAAATACACCACCGACCGCAACACCAGCACCGATATTGCCATTAACTAGCATGATGAGCACGGTAACAATTGCAGGAAGTAGAGCAATTGAAATAACGAGGTTCTTGGAAAATTCGTTTCTAAACATGTAGCAAAGCGCAACAAGCACGCCAAGTACGATTGCAACACCTAAGCAAATCCAAAAATCACTTACCTCAATAACCGCGTTTTGAACACCTGTATAAGAATCGTATCCGGGGTTAATTCCCACGGGAGAATCAGATGAAGATGTGTAAAAAATACTTTGTAATAGCTTTGTCATTTTAAGTAACTCCTATTATTAGTAATCATTTGAATAAAAGCGTTTCCAACCTTGGAAAAGGATCGTGTGTAAACATTTAATTCGTTTAAAATCTCAACTAGCCACAAGGGAATAGCGCTAGGAACTTTTATTTCCATAAGGACCTGCGTGGGCTCAGTTAAAAGCTTTCCATAAGAGCCCTTCGTCAAATCAAGATCGTAATCTCTCCATGTTAGATTTCTGTCAAAGGTGATTCGAAAATCTCGATTTTCCTTGCAAAAGAAGGCGCTTCTGTCATAGGAAACATATATTCTTGGCTCGAGATTTTTATAAAATCTTAAAAAATATTTTAATTCCTTTGAGATTTGAGTAGGCTCGTCTAGATCTATTTCATCCTTTAAAAATTTAATAGCATCGTTAAGAGGCATTGTAATTCTGCGCTTAAAAACCACGCCATTATATTTTTTCTTGACTTCGATAAATCCGGTAGAGGTATCGGTTGGAATACCATATGTACGAAGCCTTAGTTTTTCCTTGTAAATCGGCTTTTCAGCTGATCTGGTGAAGAGAATGAAATCGGGCGTATCATAATACAGATTGCAAATAGTTGTTTCTCCATATTCGTCAGGATCAAAACGCTTGTCTATTTCTTCTTTTATGCGAAGGAATTGCTCCTCGGTTAAAAGAAACTTTTTTTCCAGACGATTAAAGGTTAATTTTGCGCCCAATTCAACCCCTCCCTTCAAGCATATATTTAATTTTATCATAAAATATTATATTTGTCAATGAAAAAGGCGTTTAATTTGTGAATTTTTACAAAAATATGAAAATTTACAACATTTTGTTGCTATTATTTTACAAGATAAGGTTAAATTTTTCTTAAATATAGCTCTTTGAATTTTATATCTCAAAAATATTGAAAAGCACGGATATTTGTGATAAAATATATAAAGAACATTAGGCATATATAAGGCAAAGAGGTGAGATTATATGTTAGGTATGTTTGAGTATCTTAGGTGGCGTGGAGATTTGTCATTTGAGACTAGCGAGCAAAACGAAATAGATGCATTGATTTTTTCGGAAATTTCATATATTCCTTTTGAGGATCTTGTTCCTTATGATAAAGAAAATGCGATTACCTTAAGTGAGGCTGCTGATAAGTTTTTTGAAAAGAATGGAGAAGGTTTTTCACTTGGCGCTATACTTCCAAAGGAAATAATTACTCTTTTTAAAGAGGCGTCAAAGGTAAAGCGCTTTTCAAATGTTAAGCTCTGGGGATATGAAAGCGAAATTTCAATAGACAAGGAAAAGCAGTTTTCTGCGATTGCTTTCTCATGTGAAAATAAGGTCACATATGTTGTATATCGAGGAACTGATGACACAATTATAGGGTGGAAGGAAGATTTGAATATGGCTTTATTTACGCCAATTCCTTCACAAGAATCCGGCGCTGAGTATCTTGAAAAAATCGCTAAGCTTACAAAGGACAAGCTTATTATTGCAGGTCACTCTAAGGGTGGAAATATTGCAATTTATTCAGCTCTCAAATCTACACCTAAGCTTCAAAAAAGAATGCAAATCGTTTATAGCTTTGATGGACCCGGCTTTAAAGAGGATTTTATATCGCCATTTAAAGAAGAAAAAATTGTAGAGAAGCTGATTACCATTTTGCCAACAAAATCAGTTGTTGGAAGAATTTTTGATATAATTGGAAAATATAAAATTGTTAAAAGCTCAGATAAGGGAATACAACAGCACAATGCGTTTACCTGGTTAGCGACTGGAACGGAGCTTGATAGGGCTGAGGAGTTTGAAAAGCCAAGTGATAATTTCCACGAGCTTTTAAAGGTTTGGGTTTCCAAGCTAACTCCTGAGCAAAGACACGAATTTGTAGATTCTTTTTATAAAATTGCTACTGCAAGCGACGCTTCAACGCTTACCGATATTACAAATCAAAAATTCAAATTTATTATGGGACTCTTGAAGACAAAGGGAGCTCATAAAAAGGTGGTTATTGACGCTGTTTTTAAGCTTATAAAAGAAAAAAACGCAATGAATTCTGCCGAAAAAAGAGCCAAAAGAGAGGCTAAAAGAAAGCCAAAGAGGCAAGAGGAGAATTCTTGAATTTTCAAATTCATAAATTCTGCAATTTGAAAATCAATAAATTTAAAAGGCAACCATATGGTTGCCTTTTTATCAACTATCTATAAATTTTTTCTTAGATATTTTAATGTTGCTCGTAGCTTTTCAATATCAGCTCCATCGGGTATCATTACGGGGGACTCCAAGGTTACCGAGCCGTTATATTTATTTGCTTTTAATGAACTAAATATAAAATCAAAGTCTATAACGCCCTCGCCGGGGTGGAGAATGGGACGGATTTTTGAAAAATCTCTTGGAAAAGATGAATAATCACTTATGTGCATATGGTTGATATAATCCCAAATTGGCTCATTTAAAATTTCCTCTGTTTCGTCATGAAACGCACCGAATCTCGTGTCAAAAATGAATTCAATATTTGGCAGAAATTTATACAATTTTCTCCAATTTTCAAGTCCGGAGTATGTGGTACATGGAATGTTTTCGATAAGAAGCTTTAAATTGTATTTTTTGGTCATCTTGATGATTTGAGGTAATATGGAAATGTTGTAATCTATATGAGAATCACTTTCAAGACCACCCCATAGGTGAAACACCATTTTTTTAGCCCCTACTTTTTTTCCGACCATGCAATTAATTTCTAGCATTTCGAGAGCTCTCTTGGTAGAATTTGGGTCACAATTTGACAAGAGAACTCCGATTTCCTTTTCACAATGAATAATTGGAGTAGGAACATTACAAGATAGAACTGTTTTTAAAATCTCGTCGATTTTATCATAATAAAACGGAATCATCATAAGCTCCATTCCATCAATTAAGCCTTCCTCATAAAGAACGGGAATGTGCTTATTTATTAAAGAATAATCGTAATTGCAAACTCTTCCTACAAGAGTGCCGGTAGAGCAGAAAAGCTCGTTCATAAAATCACCTCGCTTAAAATTTTATCACATAAAGCCCTGTTTTTCAAGGATTCAAAATATATTTTTCAAAAAATACTTTTCAAAAGCCTTAATTTATGTTATGATAATATATAATAATGTAAAAATTGCGAGGAATATAATGCAAAAAATAGAAATTAGTCTTATTTATCCCAATATCGAGTCGCTTTTGAAAAGCGAAAACGGAGAAGGGCGTCCTAACATATCAAACGAGGTTTTAGACGAGCTTGAGTTAAACAATATAATAGATCTAAAAAACAGCTTTCTTGGAGATTTTTTCACTACCGATATTGATGTGATAAAATATCGTCAAGAGGTTTTTGCCGATATGATGGAAAATCCACAGCTATGCGAAATTCTTATGAAGGCAAGCCCTATTCTTGCTGATATTGCTGAAATTCGTCGTATGTCACAGGATACAGAGCCGTCTGAGGGATATCTATATAGCATTACAGAGGTTGAGCTATATGTTTCTGCCATGGAGCTATTGGCTGATGGGCTTTATCCAATGATTGATAATTTTAAGAGTAGCGCTCTTGTTAGCTTTGCTAAAAGAATAAAGGAGCTGACACAAAGTGAATATTATATCAATCTTAATAAGAAGCTAAAAGAGTTAACATCACGAGTACGAGAGGTAAAGAGCGTTACAATTGGTGTAAATCTTGATTCCAGATTAAGACCTGATACTGCGGGAGTTTTGAGTGTAAATAACGAAAGATTCAAATCAGGAGTTTTGCTTGAAAAAATACTTCGTCTTGATTTTAAAAACGATGAATATACCTGCATTTCTTCATTAATTCCATTTAAAAAGGGACAATCCGACAATCAGCAAATTGCCCTTACTAATGCTTTTAATGGTGCACTTAACGAGGTTTTCAAATCCTCAATGCGTTCTTGGAGAAAGACTCTCCAAAGCTATGTTCTTGAAAATGCAGATTTCCTTATCAAGCTCTTGCCCGAAATTGAATTTGTTGTAAAGGGAACAGAGCTTATCACTATTTTAAAGCAAACAGGCAATCCTATTTGTTTCCCAAAACTCTCCGCTATGGAAGAGAAGAAATTTGATGTTAAGGGCATATATAACCCTGTTGTTGCATCTAAAATAGATGGGTTGATGGTAGAAAACGATTTCGTTTTTGACAAAAACGGACAGTTTTATGTTCTATCAGGACCTAATAGAGGCGGAAAATCGGTTATAACATGTGCAGTTGGACTCACATTTGCGCTTGCTCAGCTAGGACTTCCGGTTCCGGCGGTTAGCGCTGAGATTAGCCCTGTTGATGCGATATTTACCCATTTCCCAACAGGCTCTGAGGATACAATAGATAAAGGAAGATTGGGAGAGGAATGTGCTCGTCTTGATGAAATCTTTACAAGCGTTACAGAAAACAGCCTTGTTTTGCTAGACGAATCGCTTTCATCAACCGGCTCGTTTGAGGGCGCGTATATCGCCGCCGAGGTTCTTTCTGGATTTTCTATGGTTCGTTGTCGTGGAATCTTTTCTACGCACCTTCATGAGCTTTCTGCAATGATCGGAGATATAAACGAAAAGTGCTCAGCACAGGGTGGAGCAATGATTGATACCTTGGTTGCAGGTATTGAGGATGGGCAGAGAAGCTTTAAGATAAGACGAGCTAAGCCAGACGGAAAAAGCTATGCTAAGGACATAGCTGACAAGTACGGAATTTCGCTTGAGCATATCCTAGAAAAAATAAATAAAAAATAATTTAAAAAATTTGAAATTTACTATTGCAATTTAAAAAATACTGTGTTATAATACTAATCGTGAATTTTTGGTAGTTGTATTTTCTACTTAATGGAGGTGTAAAAAATGGCTAAGTGTTCTATCTGTGGAAAAGGTGTTGCATTCGGACACAATGTATCCCACTCAAACCGTAAAACTAACAGAACTTGGAAACCTAACATCAGAAGAGTAAAGGTTGTTGTAAACGGCTCCAACAAGACTGTTAATGTATGCTCACGTTGCCTACGTACAGGTAAGGTTGTTCGTGCAATCTAAGTTATGAATTGAAATCAAAAGACCGTGATCACGGTCTTTTTTTCATAATATCTAAACAGAACATAATTAAAAGAGGGAAAATGAAGGCTTTTGTAAGTTCGCAGATTTCGTCTGCTGTTAAGAGAGTATGTGGCATCGATGTGTTGCCACTTGAGCCATATGACAAGCTAGATTTGCCTGTCGCATCTCATGCTGATATGCTTGTTTTTGCTTTTGAAGGCACTGTTTTTTGTTATAATGACTACTATTTAAATAACAAATCAATATTTGATGAGGCAGAAAAATGTGGATATAAAATAATATGCGTTAAATCAGAATGCGATAGAAAATATCCAAATGATATTTCACTAAATGTCTTGAAGATAGGCGACGCTTTAATTGGCAATTTAAAGCATACAGCTCCTGAAATTTTGCGTTTGGCAGAGGAGAAGTGCTATAAATTGATTAATGTTAAGCAAGGATATAGTGCTTGTGCCACATTGGTATTAAATGACAAAAATGCAATAACTGCCGATCCAAGCATTTATAATGCATTGAAATTGTTAGGCGTAGATGTACTATTGATAAATCCAAACGGAATTGACCTTGAAGGCTATAATTGTGGCTTCATTGGCGGGGCATCGTTTGTTTTTGAAAATACTGTATATTTTTTTGGAGATATCAAATCGCATCCAAGCTATAACGAAATTCACGACAAAATCGTCGCTGTTGGAATGACCGAAAAGACTATTTTGAGCCGATATGTGTATGATTTTGGGGGTATAAGAGCAATTTAATGATTAAAAAGCATCAAAAAAGTCGTTAGTTTTTAAAAATTAACGGCTTTTTACTATATTTTGCGCAAAAAATTAATGATTTTATAAAAAATATTATAAAAAATATTGGCAAAGTAAATATTTTATGTTATACTTAAAATAATGATAATGAATTAGACTGCATTTTTGCATATACATAAACGATAGGAGAGGCGTTATGAAGGTAGTGTTAGATTTTTTAGCACACATGCTTAGACATTTTACAATTATTTCATTTTTTGATATTTTAGATATTATTTGCTTAGCAGGCGTACTTTTTGTTGCTTTTCAGTTTGTTAAAGAAAGACGCGCAGGAAAGCTTGCACTCGGTGTAGGTCTTTTGTTTGCGTTTATGCTAATCTGTCAATTGCTTAATTTGCGCTCTATGCAATATCTTCTATCTCATTTCTTTGATTTTGGTATAGTTGTTTTAGTAATTATATTCCAACCCGAATTCCGTTCAGCTCTTGAAAAGCTCGGTGATAACTCTATCAAGGGAGTAAAGAGCATAGGAGAAACTAAAAATTCAACCCAAACAATTGATATGATTGATACTGTTTCGAACGCAGTTTTTGATCTTGCAAAGACAAAAACAGGTGCTATCATTGTTTTTGAGCGAAATACTAAGCTAGGTGATTTCACGCTTAGTGGTACAATTCTAAACGCTCAGGTAAGTACATTCCTTTTGAGAAACATTTTCTTTAATAAGGCCCCTCTTCATGATGGAGCAGTAATTATTAGAGATAATAGAATTTATTGCGCCGGATGCTTGTTACCACTATCTACAAATCCTGATATTATTAAGGATTTGGGAACAAGACACCGTGCGGCGATTGGAGTTAGCGAAAATAGCGACTGCGTAGTAGTTGTTGTTTCTGAGGAAACAGGAATCGTTTCAATCGCTAACGAAGGACACATTTACAGAAACTTTACAAGAGCTACAATGAAAAAGAAGCTCGAGGAATATCTCTTGCAGGATAAGCCATCACAAAAGGGAAAGCATGGCGCAAGGATAAAAATGAAGAACAAATAAGGAGAAGCTATGGATAGATTTTCTAGAACTACCGAAATTGATACTGCAGAAATTGTTGCGGCAACAATGGAGGATGATACTCCCAAAAAGAGCAAGGCTAGTATTATTATCGCTATAATTGTTTGTCTTTTTGTGGCGGTAGTTATATGGCTTTGGGTTATGGAGGCTGATACTGAGATAACCAGTAAAGGCTTTGACGACATTCCTGTATATACAGCTATTACAGACACAACACCCTTAAAGACCATTGATATTACCGTCAATGGTATCAGAAAGAATATAATTGATTTCAAGGCTGAGGATTTTAAAATTATCGAAACCACTGATGGATATGAAGTTTTCTTATCAGAGGAAAAGGCAGAGCTTTTTAATTTAAAAAATGAATCCGTCTCGGGCGAAATAATTGTATCGGTAAGCGCAAAATGAGAATTTTAGTAGAGCAAATTAAAACCTCAATTGATTCAACCGATGAAGATATATTCGAAATTGCAAGGGCGCGTATTTTAAAGTCACGCGCCTTTTCACATTTTTCGAGCATGCATATTCATAAGCGTTCCATTGATGCAAGACATAAAAATGACATTAAATTCGTGTCAAGCGTATGCGCCGATGTGGAATGCACAAGAACGCCTTCTGCCGAGCTATTATTAAAATATCAAATCAAGCTTTTTACTAGTGAAAAATTAGAATTTTCTTTAAAGGGTGAGATGCCACAAAATTCCCCTCTTATAGTTGGCTTTGGACCAGCAGGAATGTTTTGTGCCTTAGCTCTTGCTAAGGCAGGAATGAAACCTATCGTAATAGAGCGTGGGGCGGATATTGATTCTAGAGTGGAGTGCATAAATGAATTTTATCGCTCCAAAACCTTAAATACGGAAACTAATATTCAATTTGGTGCAGGTGGAGCAGGCACATTTTCCGATGGAAAGCTTACTACAAGAATTTCCGACCCTAAATGTATGCTTGTCCTTGAAATGCTATGCGAAAATGGCGCTCCCGAGGATATAAAGTTTAAGGCAAAGCCTCATATCGGTACAGATAATCTTCGTAAGGTTGTAAAAAGTATAGATGAGCAAATAAGAGCCTTGGGTGGAGTTGTTTTATACAATACTAAGCTTATATCTTTTGACGATTCTGTTGCAAAAACAACAAAAGGAGATATAAAATTTTCATCAATCGTTCTTGCCCTAGGACATAGCGCAAGAGATACCTATGCATATCTTATGAAGAGTGGATTTGCAATAGAGGCAAAGCCTTTTTCTGTTGGAGTAAGAGTAGAGCACCTTCAAGATGATATAAATGAGGCTATGTATGGAAAATACGCAAATGATAGGCGCTTGGGCGTTGCCGATTATAATGTCTCTTATAGAGAAAACGGTAGAGGCGTATATTCGTTTTGCATGTGCCCCGGTGGAGAGGTGGTTTGTGCATCTAGCGAAGAGGGCGGAGTCGTTGTTAATGGAATGAGCAGATATGCAAGAGATGGCAAAAATGCCAATTCTGCTATTGCAGTTCAGGTTAATACAGCTGATTACGGAAACGATCCTATAAAGGCAATTGAATTTCAAAGAACGCTTGAAAGAAACGCATTTATTAGTGCAGGAGCAAATTATAATGCCCCTGTTCAAACCCTTGGCGATTTCTATAATGGCGTATCAATAAACGAGCCTAATAGAATTATTCCGTCGTATATGAACGCAGGCGTTACCTCCTGTGATATGAATAAAATTTTACCAAGGTTTGTATGTGATTATCTTAAAAAGGGATTTTTTGAATTTGGTAAAAGGATCAAAGGCTTCAACGCTACGGATGTACCAATAACAGGTGTTGAAACCAGAACCTCTGCGCCTTTGCGCATATTAAGGACAGAGAATTATACCGCTTTTGCGCATCCAAATGTTTATCCTTGTGGCGAGGGTGCGGGATATGCAGGTGGAATCATGAGTGCTGCATGCGATGGATTAAATGTGGCACTAGCAATACTCAATAAATGATTAGTAGGAATTTTTATGTTGAAAAAAGAGAGAAAAAGATGGAATATCAAGGCAACCAATCTTGATAATTCGATTGTAAATCAACTTGTCGATGCGCTTGGAACAAGTGATGTTTTGGCAACCTTGATGATTAATAGAGGATATTCTAGCATAGATAGTGCAAAATCCTTTTTGGGAAAAAGCACCGAGGTTATGCACGATCCATTTTTATTAAATGATATGGAAAAGGGTGCTAGAAGAATTATAGATGCAATATCTAAAAAAGAGCGTATATCTATATATGGTGATTACGATGTAGATGGAGTTACATCGGTTAGCATATTATATATGTATCTTTCTGAGCTTGGAGCATGCGTAGATTATTATATTCCTAGCCGTATGGGCGAGGGATATGGCGTGTCAAAAAATGCCATTTCGAGGCTTTCTGCCAATGGTACAAATTTAATTATTACCGTTGATACAGGTGTTACTGCAAGTGAAGAGATTGATTTGGCAACACGGATGGGGATTGATGTTGTCGTTACAGACCATCATGAATGCTATTCGAGTCTTCCTAAGGCTGTTGCTGTAATCAACCCTAAAAGACCCGACTCTACATATCCATTTCAGCATCTTGCCGGAGTTGGTGTTGTTTTTAAGCTTTTGTGTGCGATTGAAATACTGATTTCTGGTAATGAGCCAATTGATTGTGTTAGAAAAATTTCAATGAAATATGCTGATTTCACCGCAATTGGCACTATCGCAGATGTAATGCCCGTAAAGGATGAAAACAGGTTGATTGTATCCTTAGGACTTTCCCTGATTGATAATACCGAAAATATAGGCCTTCGCGCCCTTGTGGAGCTTTGTACGACGAATGAAACAAGAGCAAAAACTAAGGTTAAAAAGAAAATTTCTTCTGGCTTTGTTGGATTTACAATAGCGCCTAGAATAAATGCTGCGGGAAGAATTAGCGAGGCTTCAATTGCCGTTGAATTGTTTCTTTGCAATGACGAGCAAAGAGCACAAGAGTACGCTATTCGACTTTGCAATATAAATAAGGATAGACAATTTGAGGAAAATAAAATAGCGGAGCAGGCATATGCTATAATTGAAGAAAACGGATATGATGAAAATAGTGTTATTATTTTAGATGATCATAAGTGGCATCATGGAGTTATAGGAATTGTTGCTTCAAGGATTTCAGAAAGATATACACTTCCTACAATTTTGATTTCCTTTGAGGGAAATGAAGATCCAAATGCCCCCGAAGCGATTGGAAAGGGCTCAGGAAGAAGCGTAGAGGGACTCAACCTTGTAGATGCTCTAGCATATTGTGGAGATTTGCTTGAGCGCTTTGGTGGTCATGAATTAGCCGCCGGATTAACTATAAAGAGAAAAAATATAGATGCTTTACGCAAAAAGATAAACGAATATGCAAGAAAATGCTTCGAGAATCACACGCCCGAAAATGTTATGGATATTGAGTGTGAGCTGGATGCCAAGCAGGCAAATCTAACTCTTGCATCGGAGCTGAGTCTTTTAGAGCCTTACGGTGTTTCAAACCCTATTCCTGTATTTTCTATGTCAAATATGATAATAGAAGACATAATTCCAATAGGAATGAATAGACATTTGAAGCTTATTTTGTCAAAGGACGGACGCACTTTTACAGCCATGCTATTTTGCGTTAGCTCTCAAGAGTTTCCATATGAAATTGATGACGAGGTCGATGTTGCTTTTAATCTCGAAATCAATGAATTTATGAACACAAAAAATGTTCAGCTTAACATAAAGGATATAAGACTTAGCGAAAGACTTTTTCAGGAGCAACAGTGCGAAGAGCTGAAATATCAGCTTGTAATAAACGGAAAAAGCTCGTTAAACTCTGAGCTAATAATTCCCAAAAGAGACGATTTTGCTCTTGTTTATAGCTTCCTTCAAAAAGAAGCGCAAGAGGGCAAGGGAAGCTTTTCTTACATAAAGCTCTTAAAGGCTCTAAAAAGGAAATATTCAGGCGTTACATTAAATTACATAAAGCTAAAGCTCGTAATAAAGGTTTTTAGAGAGCTAAATATTATTTCTATTGATGAGCTTGACGAATTTAGCTTTGAATATAAAATGAACTTTTCAAAAAGCAAAACCGATCTTGAAAAGTCAAGTATTTTAAAGAACTTAAAAACTATGTATTCATCACATTAAAGGAGCAAACATGGATACCCCTGACTTCAAGCCAATAGAGCAGCTGCTGTCGCTTCTTGCGTCTAATGGCAAAAAATATGACTTTGATAAAATTAAAAAAGCTTTTCTGTATGCGGATGAATTGCATAAGGGACAAATGCGCCAAAGCGGAGATCCTTATATTTCTCATCCAATTGCTGTTGCGGAAATTGTTGCGAGTCTTGGTCTTGATACAGACTCTATTTGTGCGGCGTTCCTTCATGATACAGTAGAGGATTGCCCTGATAAAACAGACATTAATAAGGTAAAAGAGCTTTTTGGCGAAGATGTTGCCTTGCTAGTTGATGGTGTTACAAAAATTAAATCCATCAATATCGAGGACAAGGAAGAAACGCATATCGAAAATATTCGTAAAATGCTTCTTGCAATGTCTAAGGATGTAAGAGTAATATTTATAAAGCTTTGCGATAGGCTTCATAATATGCGTACCTTGTATGTAAAAAAGGATGAAAAACGCAGAATTACAGCTCTTGAAACTATGCATGTTTATGCACCTCTTGCACACCGTCTTGGTATGCAAAGAATAAAGCAAGAGCTTGAAAATCTTGCCCTTCAATATCTTGACCCAATAGGCTACAAGGAAATTAAGGCTCATATCGAGGAAAAATACGGAAAAAATGTTAATTTTATCGAAAATTTAAAGCTATATGTTACTGAGAAGTTGAGTCAAACTAACATGGATTTCAGCCTCGAAGGCCGTGTTAAAACGGTATATAGCGTATATCGCAAGATGTATGACCAAAACAAAACCTTCGATGAAATATACGACTTTTATGCCCTTCGTATAATCGTTCAAACAGAGCTCGATTGCTATACTGTCCTGGGAATGATACACGAAATGTATAAGTCTGTTCCGGGTAGATTTAAGGATTATATTTCAACACCTAAGCCCAATATGTATCAATCTCTTCATACAACGGTTATAGGTAAGGATGGAATTCCTTTTGAGGTTCAAATTAGAACCTATGATATGCACCATATCGCTGAATATGGTATCGCAGCTCACTGGAAATATAAGAGCGGAGATAAGGCGTCTGTTGATATCGATCAAAAGCTAAGCTGGATTTCTAAGCTTATAGATACAGAAACTGAGGCAGCTGACTCAGAGGAGTTTATGCATGCCTTCAAAATTGACATATTCCATGATGAAATTTTCGTGTTTACACCTAAGGGAGATGTTGTTGCACTTCCGCAGGGAGCAACTCTTATAGACTTTGCGTATTCAATTCATACAGGTGTAGGAAATAAAATGGTAGGTGCGAAAATCAACGGAAGAATTGCGCCCATTGACACTGTTCCTCAAAATGGTGACATTGTCGAGGTAATAACCTCTAACGCATCTAAAGGACCTAGCAGAGATTGGCTTTCGATTGTTAGAACAAGCGAAGCGCGAAATAAAATTCGTCAATGGTTTAAAAAGGAAAAGCGTCAAGAAAATATCCTTGTTGGCAGATCGGAAATCGATAAGCTTTTTGCTCGCCATAGGCTTATATGTACTGAGGAAACAAAGCTTGAAATTGTAGCAACTGTGGCTAAGCGCTTTGGAATGAACGAGGCGGATGATTTCTTTAATGCTATTGGATATGGAGGAATTACTCTTTCTAAGGTGGAAATGAAGATTCGCGACGAATATGAGCGAAATCACAAGCCTCAGGAAAGAGAAATTACAGTAATAGAGCCAACAGCTCCTGTTGCTAAACGACATAAATCTACAAGTGGCGTAATAATTGATGGACTTGACGGGTGTGTTGTTAAATTCGCAAAATGCTGTAATCCTCTTCCCGGTGAGAGCATAATAGGCTTCATAACCAAGGGCTATGGAATTTCAATTCACAAATCCGATTGCCCAAATATTAGCCTTGCTTTTTCCGATGAGAACAACGCAAACAGATTTGTAAAGGCGGAGTGGGATGTTTCAGCTTCTGGGGCACACAAGGCTACCTATGAGTCCGCAATTCAAATTTTTGTAAACAATCGTATATCCATGCTTGCGGAAATATCAGTTGCATTGGCGGAAATGCATGTCGATATTGTTTCAATTAGTACAAAAAATGTTTCAGATTCCACAATCTTAAACATGACTATTTCGTGTAAGGATATATCACATTTTAATTCTATTGTCAGCAAGCTAAGATCTATAAAGGATGTTATTAGAGTAACAAGAGTAGTAGGAGCACCTAAATGATAGCGGTAATTCAAAGAGTGTTAAGCGCAAGCGTTACAATTGATAATTGCTTGCATAGCAAAATTGATAATGGCCTTTTGGTTCTCCTTGGTGTAAAGCAAGGGGATACCGAAAGAGATGCCGAGCTTTTGGCTAAGAAAATCAGTAATTTAAGGATTTTTTCTGACGAAAACGATAAAATGAATTTAAGCGTTCAAGATTTAAAGGGAGAGGTGTTAGTTGTTTCTAATTTTACACTTCTTGCAAACTATAAAAAAGGAAATCGTCCTGATTATATGAATGGCGCAAAGCCAGATGAGGCAAATCGCTTGTATGAGTATTTTTGCTCTTGTATTTCCCAAAGCGTTCCTACAAAAACAGGTGTTTTTGGCGCTGATATGAAATTGGGACTTGTTAACGATGGCCCTGTAACAATTGTAATGGATAGCGAAGTGTTAAAATGAAAATAAGTCTTGAAGGAAACATTAACAGAACCTATATACAAGGCTTGTGTATGGCGTTTTTTCATGGAATTAGCTTCCCCAAAAATGAAGAGGATAGCCAAGATGGCCTAGAGCTTTTTGTGAGTGCCAAGTGTGAAAATGATAAAATCATTTCAAGTGCTATCTTGCAATTTAACGAAACGAAAACCTCTCATTATGTGGAATACACACCTATTGGGGAGACAAGCCTTGAAAGAGCGCTTAAAACCGCAACCGGACAGGCTGTATATTTTGCTTGCAATAAGCTAACAGGCATTGAGCTTGAATGGGGAATTTTGACAGGAATTCGTCCGTCTAAGGTGTGTGCTGAGCTTTTATGTGAATATTCGCAAGAAAAAGCATATGAAATATTAACTAAAAGCTATCTTTTGAAGTCGGAAAAGGCACAGCTAGTCTTAGAGGTGACTAAAAACGAAATGGCTATTATGTCCTTGACAGATGATGAAAAATGTAGCATTTACATATCAATTCCTTTTTGCCCGTCAAGATGCACATATTGTTCATTTATTTCTTATGCCGGAAAAAAGCTATTTGATTTAATACCATCATATGTTGATAAAATTGTTGACGATATAGAGCATACTGCCTCTCTTATAAAGGAGCTAAAGTTAAAGGTTTCGTGCATATATATCGGCGGAGGAACTCCAACTATTCTTAATGAGATACAGCTCGAAAGAATACTTGGAAAAATAAAAGAATGTATTGATGTTGAATCGCTTGATGAATTTACGCTAGAGGGTGGAAGGCCGGATACTATTACCACTCAGAAGCTTGAAATCGCTAAAAAATATGGAGTTACGAGAATAAGCGTTAATCCTCAAACCTTGAATGATAGTGTGCTTGAGAAAATAGGCAGAAAACACACAGTAAACGATTTTCTTGAAGCATTTGACAAGGTTAAAGCATCCAGAATAAGTTCGATTAATACCGATCTTATTGCAGGGCTTGAAGGAGATGGTCTTGATAGCTTTATGGCAACAGTCGATAGAATTGTTGAATTAGGACCTGACAATATTACCATTCACACATTTTGTGTAAAAAAATCTGCACAAATTTTAAGAGATGATGCGCAAGTTTATGAAAGAGATGCCGAGGATGTATCTCTGAGCGTGAAATATGCCTATGAAAAATTAATAGCATCTGGATACGCTCCATACTACATGTATCGTCAAAAAAACACCATTGGCAATCTTGAAAATGTTGGATATGCAAGGATTGGATATTTTGGACTTTACAATGTTTTTATGATGTCCGATGCACATACGGTGTTTGGAATTGGGGCAGGTGCAACAACTAAATTGGTAAAAAATGATGGAAAAACAGAGATTTTAAGAATATTTTCCCCAAAATATCCATATGAATATTTGCGGGACATCCAAAAAACAGACGATAAAATAAGGGAGTTTTTTGATAGGAGGTGATCCCTTTGAAATATATCAATATTTCATTCACCTGTGAGAGTGAAAAAATAAGCTTTGTAAACAGATGCGAGCAGGAATTTGAAAAAAGACTTTGCGAAATATCTAGCAGAGTTAAAAATACGGGCGCAGAGGTGCTTTTGCTATCTGGTCCAACTTGCTCCGGAAAAACTACAACAGCAAATAAAATCATTCAGGATTTTGAAGATATCGGAAGACCGGTAACTGTAATATCGCTTGATGACTTCTTTAAGCCTAGAAACGAGGAACGCTCAGTTGATGGAGAAGAGGAAATTGACTACGATTCCGTCAATGCTCTTGACCTTGATATGTTAACCGAGTGTGTAAATAACGCAAGGCAGGGAAAGACCCTTGAAGTGCCTGTATATGATTTTATAACTCAAACCACATCCCATTATCGAACTGTGGAAATAGCTCCAAACGGAGTAATTATTTTTGAAGGAATACAGGCGGTTTATCCCGAGATTACTCGTCTTTTTGAAAACAGAGATTATATTGGAGTTTTCATAAATGTCGATGACGATGTTATGGTAAATGGTGTATTCTTTTCAAGAGATGATATAAGATTATCTCGCCGGCTTGTAAGAGATTATAAATTCCGAGGAGCAAGTGCAGAATTTACCTTATTTTTGTGGGGAAATGTACGAGCAAACGAGGATAAAAGCATTTATCCATACAAAAATGAAATTTGTAAATTTCAGCTTAATTCGCTCATGGATTACGAGCTTTTCCTTTTAAGAGGATATATAATTGATATTTTGAATGAGGTTGACGAAAATAGCAAATATTATAGTAAAGCCAAGGAACTAAAAGAAAAGTTTTTGAAATTAGACACTATAAGCTATGACTGTGTACCGAGGAACTCATTATATACCGAATTTTTAGGTAAAAAATAATTAAAGAGGAAAAGCTTTGAAAGGTGATTTGATAAAAACTCAAAAAAGTGTAAAAAATTTATTCTTTTCAGGAGTGTTAGTCCTAACTATCGCAAATTTTCTTGTAAAGGCAGTAGGACTTATATCAAAAATTGCACTTAATCGTGTAGTAGGTAGCATAGGAGCAGGTTATTATAGCTCTGCATACGAAATATATGCGTATTTATATGTTATATCTACAGCCGGATTGCCGGTAGCACTTTCAATTATGATATCTAAAAGTCGCTCTAAGGGGCGACTTTTAGAAACCAAAAAAATATTTAATATAGCGATAATCTTATTTTTAATAATAGGATTTTTATTTTCCGCACTGATGATTGCACTTTCGCCACAGCTGGCGGAATTTATTGGTGCTAGGGAAACATCCCTTTGTATTGTAACAATAGCGCCTACTATGCTTTTTATATGTCTTAGTAGCTGTATGAGAGGCTATTTTCAAGGCTTTCAGCTGATGGCGCCAACTGCTATTTCTCAATTTATAGAAGCAATCTGTAAGGTTGGAATAGGCGTTTCTCTGGCGGTATGGGCAAAATCGCAGGGCTATAGCGATAGTGTTGTTTCCGCCTATACCATTTTAGGTGTTACAATAGGTGTATTTTTAGGAATGATTTTTCTCTATGTGAGAAAGCTATTCTTTAAAGACGAGCTACAAATAAATATAGATGAACGCGTGACCGATGTCAAGCCCACCTCAACGCTTTTAAAGGAAATGCTTCTTATTGCAATTCCTATTACTCTTAGCTCGTCAGTTTTGTCACTTACAACCATTCTTGATACGATAATGGTTCAAAATCGGCTTCTAGAGTTTGGAATGAACGAAACAACAGTAAAAATCTTTTATGGAGATTATACATCGCTTGTAATTTCGCTATTTAACCTTCCAACAATAATTTTATATCCTATTGCAAATGCTCTTGTGCCAATAATAAGTTCGGCACATGAAAGAAAAGACATAAAATATGAGCAAAAAATAAGAGCCTTTAGCCTTAAGCTTATAGTTTTAATAGCCTTACCCTGCGCCATGGGCTTAGGGGTGTTCTCAAAGCCTGTTTTAGACCTTTTAATGTTCAAGGAAGCGTCGGTGGAAAGAGCTGCCCCGTGGCTGTCAATTGCTTCAGCATCAGTGATATTTTTAGGGCTCATTGCTATTACCAACTCATTTTTAAATTCAGCAGGTCATCAAAGGCTTCCAATTATATCAATGCTTTGCGGTGCAACAGTAAAGCTTGCATCAAATTATATATTGCTGGGGAAAATAGGCATCTTGGGCGCGCCAATTTCAACAGTTTTGTGTTATTTGGTGGCAAGTGGCATGAATATATTTTTCGTCGTGAAGTGTGTGGGAGAATTACCAAGCATTAGAAAACTATTTTTAATGCCGTTTTTATGCTCGCTTGTATCAATAGGCTCATCGGCGGTGGTTTATTATTTTTTATCAGAAATAATTTTTCCTAAAATAGCTTTGATTTTCTCAATAGCTCTCGCTATTTTCGCGTATTTCTTGATATCAATGCGTACAAAAACTATAACGGAGAATGAGCTTTTAATGATGCCAGGCTCTAAAAAGTTGATAAAATCATTAAAAAAATTAAAAATTCTGCCTTAAAACTGTGAAAATATATAAAAAAACACTAAAAAATGTTGATTTTTTGTAAAAAAATTGCAATAAACCCTTGAAATTATTGCTAAATAGTGATATAATTAAAATACCGAAAACCATTAGGAATTCAAAAAATTAAAAGAGGAGAAAAAATCCATGAACAAAACAGATCTTATCGAAAAAGTAGCACAGGTAGCAGACCTTAAGAAGAAGGAAGCTGAAGCAGCAGTTGCAGCAGTTCTCGGCGCAATTGAGGATGCTCTCGTAGCAGGTGACAAAGTTCAAATTATTGGCTTTGGTACATTTGAGGTTAAGACAACAGCCGCTAAGACTGGTATCAACCCACAAACTAAGGAGAAGATCCAAATTCCTGCTAAGAAGACAGTTAAATTCTCAGCTGGTAAGGCTCTTAAGGATAAAGTTAACTAATAACTTAAATAATAAATCCTGCGTTTTCGCAGGATTTATTTTTGGTAAATTGTATGAGAATAGATAAATTTTTAAAGGTTTCAAGAATTATAAAAAGGCGTACTGTGGCAAACGATGCATGTGACGCATCTCATGTGAAGGTCAACGGAAGAGCCGTAAAGGCATCATATGATGTCAAGGTTGGCGATATTATTGAAATTACCTTTGGAGAAAAGACTCTTAAAATAAGAGTTCTTGATGTGAAAGAGGTAGTAAGAAAAAATGACGCATCAGCGCTATATGAGGTAATGTCCGAGTAATAAACTCGGACATTTTTTCATACTATAAGTATGTGACTGCCAAAACTAGGCATATTAATAGTGTGGAGGGCGTATGAACGAGAGTGAAGAGTTAATAAAGCATGATATTACAGTTCGTTCTAGAAGAAGGACTGAAATGACAGGAATTAGCGATGTAACGAGCTTCGATGATGGAACAATAGTTGCACAAAGCGATAAGTTTGGCATTTCGATTGAGGGAGAAAATCTTAAAATCGAAAGATTTGATGCTGAGAGCGGAGAGTTGATAGTTAATGGCAAAATTAATGGGATTTTTTATTTTACCCATTCAAATCAAAAGAAGAGAAAATCAATAGTTGATATTTTCAAATGAGGAATAAATGGAGATTTCAATTGTAGATCAGCTAATTGTTAGCGCCATGTCGTTGGTACTAGGAATAGTATTTGGCGCAATTTATGATATTGTTAGAATTTGGCGCACTTTTTTAGGAATTGATTATGAGAGTAAGGGCGTGGAAAGATTAAGAAGGCTAAAATTTCCACTAATAAAAAATCCGTTAACAAAAAAGGAAAAGCAAGGAAAGCTAGCGCAAGGGATAGTTCTGTTTATAACAGATATAATTTATTTTTTGGCTATCACAATAATTATGATTATTTTTGTATATTATGTCAATTCCGGAGTTGTTAGATGGTATATCTTTATTGGCGCTATGCTAGGGCTTTTAATATACTATTTTACAGTAGGAAAAATAGTGATTTCCGTATCTGAATATATTAAATTTGGAATAAAAGTTGTAATGTCTTATTTAGTATATTTTATTTTGCGACCATTTGCTCCAATTGTTAATTTTTTAAAGACAAAAATTATAAAAATTAGAGAAAAAATATCTATAAGAAAAGAAACGAAAAAACCTAAAATGGAGCTAAAAAATAGAAAAAATGTATATAAAATCGGGAAAAATATTTAATTAATTATAAATTTAATAATTTAAAAATTCTAAATTACAAAAAATCACCGATTTTTCGGTGATTTTTTGTAATTATTAAGGAGAAGGAGGAACGGAGAAGAGTCTTATTTTACAGAGCACTTTCCGTCAGTGCATGTGTCGAGAACGAATGATTCGCAATCTACACATTGAGAAACTGTTGGATGACACTCATGAGTGCCAATTGAAACAGTATCGAGAACGCAATAATTGCTTGTTTTAGCGTGATTTGCACACGATTTTACAGTACAATGAATACAGTGATTAGCTTTGTTTTCCATAATTAACTCCCGTAAAAAAATTGAAATCAAAAGATTTCATATTTATAATGTGCAAAAGCAAAAAAATAATTCAAAAATATAAAAAATAAGTATTGACAATTAGAAAATCGCATGATATAATATCAAGCGTATCTGGGTATAGCGCAGATGGTAGCGCGCTACCTTGGGGTGGTAGAGGCCGTGGGTTCAAATCCCGCTACTCAGACCAAAATGCCGAATGGACAACAATGTCCATTCGGTTTTTTGTTTTTGAAAAGTGAATTTGAGCCATGGTCAACTACCATACTTGTGGCCTTTAGTAGCAAATGGAATATTCAATTATTCATTTTTATTGGAATATGATGATTTTTAAGTAAAAATCTATTGAAATATTTGTAAAAAAGATGTATAATAATACTGCCAAACTAACTTAATAATTGTGATTTTGCGGTATTATTTTTATCTTTAGGGATATCTATACCCTTTTTTAGCCATACTTATCTTATGAATTTGATAAAATGCAAATTCCATCTGGTAAGTGTGGTAATACCCATTTCACATAGAGTTAGTTTGGCGACTATCGGAGTTTGCGTTTTTGTGCGGTTGCTTCGGTAGCCGCACTTTTTATTTGAAAAACTATCGTTTTGTCATATATAAGTGCAATTAATTTTAGAGGTATAGGACAAGATGATTAAAAAATTCAATGTAGAACTTGAAGGACAACTTGAATTTTACGAACAATATTTAAAGGTTGTCAATCCGAATTTAACTTATGAAGATATTTTTCGTAACAATAGTGATGGCATATTAAATGCTAATTTGCTTGAATTTAAATTAAATATAACAGATTTAAATGCTTGTTTATTTCAAGCAATAAAATATCTATCATCAATGAGAATTAAGGGAGAACCAATTCCTTCTAATATATTACTTGTATCCTTGAACACGGCAACAATATATCTTTATAAATCAGAAGACTACTTAGATGAAATTGAAAAAGTTTACATTGGTGGTGCATCAAGGAAAAATGTAGGTTTTTTTGCAAAAGATTATGTTTCAAAGCTTGAATATGGAGAAAATCAATCAGATGAATTTTCATTAATTCAGTTGCTTAGAGAAAATAAGTACACTAAAATCCATATTGATGAAAATTGCATTGTTGGTTGGGCAGAAAAGTATTATAGAGAAAATCCTCAAGCTCGTAAGGCCGATTTTATAGGAGACACTACTGGAAAAGTTAGAATTATAGGCGAAATTAGAGAACCTGACAAATTCAAAGAATATATATATCCCTATGCTGGAAAAAATAATGTTCGTTTTCAATATTTGATGGATAGGCTAAATGATGCGTTGCAAAAGAAAAATCTAGGAGCTTTTTATACTCCGGAACCATATGTAGATAAATCAATTGAGTTGGTTCGTCAAGCAATCGCAAGAGTGCCACAAGGAAACGATTACATAATTTTGGACCGTTGTGCCGGAACAGGAAATCTTGAAAAAAGATTGACTGACGAAGAATTATCTCATTGCATTGTATCTACTATTGAATATTACGAATATAAAGTTCTGTTAGAGTTATTGGGAAGTAAGGTGCGCTATATAATCCCACCTACAGAAAAAGAAGATACTTTTAATATGGGTCTTGTTCGTGGAGCAGACGCACTATCAGAAGAATATATAAACAATCCAGTAATCAAACAATATATTGACAATCCTAAGTGTACTGTGATTTTATTTGAAAATCCACCTTATGTTGAAACAACATCTTTAGAACATCAAAGAACGAAGCAATCGGTTACATCATCAGCTTGGAAAAACACATTTGTTGTCAAAGAAATGAAGAAGGAAGTCAAGGGGGCAGTTTCAAACGATTTAAGCAATGCATTTATTTGGAGCGCTTTTAAATATTACTTAAGACAACCGACTGATAGTTATGTGGTGTATTCTCCAGTTAAATATTGGAAATCGCAGCACTTAATAAATAAAGAATTTCTTTCCGGTTTTGCTTTTAACAGAAGGCATTTCCATACACATATAGATGCCTGTATTATGTGCGCTTTATGGTCAAATGTTGATGCCAATATAGAAGCAATAAAAATTACAGGATATGATATCATGGCTAATAATCGGTTGAGCCTTCCTGTAGAACTTTCTATTGTTCGAGTACACGAATTGTTTAGTACAAAGTATTACAATAAAGAAAACTTTGAGGAGTTTAGTTACGATGGTATTTTGACAGGATTGAATGGCTTGGAAGCAGATAGCGATGTTAAATGTAGAATAAAACCATTGTATTCTAAAGAAATGCTAGGATATTTAGTCGCTGATAGTGTTGGCTTTGACAACCCAGATGCAAAATCAAGCTTGTTGGTTGCCGGACGATATAATGGTAATGGTTGTTATTTAAAAAGAGATGATTATTTGAGCAAATTGCCTATGTTTTGTGCCAGCAGATATATACTCTACAACAGAGAATGGACTGAACGGGCAAGAATAATGAAATCTGCAGATGGCGCTGATAAATTTTTTAATGATGTTAAAAATGGCAAATTAAATCAGTTTTTACTTAAATGCCTTGTGTTTACTTGTTTTGAAATGCAAAATCATATGAGGACTTTTATAGGTTCTGATAATCGTTTTTATAGAAATGAGTTATGTCTCGATATTACAAACGGAGAAACAATTGCGAGCAAAGATTTGAAAAAAATTAAAATAGGAGAAAAAGAAAACGAACTATTTGAAATGTGGAAAGCATTATTAAAATGGGCGAAGAAAACGAAAAATTATAACCCTACCTTCACATATGGAGTTTATCAAATATTTGCAGAGCTTAACACATTTACACGAGATGAAGAAACTGGAGAAAATAAACCCGATTATCCAGAGCTTAATGGAGCTTTAAAATCATTAAAACAAAAGGTTAAAGAGTATTATATTACAGAAATTGTCCCAACATTATTTGAATATGAATTTTTAAAATAAAATGGGTAGAAAGCTTTTTTGGAAATTCACTTTTAATCTAATAAAAAATGGACATTAGTTTGTTCGGTTTTTTGCATATAGAAACTCCCGTCAATTTTTTTGACGGGAGTTAATCTTTTATTCAACGGTGACTTCCTCGGTCTCAGTGGATTTTGAATGATCTACCATGTACTTATCAATATTTGGATATGCACAATATACGCCTATAAAGTCTATTAGAGCTATTGTGATTACAAAAGGCAAAATTAGACCAATTGGCATATAGATTATAAACAATCCGGCACTTAAAATAAGCAAAAGAAGCGTAAAGCCAACGCAAGCAAGATTTCTTTTGATTCCCAACATAACAAAGTAAAGCGAATTTTTAATTATCTTTGTAAGTTTCAAATCAAATGTGAAAATCATAAGATATGCATATTGTCTTGCGATAAGGTAAATTATTGCCATAACAATTGTAAATAGTAGCATTAAGGGGTTCATAGCACTAGCACTATAATTTATAAATAGGAAATAAATGTTATAGGCAAACATAGCAATAAAAATTGTATCTATAATGCCAAATATAAGAGCTTGCTTCCAATTTCTTTTAATAATATAAAGAAAGTCTGAGAATGGGAAAATTGGCTCTCCTAAAACAATATTTCTATAAATATAGCTTGTTCCAACCTTTGTAAATCCCATCGTAAACAAAAGCAAAATGCCTAGACAGAAAAATACAATTGTTGGGGTGTTGATAACATTAACGGAAACCTTTCCGCCAAGCATATTAAGATAGGATGATAGCTCTGCGCTTTGGTCGAATAGCATAGCTCCTTTTAAAACTCCCCATTGTGGGTTTAATGGAGCAGAGGAGCTTTCGCTTAAGATGCCCGACATAGCTAAAATAATAAAGAAAATAGGAAAGTTTCCAAAAACAAATAATAAGTTTGCAGACATCAGCTTTCCAAGCTTTCTAAAAGCAAGCTTGAAGCCGTTTTTAACAGTAGGCTCCTTAAGAGCGTTTATATCGTCGCCCTCGACGCCCTTTCCATCACGATAGTACCAATCGAAGATGTTGAACTTCTTCTTTTTAGGCGCTTCCTCGACATCTACCTCGTCGTATTCTTCGTCGTAATTACTCATTTTTTACCTCTTAATTTAATTTGGAGAGCTCGTTCGCTCTATCTGTGCAAGCCTTCATGGCTTCGCTTACAATTTCAATGAATTTTTTTTCTTCAAAAACATTGAGAGCCTTTTCGGTTGTTCCATTTGGAGATTTGACCATTCTTATAAGCTCATCAACGCTTCTTTCGTCATTCAAAATCATATTTGCAGAGCCAATTAATGTTCTGCAAATCATTTCAATGGTGTTTTCGCCTTCAAATCCAATGCTCTCAGCTCCAACAAGCATGGCTTTAGCAAATAAATACACATAAGCAGGAGCAGATGAGGTGATAGCGGTAATTCGGTTTATATCGTCTTCCTTTGCCTCAAAGGTATATCCGGATGATGCAAATAGAGAAGATGCAAAAGCAAATTCTTCATCTGTTACAGCATCGTTTTTGCAAAGAGCGGTAACACCTTGGCCAATAAGCAAGGGGGTGTTCGGCATAGTTCTAACGATTTTTACATTTCCAAGAGTTTCTTCAATAGAGGCAATGGTGACACCCGCACAAATTGAAATGAAAAGCTTATCTTCAAGATTAAATTTTGAGATTTCGCCCAAAATTTCCTTCATATTTTGTGGCTTAACCGAAAAGAAAATGCAATCTGCAAAGGAAACTGCATCATTTAGAGAGGTAGCCTTATTACATAGAGAGTCAAATTTTAAATATTGCGCCTCGTTTTTATCGAAAAGAATAATATCCTGTGCTGACGCTATTTTAGCATTGATAATGCCACCGCAAATAGCAGAGGCCATGTTTCCAGCACCAATAAAAGCTATTTTTTTCATATTTTTACCTACACAAATCTAATTTTAAATAAGTATAGCACAAAATTTTCGCAATATCAATAAGAGAATAAAAATAATTTGAAATAGTCTTGACGAAAATTTCACTTTGGTATATAATTGTTTTAATGAAATCAAGCGAGGATATAAATGAAGCTTAATCTTATAAGAAAAATTTTCACTAAAATCCCAACACTATATACGGATAGGCTAATATTAAGAGAAATGCGTCGCTCTGATGCTAAGGATATGTATGAGTATTCGTGCAATCCAAAAACCTCTGAGTTTTTGCTTTGGGATGTTCATTCTAGCCCGGAATTCACAAAGGAATTTATTGACTATGTCATTTCAAAATATAGATATGGTGATTATAACGACTGGGCGCTCGTGCACAAGGAAACCGGTAAGATGATTGGTACTGCCGGCTTTACCAAAATAGACGAGGAGAATAGAGTAGCCGAAATAGGATATGTTTTAAATCCCGATTTTTGGGGTATGGGACTTGCTACCGAGGCAGCGGGCGAGGTAATTCGTTTTGGCTTTGAAAGCATGAATATGCACAGAATTGAGGCGAAATTCATGTTTGGAAACGACGCATCATTGGCAGTAATGAGAAAGCTTGGCATGAAATTTGAGGGATATCAAAGGGATTTGCTGTTTGTTAAGGGCAGATATCGCACAATTGGTACAGCCTCAATTTTAAAAAGTGAATATTATCAAGAACAGGACTAATATCCTGTTCTTTGTCATTTATAAGGTAACAATGTCCAAAAATGTTAAATTTTTTTGAATAAAAGATGGAATAAATCCTTGAATTTGCAAAAACTATATTGTATAATAAAAATGTATAAGTATATTTTACTTTAAGTAAGGTGGTGATTTCTTGAACAAAAACGAACCTACTAATAACATGGCTCCTTACTTGTTCCACCAAGGCACTAATTATTATGCCTATGAATATTTGGGATGCCATGAAGAGATCTTAGATGGTAGCCTTGAATATACATTTAGAGTATGGGCGCCAAATGCAGAAAGAGTAGAGCTTGTTTCCGACTTTACAGCGTGGGACTATGGTGCAGAAATGATTCGAGTTACCGATATGGGAATTTGGGAATGCAAAATCTCATCACCACACTCACTAGTTGGAAAATACTATAAATACAAAATCACAAATCACGGAGTATCGCATTATAAGGCTGATCCGTACGCATTTCATTCTCAAACAAATAAGAAAACAGCGTCGATTGTCGCAAGCCTCGATGGCTTTGAGTGGAATGATGGAGCGTGGCTTGAATACAGAAAAACCATTTTGCAAAAGAATTCAAGCTCGCCTGAGAGCAATAAATATTTTTATCAAGCCCCTTTAAATATCTACGAGCTTCATTTAGGCTCTTGGAAAACCAAGGACTCTCAGTCTAATGTTGATGGCGAGCACTATCTTAATTACCGA
The DNA here is from genome assembly GCA_017420755.1 of Clostridia bacterium. Taxonomy (GTDB): domain Bacteria; phylum Bacillota; class Clostridia; order Oscillospirales; family CAG-272; genus RGIG2000. The sequence goes on along the minus strand of JAFQOG010000029.1, from coordinate 212,022 downwards.
CAAATCGCCGACGAGCTTGCTCCATATGTTAAGAAAATGGGCTTTACTCACATTGAGCTAATGCCAGTCATGGAGCATCCATTTGATGGCTCGTGGGGCTATCAGGTTACAGGCTATTATGCGCCTACCTCGCGATATGGCTCTCCTTGCGACTTTATGTATTTTGTAAATAAAATGCATGAATGTGGAATAGGAGTTATTCTTGACTGGGTGCCTGCTCATTTTCCTAAGGATGAGCATGGACTTTACGAGTTTGACGGACAACCATTATACGAGTATCAAGGCAAGGACAGAATGGAGCATAGGATTTGGGGCACTCGCTTCTTTGATGTAGGAAGAGAAGAGGTTCAATCGTTTCTTATTTCAAATGCACTGTTTTGGTTTAGAAAATATCATGTTGATGGTCTAAGGGTTGATGCTGTTGCATCAATGCTTTACCTCGATTATGACAGAGAACCGGGAGAGTGGGTTCCTAACGAGGATGGCGACAATAAAAATAAAGAAGCAATTGCTTTTTTCCAGAAGCTAAATACACAGCTTTTTGCTGAATTTGGCGAGGCTCTTATGATTGCTGAGGAATCTGCCGATTGGCAAATGATAACCAAGCCGGTAAGTCAAGGAGGCCTTGGCTTCAATTATAAATGGAATATGGGTTGGGCAAATGACATATATGATTATGTGCAGTTAGATCCGTATTTTAGGCAATTCAATCATGATAAGCTTACATTTCCAATGATGTACGCTTTTAATGAAAATTATATCATGCCGATTTCTCATGATGAGGTGGTGCATGGTAAAAAATCTCTTGTTGATAAAATGTATGGCGATTATGATCAAAAATTTTCAACTATGCGTGCCTTCTTAACCTATATGATGACGACGCCAGGAAAGAAAATGATGTTCATGGGCACTGAATTTGCTCAATTTAGAGAATGGGATTATGAGAATGAGCTTGAATGGTTTATGCTCAAATATCCAAGGCATACAGAAATGCAACGATTTGTGGCACATTTGAATAAATTCTATCTGGAAAGCAAGGAGCTATGGGAAATAGATAACTCTTGGGACGGATATGAATGGATTGCGACAAATCAAAGTGATACGAATGCAATTTCTTATAAAAGAAAGGCAATCGATGGCTCTACCTTGTATATAGTAATCAACTTTGCTCCTGTTCAAAGACCAAATTATCCGATTTTGGTTGATGATGAGGGAAGTTATAAGGAGGTGCTAAGTACCGATGACTTTAAATTCGGTGGTAGTGGAGCTATTAATGAAAAAATTCTTAAAAGCAAAAGCTATGGCGATTCCCCTAATAAACAAAATTATATTGAAATAAATCTTCCGGCGCTGAGCGGAGTTATTATTCGCAAGGTAAAAAGAAGAGTAAAGTGAGGTTAGATATATGTTTAAGAAAAAAGAATGTGTTGCAATGCTTTTGGCAGGCGGTCAGGGAAGTAGACTTTATACTCTTACCGAAAAAACCGCTAAACCCGCAGTTACCTTTGGTGGTAAGTATAAAATTATTGACTTCCCAATGTCTAACTGCATAAATTCAGGTATTGATACTGTTGGTGTTTTGACTCAATATCAGCCACTTGTTTTAAATGAGTATATTGGTAATGGTCAGCCATGGGATCTTGATAGATTGACCGGTGGAGTAATGATTTTGCCACCATATCAAGCTAAAAGTGGCGCTGACTGGTATAAGGGAACAGCGAATGCAATTTATCAAAATTTGGGCTTTATTAATAGATACGATCCTGATTATGTAATTATTTTGTCAGGTGACCACATCTATAAAATGGACTACAATGCTATGCTCGAGGCGCATAAGGCAACCGATGCGGATTGCACTATTGCCGTGCTTGATGTTCCTCTATCAGAGGCTAGCAGATTTGGAATTATGGTAACTGACGAGGTAGGAAGAATTACTCAATTCCAAGAAAAGCCTAAAAATCCAATTAGCACCAAGGCTTCGATGGGTATTTACATATTCAATCGAAGTGTGCTTGAAAGCTATTTGATTGCTGATGAAAACGATAAGAATTCCAGCAACGACTTTGGAAAGAATATAATTCCATCAATGCTTGCAGATGGCAAAAAGATGTTTGCCTATCCGTTTGTAGGCTATTGGAAGGATGTTGGAACAATTGATAGCTTATGGGAGGCAAACATGGACCTTCTGGGCGAAAATCCAAGCTTCAATGTTCACGATAAATCCTGGAGAATTTTCTCGAGAAACTACGCAGAGCCACCTCAATTTATCGGTAATGGCGGTAACGCTGTTAACTCTATTATTACAGAGGGCTGTGTTATAGAGGGCTTGGTTGAAAATTCTGTACTCTCAAATGGTGTAATAGTAGAGCCTGGCGCTATTGTTAGAGACTCTGTTATTATGAGTGGTGTTACAATTAAGGCGGGCGCTGTTGTTAGTTATTCAATCATTGATAGCAATACTGTTGTTGAAGAGAGAGCCGTTATTGGTGCTGACAAGGCAACAGCTAAGGGCATAACTGTAATTGGTAGTGATATCACTATTGGCAAGGGCTCCTCTGTTGAGGCAGGCTTGATGATTGATAGCGATTTTAACAACGGTAATAACTAATAGGAAGAGAGGGACAGATTTATGTTAGCTGCAGGAATAATTTTTTCTAATATTCATGATGCGAATATTCCGGAACTCACCAGAAACAGAACGATGGCGTCAGTTCCCTTTGGTTGTAGATATAGACTAATTGACTTTGCACTTTCCAACATGGTCAATTCTAATATTCACAATGTAAGTGTTATTACTCACTATAATTATCAGTCACTTATGGACCATCTTGGAGCTGGTAAGGACTGGGATTTGGCGAGAAGAGCGGGCGGAATTAAAATTCTCCCACCATATATTACCGCATATGCAAACAATGTAAATGCACTTTATAGAACAAGACTTGAGGCACTTAAAAGCGTTTCGCATTCAATAACTAAAATTACAGACGATTATGTTGTTTTGTCTGACTGTGATGTTATTTGCAATATCGACTTAAACGATATGATAAGAAATCACATTGAAAATAAGGCAGATATTACAATTGCTGTAAAAAAGGTTACTCTTGATAAGGCTACTGCTAAGGCAAATGTTCTTATTGAATCTGATGAAACCGGTAGAATTACAGATCTTCAAGCATATCCTACATCCTTTGAGGGCGATAGCGATATTAACCTTAATATAATGGTTATGTCAAGACAATATTTGCAAGAAATCGTTCTTGATGCTGTTGCTCACGATTATATCAGCTTAAACAAGGATATAATTTTGAAGAACCTTAATGGCAAAAACTATCGTATTTATAGATATGATGGATATTTTGCATGCATTTCATCATCGCAAGACTATTATAAGTGTAGCATGGAGTTAATCGAAAATAAGGATATAAGAGATCAGCTCTTTAGAGTTAAAAACAGACCTATTTATACAAAGGTTCGTAACTCCGCTCCAACATATTATAGCCCTGAATCCAAAGTAACAAATTCACTCATTGCCGATGGTTGTCAAATCTTTGGCGAGGTAGAGAATTCAATTCTCTTTAGAGGAGTAAAGATTGGAAAGGGAACAAAGGTTAAAAACTGTATCCTATTCCAAGATACATTCACAGGTGAAAATGTAGTTCTTAACTGCGTAATTGCGGATAAAAATGTTGTTATTCGTGACAATAAGGTTCTTTCAGGAGATGAATCTTTGCCATTCTATCTATCAAAGGGCAGAATGATTTAAGGAGGTAACAATGAAAATATTATTTGCAGGCTCAGAGGCGATCCCGTTCTTGTCAACCGGTGGACTTGGTGATGTTCTTGGCTCTCTTCCTTCTGCTTTAGCAAAAGCTGACGGAATGGATGTAAGAGTAGTTTTACCTCTGCATAAGGCGATAAAGGAAAAATTCAAAAATGAGCTTAAATTCGTTGGCGAAACCTATGTGTATTTGTCATGGAGATGTCAATATTGTGGTATTTTCTCTTGCGAAAGAGAGGGCGTAACCTATTATTTCATCGATAACGAGTATTATTTTAATAGAGATACCGTTTACGGTAACTATGACGACGCTGAAAGATATGGATTTTTTGGCAAGGCTGTGCTTGATATGATGCCTATTATCGACTTTTATCCCGATATTCTTCACACTAATGACTGGCAAACTGCCACTAGCGTTATATATTTGAATAGAAGATATTCTTCGATAAAAGAATATAGCCATATAAAGTCAATTTACACGATTCATAACATTGATTATCAGGGAATATATCCTCTTCATATAATTGGAGATGTTTTTGGACTTGATTCGATGGATGATCTTACAACCGTTGAGTATAATGGATGTATGAATTTGACAAAGGGTGCTATCGCTTGCGCTGATCAGGTTTCTACTGTTAGCGAAAGATATGCAAACGAAATTCAAACTGAATTCTATTCAAGTGGCCTGCACCATGTGCTCAATATGTTCGCAGGTAAGGTTTGCGGAATAGTAAACGGAATAGATGTTAATTACTATAATCCCGAAACCGATAATGCAATTGTAAAAAAATATAACTCGGCTGATTTAGGCGGAAAGGCTGAATGTAAGCGTGCTTTACAGGAGCTTTCAGGACTTCCTGTAGATGAGAAAATCCCTGTTGTTTCTATGGTTTCTCGTCTTGCATCGCACAAGGGCTTTGATTTAGTGGAGTATATTTTACCCGAAATTCTTTCTCTTGGAGTGCAATTTGTGCTTTTGGGAACAGGAGAGCAGGACATAGAGGACTATTTTAGAGATATTCAAGCAAGATATCCTAATCAAGTTAAGGTTTTCTTTGAGTTTAACAAGGATCTTTCAAAGAAAATTTATGCAGGCTCTGATATATTCCTAATGCCATCTAAGAGCGAGCCATGTGGACTTGCGCAAATGATATCATCTAGATACGGTACAGTTCCCGTAGTTCGCGAAACTGGCGGTCTTTATGATACTATAAAGCCATACAATAAATATACAAGTGAAGGAAATGGCTTTACCTTCGCTAACTACAACGCACATGAAATGAAGGACGCGATTTTACGCGCTGTTGAATTATTTAGAGATGAGAAAAAATGGACTGATCTCGTTAAAAAGATTATGGAAATAGACTTTTCATGGGGCGTTTCCGCTGAAAAATATGTTAATCTATACAAGAAACTAACCGGCAAATGTTAAATTACAACTGTCCCGTATCTTGCGGGACAGTTTAATTTGATTGAGGCTGGCAAAAAAAGCGTGAAAAATTCGCTTTGTGTTGTAAAAAGGAGAAAAAATGAACAAGCAATTTACAAAAACAGATATAAAGCTTGCATTACAGCTAAAATTATCTAGATATTTTGGTGTAAATCCGGAGGATGCAAGCAAGGAACAGGTTTATAAGGCGACTATTTTGACGGTTAAGGATATCTTAACTCAAAAAAGATCGCACTTTAAGCACAAGGTAAGAGATGATCAAGCAAAGAAGATTTATTATCTTTGCATGGAATTCTTGATAGGCCGTTCTCTTAAAAATAATTTAAGGAATCTTGGTATTGCAAACGAATATGCAGAGGTTTTGAACGAATTTGGCTTTGATATTGATGAGGTATATGAGATGGAGCCAGATCCGGGTCTTGGAAATGGTGGACTTGGGCGTCTTGCAGCATGCTTTATGGACTCTCTTACCTCACTTAACTATCCTGCTGATGGCTTTTCTATTCTTTATGAATATGGACTATTTAAGCAAAAAATCATTGATGGTAATCAAGTAGAGCTTCCCGATGCATGGATTCCCGAGGGTGAATGCTGGCTTGTTCCCAGAACTGATAAAAAGTTCAAGATTCGCTTTGGCGGTCAGCTCAAGGAAGAGTGGATAAACGGTCGTCTAGACCTTAAATACGAGAATTATGAAGAGGTTGAGGCGATTCCATATGACATGATGATTTCGGGCGCTGATGACGCTGTAAACAGACTTCGTCTATGGAAGGCTCACAACACCAATAATTTCAACATGAGTCTTTTCTCACAGGGACAATATGTAAAGGCAATAGAGCAGACTACAAACGCAGAGGTTATCTCTAAGGTGCTTTATCCTTCTGATGATCATACAGAGGGTAAGCTCCTTCGTCTAACACAGCAATATTTCTTAGTTTCTGCATCTCTTCAAAGCATTATAAGTGACCACTTGGCAGCATATGGCTCGCTTAACGAATTTGCCGATAAGGTATCTATTCATATAAATGACACTCACCCGGCTCTTTGCGTGCCTGAGCTTATGAGAATTTTGATGGATGTTTATAACTATTCTTGGGACGACGCATGGGGTGTTGTTCTAAAAACAATTTCGTATACAAACCATACAGTAATGCCAGAGGCTCTTGAATGCTGGAATGAGGATTTATTTAGCTTTAGATTGCCTCGTATTCACATGATTGTAAAGGAAATTAACCGTCGTCTATGTAATGATTTGTGGAACATCTACCCGGGAGATTGGGACAGAATTTCCAAGATGGCTATAATTGCTTATTCACAGGTTAGAATGGCTAATTTAAGCGTTGTAGCGTCCCACACAGTAAACGGAGTGTCGAAGCTTCACTCGGAAATTTTAAAGAAAACAGTTTTCCACGATTTCTACAAAGCTACACCTGATAAATTTACTAATGTAACAAATGGTATTGCCCATAGACGCTGGCTTTGCTATTCAAACCCAAGCCTAAGCGAGCTTATTACCGAATGTATTGGTGATGGATTTGTAAAAAATCCCGAGGAGCTTGAAAACTTATTAAGATTTGCCGATGATACAACGGTTCATGAAAGAATGAGAGAGATTAAGGAAGCAAACAAGCTCGCTTTATCTAAGTTTGTATTTAACAAGTTTGGAAGAAATCTTGACACAAGCTCAATTTTCGATGTTCAAGTAAAGAGAATGCACGAATATAAGCGTCAGCTTCTCAATGTTTTGAAGATTATTTACTACTATGTGGAAATAGAGGAGCATCCGGAAAGGGAATTCACTCCAAGGACCTTTATTTTTGGTGGTAAGGCAGCTCCCGGCTACTATATGGCGAAGGATATTATTAAGCTTATATGGAACTTGGGTGAGGACATTAAGAAGAATCCAAGAGTTAGAGATAAGCTTTCTGTAATATATCTTGAGGATTATAATGTAAGCACAGCTGAGGTCCTAATGCCGGCATCTGATATTAGTGAGCAAATTTCTCTTGCGGGTAAAGAGGCAAGCGGAACGGGTTGTATGAAGTTTATGATAAATGGTGCTTTGACAATCGGTACTCTTGATGGCGCTAATGTTGAGATGCGAGATGCTGTTGGCGACGATAATATATTCATTTTTGGTCTTAACGCAAAAGAGGTTGACGAGCTTTGGGAGAAGGGCTATAGATCACTTGATTACTATGCAAATAGCTTGCGTATCAAAAAGGCTGTTGACAGGCTTAACAAGGGCTTTAATGGCGTTTCCTTCTCAAATATCGCTAATTATCTTATCGGTGGATATGGAATTTCTGACCCATATATGTGTCTTGCTGATTTTGATTCGTATTATATTAAATCCGAAGAAATTATTAGCGCATATAACAATCCTGAAAAATGGAGCAGAATGTCCCTTATTAATGTTGCGAAATCAGGATTCTTTGCAGCTGACCGTAGCATAAAGGAGTATGCGGAAAATATTTGGCATTTGAAACCCGTAAAATAATTTATGATTTTTGAAAACAAATACGAAAATGGTAAGAAAATCGGTTATTTTGGTGCGTTTGAGCGTGATAAGTGCATAAAATTTAGTCTTGAAATACCAAGACTATATGGAATAACAAATGTTTATATGCACTTATCCGCTGACGGAATTAACAGTCGATTTTATAAGAAAATACCTCTTAACTGGAGCTCTATTTCTGGTTCATATGATATTTATGAAGCTGAAATTAACATGAGCGACATTGGCGTTGGTCTTTATTATTACGAATATGAGCTCATATCCAATTCAAAGTCCGATTTTTATGGTAAAAAGGCTTTAAACGGAAGCCTTCAAAGGCTTGAAAATCAGCACGACGGTCTTATACAGCTTTTAATTTATGAAGAGCTTGGAAATCACCCAAATTGGATAAAGGGTGGGGTAATGTATCATATTTTTGTTGACCGATTTGCTAAAAGTGGTAAATTTAAGTGTAAGCAAAATGCTATAATTAATGAGGATTGGTATAATGGCATTCCTCAATATCCCGAATATCCGGGGGCAGATGTTGAAAATAATATGTTTTTCGGCGGAGATTTATATGGAATTATTGAAAAATTAGACTATATCAAATCTCTTGGAGTTAATTGCATATATCTAAGCCCCATATTTGAGGCGTATTCTAACCATAAATACGATACAGCCGATTATATGAGCATCGACTCTATGTTCGGGGATGAGGAAACGCTAGAGCAGTTGATTAGCGAGGCTAAGAAAAGAGATATTCATATCATTCTTGATGGCGTCTTTAACCACACAGGCGCAGATAGCTTATATTTCAATAAATTTGGTAGCTATGATACGCTCGGTGCATATCAATCAAAGAGCTCGCCATATTATGAATGGTTTAATTTTAAGGAGTTTCCTAATAAATACGAATGCTGGTGGGATGTTCAAATTCTTCCTCGCGTAAAGAGTGATACGCCATCGTATAAGAATTTTATTTTAGGTAATGGTGGAGTTATTGAAAAATGGATGAAGAAGGGAATTGCTGGCTTTAGGCTTGATGTTGCAGACGAGCTAAGCGACGATTTTCTTAAAACCTTAAACTCAAAGCTCAAATCCATAAATCCAGATGGAATTATTTATGGCGAGGTTTGGGAGGATGCCTCTAATAAGATAGCTTATGACAAGAGAAAGCGTTATTTCCTTGGAAACGAGCTTGATTCTGTTATGAATTACCCCTTAAGAGAGGCGATAATAGCTTATGTAAAGGATGGGGATTTTTCACTTCTGTGCGATACCTTCTCAATGCTTTATACTCACTATCCTAAAAGCGCCTCCGACTTGCTTATGAATGTTCTAGGAACTCACGATACAGAGAGAATATTGACTGTATTGGGTGGCGAAAGCTCAAACGGATATACAAACGAAGAGCTTTCTACTAAAAAAATGACTTCAAGGCAACGAAAATTAGCGATAAACAGACTAAAAATGGCATATGCCATAAATGCCACCGTTCCCGGTATTCCATGTATTTTTTATGGAGACGAGGTGGGAATGGAGGGTTATCACGATCCGTTTAATAGGCTTCCTTTCCCATGGGGCAAGGAGGATACAAATTTGCTCGATTTTTACCAAAAAATCGGTAAAATTAGAGCTAGCGAGCCCTTGTTTAAAGATGGCCTTTTTGAAGTATTGCATTGCGATAGCTCATATCTTGCGTTCGCTAGATATAACGAGGAAGCCTCGGTTGTTGTCGTTATAAATAGATCCAACAAAAAGCTAGATTTCAATGATGGCTTTGCACCGAAAAGCTTGTTGAGTTATAGAGTGGTTAAATCTATTTCTGAAAATGGAATATGTATTTTCAAAACTAGTGAGTCCATTGAAAATTTACATATGATTTTCGATTTGATAAACTAAGTAAAGAGCCCAAAAGGGCTCTTTTTTCTAATATTTTAAAAAATATTTAATTATTTTAAGAAAAAATATAGACAATTTGAATTTACTGTGGTATATTTATACTGAATGTTTATATTTATAATTGTTTAATAAAAGGGGTTATTTTATGGATTATAATTATCTTGCCGAGCTACTTTTTCCTGATGTTACAATGACAGAGCAAGAGCTTGAGGAAAAGTTCCCACCAAGAATTTTGAAGGAGGGATCGATTGTATCAAGAATGGCACCAAGTCCAACAGGCTTTGTTCATTTGGGTAATCTTGTTCAAGGCTTAACCTCAGAGCGTCTTTGTCATCAATCTAATGGTATCTTGTTTTTAAGAGTTGAGGATACCGACCAAAAAAGAGAAGTTGCCGGTGCTGTAGATGTACTTATTAATACATTGAAGCACTATAATATAAATTTTGATGAGGGTGCAACCGTTGATGGAGATAGTGGAAATTATGGACCGTATCGCCAAAGACAGAGAAAGGATATTTATCATGTTTATGCCAAAAGGCTCGTAAGAGAAGGAAAGGCATATCCTTGCTTCTGCACCGAAGAGGAGCTTGCAAAAAATCATGAGCAACAAGAAGCTTTAAAGGAAAATTTTGGATATTATGGGAAATGGGCAATTTGGCGTGATCGTTCCATTGAGGATATTGAGACACAGCTTAAATTGGGAATGCCATGGGTTTTACGATTCCGTTCTAATGGCTCAATTGACAACAAAATAAAGTTTACTGACTGTATTAAAGGAAATCTTGAGCTTACGGAAAATGATATAGATCATGTTTTGCTTAAATCTGACGGAATACCAACATATCATTTTGCACACGCAGTAGATGATCACCTTATGCGCACTACACATGTTGTAAGAGGTGATGAATGGCTTTCGACCCTTCCTTTTCATATTCAATTGTTTACAGCCCTGGGCTTCAAGGTTCCAAAATATTTGCATATAGGACCGCTAATGAAGATGGATGGCGATTCTAAAAGAAAGCTTTCTAAAAGAAAAGACCCGGAGCTCGCTCTTACCTTTTACAAGCAGGAGGGATATCCTGCAGAATCTCTTTATGAATACATTCTTACCGTCTTAAACTCAAATTACGAGGATTGGAGAAGAATGAATCCTGACGCTCCTACTGACGATTTTAAATTCTCATTTAAGAAGATGAACCCTGCAGGCTCACTTTTCGACGAGGCAAAGCTAAATGATGTTTCTAAGAATGTCATTTCTAGAATGACCTCTGATAAGGTTTATGAGCTATCAAGCGAGTGGGCAAGAGAGTATGACCCCGAGTTATACGATGAAATGACAGCGGATCCGTCTTATACAAAGGCAATTTTCTCAATTGGTAGAGGTGGCAAGAAGCCAAGAAAGGATCTTTCTGTTTGGAAGGATGTTAGAGGTTATATAGACTTTTTCTTTGATAATCTATTTGAAATTAAGGATGCATATCCCGATAGATTTGATAAAAATGATATAAAATCTACTCTTAGCGAGTTCTTGAAAACCTTTGATGTTGCAGATGATTCTGGCGTTTGGTTTGAAAAAATTAAGGATATTGCTGATATGTTAGGATTTGCATCTGATATGAAGGCGTATAGAGAAAATCCCGAGGCATATCGTGGAAATGTATCAGATATAAGCATGTTTATAAGAATTGCTATAACTGGTAAGGAAAATTCTCCTGATATGTATAGTGTAATGCAAATTTTGGGCTACGATAGAGTTGCTCAAAGAATAAATAATATGATTAATTCACTTTAAGAGGTGCTATTATGGAAGAAATGAGCTCAAATTTTATACATGATATTATAGATGAGGATATCGCTAATGGATTTTCTGATAGAATTCATACACGATTCCCACCAGAGCCAAATGGCTATTTACACATCGGTAGTGCAAAGGCGATTTGGATCAACTATCAAACAGCAAAAAAATATAATGGACTTTTTAACCTTAGATATGATGATACAAACCCATCAAAAGAGGATACTGAGTATGTAGATAGCATTTACGAGGATCTAAATTGGTTAGGTGCTGCTCCTACCGGAGGAGTATATTATGGCTCTGATTATTTTGATAAGTGCTACGAGTTTGCAATAAAGCTTATCAAGGAAGGCAAGGCGTATGTTTGCGATCTTAGCGCAGACGAAATGAAGGAGTACAGAGGTACTCTTACTGAGCCGGGTAAAAATAGTCCATATAGAGATAGAAGCATTGAAGAAAATCTTGATTTGTTTGAAAGAATGAAAAACGGAGAATTTCCTGATGGTTCTAAAACTCTTCGTGCAAAAATTGATATGGCATCTCCCAATATGAACATGAGAGATCCCGCAATTTATAGAATTTTAAGGGCGCATCATCATCGTCAAGGCGATAAATGGTGCATTTACCCACTTTACGACTATGCTCATCCAATTCAAGATGCGCTTGAGGGTATTACTCATTCTCTTTGCTCACTTGAATTTGAAAATCATAGACCTCTTTATGAGTGGGTTGTTGACAATATTGGCTTTGAAAAGAAGCCTAAGCAAAGAGAATTTGCAAGACTTAATGTAACATATACTGTAATGAGCAAGAGATATCTACGCTATCTTGTTGAAAACAACATGGTAGATGGCTGGGATGACCCTAGAATGCCTACAATTTGCGGATTAAGACGCAGAGGCTACACACCTGCATCAATCTTTGATTTTGTAAGCAGAGCGGGCGTTGCAAAGGCTTATAGTATTGTTGACATAGAGCTTTTGGAGCATTGCATAAGAGAAGAGCTTAACCTAAGCGCTCCTCGTCGTATTTGTGTAAGTGATCCTATTAAGGTGGTTATCACAAACTATGAAGAGGGTAAGGTTGAATATTTCCCTGTATCTAACAATCCTAACGATCCAGATGCTGGAACTAGAGATTTGATGTTCACACGCGAAATTTACATTGATAGAAGCGATTTTGAAGAGGTTCCACCACCAAAGTTCTTTAGAATGAGACCTGATGGCGAGGTTCGTCTAATGGGCGCTTACATTGTAAAGTGTAACGAAATTATAAAGGACGAGAACGGAAATGTTGTTGAAATTCATTGTACCGCCGATCTTGAATCCGGAAACGGAATGCCTTTTGATGGTAGAAAAATAAAGGGAACTATCCATTGGATTAGTGCTGAAAACGCCGATAAGGTTACGCTTATGGTATATGACAAGCTATTTACAATAGAAAATGTTGCTGATATTCCTGAGGATAAAACATATAACGATTATCTAAATCCAAATTCTCTTGTAAAAATCGAAAACGCACTTGTTGAAAAGTGTCTTGCTACCGCTAATGGTGGAGATAAGTTCCAATTTGTTAGAAATGGATATTTCTGCAAGGACACTAAGTATGAAAACACTTATAACAAGATTGTTGGCTTGAAGGACAGCTTCCCTAAAAAATAATTTAATAATTAATAATGAAAGAAAAGAGTAGGCTTATGAAAAGAACTGAAAAAATGGAATTTGTTCGCCATGCTGCATCTGAGGGCATGGTTCTGCTAAAAAATGATAACAATACACTACCCTTATCAAGTAAAAATACTGTTGCGCTATTTGGAATTGCGTCATACCAATGCTTCAAGCTAGGCTGGGGCTCGGGAGATATGCTTGCACAACGAATAATTCAAATCGATGAGGCTCTTGAGGCGGCCGGCTATAAGCTCGAAAAAACTAGCAACGAAATCGCTCGTGCTTGGGTATCGTCTCACAAGGAGGAATACCAAAGGGTTAATAGAAACTGGGCTGAATGGGTATTTAGATTTAATGAGATTGAGATTACCGAGGAGCAAGTAAATAACGCTTCAAAGGGTGCAGAATACGCAATTATTACAATTGGAAGATGTAGCGGAGAAGCGGATGACTTAAAAAACGAAGAGGGATTTTTTAAGCTTCATTCAGATGAGTCCGCTCTTATAAGAAATGTTTCTAAAAGCTTTAAGCATACAATTTTGATTCTTAACACCTGTGGTCCTCTTGATTTGACATCCATTGAGGACTGCAATATTGATAGTATCTTATATGCGTCAATGGGTGGAGAGAGATTTGGTTATTCGGTTGTAGATTTAATAAGCGGAGAGACCAATCCTAGTGGAAAGCTTTCTACAACATGGGCAAGGGTGTATGAGGATTATCCGACAACCGAGGGAATTACTACAATGCTAGTTCCTTATAATGAGGGCATTTATGTTGGATATCGTTATTTTGATACATTCAATGTTGAGCCAAGATATCCCTTTGGATTTGGACTTTCATATACTACATTCGATATGAAGGCAGGAGATTTCTTTGTAGATGGCTCAATCATTAATTTTGTAGTTAATGTTACAAATACCGGAAATGTTGCCGGAAAAGAGGTTGTTCAATGCTATATTTCGTGCCCTGATGGCAAGATGGAAAAGGCATATCAAGACCTTTGTGCATATGCAAAAACAAAGCTTTTACAGCCACAGCAGAGCGAGGAAATTGTAATTTCCTTTGATATGACCGAAATAGCGTCATATGATGAGGAAAATGCCCGATTTGTTCTAGAGGCAGGTAACTATATTGTAAGGTATGGTAACTCTTCAAGAAATACACATGTTGCTTTTGTAATTAAGGTTGAAGGCGAAATTGTATGTGTTAAAACTGTTAATCGACTTGTTCCTAACAATGATGCATTAAAGCTTATTAGCAAGAAGGGAATTGCTCCATATACATATGCTGGCGAAGCACAGGAAATTGCCGATGCAGAGGCGTTCGTGCTTGATCCTAACGCAATCGAGCTTGTTGTTTGTGATAAATACGAGGATACGCCGGATGAGCTTTTGATCCCTAAGGACGATAAGCTTTATACTCTTGAGGATGTATGGAACGGCGATGCTACGGTTGAGGATGTTGTAGCTCAATTTTCTAACGAAGAGCTTGCCATGCTTTTAAATGGAGTAATTTATGATAGCTCAAACGCTAATGCAAATGTCGGTAGCATGGCTATTAAGGTTCGTGGCGCTGCGGGAGAGCTTTGGACGAGCGAAAAGTATAAGATTCCTACAAACGCAGTGGCTGATGGTCCTGGTGGAATTAGATTGTCTATTTTTGGAACTCCTGAGGAAAGCGACACAGATGTGTGCAAAGAAATGGTTGCATATCCATCAGGCACTTGTCTTGCTAATACATGGAGCTTTGATATTGCTTTGAAATTTGGAATGTGCGTTTATGATGATATGTGCATTTCCGATATTGAGGGCTGGCTTGCTCCCGGAATTAATATTCATAGAAATCCGCTTAATGGAAGGAATTTTGAGTATATGTCAGAGGATCCGTTACTTGCGGGTAAAACAGGCGCTTATATAACTCTTGGAGTTCAATATGATGAGGAAACAGAGCCTCTTGGAAGATACACTACAATTAAGCATTTCGCATGTAATAACATTGAATATGAGCGCGGAGTGTCCGATAGTGTGGTTAGCGAGCGTGCGCTAAGAGAAATATACCTTAAAGCGTTTAAAATCGCTATCATGGAGAGTGGAGCTCTTGCTGTTATGACTGCTTATAACAAGATAAACGGAGAATTTTCATCAACAAGCTTTGATCTTCTTAACGGAATTCTTCGTGGAGAATGGGGCTTTGATGGAATTGTTATGACCGACTGGAATCCTTGCTCCGATGCAAAAAAGCATTCATATGCAGGTAACGATCTTATTATGCCGGGTTGTCATAAGACTGACATTATTCAAGGTCTTGAGGATGGAACGGTTAATAAGGCAAGCGCTCAAAAATGTGCTTGCAGAATATTAAATCTTATTCTCAAAAGCAATTATGTGCTTAAAAACAGATAAAATTAAGGCACACCAGGTTGATGCTTGGTGTGCCTTTAATACAGGTACTTTAAATAAATTTAGGAAATTTTAATTTCAAAAAATAAAAATAAAAAATATTTCAAAAAACACTTGACAAAGCAAAAATCGTGTGTTATAATGACAAGGCAAAAAGAAGCAGAACTCTCCGTTCTCACCCGATTGCAAGAGGCAGATCGTGGTTAATACAGTTTATTTACACTTGCTAGAGGTAGGTGTGGATTTTGTATAAAGTGCGGAGTTTATCTACGCACGATTTTTGTTTTTATATGATTATTTACTTTTTGTAAATGGAGGTGCTTACTATTAGCGCAAAGGAATTGCCTATCAATGAAGAAATTAGACTAAAGGAAGTAAGACTTGTCGGAGTTGACGGAGAACAGCTTGGCGTTTTCTCATCACACGATGCTCTCGAAAGGGCGTATGCCTTAGGACTTGATCTTGTTCTTATCGCTCCTAACGCAAACCCACCTGTTTGTCGTATCATGGATTATGGAAAATATCGCTATGATCGTGATAAGAGAGAAAAAGAGGCAAGAAAAAGACAGCAAACCGTTGACATCAAGGAGGTTCAGCTTTCTTGTAGAATTGATACGCACGATTTTAACACAAAGGTGAATAACGCAATTAGATTTTTAAAGGGTGGCGACAAGGTAAGAGTAGTGCTACTTTTTAAGGGTAGAGAAATGGCGCACACTGATGTGGGTGTAGAGCTTATCAATAAATTTGTTGAGGCTTGCTCAGAATTTGGTGCTGCCGATAAGGCTCCTGCACTTGATGGTAGAAGAATGACTGTTACCATTTCACCAATTAAAAAATAAAAACGATTATTATGTACATGAAAGGAAATAAATATCATGGGAAAGATTAAAACACACAAGGCTTCTAGCAAAAGATTTTCTTTAACCGGTACAGGTAAAGTAAAAATGTTTCACTCACAGCATCGTCACAATCTCGGTCTTAAGACTGCAAAGCGTAAGAGAAAGCTTCGTGGCAACTCTTATTTGAGCGAGAGCATGGCACCTACAATCAAGAAACTTATCAATAAATAAGTCGTGAAGCATTATTAACAAGGAGGATTTTAAAGATGGCTAGAGTTAAGGGCGCAATGATGGCGCGTAAAAGAAGAAATAAAATTTTAAAGATGGCAAAGGGATACTGGGGAGCTAAGAGCAAGCACTTCAAGATGGCTAAGCAGGCTGTTATGAAGAGTGGTAACTATGCTTTCGCAGGCCGTAAGATGAAGAAGAGAGACTTCCGTTCTCTTTGGATTACAAGAATTTCAGCTCAAGCAAAGGCATGTGGCATGAACTATTCTACATTTATGCACGGACTAAAGCTTGCTGGTATTGATCTCAACAGAAAGATGCTTGCTGAGCTTGCAGTTTCTGATAAGGAAGCATTCGCAGCACTTGTTGAAAAGGCAAAGGCAGCTCTTTAATTAGACTAAAAACTCGGCGTTTGCCGAGTTTTTTTGAAATTTGCGAGGTTTTTATGAATAATTTGATTTTTGGTGTTGATTTGATTAAGAGTAAATCCAATGCGACAATTAGCGAAATATCAAAGCTGTCAAATAAGAAATATAGAGCTCAAAAAAAGCAATTCATATGCGATGGAATAAAGCTTTTTTGTGAGGCGGTTGAGTTTGGAGCAACTATAAAATATATTGTTTTGGATAACTCGGTAGAAATTCCAAATGAAATAATAAATAAAGTCAAAAAATGTGCCGAAAAGGGCGCTAAAATTTTATGTGTAGAAGGTTATATTTTTGAAAAGCTAACTACTGAAAATGCGCCACAGGGTATCATTACTGTATGCGAATTCTTTGAGAAAAAGCACACATTTTCTATAACTGTAAAAAACAAAGAAGTCGTCGGAAAGACAGTTTTTGTATTGGAGTCGGTAAGAGATCCCGGAAATATAGGCACTATTTGCAGAAATGCTGTTGCTTTGGGAATTGATACTCTTATAATTTCAAGTGATTGTGTGGATATATACTCGCCAAAGGTGGTCCGTGCCTCGATGGGAGCAATTTTTAAGTTGGAAATTTTTATTGTTGAAGACTTGAGGGATACTATTCTAGATATTAAAGCTTCTGGAAGAAGAGTATTGGCTGCCGCTCTTGATAATAAAGCCATGGTCTTAGGAAAGGATTCGCTTTCGAGGGACGATGTGGTTGTTTTAGGAAACGAAGGGCATGGTATAAGCCCAGAATTAATAGACGCGTGCTCCCGTACTATTTTTATTCCAATGAGAGAAAATACAGAATCTCTTAATGTTGCAATGGCGTCTGCCATATTAATGTGGGAAATTTCTAAATAATTTTAGCATAGTGCATTGACATTTTTATTTTAAAATGATATTATATATTATATTATAATATTTTTAAGGAGATGCCGAATGGAGAAAAAGCTTATATGGCTATGGTTATCCTTGCACTTTGGTGCAGGATCTAATATTTATAGCAAGCTCATAAACTATTTTGAAAACGAGCAAAATATTTATGATTCCGACGATAGCGATATGGGATTAATCCATTGGTTATCTGATTCACAAAAGAATAAGCTACTTAATAAAAATTTTGAGCACGCAGAAGAGATCTATGAATGGTGTCTGGAAAATGATGTTGAAATCATTGCATATTCTGACGATAACTATCCTTCTGCGTTAAGAGAGCTAGAGGATTTCCCCGCTGTTCTGTATTGCAAGGGTGAAATGCCAAACTTTGATGAGGAGCTGTCAATTTCCGTTGTAGGAACTAGGAGCATGACAACCTACGGACAAAAGATTGCCTTCGAGCTGGGCTACACCTTGTCGCGAGCAGGTGCGATAACAGTTAGTGGAATGGCAAGGGGAATTGATGGTACTGTTGCTGTTGGTACAATAAATGCCCTTGGAACGACAGTTGCGGTTTTGGGATCGGGAATAGATGTTATTTATCCTCGCGAGCATACTAGCTTGATGAGTAGAATAATAGATTATGGAGCGGTTATTACAGAATATCCACCCCACACTCCACCTAATTCTAGAAACTTTCCCATTAGAAATCGAATTATAAGCGGTATTTCTAATGGTACTGTAATAGTTGAGGCTGATGAAAATAGCGGTGCAATGATTACCGCAAGATTAGCTACGAAGCAAAGGAAGCCCTTGTTCGCAGTGCCGGGCCCTGTTAAAATGCACACCAGCAAGGGAACTAATCTTTTGCTAAGGGAAGAAAGAGCGATGCTTGCAAGAACGGCAGTTGATATTTTAGAAGAATTTATTGAAGAATATTCTGATAAAATTGACTTTGCTAAGGCTAAGCAAAGGCCTACATTCTCTAAAAGTCTTATGAAAACTACAAATGGCTCTGATAGAACAGAATATTCTAGAAGATCCACGCAGACTAAAAGAGAAAATATAAAATTAACTAAAAAATTTGAGGAGGTTATACCACCTCAAGCGGAGGAAACAGACCTTTCTGGTCTTTCCGAAATACAATTGGCAATTTACAAGGCAATGGAAGCCGAAAAAACCTATTCTGCTGATGAATTGGCGGATTTGACCGGCTTTACTATATCGGTTATTATGGCTGAAACAAGCTTGCTCGAAATAGAGGGCTTTATTCAAGAGCTACCGGGCTCGTGCTTTGTAAGGGTAAAATGAAAGGAAAACTATGGCAACCAATCTCGTAATACTTGAGTCACCAGGTAAAATAAGCACAGTAAAAAATTATCTTGGCTCAAATTATAAAGTAATAGCTTCTGTGGGTCATGTTAGGGATTTACCTAAATCAACCCTAGGAATAGATATAGATAATGGATTTGAAGCGCATTATATCAACATTCGTGGTAAGGGCGATTTGATAAAAGAGCTTAAAAGAGAAGCAAGAAAGGCTGATAAAATATTTTTTGCAACTGACCCTGACCGTGAGGGCGAGGCAATCTCTTGGCATCTTGCAGCAGTTTTGGGAGAATATAGTAAAAAGGCAAAAAGAGTTTCCTTTAATGAAATCACTAAAACAGCAGTAAGAGAAGCAATTAAGCACCCAAGAGATATTGATATAAATCTTGTAAATTCTCAACAGGCAAGGAGAATTCTAGATAGAATAGTTGGCTATAAGGTTAGCCCTATTTTGTGGAAAACAATTAAAAGCGGACTTTCAGCCGGAAGAGTACAATCTGTCGCTACAAAAATAATTGTTGAGCGCGAGGAGGAAATCGAATCCTTTAAGCCGGTTGAATATTGGACAATAGATGCTGTTCTTACAGATTTAAAGAAAAAGCATGTTACCACAAGATTTTATGGTAGCAAGGCAAAAAAAATAAAAATCAAAAGCCAAAGAGAAGCAGATGAAATTCTAAACGCTGTAAGAGGCGGAGAGTTCAAGGTTTGTGAAATCAAAAAGGGAACAAAGACCCGTGCTCCAGCACCACCCTTTATAACATCAACCTTGCAACAAGAGGCTGCTAGAAAATTCAATTTCCAATCTCAAAAAACGATGAAAATTGCTCAAGAACTATACGAGGGAATTAATCTAGGCGCTGAATTTGGTGGCGTACAAGGTCTTATCACCTATATGCGTACAGATTCGCTTAGAATTTCTGAGGAGGCTCAAAAAAGGGCAAAATCATTCATTGTTGACAAATACGGAGAAAAATTCTATCCAAGCAGAGCAAGAGTATATAAATCCAAATCTAATGCTCAGGACGCGCATGAGGCAATAAGACCATCAAATCTTGATCTTGAGCCTCAAAAGATAAAAAGACAGCTCACAGCTGATCAATTTAAGCTCTATAAGCTTATTTGGGATAGATTTATCGCTAGCCAAATGGCGTCGGCGGAAATTAACACTGTGGTTGTTGATTTTGAAAATAGTGGATATATTTTCCGTTCTAGTGGATATACAGTAGGCTTTTCTGGATACATGACTATTTACGAGGAGAGCAACGATGATGCTCCTGTGAATATGGATGATGCGTTTGACCCTGAGAAAAACGCAAAAATTCCTGTGATTTCTGCTGATGATACATTAGGCGTAAGAAAAATAGAGGCAACTCAGCATTTTACCGAACCGCCTTTAAGATATGATGAGGCAACTCTTATTAAATTCTTAGAGGAAAAGGGAATAGGTCGTCCTAGCACATATACTCCAATTATAACTGTTATTATCACTAGAGGATATGTTGAAAGAGATGGAAAATTCTTGAAGCCAACACAGTTAGGTAGAATAACAACAAAGGTTATGAACGAGCATTTTCCTGACATTATGGACTATAAGTTTACCGCAATAATGGAAAATAGGCTTGATGCAATAGAAAATGGCATGGAAACCATTGAAGAGGCCTTGTCAGATTTTTATACCGGATTTTCGCAAGAGCTGGGAAAAGCCGAGGCATCGCTTTTGGAAAATAATATAGAGCTTCCGTTTGAAGAAACAGATATTATTTGCGAAAAATGCGGAAGTAAGATGGTTATCAAAAATGGTAGATTTGGAAAATTTGCCGCGTGTCCAAATTATCCAAGGTGTAAAAATACAAAAACACTTAATAAAGACGGAACTGTTGCAGAGGCAAAGCCTGTTGAGGTAGCTGATTTTAAATGTGAAATTTGTGGCTCTGATGTTGTTGTTCGTAAAGGACAATACGGAGAATTTTATGCTTGCTCAAATTATCCCAAATGCAAATTTACAAAAGCGAAAATTGTAGAAATAGGTGTAAGCTGTCCTTTGTGTGGCGATGCGATTGTTTCTAAAACCGGAAAGGGCAATAAGCTATTTTATAGCTGTCGCAGATACCCCGAATGCAATTTTTCATCTTGGGATATGCCAACTGACAAAAGATGTCCTGAATGCGGAAAAATTCTTCTAATGAAAAAGACAGGAACACTTGTTTGTAGTGGAGTAAAATGCAAGTATAAATCAAAATAATTAAAATTCAAGGAAGTAAACATGAACATTATAGTAGATGCTATGGGCGGAGATAATGCCCCCTTAGAAGTAGTTAAGGGCGCACTAGATGCCGCATTGGAATATAAAAATGTTACTATCACTCTTGTGGGAGATGAAAACAAGATTCGTGAGTGTGCAAAAGAACTCGAAATGATAATTCCTGAAAATATTTCTATAATTCATACAACCGTTTTTGTTACAATGGAAGATGATCCAATGGTTGTTATGAAGGAGAAAAGCGAAAGCTCGATGAATCTCGGACTTAGGCTATTGAAGGAAGAAAAGGGAGATGCCTTTATAAGTGCAGGTAGCACAGGTGCTTTGCATACAGCATCAACTCTTATTGTAAGAAAAATAAGAGGAATTAGACGAAGTGCGATTGCTGCAATTTTGCCTTTTACTCCACCGATCTTGTTGCTAGATTCAGGAGCTAATCCTGTTGTTACAGCTGATGTTCTTCTACAATGGGCGATAATTGGTTCTGCCTATATGAGAAAGGTTTTTGGAGTTGAAAATCCAAGAGTTGGACTTTTGAATAATGGAACTGAAGAGCACAAGGGAACGCCTGTTGCTTGCGAGGCTTATGGCTTACTAAAGTCTAATGAGGCAATAAATTTTGTCGGTAATATTGAAGCTAAGGAAATACCCAATTCGCCTTGCGATGTGCTTGTAACAGATGGATTTACCGGAAATATTGCTTTGAAGCTTACAGAGGGAATGGGTAAATTCATGGGTAAAACGCTGACAGAGCTCTTTACCGCTAATATTTTTACAAAGTTCTCGTATCTTTTCCATTTCAAGAGAAGGATAAAGGGAGTGAAAAAGCGTCTTGATGCATCAGAGTATGGAGGCGCACCGCTTTTGGGTCTTGCTAAGCCTGTAATTAAGGCTCATGGAAGCTCAAAGGCTAAGGAAATAAAAATTGCAATAAGACAAGCTATTGAATATGCAAGATCTAATATAACAAACGATGTTGCTGAGGAACTAAAATAATTTAGGAGTTGACATGACAGAATACCCGTTTCCTATTGAAGAGCTAGAAAAGACAATAGGCTATAAGTTTAATAATAATTTAATATTGAAAACTGCACTAACTCATTCTTCATATGCAAACGAGCAAAGAAGTCATGGTAAAAAAACGAAGTGTGAGCATAATGAAAGGCTTGAATTTCTAGGAGATAGCGTTTTATCCTTGATAACCAGCGAATATCTTTACGAGAAATTTAAGGATAGCCCTGAAGGATATTTAACTAAGGTTAGAGCAGCGGTTGTATGCTCAAAATCACTTGCATCACTCGCTAGGGCGATTAATTTGGGCTCGTATTTGCTACTTGGTAGGGGTGAAGAGGATACTGGAAGAAATAATCAAAAAATTCTTGAAAACGCCTTTGAAGCCTTACTAGCTGCAATTTATCTTGATTCCGGTCATTCAAAGGAAGTGGTTGCCAAATTTTTAATTCCTTTAATGGCTGATGCTATTGAAGAGGCGTCAAGAAACAAGATTAATAGAGATTATAAGACAGCTCTTCAGCAATTTGTTCAAGCAAATGGCAGAGAACGACTTGAATATAATCATGTTCGCGAAAGTGGTCCGGATCATGATAAAACCTTCGAGGTTGAGGTTATGCTAAACTCGAATGTTATTGGCAAGGGAATTGGAAAAACATGGAAGGAAGCTGAACAGGAGGCCGCAAAGCAGGCTTGCATCTTGTTTGATATAAAATGGGACATATAAATATACCAATTTTTATTCCTCATTTAGGCTGTCCTAATCAATGTATTTTTTGCAATCAAAGATATATTTCCGGTTCTATGGAATTTGATGAGTCGATGGTTGAAAAGCAAATTCTTGATGTTTTGACCACTTCAAGTGATAGCAATGTTGAAATTGCATTTTTTGGAGGCTCTTTTACCGGAATTGATAGATTACTTATGATAAGGCTTCTGGATATAGCACAGAAGTATATCAATAACGGTAGAGTTCAGGCCATTAGAATGTCAACTCGCCCAGATTACATAAGCGAAGAAATTATTGAAATTTTAAAAAAATACACAATAAGCTGTG
The DNA here is from genome assembly GCA_017420755.1 of Clostridia bacterium. Classification (GTDB taxonomy): domain Bacteria; phylum Bacillota; class Clostridia; order Oscillospirales; family CAG-272; genus RGIG2000. The sequence continues at coordinate 188,510 of JAFQOG010000029.1, read as the reverse complement.
TAGAGCTCGGCATTCAATCGATGAATGACGAAGTTTTAAGCTTTTTAAAGCGTGGACACACTGCTGAGCAAACTAAAAGAGCAATTTCTCTTTTAAATCAAAACAAAATACCATTTGTTGGTCAAATGATGATAGGGTTACCAAAGGCAACCTTAGATGACGAGCTTGAATGCGCTAATTTTATTTGCAATAGTGGAGCAATTGGAGCTAGAATTTATCCAACATTAGTATTTAAACAAACGGAGCTTGAAAAATTAACGATTGATAAAAGCTATGAGCCACTTTCTCTTGATGAGGCTATTTTTCGTAGCACGCAGGTGTTGAGCGTTTTTGTTGAGCATAATGTGCCTTGTATTAGAATAGGCCTTTGCGAAAGTGAAAATCTTCATTCTAGCGATACCTTTGTTGCAGGTCCAAATCATCCTTCAATCGGAGAAATGGTAAAGAGTGAATTGTATTTTAAAATCATATGCGCAAGGCTTGATGGCGTTGATTTTTCAAGAAAAATAGTGATTTTTTGCCCCAAAGGAGCTACATCTCAGGTTATTGGTAACAAAAAATCAAATATTATAAAATTAGAAAAAATGTATGGGTTTGAGAGCATAAGAGTTTTAGAGCTTGATAACCTCGAATCCTATAACATAGAAATTAAAAGCAAGGAGGACTGACAATGCATTTAAAGTCGCTTGAATTACAGGGATTTAAATCATTCCCGGATAAAACTATTTTGACATTTGACGATGGCGCAACTGTTATTGTCGGACCTAACGGAAGCGGAAAATCTAATATTACAGATGCTATGAGATGGGTTTTAGGAGAACTTTCTACTAAAAACATTCGTGGTTCTAAGCTAGAGGATGTAATTTTCATAGGAACCGAGGTTAGAAAGCCTATGAGCTTTGCCGAGGTATCTGTAACATTCGATAATACATCTAGCGAGGGTAGGCTGAATAGCCCTTATGATGAGATTACCGTTACTCGTAGGTATTATCGTGCAGGAAAAAGTGAATATCTTATTAATAGAAACCCTTGTAGATTGACTGATATTTATCAGCTATTTATGAACACCGGTGTAGGTCGTGAAGGATATTCTATTATAGGACAGGGTAGAATTGCCGAAATTATCTCTAAAAAGAGTGAGGATAGAAGAAACATCTTTGAAGAGGCGGCAGGAATTTCCAAAATTAGGCACGAGAAAAACGAAACCGAAAAGAACCTTAAAAACACTCAAGAGAACATGGATCGTGTTTTAGATATTTTTCACGAGCTTGAGCGTAGAATAGGTCCTCTTGAAAGAGAAGCTAAAAAGGCGAAGGCATATCTAGAGCTATACGAAAAGAAAAAGGTAGCAGATATTTCCTTGTGGATTTATGATTCTCAAAAAACTAAGCTAGAAATCGAAAGACTAACAAACGAGCTAATGATGTCTAAGCACGAGCTTGATATGGCAAACGATTCTCTACAACAGATCGAGGAGCAAGAAGCTATTCTTGCTGAAAGATTCAATCAAACCAAGCTAGAGGCTGATAGGATATATAGCGAAATCATTGCATGCAATAAAACTATTGCTGACCTTAATGCCAATCTTGCGGTTATGCAAAACAATGTAGAGCATGCAGAAAGAATTTCAAGTGAAGAAATTGCCGAGATCGAAAGACTTGAGGCAAAAAGAATTTCTGCCGAAAGCTATATTGCTGAATGTGAGGCTCGTTATAACGAAACTAGAATTGCGCTTCAAAAGGCTCAAGATGAATATATTGCGATTCGCGAGGAGCAAGCAAATCTTATTAAAAAGCGCGATGAAATTTCTAAAAAAATTGAAGAGCTTTTTGAAAAGCAAAAGGCTCTCGAATCAGAGCTTAACGATTTGAAGGTTCGTATTTCCGTTATTGAAAGCTCTTCAACTAACGAAAGTGAAAGAGCAACCGTGAATACAACCAATCTTGATTCTCATAGCAAGGCGCTTGCTGAGATGATAGCTGAGGCAGAGACTATTTCGAAAACTCTTGCCGAATATGAAGCGAAGCTTTCCGCTTTAGAGGCTGAAATAGCAAATACCGAAGAAGAAATAGAGAGCAAAACCAATCGCTATGATGAGCTTAAGGAAAAAATGAATGCTCTCAGATCTAAATCCCTTGCACTAATTGAGAGAATCAATGCATTAAATAGCATGGAAGAACTATTTGAGGGTTATGCGAGAAGTGTAACCTTCATTATGAATGCATACAAAAACGGAGAAATCAGAAATGCAGGACAAATTTATGGTCCTGTTTCAAAGCTTATTTCCGTTGAAGAAAGGTATGTTACCGCCATCGAAACAGCTCTTGGTGTTGGTCTTCAGCATATTGTTGTTGATAATGAAGCTACCGCTAAGGCTTGCATTATGGCACTTAAGGAGAATAAGGCAGGAAGAGCTACCTTCTATCCAATTAGTTCGGTTAATCCTCAAAGCGCGACACCGGAAATGCAAAAGGCAAAGGGCTTTAAGGGATATATCGGCGTAGCCGACGAGTTAATTAGCTTTGATGGAAAATTTGAAAATATTTTCTCATCATTGCTTGGCCGAACATTGATCTTTGATAATATTGATAATGCGACAGAAATGGCTAAATCGCTTGGCTATAAGGTTAAGGTTGTTACCCTTGATGGTCAGCAAATTAATGTTGGTGGTTCGTTTACCGGTGGTTCGGCAAAGCATGAGAGCAATATGCTTTCAAGAGGCGCTGATATCAAGAGAATGCAGGATGAAAACGAGCAAATTTTGGCAGAAATTGCTGTAATCAAGGCAGAAGGACAGTCACTTGGAGAGGATCTAAGAGCCTTAACTCAAAAAAGAGCCGAGGACAGGCAACAATTTAATTTGCTTGATAGCATATATAGACGCGAAAAGACCGAATACGAGGCTCTTGTTGCAAGAATTGACGACAAGAGAGCTCTTGTAGAGCAAATGGAGGACGACAGAAGAAAGTCCATTGAGGAGGCTCAAAGAGCCGTTATTGAGCTAGCGAAATTAAAGAAAAGACGCGAAGAGCTTGATGCTGTTATCGCCGAAATTGCTAATGAGCGTTTGGAGCTAAATGTCCTCAAATATGAATACGAGGGCGAGGCCGATACTTATAGCGAGAAAATTAACGAAAACCTCGTTAATGTTACAACCATTAACAAGGATTTAGAGGCATCTAATAATGCTCTTGTTGAGGCCAAGGCTAAGCTTGATGAAATTCTTGAAAGCATAACCCTTCGTAGAGAAAAAATGGAGCGTTTAACCGACGATGTTGCTTCATTTGGCGAAAAGAGCACTGAAAACAGAAAAGCATACGAGGAGGCTCTTGCAAGGCTTGCATCATTCGAGGCTGAAAGAGAACGCCTATATCTACTTGAGCAACAAATCGAGAAAAAGCGTAATGAGCTTAATGCTAAGAGTAAGGAAATTTCTGCTAAGAAGGAGATTATTGCAAGATCTCATGGTATGAATGAGATTAAGCTACAGCAATTGATCGAATCTCAAGAAAAAATGATGGAGCGACTAAGACAGGATTATGAAATCGAGCCATCTGATGCTATTAAGCTCGGTTATCCCGAGGTTACCGAGGAAAACAGAAGAGAGATTTTAGCTACTCTTAATGAATGCAGACAAAGCATTCGTGAGTTAGGCCATATTAATACAAACGCAATTGAGGAATACAAGGAAGAAAAGGAAAGATATGATTTCTTGTATGCTCAGCTAACTGACCTTGAGCAATCTAAGGAATTCATTCTTAACCAAATTGCAGAGCTTGAGGAAGAGATGAAGACCAAGTTCATCGCTGCCTTCAATGCGGTTAACGAAAACTTCAATGAGGTATTTAAGGAATTGTTTGGTGGTGGACATGCAGAGTTAATTCTTGATAATCCTGATGATGTTCTCAACTGTGGTATCGAGATAAAGGCGGCGCCTCCAGGCAAGGTTATTAAAAGCCTTATGCTTTTGTCAGGAGGAGAGCAATCGTTTGTTGCTATCGCGCTCTTGTTTGCTATCTTGAAGGTAAATCCTACACCATTCTGTATATTCGACGAAATTGAGGCTGCGCTTGATGAGGTTAATGTAACAAGATTTGGACAATACATAAAGCGTTATTCAAGACAAACTCAATTTATTGTTATCACGCACAGAAGAGGAACTATGGAAATTGCCGACAAGCTTTATGGCGTTACCATGCCTCAAAAGGGTATTTCCAAGGTTCTTACTATGGATACTAATGCTGTTGGTAATGAAAATATTCTTAATACAAATAATGCAAAATAATAGGAGATATTAAATGTCTTTCTTTGAAAAATTAAAAAGAGGTCTTCAAAAGACTAAAAACCTACTATTCAAGCCGTTTGCAGACCTTTTTAAGCGTCTTCGTCGAATTGATGAGGACTTAATGGAGGAGCTAGAGGAAATCTTGATTTGCGCCGATGTAGGAGCTAATACAACAGAGGCGATTCTTGATAAGCTTCGTGAGCAAATAAGAGAAAAGGGCTTAAAGGATTCTGACGAGGTAAAGGTTGCGCTTCGTCAAATCATGCTTGAAATGCTAGGCGAAGGAGAGGAAATTAATTATTCCTCAAATAGCATGACCGTTGTCTTAATCATAGGTGTAAACGGAGTTGGCAAAACAACATCGATTGGCAAAATCGCCCATTCTATGAAAAAATCGCACAAGAAGGTTGTTGTTGCCGCTGCTGATACATTTAGAGCTGCTGCTATTGATCAACTAGAGGTTTGGACAAAGCGAGCAGGTGTTGATTTGATCAAGCATACAGAAGGATCTGATCCTGCCGCAGTTGTTTTTGATGCTATAAATGCAGCGAAAAAGCGTGGGGCTGATGTTTTGATTATTGATACTGCCGGAAGACTTCATAATAAGAAAAATCTAATGGATGAGCTCGCAAAAATTGATCGCGTTATAAGTAGAGAATTGCCTGACGCGACAAGAGAAACCTTGCTTGTTCTTGATTCTACAACCGGTCAAAATGCGGTAAATCAAGCAAAGGAATTCAAAAACTCTGCAAATATTACAGGCTTGATTTTAACTAAGCTTGACGGAACTGCCAAGGGCGGAATAGTTTTCTCGATTAAAAACGAGCTTAATATACCGGTTAAATTTATTGGTGTAGGCGAACAAATTGACGATATGGAGAGATTTAACGCAAACGAATTCATTGATGCGTTATTTGAATAATTATGACAGAAATCGTGCTTGCTTCTAGAAATAAGAAAAAAATAGAGGAGTTTCAAGTCCTTTTAACAAAAGCCTTCGAGGGCAAAATTAAGGTTTTGTCCCTCGATGACATTGGATTTTATGGCGATATAGTTGAAACGGGTGAAACCTTTGAGGAAAATGCCATAACAAAGGCATCTGTCCCTGCAAGCCTTGGCTATATTGGCTTTGCTGACGATTCCGGGCTTTGTGTTGATGCCTTAGACGGAGCTCCAGGCGTTTATTCTGCTAGGTTTTCCGGTGGAAGTGACGAGGATAACAATGATTTATTGTTGGAGAAGCTAAATGGTAGGGATAATCGCTCTGCAAAATATGTTTGCACCATGGCATGCGTATTTCCGGATCATGTAGGAGATTTCGTTGTTCGTGGCGAATGTCATGGAATAATTTTAACCGAAAGACACGGAAATGGTGGCTTTGGATATGACCCATTATTTTATTATGAGCCATTCGGAAAAACCTTTGCAGAGGTAGAGCTTTCTAAGAAAAACGAGGTTAGCCATAGGGCTCTTGCTTCACAAAAATTTATTGAAAAATTATCACAGGTATTAAATGATGACAAGTAAACAAAGAGCATATTTAAAAAAGTTAGCCTCTGATCTTGATACTATTTTTCAAATAGGCAAGGGTGGTGTTACAGATGAAATTTGCTTTCAGCTTGGTAACGCATTAGAGGCAAGAGAGCTTATAAAAATTAAAATTCTTGAAACCTGTCCTACATCTGTAAAGGATAGCGCAACAATTATCGCTCAAAAAACAGACGCCGAGGTTGTTCAAACAATTGGAATGAAAATTGTTCTTTTCAAGGTTTCTTCAAACGAGAGCAATAGAAAAATTGATTTAAAAAAGATAAGATGAAAATAGGAATTTATGGTGGAACCTTTGACCCACCTCACAATGGGCATGTAAATGCTTGTAAAAGCTTTGTTAATGCCATTCAAATGGACAAGCTATATGTAATTCCAACATCAATCCCACCACACAAGCAAAGAGAGTCAAGTGTTAGTGGTGACGATCGATACGAAATGGCAAGGCTTGCATTTTCCGAAATTTCTGATAAAATAGAGCTTTCAAGAATAGAACTTGAGCGCTCCGGAAAAAGCTATACAGCTGATACCTTGCGTTATTTTAAAGCGCAAGGAGCGAAGGAAATTTTTCTCCTCTGTGGAACAGATATGCTCGTAACTCTTGATGAATGGTACGATTTTGAATATATTTTTAGATCTGCTACTATTGTGTATATTAGACGCGAAAGCGACCAATATTATGATAGCTTAATTCAGACTAAAATACAGGAATTTAGGGCGTTGTATGGCGCAAAAATTCTTGAAATCGTTGCAGATGTTATCGAGCTTTCGTCTAGCGATATTCGAAATGGAATAGATGATCCAAAAATAAAGGAGCTTATTCCTATATCGGTATATGAATTTATTATGGAAAGAGGCTTATATAAAAATGATTGAAGTTGATATTAAGGCTCTACGAGATATTATAGCCACATTTATGAAGCCTAAAAGACTTACTCATACGCTTGGCGTTGAAGAGGAGGCTCGTGCTTTGGGTTCAATATTTCTTCCCGAAAAGCTAAACGAGCTATCTGTTGCCGGATTGCTTCACGATATAACCAAGGAGTTAAGCGTTGAGGAGCATATACAGCTATGTCATGAGTATGGAATAACTGTCGATTTTGACAATATAGAGTCCAAGCTTTTTCACGCAAAAACAGGCTGTGAATTTGCTCGAAGAAAATTCGGCTGTGAGGTTGTTGATGATGAAATTTATTATGGGATTTATTATCATACAACAGGCAGAGAGGGTATGACGCTTTTCGAGAGTATTATATACTTGGCCGATTATATCGAAAAAAATAGGACTTTCCCCGATTGTGTGAAGTTAAGAGAGTACTTTTATAATAATCTTGAAAAATGTGATACAATTGAGCAAAAAAAGGAAATTCTTCGTATGACGATGGTTCTGTCATTTGATATGACAATAAAAAATCTCATAGAAGAAAGCAGAGGAATAGATCTTGATACAATAAAAGCAAGAAATTATTTTTTAAAGAATAAAAATTGCTTTTAGGAGGTAATATGGAGAATATTTTAGGAATTAAAGAGGGTTGCCTAGCGAATGCGACATCCGAGGAGATTGCATTCCTTGCGGTTAAAATTCTAGATAGCAAGAAGGCAGATGATATAAAGATATTAAAAATTGACACCAAAACAATAATTGCTGACTATTTTGTAATTTGCACAGGTAATTCCACAACACAAGTGAAAACTCTAGCTGACGAGACTGAATATCGTCTTGGAATCGCAGGTGTTCCTGATATAAGACTTGATGGCTCAAATGCTGACGATTGGAAGGTTGTTGACTGTAACGATGTTATTATTCATATATTTTCTCAATCAGCAAGAGAGTTTTATAAGCTTGATAGATTATGGGCTGACTGTGAAGAAATAGATATTAATAAAATTTTGAATTCATAATTTGAGAGGCTTAAAATGAAGTACGACTATTTATCAATTGAAAAGAAATGGCAAGAATATTGGGAAAAGAATCAAACCTTTAAAACAGATGTTTGGGACTTTTCTAAGCCTAAATTTTATGCACTGGATATGTTCCCATACCCATCAGGCGTAGGACTTCATGCAGGTCATCCAGAGGGTTATACGGCGACCGACATTGTTTCTAGAATGAAAAGAATGCAGGGCTATAATGTTCTTCACCCTATGGGATATGATTCATTTGGACTTCCTGCAGAGCAATATGCGGTAAATACAGGAAATCATCCAAATGGCTTTACGCAAGAGAACATAAAAACCTTCTCAAAGCAGCTTAAGGAGCTAGGCTTTGACTATGATTGGAGCAAAATGATCGCTACAAGTGATCCTGAGTTCTATAAATGGACACAGTGGATCTTTAAGCAATTGTATCTTGATGGATATGCTCAATACATTGATATGCCTGTAAACTGGTGCGAGGAGCTTGGAACAGTTCTATCAAATGATGAGGTAATTGATGGCAAGTCCGAGCGTGGCGGTTATCCCGTTGTTAGAAAAAACATGAAGCAATGGGTTATTAATCAGCCTGCCTTTGCCGAGGAGCTTTTAGAGGGACTTGACGAAATCGATTGGCCAGAATCCACCAAGCTTATGCAAAAAAACTGGATAGGAAAATCAACAGGCGTTGAGGTTACCTTTAAAATTGTTGGCGGTGGAGAGTTTTCTATCTTTACAACCTGTATTGAAACCATTTATGGTATCACATTTATGGTTCTTGCTCCTGACGGAGATGTTGTAAAGGGCCTTATGTCAAGAATTGAGAATAAGGAAGAGGTACAAGCCTACATTAACGAAACCTTAAAGAAAAATGATATGGACAGAACAGAGCTCAATAAGACCAAATCTGGTTGCGAGCTTAAGGGCGTAACCTGCATCAATCCTGTAAACGGTAAGGAAGTAAGAATGTTTATCGGTGATTTCGTTCTTGCAAATTACGGTACAGGCGCTGTAATGGCAGTTCCATCACACGATCAGCGCGATTTTGAGTATGCTATCGCACACGGAATTGATATGATTCAAGTAATTGATGGTGATGATGCGCTAGGTCATGTTGATGTTTCGGAAAAGGCGTTTGAAAAGGGCGAATATCTAGGACGCGGTTATAGACTAATAAATTCCGAGGAATTTTCCGGACTTACTGTTGAAGAGGCGAAGGAGGCTATCACCTCCAAGCTTGAAAAAATGGGTGTTGCAAAGAGAACTGTTAATTACCATTTTAGAGAGTGGATTTTTGCAAGACAGCGTTATTGGGGAGAGCCGGTTCCTGTTGTTCATTGTGACGATGGCTCAATTCATGTTCTTGACGACGAGGAGCTACCATTAGTTCTTCCGGAGCTTGAAAATTATAAGGGCGTAAATGGAAAAGCGCCTCTTGAAAACGCGACAGAGTGGAAAAAATATAATAAAAATGGTGTTGTAGGCACAAGAGAAACCTCTACAATGCCGGGCTCTGCAGGTTCTAGCTGGTATTTCTTACGCTACATTGATACACATAATAGCGATGAATTCGCAAATCAAGAGCTACTTAAGCACTGGATGCCCGTTGACCTTTATATTGGTGGTCCGGAGCATGCGGTTGGACATCTTATGTATTCAAGAATTTGGAACAGATATCTTTATAGCAAGGGACTTGCACCTACCAAGGAGCCATTTAAAAAGCTTGTTCACCAAGGTATGATTCTAGGCGCAAACGGTATCAAAATGGGTAAGCGTTTCCCTGAATTTGTTGTAAACCCAAGCGATGTAGTTCGTGATTATGGCGCGGATACACTTCGCCTATATGAAATGTTCATGGGACCTCTTGAGGTGTCTAAGCCATGGAGCGATGCGGGAGTTGAAGGTGCTAAGCGTTTCTTAAATAGAGTTTGGGCGTTCTTTACAGAGGCGGAGAACATAATTGATGGCGAATGTGAGGAGCTTGAAAAAATCTATCATAAGACCGTTAAAAAGGTAACTGATGACTTTGAAAAGCTTGCTTTTAACACAGCTATATCTCAAATGATGATATTTGTGAATGCTGTTTATAAGGAAGGCAAGTGTCCAAGAGAATATGCTGAGGGCTTCATAAAAATGATATCCTGCATCTGTCCTCATATTGGTGAGGAAATTTGGTCTATTTTAGGTCACAACGATACAATCGCTTACGAAAGCTGGCCGAAGTATGACGAGTCAAAGACTATTGATAGCGCAGTAACAATAGCGGTTCAGGTAAATGGAAAGTTAAGAGGCACAATAGTTATTGATAAGAGCTCAGATAAGGAAACGGCTATTGCGCTTGCTAAGGCTGAGCCGAAGGTTGCTGAATTTATTTCAGATAAAACTATTGTTAAGGAAATCTATGTTCCGGGAAAAATAGTAAATATCGTAATAAAATAATAATTTTTTTAGAAAATTATAAAATTTCTATTGACAAGCAACAATAGTTGTAATATAATACTATAGAGATTTAATTCTCTTTGCTTACACGCGGGGGGAGGGATATAGATGGCAGAAATCAGAGTAAAAGAAAACGAAACACTCGACAGCGCTCTTCGTAGATTTAAGCGTCAATGCGCTAGAAGCGGAGTTCTTATGGAGCTTCGTAAGAGAGAGCACTACGAGAAACCAAGTGTAAAAAGAAAGAAGAAATCTGAAGCAGCAAGAAAGCGCAAATTCAAGTAATTTGTAATTCTCAAAACTTCAAAAGGACTGCATTTTGCAGTCCTTTTTTCATTCAAAAAAGCAAGCGCAAAAGCGCTTGCTTTAATTATTTTTGTTAAAATTGCTTTTGATATGGCTTGCTATCAAGCTCCTTTTTCTTTTTATGAGCTTTTATAAGCGTGATTATGATAGTAACAATAGCGAATATAGCGACATAAGAGCTTAAAATCAAAATTAGATTATTTCCTACATCGAGTGCGCCTATTGTAATGGTCAATAAATAATAACAAACACCAATCACAAGAAAATATATCGTAATTTTTAAAATGTTAGATTTCGGCTTTAAATATAAAATGCAAGATGAAATGCTTAAAGAGAAGGCGAAAATTAAAATTATTGAAAATACAGTTGTATTCCATACAATTTTTTGAGATAGGTTTACAATTGTAACTATAACCTTTAATAAAACGGTTAAAAGAGTGTAAAATCCACATGAATAATAAAATAGCTTGGGGCCTTGAAGGATTTTTGGCGGATTTTCTCTTAAAATTATGATAAAGGCCGATATGGCAAAATCTATTATCAATATAACAAAGGTTGCACCAAGGCTCAAAAGAGAGGTATTTGAAACAATAAATCCTATAAGGATATCGAGAACAAAGGTAAGAGGTGCAAATAAAATGCATGTGAAAAACAGCATTTTAAGTATTAAATTTTTATTTTCCATGCATTTACTCCTTTTAAAAAATCTATATAAATCATATCATATATAAACATCTTTTTCAAGCAATTTGAGCAAAAAAAGCGACATATTGCAAATAAAATGAAAATATGCATAAAAAATGAATATTTTCACTTGACTTTAATAATACAAAAATATATAATATAAGTGAATAAATATTAAAATTCTTTTATGAGGTTAAAGATGCTAGGAAAAAGAAAAGTTAGATCATATGTGCTCGGATTGGTTTTTGGATATAATTTCAACAAAGAAATTGCTCCCGAGCAATACTATAATGATGCTTACGATAATTTTTGTTGTGAGGATGACGAGGAAGAAACCGTAAAGGGCGAATTTTTAGGAATTTGCGAAAACATTGATGCTATCGATGAAATTATTAGCGCAAATCTAAAAAGCTGGAGCATCAATCGTTTATCTAAGATTACATTATCAATTTTAAGAGTTAGCGTATATGAGATGAAATATTTATCTCTTCCTGCTCCTATTTCTATAAATGAAGCAGTAGAGCTTGCAAAGGAATATGGTGAGGATGGTGCTTCATCTTATATCAATGGCGTTCTTAACAATATATCAAGAAGCTTATAAATATGAAAAAAAGAGTATTTGTAGGTATTGATACTAGCAATTACACCACATCATGTGCTATTTCAAGCGAAAGTGGCGTGATTTTGCATAATTTTAAAATTCTACTTCCTGTATCAAAGGGAGAGAGAGGACTGCGTCAAAGTGATGCAGTCTTTGCTCATATAAAAAATTTAACTCTTGTTGCTGATATGATAAGAGATAACTGTCGGGATCTTGAAATTATCGCAATAGGTTATTCGGCTTTTCCAAGAGATACGCAAGGCTCATATATGCCTTGCTTTTTAACCGGTGAGGCAGTTTCGCAAATGCTATCAGCTTTTTTTGGAGCTAAAATATATAAATTTTCCCACCAAGCAGGACATATCCGCTCAGCGATTTATTCAAGCGAATGTCCCATATTTGATGAGTTTGTTTCATTTCATGTTTCAGGTGGAACAACTGAGGTTTTGAAGGTAAAAAGAGAAAACGCTTATTATAAAATAGAGCAGATTGGCGGAAGCGTTGACTTGCACGCTGGACAAGCAATAGATAGAATAGGAGTTATGTTAGGACTAGATTTTCCTTGTGGAAGGCACATGGAGGCCTTAGCGCTTGAAAATACTAAGGAAATTCCAAGCCCAAAGATTTTTGTAAACGGAACCTCATGTAATCTATCAGGGCTTGAAAATCTCGCAACACAGCTTTATCAAAAAACTAACGACAAACCACTTGTTTGCGCTTATACGCTTGATTTTATTGGAAAATCACTTGAAAAAATGACTGAAAATTTAAGAGAAGCTCTCGGTGGAGCGCCAATTGTATATGCTGGTGGCGTTATGAGTAATTCTATAATTAAAGAAAGATTAAATTCTAAATTTGAGAATGTTTATTTTGCAACGCCCGAATTTAGCTCAGATAATGCATCGGGAATTGCGTTGCTTGCAAGAGAGCAATATTTAATAGAAGAGGAATAATATGGCCGTATCATATAGATTTGATGAAAATGGAAATCCTTTGATGCCAGAGCCTAAAACGATTACTTGGGTAAACGAATATGTAAAATCTCTTTTAGAAGAGGAGATGCAATTACAGGATATATATGTTAGCGCTGAAATTTCTAATTTTAAGCACCATTCAAGCGGACATATGTATTTTACCTTAAAGGATGAGTCGAGTGAAATTAAGGCGGTTATGTTTAGGGCGTATGCGTCAAAAATTCGCTTTAAACCCGAAAACGGAATGAAGGTTTTAATTCATGCAAGACTTGGCGTTTACGAAAAGCTAGGCTCGTATCAGCTTTATGTTGATTCTATGGAGCCTGAGGGCTTGGGAGCTTTGTATTTAGCCTTTGAACAGTTAAAGGCTAAGCTCAGCGCAGAGGGCTTGTTTGATGCAGAGCACAAAAAGGAAATCCCTAAGCTTCCAAGTAAAATTGGAATAATAACATCTCCTACCGGCGCAGCTGTAAGAGATATTATCAAGGTTGCAAAAAAGAGATGCCCGTCTGTTTCCTTGATTTTGTTTCCATCAGCAGTTCAGGGCGTGAATGCTCCCGAGGAGCTAACAAGGGCAATAGAGTATTTTAATTTACTACAAAATGTTGACCTAATAATTATTGGCCGTGGAGGTGGCTCAGTTGAGGATTTGTGGGCATTTAATGACGAAAGACTCGCAAGAGCGATTTATAACTGTACAATACCCGTAATTTCTGCTGTTGGACATGAAATAGATTTTACAATTTGTGATTTTGTTGCTGATTTTCGTGCTGCAACTCCATCTCACGCAGCCGAAATTGCAACACCTAATATTTTGGAGCTTAAAAATAGAATTTCGATTTGCTTTTCTCGAGCTTTTTCTGCGATAACGAGAAAAATCGAAAATTATAAAGAGCTAGTTTTGACATTAAAAGAAAGCAAGGTGCTAAAAAGTCCACAAGTGCTTTTTGACACCAAAAGAATGCAACTTTTGACAATTGCCGAAAATATGACAGATGCAATTACCAAAAGAACAACAGAGTTAAGATATAAGCTCGCAAAAGTTAGTGCACAGCTTGATGCGTTAAGCCCTCTTAGTGTTCTTGCAAGAGGTTATGGTGCAATTTATGACTCTGACGGAAATGTCATAAAGGGTACAAACGAATTAGAAATAAACGATAAAATTATAATCAAAATGACAGATGGCACAATTGGTGCATCTGTTGATTCTTTAGAAAGAGAAGGAATTAGAAATGCCAACTAAAAAAGAACCAACATTTGAAAAGGCTCTTGAAAGACTTGATGAAATTGTTGCGCTACTTGAAAGCGCTGACGCTCCGCTTGATAAGGCGCTCTCTCTATTTGAAGAGGGAGTTAAGCTTGTTAAGCTATGTAACGAAAAGCTAGATTCCGCAGATGCAACCGTAAAACAGCTAGTTAGCATTGACGGAGAATTGGTAGAACAAGACTTTTTAGGTGATGAAGATGAAAATTGAAGAGCTAATTGCAACAAATTCGGCAATTGTAGAAAATTCGCTTGAAAAATATATGCAGGTAAACGGCTATGGATTAGAGAATCCTATGAAATACAGCCTTTTATCTGGTGGCAAAAGACTTCGTCCGTTTATTGTTCTTGAAGCATATAAGCTTTTTTCAAAGAAAAATGATATTGAAAAGGCTATTCCGTTTGCCTGCGCGTTAGAAATGATACACACATATTCATTAATTCACGACGATCTTCCATGTATGGATAATGATGACTATCGTAGAGGAAAGCCTACAAATCATAAAATTTATGGAGAGGCAAATGCACTTTTAGCTGGAGATTCGCTTTTAACATACGCATTTTATGTAATGTCAAATAACGATTTAGTAAGTGACAAGTGTGTTAGATATGCTATAAAAGAGCTTTCTTGGCTTTCTGGGTTTGGTGGAATGGCGGGCGGACAAATGCTTGATATTAATTGTCATGTTAATTCCTACAAGGAGCTTGAAAAAATGCATTCCTTAAAAACGGGTGCGCTAATTAAGTGTGCTGTTTTGCTAGGATATTATGCTAGCTGTGAAGAACCAAACGAGGAAATTGTCGAGGATTTAAGCAAATTCGCTATGAATATTGGCATTGCATTTCAAATAAGAGATGATATTCTTGATAAAATTGCTGACGAAAGTGTTTTAGGCAAGCCTGTTGGCTCTGACGAAAAGAATAATAAGCTAACCTCGCTTTCTTACATGACAATTCAAGAGGCACAAGAGAAGGTTGATAGCTTAACCGAGGAAGCAATTAAAATCATTACTAAATATTCAAACGGGCAAGAGTCGTCACTCTCAAGCCTAGCGAAATATCTAGTTGAAAGAAACAAATGATAAGATTAGATGTATTTTTAACCAATAATGGATATATAAGAAGCCGTCAAAGGGCTAAGGTCTTAATAGAGGGTGGCTATGTTATAGTAAATTCCAAAAAAATTACCAAGCCATCATTTTTAATAGATGAATCAATAACACAAAAAATTGAAATCAACGACCCTTGTCCATATGTATCTCGTGGTGGATTAAAGCTCGAAAAAATGATAAATGAGGGAAATGTTGATTTTAATGGCAAAATTGTTATTGATATAGGAGCCTCTACGGGCGGTTTTACAGACTGTTCGTTAAAGCATGGTGCTAGTAAGGTATATGCTGTTGATTCGGGTACAAATCAGCTTGATTTGTCCTTAAAGAACGATCCAAGAGTGGTTTCAATAGAAAATTATAACGCTAGAGACATAAATTACGAGGATATGGGCTCTTATTGCGATATTGTAACCATTGATGTATCATTTATTTCGCAAACCTATATTATGCCGTCTGCCATAAAGCTTTTGAATGAAAATGGCGTGTATATGTCACTTATAAAGCCTCAATTTGAGGTAGGGCGTGAAAAAATAGGCAAGGGTGGAATTGTAAAAAAGCCAAGCGACAGGCTTTTTGGAGTTCTAAAGGTTATTAATTGCGCTAGCGAAAACGGGCTTGCGTGCGTTTATTTTTCAGTATCTCCCATACTAGGTGGAGATGGAAATGTTGAATTTTTAGCGATATTTTCAAAAAGCTCTGAAAATATCGTTGATAAAAATATAATAGAAAAAATTGTACTTAATGGATAAGGGAGAAAATATGAAAAGCAAAAGACAAGAGAAAATTTTAGAAATCATTTTAAAAAGGAATATTGAAACTCAAGAGGAGCTAATCGAGGCGTTAAGGGAAGAGGGCTTTGTTGCAACTCAGGCAACCGTATCAAGAGATATAAGACAATTAAAGCTCTTGAAGGTAATGGTTGACGGAATTTATAAATATGTTGCGCCAAAAAGAGAATTAGAAGATGTTTCTGAATATAATAGCGCTCTAATTTCTTCTATTAGAGAAATTAGATATGCGTTAAATAATGTTGTAATAAAAACCGCCCCCGGACTTGCTCAAGCGGTTGCAGCAGGTATTGATTCATTGATGGATGACGATATTTTGGGATGCGTTGCGGGAGATGATACAATTATTATCGTTACAACATCTGAGGACGCTAGTATTAAAATTACTCAAAAGATTTCAAAAATTGCTGAAAAATAATTGTTAGGAGCAAATAATGCTTTATTCTTTGCATATTGAAAATGTTGCTGTTGCAAAAAATGTAACAATCGAATTTGAAAACGGCTTTAATATCTTGACGGGTGAAACGGGTGCGGGAAAATCTATAATAATAGACTCTATTGGAATGATTTTAGGAGCAAAGCTTTCTCGTGAGATTGTTCGCCAAGGGGCTGAAAAGGCTACTGTTATTGCGCTTTTTTCAAATGTTGGAAAACAAGTATATGATTTATGCGACGAGCTAGGAATTGAATATGACGAGGATGATCTCTTTTCCGTGTCAAGAACTATCACTCATGACGGAAAAAGCATTGCAAGGATAAATTCTCGTACTGTAACCTTAGCACAATTAAGAGCTATTGGAGCATATCTTGTTAATATTCATGGTCAAAATGAAAACCATACATTTATGAACAAGGCAAATCACATATTGCTTTTAGATGAATATATTGAGTGCGAAAATGAGCTTTTGGAATATTCAAAAATTTATTCCAAGCTAACAGAGCTTAAAAATGAAATTACAGCTTTAAGAGAACTACGCTCACAAGGCGATATGATGATAGATATCTTGAATTTTCAAATAAATGAAATTGAAAGTGCTAAATTGAATGATGTAAACGAAGAGGAAAAGCTCAATGAGCTTCGTACAAGGCTTAGAGGTGCTGAAAAAATCATAAAGCAATCAAATAATGTTTATAAAGCACTTTTAAGAAATGATAGTGGAATTAGCGCTGTCTATTTAATTGAAAAGGCAATAGAATCCCTTTCCAAGCTATCTGATGTTGAACCGGAGACAGCTGAAATGATTGAAAAGCTGACCTCTTATAAGTATGAAATTACAGATATCGCCGAAAGAGCCCTGGAATTAAGCTCTTTTGAGGGGATTGACGATCCCGAAGCTCAGCTTCAGCTTATTGAGGCAAGACTTCTTCTTATTCAAAGGTTAAAGAAAAAATATGGCTTTGATATCGCTGAAATTATTAAATTTAAGCAAGAGGCGCAAGAAAAGCTTAAATCTTTTGAGCTTGGAGAGGAAAAAATCGAAGAGTTAAGTAATGAATATAAAAAGCTATATCAAATTGCTTTAGATTTAGCCAATAAATTACATGAAATTAGAATAATTGGCGCTGAAAAATTAAGCCAAATTATCATGGATGCTCTTGAATTTTTGGATATGCCTAAGGTTATATTTGAAATTAGCGTTGCTAAAAACGAAAAAAATGGTAAGCTGACTCTTTCTCAGTATGGAATTGACGATGTAGAATTTATGATTGCTACAAATGTTGGCGAGGAGCTTTCTCCTATGAATAAAATCGCGTCGGGTGGAGAGCTATCAAGAATTATGCTAGCAATGAAGAGTGCTATGAGCGACAAAAATGGAGCTAGCACAGTAATTTTTGATGAAATCGATACCGGAGTTAGTGGAAGCACATCTCAAAAAATTGGAATTAAGCTTCATGATATTTCAACATTGACACAAGTTATATGCGTAACTCATTCTGCGCAAATAGCTTCCTTGGCTGATAATCATTTCTTTATAAAGAAGCTAGAGGTTGAAAAAAGAGCGGAGGCACATGTTTATAGGCTAGATGACGAGCAAAGAGTTCTTGAAATTGCAAGAATTATAGGTGGAATTAATGTCACCGAAAAGCAATTAGCTGCCGCAAGAGAGCTCATATCTCAATCTGCTAAGCTTTTGAATAAATAAAAGTAATTTTAAAGCTTTATTTGAGATTTTTAGAAGCGGTTTTTACTAGAAGTATACATTTACACCAAAAAAGCACCAAGGCTTGATTTTGATATTTTAATTCATCTAAACTTAAATGCGCAATTTGAAATTCGGCATATAATATTAAGGATTAATCTTAATTTTGTTGGAGAATTATATGAAATATGCGCCATTGATAGATTTGTTAAAAAGAAACAATATACGCTTTTTAGAAAACCAATCCTTACACTCCCTTAGTAATTTCGAGATCGGCTCAAGCGCCGATATTGTGATTTTTCCAAATGATATAGATGCTTTTTGCGAAATTCTATCATATCTTTACGATAAAGGTATTAAATTTTTTATTGTTGGAAAAGGAACGAATTTAGTTTTTCCGGATTTTCATTATAATGGTGTAATACTTTGCACCTCTATGCTTGACAAAATAAAAATAGATGGAGATTGTTTGATGGCAGAATGTGGAGCATCAGTTACCGATTGCTCGATTTTAGCCATAAAAAATTCTCTTAGCGGAATGGAATTTTTTTGTGGAATTCCCGGAAGCATAGGAGGAGCGGTATATATGAATGCCAGCGCCTTCGATGGAGTCACTTCAGGTATAATTATTGAGAGCCTAGCTTTTGATTTGAATACAATGGCCAAATTTAAAATTAATTTAGAAGAGCATAAATTTAATGATAAAAAATCAATTTTTTGTGAAAATAAAAATTTGATTTTACTTAGTAGCACATTTTTATTAAAAAAAGATTTCAAAGAAGCCATATATTTAAAAGCATTAAATTTTGCACTTAGGAGAATTTCAAGTCAACCTTTGGGAAAGGGGAGCGCTGGAAGCGCATTTAAAAGACCTAAAAATTCATATGCGTCTAAGTTAATTGATGAGTCGGGCTTAAAGGGATTTACAGTTGGTGGTGCGCAAATTTCGAAAAAGCATGCGGGCTTTATTGTGAATTTTAATAACGCTACTGCGAATGATATAAAGGAATTGATACGCATAACAAAGGAAAGGGTATATAAAAAATTTAATGTACCTTTAGATGAGGAAATAATATTTGTAGATTGAGGAAAATATGGAATCCTTTTCAAAAATTACTAAAAGAGAATTAATAGTTAGCGAGAAGCTAAAGCGGTGCTGTGCATTTTCTTTCGTTTATGGCTTTTTCTTCATTTCAGAAGAAGAGAACGGAGAATTGATAATAAAAAAGACAATTGCCGAAAATGCAAAAACATTTATAGAAGTAGCATCTGCGCCATTAAAGCTAAATGGCTTTTCTTATGATGAAAAAAAGAAAGAAATCCGTTTAAATAAAGGGATTGCTAGATTTTCTACAATTGCCGAATATAAAGATAATATTTTTAAATGCGATAACTGCATAGGATATTTTCTTAGAGCTTTATTTTTGCTGTGCGGTACTGTCAACGATCCCGAAAAATCATATCGTTTGGAGCTCATATTCAATAATGAAAACAAAAGAAATTCTATTTTTGAGCTTCTTGAAGAGTTAGGCTTTTCTCCCAAATCAGCTCTTAGGTCAGGGAAATATATTATTTACCTAAGAGATAGCGAGAGTATCGAAAATTTTCTTGCCCTTATCGGTGCTGTCAATGCGACCTTCGCCGTTATGAATAGTAAAATTTACAAGGAATTTATTAATAACGCAAATCGTGTTGCTAATTGTGATAATGCAAATATTAATAAATCATTAAAGGCAAACGA
The DNA here is from genome assembly GCA_017420755.1 of Clostridia bacterium. Classification (GTDB taxonomy): domain Bacteria; phylum Bacillota; class Clostridia; order Oscillospirales; family CAG-272; genus RGIG2000. Next base: position 168,713 of record JAFQOG010000029.1, on the reverse strand, counting down.
AAAATATATAGAGGCAATTTTTTATTTAATTGACAATGACAAAATTGATATTTTGCCGGAGTCTTTAAGAGAAACGGCTTTTAAAAGAATTGAATTTAGAGAATTAAATTTTGAACAATTAGGTCAAAAATTTGATCCTCCAATTTCAAAATCAGGAATTTATCATAGATTAGAAAAAATTTTAGAGATTTATAAAAATTTAAAAGAAGAAGTTTAAAAAAGGAGATACAATGTCGGGCTTTGTTCATTTACATCTACATAGTGAGTATAGTTTGCTAGATGGAGCATGTAAAATTAAAGAAATTCCACAAATGGTAAAGGCTCTTGGCCAAACCGCTGTTGCAATAACCGATCACGGAAATATGTTCGGCGTTGTTGAATTTTTCAAGGCGTGCAAAGAGGAGGGCATAAAGCCTATTATAGGATGCGAGGTTTATCTTGCGCCTGGAAGTAGATTTGAGCGCGCAAAAGTTAACAATTTATCGTATTATCATTTGGTTTTGCTTGCAAAAAACGAAATTGGCTATAAAAATCTATCCTATTTGGTATCTGCGGGATTTACTGAAGGCTTTTATGTTAAGCCAAGAATTGATATAGAGCTTTTAAAAGCACATTCTGAAGGACTTATTGCTTTATCTGCGTGTCTTTCCGGATATATTCCTAAAAGTATAATTTTAGGCGATGTAGAGGGCGCTGAGGAGCACATAAGGCTTATGATGGAGATTTTTGGCGAGGATTTCTATCTGGAAATTCAAAATCATGGCTTAGACGAGGAAAAAACTGTAAACGATTCCTTGATAATGCTAGCTGAAAAATTCGGCTGTGAGCTTGTTGCAACAAACGATGTTCACTATTTAAAAAGAGAAGATGCGCCAAAGCAATTAATTTTAATGTCTGTCCAGACTAACTCTACTAAATCTAATAATTCAGGAATTGCCTTCAAAACCAGTGAGTTTTATCTTAAAAGCGAGGACGAAATGCGATTTGCTTTAAGAGAATATCCTGAGGTATGCGATGTTACTGTTAAAATTGCCGAAAAATGCAATTTTGAATTCGATTTTAGTAAAATTAGATTGCCAAAATTCCCAATCGAAAACACAATGACATCGAAGGAATACTTAAGAAGGCTAGCATATTTAGGATTTGAAGAAAAAATAGAGCGAGCTCTTATTAGGTTTGATTCTGAGCATTCTAAGAGTATGTATGAAAATAGAATCGAAAGTGAGCTTGCCGTAATTGATAAAATGGGTTATAACGATTATTTCTTGATCGTATGGGATTTTATCAATTATGCAAAAACAAATTCTATTCCTGTTGGTCCGGGAAGAGGCTCGGGAGCGGGAAGTATAGTTGCTTATCTGTTAGGAATAACCGAGGTCGATTCAATAAAATTTGATTTGCTTTTTGAACGGTTTTTAAATGTCGAGCGTATTAGCATGCCTGATATTGATACCGATTTCTGTTATGAACGCAGAGATGAAGTTATCGAATATGTAAAATCAAAATATGGCCTTGACCATGTAGCGCAAATTGTAACCTTTGGTACAATGGCTGCACGCGCAGCGATAAGAGATGTTGGAAGAGTTCTCGAAATTCCTTACGCCGAGGTTGATGCCGTTTCTAAAATGATTCCTCATAATATTACTCTTGCTCAAGCACTGGAGGAAAATAAGGAATTAAAGAGATTATACGACACTAATCCCCAAATTAAAGAGCTAATTGACACATCGATGTCAATCGAGGGCTTGCCTCGTCATGCTTCAACTCATGCTGCCGGAGTTGTTATAACTGAAGATCCGCTATCTGATTACCTGCCACTTGCTGTAAATGGCGGAATGGTAGTTACCCAATATGCAAAGGATGCTGTAGAGCAACTAGGATTTCTAAAATTCGATTTTCTAGCGCTTAGATATTTAACCATTATTAGTGATACAGAAAAGCTTATAAGAAAAAAGCATCCGGATTTTAGTGTGGATAATTTAACGCTAGATGACCCAGATGTATATAAGCTTTTGTCTTCCGGAAGGACTGATGGCGTTTTTCAGCTTGAATCTGCGGGAATTAAGCAGGTTTTAACACAGCTTCAGCCATCATGCTTTGACGATATTATTGCGTGTATAGCACTTTATCGTCCAGGACCTATGGATTCTATTCCTGAATATATTGAGCGCAGACACAATCCAACAAAAATAAAGTTTAAAACGCCACTATTAGAGCCCATTCTTAAATCAACATATGGCTGTATAGTTTATCAAGAGCAGGTTATGCAAATGTGCGTAAAAATCGCAGGATATTCATATGGTCATGCTGATATTGTTCGTAGAGCGATGTCCAAGAAAAAAGCATCCGTTATGGAGCAAGAAAGAAACGAATTTATCGAGGGCGCTCTTAAAAATGGTATAACAGAAGTGGTTGCAAATGAGCTTTTTGAGGAAATGCTTGGATTTGCCAAATATGCTTTTAATAAAAGCCATGCTGTCGCATATGCGATAATTGCATATAGAACAGCTTATTTAAAATGTAAATTTCCGAAAGAATATTATGCATCTCTTATCACATCTGTTTTGGGCAATATTTCAAAAACAAACGAATATGTAGATGAATGTGAAAAGCTTAATATTCGAGTTTTACCACCGGATGTTAATAGAAGCGAGGTTAATTTCTCAGTTGATGGTGCAAATATAAGGTTTGGACTTTTAGCGCTTAAAAATGTTGGAAGGAATTTTATATCAGCCATAGTTTCGGAAAGAAATAAGGGCGGGGAATTCACCTCGTTTGAAAACTTTGTATTTAGGCTTAAGGATTCTGACATGAACAAGCGTCAAATTGAAGCCTTGATAAAGGTTGGTGCGTTTGATTCGTTAGGAAAATATCGTTCTCAGCTAATGCAAATTTATGAAGAAATTGTAGATAGCGCAACAAATATTTCCAGAACAACCGCCAACGGTCAAACGGATATTTTTTCGATGATGAGCGAAGGGGCATCAAATAGCGTTCTTCCACAGTTTGAGTATCCTGAAATTGAAGAATTTTCTAAAAAAGAGCTTCTTATGTACGAAAAAGAGGTTTCGGGAATGTTTTTCTCGGGACATATTCTTGATTCATATAGCAATCACATTGAACAAATAAAGCCTGTAAAAATCATTGAAATTGTTGGCAACGAGGATTCTGAAGGAGTTTTCAAAGAAAAAGATACAGTTAAAATCGCTGGAATTATTACCTCTAGAACGATAAAGCAAACTAAAAAGAAGGAAAATATGGCTTTTATCACAATTGAGGACTCAAGCGGTGAAATTGAGGTTATTGTTTTCCCTAAATTCTATGAAAGCTATGCTGATGTATTGGTTACAGAAAATGTGGTATGCGTAACCGGCGCTGTTAGTGTAAGAGAAGACGAGCCTTGTAAAATATTGCTAGCAAATGCTCAAATTTTACGGCAAAATAACGAAATAGAAATACCAACAAAAAAATTATCTCCAAAGCTATATTTAAAGGTGAATGGTATAAATTCACCAATCGTTAATGAGATTACAAAGCTTTTGAGAGAATTTTCCGGTGATGCTGAAATAATTTTTTATGATATTCAAACTAAAAAATATGTCAAGGCAACAGATATCAGTATATCTGTAAACGCTCAAATTATAGCGATATTAAAGAGTATTCTAGGCGATGATGCAGTAATTTATAAAGAGGGCAAATAATAAAATAAAGGCTTCTATGTTAATTCATAGAAGCTTTTATTTTTCAAAAAGTGCCATTGCGTGCAAAATCATTCTTGTATGATATAATTTAATATTTCTAATAATAATTAATGTACAAGAAAGGAGATTTTTATGCAAGAAAAAAAGCATATCCTTTTAAAAATAATGTTTATAACATTTTTATCAATAATTATTGTTGGAATTGTTTTTATAATTTATGTTAAATTTAATTTAAATCATGAAATAGATCTATCGCTTATTCGCACAGGGGCGTCCTCTGTTACAAAAATATTTACCTTTGAAAGAAAAGATGGTGTAATTGATACAAGCGCTCCAAAGGAGCTTGAGGAAGAGCGAATTTTTCTTGAAAATAGCGAATGGTGCTCGTTTTATGATATGCCAAACCATCTTAAAAATGCTTTTATCGCAGTAGAAGACCATAAATTCTATGATCATAATGGAGTAGATTGGCCAAGAACTATTAAAGCTACATTAAATTACATTTTCAAATTTGAAAAAAGTGGCTTTGGAGGATCAACGATCACTCAACAGTTAATCAAAAATTTAACCGGAGATGATATGGTAACTCCTAAAAGAAAGCTTGAGGAAATTTTAAGAGCACTTAATTTAGAAAAAAAACTAGGAAAAAATGAAATTTTAGAGCTTTATTTAAATGTGGTTTATCTATCTCAAAACGCATACGGAATTCAAAGCGCATCTCATTTATACTTTAATAAAGATGCATCGGAGCTATCTCTTGCCGAATGTGCATGCCTTGCATCAATTGTAAAAAGCCCAACTAAATACGACCCGTATAAATATCCTGAAAATAATAAAAATCGTCGCGAGTTGATTTTGAATATGATGCTTTCATATGGAATGATAACCGAGAATGAACACAGCATAGCAATAAACGAGGAGTTATCTATCAATCCAAATATTGAACAAGAAAAGCACAGTGGAGTTTATTCTTGGTTTACCGAAAAATTAATATCGGATGTAAGCAAGGATTTAATTAATAAATACAACCTTAGCCCAGAGGGCGCTCTTATGATTATAAATAAGGGTGGGCTAAATATCTATTCTACTATGGATACCGAAATTCAAAAATCCGTCGAAAGGACATTTGAGAGCTATATTGCGTATTTAAAGCCTCAAAATGGAAAATATCCCGAGGCATCGTGCGTGGTAATTGATCCTTATACCTCAAATATTTTGGGAATTGCCGGCGGAGTAGGTATAAAAAGTGCAAATAGAATATTTAATCGAGCAACAGATGCGAAAAGGCCTCTTGGGTCTGTAATCAAGCCATTATCAGTATATGCGCCCGCTATTGAAAGTAACATAATCACATATGCAAGCGTATATGACGATACACCATTACTTCTTGAAAAAGATCCTTGGCCACAAAATGCAAGCCGAAAATATAAAGGACTTGTCAGCGCAAATTACGCCCTAGAGCATTCATTAAATACCGTTTCGGTTAAAATATTAAATGATTTAGGCATAGATAGAGCGTTTGATTTTTGTAAAAATAATTTTTCTATACCATTAATAGAGCAAGACAAAGCCCCCTCGCCCCTGGCGCTTGGACAGCTGACTATTGGTTCAAGTCTTTTAGAGGTAACGAATGCTTATTCAGCCTTTGCAAATGGCGGATATATTGCTGAGCCAAGAAGCTATTTGTATGTAACAGATAACTACGGAAATGTTATACTTTCAAATGATTTTTCCTCAAAGCGTATAATTGACGAGGATACTGCAACAATTATGAATTTAATGCTATCAAATGTTGTCCAAAGAGGAACAGCTAAGGCTCTAAAATTAAAGGATATAGTACAAGTGGCGGGTAAAACAGGAACATCTGGTAATAATGAAGACAAATGGTTTGTAGGTTATACGCCATATTATTTGTGTGGCGTTTGGGTGGGCTATGATATGCCATCAAGCGTTAGCTCAAACTCAAATTCTGCAATTTCCATATTTGATTCGATAATGCTAGATGCTCATAGCGCTCTTAATAAAGATGAGAGGCTTTTTGATAGTGGAAATATCGTTAGTGCTGAATTTTGTACCGACTCTGGAAAGCTACCAACAGAGGACTGCAAAATTGATCCTAGATTAAACCGTGTTCAAATAGGATATTTTAAAAAGGGAACAGAGCCAACGGAATATTGCGACAGACACAAAAGCGTTTATATTGACTCACAAAGCGGACTATTGGCAGATTCTTCCACCCATATTTTATTCAAGAGAAAAATCGCTCTTTTAGATTACGAAAGAGATAAAAGCTTTAATGTGTTTGATATACACGATAAAGAATATTTAATTAAATCAAGAACAAAATAAATAAAAATCGCCTTTTTAAGGCGATTTTTATTTGCATATCATTTTTTTTAACGCTTGAAAATATAATTATTGCGAGGTGATAAATATGAAATTTTTTAAAAAAGCTTTGGCAATTTTCTTTGCAATGATTTTTGTACTATCTCTTACAATTTCGGCTTTTGCAGTAGAGATAAAAAATCCAACATTAGAATTAAACGGGAAAAGTGCAATTTTAATGGATGCTAATACGGGGACGATTCTGTACGAAAAGAATTCAGATGAAAGACTTCATCCCGCTTCCGTTACTAAAATCATGACATTATTATTGGTTTTTGAGGCAATAGAGGCAAATACTCTTAAGCTTGATGACGAGCTGAGTGTTAGTGAAAATGCAGCCTCTATGGGAGGCTCTCAAATATTTTTAGAGCCTAATGAGGTTATGAAGGTAGAGGATTTACTAAAAAGCGTTATAATAGCATCTGCTAATGATGCGGCCTTGACTCTTGCAGAGCATGTAGCCGGAAGCGAAGAGGCGTTTGTTGAGGCTATGAACAAACGAGCACTAGAATTAGGCATGAGTAATACTCATTTCGAAAATGTAACGGGCTTAGATGACGATACAGAAAATCATTTAACAACAGCAAAAGATATCGCATTAATGTCAAGAGAGCTATTAAAGCACGAAAAAATCACAGAATATACAACCATTTGGATGGACACGATAAGAAATGGGGAATTTGGTCTTACAAACACTAATAGACTAGTGCGATTTTACAGGGGTATAACAGGTTTAAAAACAGGCTCAACCTCAAAAGCGGGCTTTTGCGTTAGTGCAAGCGCTAAAAGAGGAGAATTGCACCTTATCGCTGTTATAATGGGCGCTGAAAGCTCAGATGAACGAAATGTAAGCGCTACAAAGCTTCTTGATTTTGGCTTTTCAAATTATGAAATTTATGTTAATGATAACATAGCTACTGAAAAAGTCAAGGTATATGGTGGTGTAAAGGATTTTGTTGATATTGCTTATGATAAAAAGGAGATACTAATAAATAAAGGGAACAATTCAAAAATTCAATCAAAAATGGAATTATGTGAATTCGTCGAAGCACCTATAAAAGTAGGGGATATAGTAGGAAAAATAATCTATACCATCGACGATGAATGTATAGGAGAAAGTGACATTTATGCATCAGAGGACATAGAAAAAATAAGCTTTTGGCAATATATGGGCAATATTATAAAAAATTTTTTATTAAAATAAAAAAAGTTATTTAAAAAGTGTTGAAATTTGAAGATAAATGTAGTAATATATATGGGATGTGAAAAATCATTTTGTTGGAGGAAAATAAAAATGACACTTTCATTGAACAATAAATTCGTAAACAAGTATGTTACTAACAACGACATTAATAATATATCCGGCGAAATTTACGAGGCACAAAGGCTTCTTATGAACAAAACTGGCGAGGGTAATACATTCCTTGGATGGCTAGATTTGCCTGTGGATTATGATAAGGAAGAGTTTGCCAGAATTAAAAAGGCTGCTCAAAAAATCCAAAATTCCTGTGATATTCTAATCGTTATTGGAATTGGTGGTTCTTATCTTGGCGCTCGTGCTGCTATTGAGTATATTAAGTCCGCAATGTATAATAACATGAAAAAGAATACTCCCGATATTTATTTTGCGGGTAATTCAATCAGCTCAAGCGCGCTTGCAGATCTCTTAAAGATTTGTGAGGGCAAGGACATTTGCGTAAATATTGTTTCAAAATCCGGAACTACAACTGAGCCTGCAGTAGCTTTCCGTATTTTTAGAGCGTTGCTCGAGGAAAAATATGGAAAAGATGGCGCAAGAGAAAGAATTTTTGCTACAACCGACAAGGCTAAGGGAACATTGAAGAGCTTTTCTGATGACGAGGGATACGAAACCTTTGTAGTGCCTGATGATGTTGGCGGTAGATTTTCTGTATTGACAGCTGTTGGCCTTTTGCCAATTGCAGTAGCAGGTGTTGACATTGACGAATTAATGAAGGGTGCGTCAGATGCAAGAGAAGCATGCTTTGTTGAAGATATTAACAAAAATGATGCTCTTAAATATGTAGCGATAAGAAATCAGCTTTATAGACAAGGAAAATCCACGGAAATTCTCGTTTCGTATGAGCCGTCCGCTCAAATGCTATGTGAATGGTGGAAGCAATTGTTCGGTGAGAGCGAAGGAAAGGATAAGAAGGGAATTTATCCTTCATCTGTAATCTTTTCAACTGACCTTCACTCTCTTGGTCAATTTATCCAAGATGGCGAAAGAATCATGTTTGAAACAGTATTGAACATAAAGAAATCCAGCGATACTATTATCATTCCTAATGATCCTAACAATATAGATAAGCTGAATTTCTTGGCAGGAAGAGAGTTGAGCTTTGTAAACGAGCAGGCTATGCTTGGAACGCTTTTTGCTCATTCAGATGGCGATGTTCCTAATATTGTGATTGATATAGAGGACAGAAGCGCTCATTCGTTTGGATATCTTGTATATTTCTTTGAATACGCTTGTGCTGTTTCTGGATATGTTCTTGGTGTAAATCCATTCAATCAACCGGGTGTTGAAAGCTATAAGAAAAATATGTTTGCACTTTTTGGAAAGGAAGGCTATGAGGAGCTTCGTTTAGAACTTCAAAAAAGAATAGATAACTAAGAAATAGACGGGAAAATCCCGTCTATTTTTGTATTTTTATGACTTTTTTGAAAAAAACAATAAAAAAACTTAAATTTTTATACATTTTTCACAAAAAGTATTGATTTTTTCAATGCTTTAATGTATAATTTAATTACAGAAAATAATATTCGGGAGGAAAAGAATATGACGAAAATTATTATTGGTGTAAAAGGAACCGGCAAGACAAAGGTGCTCATTGATATGATTAACACTGCACTTGATTGCTCAAATGGTTCAGTTGTTTGCATTGAAAAAGGAGATAATCTTAGATTGCAAGTCAGCCATAGATGCAGACTTATCAATTCTGATGAATATATGGTAGAGGACGCAGAGGCGCTTTACGGATTTATTGCAGGTCTTTTGGCAAGTAACCACGATATTACAGACATGTTTATCGATGCTACATTTAGAATTTGTAAAAGAGATTTGCCAGCATTTGAGCAATTCTTGCTCGAGGCTGATAAGCTAGTTGCAAAGCTTGGTGTAAACCTTGTTATGACACTTTCAATGCCAGCTGAGCAAGCAACTGATACTATCAAAAAGTATCTATAATTTGTTTATGAAATCCCCTTTGAAAAAAGGGGATTTTTATCTTTTGATATAAAATGTCAAATTTTGTTGAATGGCATATGCTATTATAGAAAACGAGAATATCGTTTTTCAAAATAATTAGGAGGTTAACCTTATGCCTGATAACAGAATGTGTCCCCCTTCCAGCTCTAAGGAATGCGTTTGCATCGACACTTATAGAGTGCTTGATTCATGTAGAGATAAGGATTGCTTTGAAAATGTCAAGGTATATCTTACGGAATTCGGCGAGGAAATTATAGATCGCACCTGTAATATTCGCGCTAAATACGCAGAGGTTGTTTGTGCATATATAAATGTTAATGAAGTACCTTTCAATAGAGGCTTCTATCAGCTTAACATTAAAATATACACTAAAATCACATTTGAAGCGTGCCTTGCTCCTAGAAACATTCAAGAATTCGATGGTATTGCAGTTGTTGAAAAGAATGTCATTCTTTTTGGTAGCGAGGGAAATGTAAAAATATTTAAGAGCGAGATAGGTAATGATGGCTTTTGCTCTGATATTCCATGTCAAGCTCCATCATCGTCTAATTTGCCAATGGCGGTTTTGGAAATTGCCGATCCTGTAATTTTGGATACAAAGATTGTAGAGCCTAGAGTATTTCCTTGCTGTTGTTGCTGTTGCGTAGATGATATCCCAGATAATGTGCGTGGTTGCGTAAACGGAAGTCTTTACGACAGGGACGAAAAGGCGCTAGTTGTGTCCTTAGGATTCTTCTCGGTAATAAGAATAGAGCGTCCCGCCCAGCTTATTATAAATGCAACAGAGTACAATATCCCTGAAAAAGAATGTATTTCTGCGCCAGAAAATGATCCTTGCACTCTTTTTAAAGCTATGTCATTCCCAGTAAATGAATTTTCCCCTCCATCTATGAATAGCTTCCCACATGGCCCCACCTGTCATAATAAAAATGAAGGTCCTCGCCATGGTGGCTGTAGTTGCTCATAGCGCTAAAAAACTCTTACATTTTTGTAAGAGTTTTTCCTTTTTATAGAGTTATTATGTTATCAGCGTATTTTTGAGCCTCTTCAAAATCATGAGAAATTATAATAACTGTTTTCCCCTTTAAAAGCTTGAATATCTTTGGTAATAATCTGTCCTTCATAGCCTCGTCAAGTGCTGAAAAAGGCTCATCCATTAGGAAAATATCACCATTATAGCATAACGCCCTTGCAAGAGAAAGACGCATTTTCATACCACCAGATAAGCTCTCGGGATAAGAATTTTCCTCAACGCCTAATTCGACTAGCTCTAAAAGCTCCTCATAGGTAAGAGAAGATGCTTTATCAACGATTTCTAAATTCTGTTTAACAGTTAAAGAGTTAAAAAGCCTAGGCTCTTGAAAAACACAACTTATAAAATCGCTTTTCTTAATTATTTCTCCCAAAAAATCTGTATCAAGACCGGAAATTATTCGTAAAAGAGTAGTTTTTCCACAACCACTCTCACCCATAAGATATGTTATCTTGTTTTCAGGAAAAATAAAAGAATTACCATTAAAAATGACCTTATCGCCAAAGGCTTTAACTAAATTTTTAATTTCCATTTATTTTATCCCCCTTTGCATCAATGTCGTGCTTCTTGAAAACCATCTTTAAAAGCTTCGTTAGAAGATATTCAAGAACAAGGCTTAAAATTATTACTGTAAGGGTCCAAGCGAACAAATCTGTATATTCAATGTATGTTTTTGAATCAAAAATAGCTCTTCCAATAGATCTCATAGGAGTGCAAAGAACCTCTGCGGCGATTCCAGCCTTCCAGCCTAAACCAATGGAAGATAGAAGCGCAGACGAAAAATAAGGCAAAACGCTAGGCAAATATAGAGAAGTCAATACCTTTTTATTGGGAATTTTATAAACCTTGCAAACCTCAAGCATACTTTTGTCAATACTCTTTATACCTTGATATGTGTTGGCAAAGACTATTGGGAACACCATAAGTGCGGATATTACAATTGGAGTAGCGTTATTTCCAATAAATATCCATATAAGAATTATAAATGACGCCACAGGAGTTGATTTAATAACAGTTATAAGTGGATACAAAACATCGTATAATAGCTTAGAAAAAGAGCAAAGAAGACCGAATACCGTGCCTAAAAGAATTGCAATAACGATTCCCAAGCTAACACGACCAAGTGAAAGTAAGGTGTTTTCCCAAAACGCCTTAGTAGCTACTAACTCAAACAATCTCAAAATTGCATCCACTGGAGATGGGAAAAGAAGTGGCTTGCTTATAATAAGCGAAGCCACCTCCCATACCAAAAACCAAAACAGTGTTATTAAAATTAATTTAAGTGGCTTTTTTAATTTATGCGCCATAGTAGAAATCATCGCTAGGAATAGCATTTCCTATGCTTGCAGGAGCAATTGCATACATAGCATCTAGGAAATTCTCCATAGCATCCTTCATATCATCGCCATCCATATATGCAATATTGCATTTTGGAATAGCATTCTTAGCAACCGCTTCATTAGCGAAAATACCAAATTCCTTAATTGCGGATGCTGCAGATGTGGTATCCTCATTTAAAGCCTCAATTGAAGCCTTATATTCCTTTAAAAAGGAATCAACGCTACCGGGATATTCATTTGCAAATTCAGTTCTTACAACTACACAGCCTTGAACTAACTGTTTTCCGTCGGAAATCTTGTTCCATTCAGCAGTTAAGTCTAGAGCTACCTTGACATTTTGATTTCCACTCTTGGCGATTGTAACCATAGGCTCAGGTAGAACTGCAATTTCAACGCTACCGGTCTTAACAGCATCACGAAGAGCATCTGGCTTTGCATAAGTTGTAGAATCAACTGTTACCTTACCATTTAATCCATTCTTTTCAAGAATATATTTTGTTATAAAAAGAGGGTTTTGAGCAGGACAATATATTGTTTTTCCTTCTAAATCTGCAACAGAGGAGATTTCAACGCCATTTGTAACTACATATAGAACTCCGAGAGTGTTAATAGCAATGATTTGCACACCGCCCTCAGTTTTGTTATAAACATTAGCCGCTGCATTTGTAGGTAGAGCTGCAATATCGATACTTCCGTTCATAAGTCCGGCAGTGACAACACTAGCATCGCTTTGAACGGAGAATTCGTATTCATTTTTTGTATTTCCAAGAGAATGCTCCTTCATAAGAGGTGCCATTCCAAAGCCGGTAGTTCCGTTAAGAGTTGTTACTTTAATGGCTTCATCAGTTTTTTTGCCACATGAAGCAAACGCAAATAGTGATACGGCAATTAAAAGAATTGCCATTGTAATTGAAAGAATTTTTTTCATTTTTAGACCTCGCATAGTATAATTTCTTTGTTGTTTTTTATTATTAAACCATCGCTTTCAAGCTTGTCAAACGCTCGATATAGGGAAGCCCTTCCAATACCAATCATTTTTGCAATAGCTGAAAAGTCTGTTTTTAATACAATTTTATTATCCTCTCTAGGTAATTGAAGAAGATATGCATAAAGCTTGTTTTCTGTGGTTTTAGCAGTGTAAGAGCTTATTTTATTGTTTAAAAAGCTTATTTTTTTAGCTAAATATTCAATATAATTTAGTGCGATTTTTCCACTATAATCAATACATTTATGAACAAATGCTCGATTTAAGGTTAAAACCTTACATTTTCCTCGCGCAATAACCTTAGTTAGATATTTTGGCTCGTCAAACAGTATAGCAACACCATAAATATCTCCCACTTCAAGCTTTTTTATGATAACACCATCATCACCTGATATTATGGTAGCCTTGCCATCTAAAATAATACCAATTTTTTTGTCAATATCAGCACTTAGCAGGATGTCATCGCGTGAATAATTTACGATTTCCCAGCCATCAAGGGTGCAAAGATGTTGAATATCTCTCATAGATATATTATTAAATAGGAAAATTTTAGATAAAATTTCGGATATATTTTCCATAATCACAAATTCCTTTTAAAAGTGTATCATTTGATACACTTATTATAAAATATTTTTTCATATTTGTCAATATAATTTCAATAAATATCTTGATTTTTTTAGATAAATACGATATCATTATAATATAAAAGATAAAGGAGATAAAATATGGCTATTTTAGTTACAGGCGGAACCGGATTTATTGGTTCTCATACAGTTGTACAGCTTTTAAATGATGGTAGAGAGGTTATAATTGTTGACAATCTCTGCAATTCAAAGCTTTGCGTTCTGGATAGAATTGAAACTATCACAGGAAAAAAGGTTAAATTTTACAAGGCGGATTTGTTGGATTTTGATGCAATAGATGCAATTTTTAAGGAAAACAAAATCGATTCTGTTATACATTTTGCGGGCCTTAAGGCAGTAGGCGAAAGCGTTCAAAAGCCAATGCTTTATTACCATAATAACATTACAGGAACTCTTAACTTAACTAAGGCTATGTCAGATAATGGATGCAAGAAAATCGTATTTTCATCATCTGCTACTGTTTATGGAAATCCAAAGAGCGTTCCAATCAAGGAAAATTTCCCACTTTCCACAACTAATCCTTATGGTGAAACAAAGCTAATGATAGAGAGAATTCTTGCGGATATTGTTAAGTCTGATCCTGAATGGAGCGTATCTATCCTTAGATATTTCAATCCTATCGGAGCTCACGAAAGCGGTCTTATAGGAGAAGATCCAAAGGGAATTCCAAACAATTTGTTGCCATATATTGTAAAGGTAGCATCGGGAAAATACGATCATTTAAGCGTTTTTGGAAATGATTACAATACTCACGACGGAACAGGCGTTCGCGATTATATCCATGTTGTAGATCTCGCAGACGCACATTTAAAGGCTCTTGATAGAGTTTCAATCGTTACCGGTGTTGAGCATTTTAATATTGGAACAGGAAACGGATATTCCGTGCTTGATATCGTTCACGCATATGAGAAGGCAACAGGACTTACCGTTAAATATGAGATTGTTGCTCGCCGTCCCGGCGATATTGATGCTTGCTATGCAGACCCTACAAGAGCATACGAGGTTCTTGGCTGGAGAGCGCAATACGATATAAATAAAATGTGTCAGGATTCTGCAAATTGGCAAAGAAAAAATCCAGACGGATATGGTGACTAATATGATTGAAAAATCTTATTTTGATAAAATGCCAAACGGAGAAGAGATTTTCGCTTATACCCTTACCAATTCCGGTGGTTCAAGCGTTAAAATCATTACTTTAGGTGCTAGAATTAACGAAATTAATGTTCCGGATAAAAATGGTGCTTTTGCTGATGTAGTTTGCGGATTTGACAATGCGCAAAGCTATCTTGTAGATAGTGCATATCAAGGCGCTATAATCGGTCGCTTTGGCAATAGAATAAAAAACGGAAAATTCACACTCGACGGAGTTGAATATAACCTTTTTAAAAATAATGGTAATAATCATCTTCACGGTGGCGAGTATGGCTTTGACAAAAAGGTTTGGAACGCTAAATTTTGGCAAATTGGCTCTGAAATGTTCTTAGAGCTATCAATAATTAGCGAGGATGGAGAAGAAGGATATCCGGGAAAGCTAAGTGTTAGCGTTTTATATTCCTTTAATGACGAAAATGTTCTTTCTATAAATTATAAGGCTTCTACCACCAAAAAAACTATTATAAATATGACCAATCATTCGTATTTCAACCTAGGTGGATACGATAGTGGTGATATTATGGAGCATACCTTGTGGCTTGATGCAGATAAATTTACTCAAACCGACGCTGAATTAATTCCAACCGGCGTAGAGCTTGATGTTAACGGAACTGAGTTTGATTTTAGGACAGAAAAGCTAATCGGTCAAGATATTGATTCGGATAATATAAATTTGGTGTACGGACAAGGCTACGACCATAATTTTGTACTTAATTTTGATGGTACTGTAAAGCATTTTGCCACCTTGAAGGACACAAAATCAGGCAGAATTATGAAGGCTTATACAAATCAACCATGCGTTCAAATTTACGCAGGAAACTGTATAAATCCCGACGATGCGCCCTTTAAAAAAGGCGTAAAACAGGTTAAAAGATGTGGAATTTGCCTTGAAACTCAGCATTCCCCTGACGCTCCTAATCAGCCAAGCTTTATAAGTTGTGAGCTTGATGTTGGTGAGCTTTACGATTATACAACTGTTTTTAAATTTGAAAATTAAATATTTCATTAAAAAGCCACATATTTTTGTGGCTTTTTTAATATATTGTATCGAGCTTATATTTTTTAGGAGTCGATATGATATATTTTTCTACAATTACTGAAAGATGTGAAAAAATGGCACAATATTTAATTGAAAACAAGGCAACTGTTCGAGAAACCGCAAAAAGATTTGGAATAAGCAAATCAACGGTCCACAAGGATCTCACAGAGAAATTATACAAAATAAATCTTTTGCTTTATAATGAGGTTATGAAAATTTTACAGACAAATAAATCAGAGCGTCATATAAGAGGTGGCGAAGCTACAAAGCAAAAGTACATAAAAAAACGCCAAGAAAACGAAACCCCGTGAAAATATGATTTTTATAAGCTGTTTAGGGGTTGGCACATCAAAACGAATAAAAATTTTTAAAAGTATATTTTTGCAACTTTGCAACAAATATATAAAATCACAAAAATAAAAATGAAAATTTTTCTTTAATATGATGTTTTGATCGAAAAATAAAAAAATAATTGCGTTTTCAAGGAATGTATAGATAAAAACAATTTAAATAGTTTTTTTGGATAATTAGATAGCTTATAAGAAATTAAAATTTTTTATCTAGTAATACCTTAGGTACTAAATGAAGAAAAAAATCCGTTTTTCAAAGAAATGGATTTTTTCTTTTATTTATAATTATATTAGCGATTTAGAAGCAAAACACAGACAATTATCGAAATCCCCTCTAGATAACCTGTTTTTGCTATTCTCTAAATTATATAAAATTTGCATTTTGTATAATTAGATATATCGAATAATTGGACCGCTCGATAGGAGCTATTATTAGTTCCCCGTTTTTTCTTGTGGTTAGAATATACAAAAATAAGATAGAATGATATACTTGTGCCATTTGTGTACTTTAATACCAACTCGGCAATTTGAGTATCATTTAATTTTCGTGGCACAAATATCGCTCCTTTCGCCAAATTGCATAAAAAAGCACGGTTATCCGTGCAAATGGTATTTATAGCATCTAAACCGTAAGGAAAACTCCGCTATATAGTTTTTAGAGGTATGGAAAATGTGCAAACAGTCTTGTTTGGTGCTGACAGTATGAATCGAACATACTAAATCAAGGCTTGCCATTCTTGATTTATACCAATTTCAGCATAAGAAAAGGACACCGTTAAGTGTCCTTGGGGTTATTTCTTTATAGGTTTTTTATATTTTGTAAGCCCGTTTTTATAATTTGCTTTAGCCTCTGCCCTTGATATGAGATTAAAATCGTCCTTTTCATTTTCCTCATAAACGCATTCAGCTCCTGTATAAGTCCACTCACAAACAGGACATACCGTATCGTATGGATTATCGTCTATTAAGGTATCACATATTGGGCACTTTACTTTTTCCATTTTTCTAACCTTTCTTGCAACATTATTGCCTTGAATTTTTTTGGCTTTACTTGATAAAATGTATGTATCGTTCCATCAGGCGAAATTACAAGCATAATTCCCCTTTTTTCATTGTACTTGTGGAATCGGTTTCTTGTATGACTATAAAATACATCTCCATCTCCATTATTCCAAAATCGAATTGCGCTCTTTTCATATTCTTTGGGATTATCAAATCCCATATCTCTCATATGGTCTAAGTGGTCTGGCCTTTTTAAAAATTTCTTTTCAAATCCAAAAGCTTCTTTGGGCAAATCAGGGATTTTAGTTGTACTTGATATTACTGCTCTTTTACCATTGCTTCCAAAAAAACAAGTCCTATATTTACTCTTTTCTTTAGTTTGCGAAAAGCCTTTCTTAATTTTGAAGTGGTTGTTGTGCCTTTACCCTTGTTGGTAAACTTTCCGTCACTATCTCTCGGGTGCTCGCTCTCCTTGAATTGAGCCATTTATATTTTACCTCTCTTATAATGCTTTGTCAAGCAAAAGGTGTCATTTTTTCGTGACCTTTCCCTTTTGCCTGACTTTTCATTATACATTTTAGAGCATTATTTTGTCCCATAAGGTATCATAAGGCATCGATTATTTTATATAGTGTAAAATAATATTTTATAAATTTAAAAAATGTATTGACAAACCGATTTTTATATGATATACTGTGTAAAGTAATTTACTTTACACCTTTTTGGAGGCTATTATGTTTGAAAAAAACCTTAATATCTCGCTTTTGCTTGATTTTTATGGCGATATTCTTTCAGAACGCCAAAAGGAAGCTCTTGATTTATATTATAATGACGATTTATCCTTGGCTGAAATTGCTGAAAATTATAATATTTCTCGTCAAGGTGTGCGTAGCATTTTGAAAAAAGGTGAAAATATACTTATTGAGATGGAAGAAAAGCTACATCTTGCAGAGCGCTTCTCTTCTGTACAAGAAAAATCTACCCAAATCGCTAGCGAGCTTGAAAAAATAATAATGTCTATTGATAACGAGGGCATTTCTTCAAGGCTTGCATCCTTAATTGAAAAAATAAAGGAGCTAGCGTATTAAAAAGGAGGGGTTATATGGCAATGTTTCAAAATTTAGCTGAAAAGCTAAGTAATGCTTTTAAAAAATTTCGTAGCAAAGGAAAGCTAACTCCTGCCGATATAAAAGAAGGAATGCGTGAAATAAAGCTTGCTCTTCTTGAGGCTGATGTTAACTTTAAGGTCGTTAAGGGCTTTATAAACACCGTTTCCGAACGCGCTGTTGGTGCTGAGGTGCTAGAAAGCCTTCTCCCAGGTCAGCAGGTTGTAAAAATCGTTCACGAGGAGCTAATCAACCTCATGGGCACAACTCAAGCAAAGCTCGAAATTTCCTCTAAGCCACCTACAATTGTTATGATGGTTGGTCTTCAAGGCGCGGGTAAAACCACCCACAGTGGTAAAATCGCCGGTCTTTATAAAAAGCAAGGAAAAAATCCACTTCTAGTAGCCTGCGATGTATATCGCCCCGCTGCTATTAAGCAATTACAAATTGTTGGCGAAAAGCTTGAAATCCCTGTTTATGCAGAAGAAAAGAACCAAAAACCAGTATCTATTGCTAAAAATGCTATCGAATATGCTAAAAAGCATGGTCACGATATGGTATTTATAGATACTGCCGGTAGATTGCATGTAGATGAAGTTCTAATGAAGGAGCTTCAAGATATTAAGAGTGCTGTCTGCCCTACTGAAATTCTTTTAGTGGTTGACTCAATGCTCGGTCAAGATGCTGTAAATGTAGCTGAAAGCTTTAACGAAATGCTTGATATCACAGGTGTTGTTTTGACAAAGCTAGATGGTGATACTCGTGGTGGTGCTGCTCTTTCTGTAAGATATGTTACAGGAAAGCCTATCAAATTTGTTGGTACAGGCGAAAAGCTAGATACAATCGAGCCTTTCTATCCCGACAGAATGGCATCAAGAATTCTTGGAATGGGCGATGTCCTCTCTCTTATTGAAAGGGCTGAGGAAGCTTTTGATAAAAAGAAGGCTGAAGAGCTTGAAAGAAAAATGAAGGGTAATAATTTCACCCTTACCGATTATCTTGAGCAACTTGCTCAGCTCAAAAAAATGGGCTCTCTTGAAAGCATTATGGGAATGATCCCCGGAATGAACATGGGAGCTGCAAAAGATGCGAAAATTGACGAAAGCATGCTTGTAAAAACTGAGGCAATTATTCTCTCTATGACTAAAAAAGAAAGAAATAATCCCGATATTCTTGACTCCTCTCGCAAACGCAGAATCGCTAAAGGAAGCGGCACTAGCGTTGAGGATGTAAACAAGCTTCTCAAGCAATTTGAGCAAATGAAAAAGATGATGCGTCAAATGACAACCGGTAAGTTTGGCGGATTCTTTGGAAAACGAATGAAAATGCCGTTCTAATTTACGGATTTTTAGATAAAAAAGAAATAAAAAATAATTCATATGGAGGAATTTAACAATGGCAGTAAAAATCAGACTTAGAAGAATGGGCGCAAAGAAGGCTCCTTTCTATCGCGTAATCGTAGCAGATGAAAGATCACCAAGAGATGGTAAGTTTATCGACGAAATCGGTTACTACAATCCTTTGAGAGATCCAGCTGAAATCAAGATTGACAGCGAAAAGGCTACAAAGTGGCTAAACGATGGCGCTCAGCCTACTGAAACTGTAAGAGCTCTTCTTAAAAAGAGCGGTATCGTAAAATAATCTCAACTTAAGGAAAGGTGATTATTTACGAATAATCAGGGTGTGCACATGCAAGACTTTAGCACGATCCTTAGCAATATGGTTAAATCTATTGTTGATAATCCCGACAAGGTTGTTGTTACCGAGCATACCGAAGGCAATGAAATTGTTTTGACATTAAATGTTGCCGAAGAGGACATGGGAATGGTAATTGGCAAGCGCGGAAAGATTGCTAAGGCTATACGCACCATAATCAAAACTGTCGCAAAGCTTGACGACAAAAAGGTTACGGTAGAAATTAAATAACAAAGGCGGAGATATTCTCCGCTTTTTGTTTTTTCTATTGACTTTTCTTCTCTTTTATATTAAAATTAAAGTGTTAAAAATAATTTATTTTAGGAGCGTTTATTATGTTAAAGCCAATTAAGGTTCAACCTATTTTTAAAGAGATTATTTGGGGTGGAAATAGATTAAAAACTGATTATAACAAGATTTCTAGCTTAAATAACATTGCTGAAAGCTGGGAGCTAACTGTTCGTGATGATGGAATGAATACAATCATCGGTGGCGAATTTGATGGTCTTACTATGCAAGAATATATTGAAAAAAATGGTTTTGAAGTTGTTACAAATAAAGCCCTTGATCGTTTCCCATTATTGATTAAATTTATCGATGCCGAGGACAATCTTTCAATTCAGGTTCACCCTGATGATGCATATGCAATGGAAAAGGCCAATAGCCTTGGAAAAACTGAAATGTGGTATATCATCGATGCTAAGCCTGACGCAAAATTAGTTTATGGCTTAAAGCCAGGATGCTCCACCGAAACATTACGAGAGGCTATTAAAAATGGAACAGTTGAAGAACAGCTTAATTTTGTTAGTGTAAAAAAGGGCGATGTATTTTTCATTCCATCGGGTCTTGTTCACGCAATTGGCGCTGGAATTTTGCTAGCTGAAATCCAACAAAACTCTAACATTACATATCGTGTTTATGACTACAATCGTCTTGGAAAGGACGGAAAACCACGAGAGCTTCATGTAGAGGATGCTCTCAATGTAATCGTTAACAGAAGCGAGGCTGAAATTGATAAAATAAGATTTTCTGCAAATGCCAAAAATGACAATTTGCTCGCATCTTGTGAATTCTTTAATGTTGAAAAGTTCTTTATTGATAAGCCTTGCGAGTTTTCGACAAATGCCGAAAGTTTCAATTCTATTCTCTGCCTTGATGGCGTGGGAGAAATTGAATAT
Source organism: Clostridia bacterium (assembly GCA_017420755.1). Lineage (GTDB taxonomy): Bacteria > Bacillota > Clostridia > Oscillospirales > CAG-272 > RGIG2000. The sequence continues at coordinate 147,874 of JAFQOG010000029.1, read as the reverse complement.
CAAGGTGAGAAATTCTCTCTTTGCAAGGGAGATAGCTACTTTGTTCCTGCCGGAATTGGCGCATATTCAGTTAGTGGAAATGTAGAAATCATCGTTTCAAGAATTTAAAAAATAGCCTGTTTAAAACAGGCTATTTTCATTTTTCTAATCTTGCATTAATTCTCTTGCTAGTTGCCTTAATCGAAAGAAATACCACGAGCCATATTAAAAGATACGCCACTACAAAAATTGCTGTAAAAATTAATATTATACTAATTTTTAATGGAATCCATGAATTCACAAGATAACATAAAACATATACAATATACAAGCTTCCCATATGACACAAAAGTGATTTAGCGATAGGCCAATTTTCTATTTGATTAAAAATACTAACCCCGGCATGAACAAACGCTAAAATATAAGTTGAAACAATCACAAGACAGACCTGTGGACCACCAAGAGTAAAATCATCAGTTGAAAAAGATATGCTTAAAAATACTATCCCTGCAATAATTGGACCAAATCCACCAAAAATCAATCCTCTAAGAAGAAACTCTTTTAAATATTTATTCATATTAAAAACCTATCCTTTCCTTAACAAATTTAAGCTGTCTGCGAGAAACATAATCCCTATATCCATTTTTTAGAGTTACCATGAGCGCACCCGAAAAAGATGCGTCAAATCTATCTATTTTCTTAATATTTACAATGCACGATTGATTAATTTTTACAAAGCTACTATCTAAAATTTCTTCAATCTCATATAAGCGTCTTTTTATTAAAATTTTATCATTTTCCAATGTTGCAAAAATCTTATTATCCTCAACTACAAAGCAAAAAACATCGCTTACTGATAATTTGATTATGCTCTTTTTCTTAAAGCCTATTAAATCTAGAGAATTATTTGAGCAAAGCCTCTCTATTTCAGAAACCAATTCCGTTCTACTATGAGTATATATCAAGACCTCTTCTTCCCTATCTTCATTTAGAATAGTTGTACATTTCATTTTCCTCGCCTCCTTAATTAATATTTTAATTATTTTTGAACTTTTTTCAAGGCTTTTTAACTAATCGGTAGCTTTTTAAAATTAATCGGCAATATTTTTGTCTAAAAAAAGACGAGAAATTCTCGTCTTTTTAAGATTTTCTTTTTAAAAAGGTGGTTATCGCAAAAATTAAAGCTCCTATAATACTCATAATCATTCCAAGTAACTTAATTACAAAGCAAATTACGGTAATTGTATTTACCGAATTATAAATATCACTAGGCCTTGTTAAATCCCGTGGGAAAACAAGCCCAACAATTAAAAGTGTCATTCCTGCTACAAACAAAATTAACGAAATAATATATAATATCTTTTGCGCTGTGGAAATTTCATTTCTAGAGCTAGTATCTAAGGTAAGCATTTTAGCCTCCTCTGCACTAAGTAAATAATCAATTTCAACATTCATAAGAATTGCTAGCTTTTTCATATTTTCAGAGGACGGATAAATCACCCCGTTTTCCCATTTTGATATAAGTGTGCGAGAAACAAACAATTTTTCTGCGAGCTCCTCTTGAGTAATTGAGTTATCGGTTCTAAATTTTTTCAATTTATCTTTAAAAAGCATACCATCACCTCCTAAGTGTATCTTTATTATACAACTTTTGATTGTTCTTGTAAAGTGAAGCTCTAATTTCACATTGTGAAATAAGTGTTCACAAAATAGGTTAAATAAAAATTGGGCTTTGTAAGCCCAATTTTTTAGTTAGTCGCAATTTTCCCAGTTATGATATACCTCAGTAACATCATCGTTATCCTCAAGATGCTCAATTAGAAGGTTCATATATTTAATATCATCCTCTGAATCAAGGGTAACATAAGTTGAAGGGATTTTATCATGCTCGGCAGATACATACTTAAAGCCCGCATCCTCAAGAGCCTTTGCAACAGCCTCAAGGTCGCTATCCTCGGTATAAACGATATAAGCCTCGTCATCAGCGATAAAATCGGCAGCACCGGCCTCAAGCGAAGCCTCCATTAGTGCATCCTCATCATATCCTTCTTCCATAGAAATAACAATTACGCCCTTATCCTCGAAAAGATAACCAACGCAACCGGTAGTTCCAAGATTTCCCTTATATTTGCTAAAATACGAACGAATTTCAGGAGTTGTACGATTGGTATTGTCGGTTGCGGCAGTAACCATAACAGCAACTCCACCGGGACCGTATCCCTCGTATCTCATTTCCTCAAGGTTTGCTGCGTCAGAGGAGCTAGCTCTTTTAATTGTTCTTTCAATATTATCATTAGGAACATTATTAGCCTTAGCCTTAGCAATAAGAGCTGCTAGCTTAGCGTTAACCGTAGGATCTGGACCACCTGTTTTTACAGCGATAGAAATCTCCTTACCGATTTTTGTGAAGATTTTAGCTCTTTGAGCATCAGTCTTCTCTTTTTTGTGCATTATATTTTTCCATTTGCTATGTCCTGACATAATAACCTCGTAATAATTAAATTTTTTCCGTTTTCTTTAAGCAAATAAGCTCAAAGGCAGATCCAAGAACAGTTTTTGTAGCTGCAGTTAGACGAACTCTTGTATTTCTTACTATCTCATCCTCAGCTGATACTATTTGACAGTTGTGATAGAACTTATTAAAGGCTGAGCATACATCAATTATATATCTTGTAATAACAGATGGCTCGTATTCCTTAATGGCGCTCTTAACAGCCTCATTGAATTTAGAGAGAACCTTCAACAACTCCGCTTCCTCGGAAGATGTGATCACAGGCTCGGTAGCGTTGTAATTTAAATCTCCCGCCTTTTCAAGAATTCCAAATGTACGCGCATAAGTATATTGAGCATAAGGACCTGTATTACCCTCAAAGCTTAACGCATCACTCATAACAAAATTAATATCCTTAATTCTATTATTGTAAAGGTAGTAGAAAATTACAGAACCAACTCCCACCGCCTCAGCAATTTCTGCCCTGTTAGGAAGATTGGGGTTTTTTTCGTTCATTATTTCATTTACCTTTTCGATAGCAGTTGCAAATAGATCCTTTAACAAAATAACATTTCCGGTTCTAGTTGCAAGCTTTTCATTGTTAATGCTAACTGTACCATACGGCACATGAACCAGCTTATCATGCCAATCATAGCCCATAAGCTCAACAACCTTAAACCATTGTGCAAAATGCAAGCTTTGTCCGGCAGATGTAACATAAATACATTTATCAAAATTGTAGGTTTGCTTACGATAAACTGCTGCGGCAATATCTCTTGTTGGATATAAAGTTGAGCCATCACGCTTAAGAATCAAGCAAGGAGGCATGTTATATTCGCTCAAATCTACAATTGAAGCACCATCGTCAATCTTTAAAAGATTTTTATCCCTTAAAACTTGAATTTGTGCGGGCATTTTATCGGTATAGAAGCTTTCACCCTTGTAGCTATCAAATTCAATGCCTAATTGCTTGTAGGTCTTTTGATATTCGGCAAGACTTAGCTCAACAAACCACTTCCAAAGTCCTATATTGGTTTCGTCGTGATGCTCGAGCTTAGTAAATTCTTCTCTTGCCCTTTGATTGAGAGAATCGTCATTTTCGGCTTCCTCATGGAATTTTACATAAAGAGCTACAAGCTCGTCAACTCCACCTTCCTCGATTTTCGCCTTATCTCCCCAAAGATTATAAGCTACTATAAGCTTTCCAAACTGAGTTCCCCAGTCGCCAAGATAGTTTATGCCAACACAATCGTAGCCTTGAAATTTGTGAAGCATTTTTAGTGAATGTCCAATAATTGTAGTTCCAAGATGTCCTATATGGAATGGCTTAGCAACATTAGGAGATGAATAGTCAAAAACAGCAACCTTTCCTTTGCCTGAGCCATCAGAGCCATATTGCTCTCCCTCTTCTTCTATTCTTAAAAGAACATTCTTTATTAGATAATCATTTGAAACAAATATATTCAAGTAACCATTAACCGCTTCCACTTTGGAAACAAGCTCTGATTTAAAGCTTGCAGATATTTCCTGAGCAATAACAGGTGGCGCTTTTCTTAAAATCCTGCTTAGCTTAAAGCAAGGAAAAGCGATATCTCCAAGAGAAGAATCGGGTGGATATTCAAACATACCCAAAATGTCATCTTTTGTTAGTGTGATATCACCAGCAAGCCCCGAAATGCATGAAAGCAAATCACTGGCTACTGTATTTTTAAAATTATTCATTTGAGTTTTCCTTAATTTTCGTCTTCTTCAAAATCGGTAGAACCAGTAGAATTAAATTTATCAAGCAATGTATGGATTTTCTTAACGGGGTTAAGAAGATCGCTAATAGACGCATCCTTATTAAGAGTATCAATAATATAAGAAACATACTTGCTCATATTTACATCGCAATACCACTCTCTTGAAAGGATTTCAGGAGTATGATATGTAAGATTTGTTGAGAAAATCTTATCAACAATTCCATCAGCATATGCCTTGTCAAACTTTTCAAGACCATTACAGAAAAGCGAGAAGGTTGAGAATACAAATACTCTCTTTGCACCTCTTTGCTTGAGCTGAAGTGCAACATCTATCATAGAATCACCAGAAGAAATCATATCGTCAACAACGATAACATCCTTACCATGAAGATCCTTGCCGAGATATTCGTGAGCCTCGATAGGATTCTTTCCATCAATAATTATAGAGTAGTTTCTTCTCTTATAGAACATTCCAAGCTCTATTCCAACAACCGATGCAATATACATTGCTCTTCCTATAGCCCCCTCATCAGGAGAGATAACCATAAGATTATCCTTGTCAAGCTTAATATCAGGCACATTTTTAACAAGAGCCTTGAGCATTTGATATGTAGGCCTTACACTGTCAAAGCCGTTCAAAGGAATAGCGTTTTGAACACGAGGATCGTGAGCATCAAAGGTAATTATGTTTGTAACACCCATACTTGTAAGCTCTCTTAGAGCTAATGCACAGTCAAGAGATTCTCTTGCGCTTCTCTTGTGTTGTCTTCCCTCATAAAGCATTGGCATAATAACGGAAATTCTTCTTGTTTTTCCGCCTGTTGCGGCAATTATTCTCTTTAAATCCTGAAAATGATCGTCAGGACTCATTGGCACCTGCATGCCGTACATTTTATAGGTTACCCCATAATTGAAGCAATCGGAAATAATATAAAGGTCAAGTCCTCTCATTGACTCGTTAATTAGAGCCTTTGCTTCTCCAGAGCCAAATCTAGGGCAATGAGCGTCGGCTATAAATGTTGACTCGCTATTTCTCCATTTTTTGAGATAGTAATCAACCTGATTTGCGAATTCCTCGCAGCCTCTCATGCCAATAACCTTCAATTCTCCGTAACAATTCTCGTTCATATAAACCCCCAAATTTTCGATAATAGAAATGTTAAATTTTATAACAGTAATTTTGCAATTGGTGTGCCATTATCTCTTAGAAAGAACTTCCTTTTCGTATTCCTTAACCATTGCAATCCAATCCATACCACAAGGAACTCCACATTCCTCACAATATTTGTCCCATACAGCCTCAAATGGCATTGATTTAAGTTCCTCAAGAACTGCAAGTCTAGATGTGTAATCAAGATCAAGCTCGTACTTAATAAGCTCCTCTGTTGGCTCAAGCATTGCGAAAAGTAACGCCTTTTGAATGTTTCTTGCACCAATTACCCATGCGGCAATTCTGTTAATGCTTGCATCAAAGAAATCAAGACCAATATGAATTCTATCCATTTCGCCACTTCTTACAATTTCTTGTGCAATAGCCTTAAGCTCATCATCAAATATAACAACATGGTCACTATCCCATCTAACAGGGCGAGAAACATGGAGTAAAAGTCCGGGAGTGAATTGAAGAGCCGTGCTGATTTTATCGGAAATAAATTCTGTTGGATGGAAATGTCCTGCGTCAAGAGTTAAATATTGACCCTTTTTAGCGCAATAGCCAAGATAGAAGTCATTAGAACCAATTGTACAGCTCTCAGCACCTATGCCGAACACCTTTCCTTCAAGAGCGGCAACATTATATCTAGGATCTACCTCTACTGCAAAAATTTGGTCAAGCGAGTCCTCAAGGCGCTCTCTGTATCCCTTTCTGTCAACAGGAATGTCCTTAAATCCATCAGGAATCCAATAGTTGCTTGCGCAAACCTCGCCCATTTCCTTTCCTATGTATTCTGCTATCTTTCTTGTAGCTATAACATGATCAATCCAAAACTTACGAATCTTTTCATCGTGATGGCTAAGTGTAAAGCCATCGTCAGAAAGTGGATGTGAGAAGCAAGTTGGGTCGAGATTAAGTCCATATCCCTTCTCCTTTGCCCATTTAATCCAAACATCATAATGTTCCGGCTTGATTTGATCTCTTGGAACATTTTCGCCCTTGTTATCAAGATAAATTGCATGAAGGCTGAGTTTTTTCTTTCCGGGGATCATTGAAGCTGCAACATCAAAGTCTGCTTGAAGCTCAGGAATGTTGCGAGCAGCTCCGGGATAGTTACCGGTTGTTTGAATACCACCTGTCAAGGGTCCTTTACTTTCAAAGCCCTTTACATCATCTCCTTGCCAGCATTGGATGGAGATTGGAACCTTTTTCATTCTTTCAATAACAGCATCGGTATCAATGCCAAGCTTAGCATATTTTGCTTTCGCAATTTCGTACATTTGATTAATCATTATTTATATTCCTTTCCACAAATTTCTATAAATCTAGCATAAGCATCATCCCACGCATCAGAGTGGTTCGGCTCATATACCTTAATTTCAAATGAGTTTCTTATAACCTCTCTTGCCTGTGCGATATCGCCAAGCTCTCCAGAGGAGATAGCTTGCATTGCAATATTACCAATCGCAGTAGCCTCAACGGGTCCAGCATAAACTACTCTGTTAGATGCATCAGCAGCATATTGACAAAGAATAGCTTCCTTTGTTCCGCCACCAACAATATTAATTGAGTTATATTTCTTGCCAGTCATTGATTCGATAGACTCTATTGTTTGTCTATAACAAAGAACAAGGCTTTCAAATATACATCTTACAACCTCGCCAATAGATTCAGGAACATGCTGACCGGTTTTCTTACAGAATTCTCTAATTCTTGATGGCATATCACCTTGAGGAGTAAACAAGTCATCATTAGGATTGATAAAGCATTGGAATGGTTTTGCCGCGAGCGCCATTTCGGTGAGCTCATCAAAGGAGATGTCAAGTCCCTCTCTCTTCCATTGCCTTCTTGATTCTTGCTCAAGCCATAGACCCATAATATTTTTAAGGAATCTAATTTTTCCACCTGCACCACCTTCGTTTGTTAGGTTGTAGCTACGAGATGCATCATTAATAACAGGCTCGTCACACTCAACTCCCATAAGCGACCAAGTACCACTACTTATGTAAACGAAATCGTCTCCACGCTTAGCAGGAACTGCGATAACTGCACTTGCAGTATCATGAGAAGCAACATTTACAACATCAGCAGAAATGCTTCCAACCTCAGAAAGTAGCTGTGGAGTTAGCTTTCCAAGACGATTACCGGGCATAACTATGTCACAAAACATATCCGTTCTAATTCCAAACCTTTTAATCAAATCCGTAGCAAGAGATCTAGACTTAGCATCTAAAATAGAGCCGGTAGATGCAATTGTGTATTCGGTTACCTTCTCTCCGGTTAAGAAATAGTTAAGCAGGTCAGGCACAAACAAAAGCTTGTCTGCATTATCAATAATATATTTTCTATCTCTTAAATCTGCGCATAGCTGATAAAGAGTATTGAAATTCATTGTTTGAATTCCTGCAACCGCATATATATCCTCAAAAGGTACAGTTTTGAATGCGTATGGTTGAATTCCCTCTGTACGAGCGTCTCTATAATGATAAGGATTTGCCATTAAAGCTCCCTTTGCATCAATAAAGCTATAATCAACGCCCCATGTATCAATTCCTATACTTTTTATGTCCTTGTCATCAGATAGAGCGCATTTTGAAATAGACGCCTTGATTTCGTGAAAAATTCTCAAAATATCCCAACAAAAGCTACCACAGGTATTAACAGGCTCGTTAGGGAAACGATGATTTTCACGCACATAAAATTTTTTTCCATCGAAAGCTCCTACAATTCCACGACCACTTGACGCACCGAGGTCAATTGCAAGCATTTTTAGTTCAGCCATACTTTTTTCCTTTCATATATACATAATTTATTAATAAATATAAATAATACATAGGTATTATAACAGTAACGGCAGTATATTTCAAGTCCTTTTTAGATTTTTACCACTATTTTAGCTCAATAACAGTAACTCCAAAATCTCCCTCTCCATATTCTCCATTTCGGTAGCTTTTTATGCGCTTGTCCTTTCTGAAAAGCTCCCAAAGCCCCTTTCGTAGCATTCCTGTTCCCTTACCGTGAACGATAGTAACGCTTTTTACACCATAAACAAGAGCCTCGTCTAAATATTTATCAACATCCATCCAAGCCTCCTCAACATTTTTGCCTCTTACATCTAAGGACACAGAAAAGCTACCGGAAGATGTAATTTTAGCTCTTTTGCTTGAGGATGTATTAGGCGGATTTTGTGTTTTTGGCTTTTTAGTTGTTATAAGCATAAGATTTTTAATATTTGTTTTTGTTTTTATCGTTCCAGACAAAACCATAACATTACCGTTTTTATCCGGATTTTCCAAAAGCTCCGCTTCTGTTCCAAGATTTCGAATAATAACCCTATCTCCCTTTACCAAAGCCCTTGGCAAAGTATAGCTTTCATCTATTTCTTCCACGGGATTATAAATATCGTCAGCTCTTGAAAGCTCTTCTCTTATACCTCGTTTTTTCTCGCCATAATTGCTAGAATCTCTTTGCAATCTGTCAAGCTTTTCAAAAACATATTCCGCGGTAGCGCGAGCTCCGGAAATAATTTGCTGTGCCTTAAGAAGCATTTGCTCGCTCTCGCGCTCAGCACGACTAAGCTTTTCTCTTAGCTCCCTCTCCGCGCTTTCCTTATATTCCTCAAATTCAACGCGAAGTCTTCTTGCTTCATCTCTTTCGCTTTCTAGCTCTAATCTTGTTGCTTCAAGCTTTTGGATAACAGCCTCAAAGCTCTTTGTATCATCGCTTGTGAGCTCAGTTGCTCTTTTTACAATATAATCCGGCACTCCTAACTTTTGAGAAATCAAAAACGCATTTGATTTTCCGGGAGCTCCAATTATTAATCTATAAGTGGGCTTTAAGGTATTAATATCGAATTCGCATGAGGCATTAGATACATTTTCGGTATTCAAAGCAAACGCCTTTAACTCAGCATAGTGCGTTGTTGCAGCACAAAGCGCATTTTTTTCAAGAATAGTTTCCAAAATTGCTTGGGCAAGTGCCGCCCCCTCGATAGGGTCTGTTCCTGCCCCGAGCTCATCAAAAAGCGCGAGTGAATTTTCTGTAACGCCCTCTAAAATATTTACAACAGAAAGCATGTGTCCTGAAAATGTAGATAAGGACTGTTCTATGCTTTGCTCGTCACCAATATCCGCAAATACGCCATCAAAGATACAAATCTCTGCCACATCAGCGGGAAGTTGAAGTCCCGATTGAGCCATCAAGGAGAAAAGTCCCAATGTTTTTAAGGTTACGGTCTTTCCGCCTGTATTAGGTCCTGTAACAACAAGCATTCTGTAATCTTGTCCTAATAAAATGTTTATAGGAACAACCTTCTCTTTATCAAGTAAGGGATGTCTTGCTTTTTCAAGAGAAATATATTTTTTATCGTTAATAATTGGTGCAACAGCATTCATTTTATACGCAAGCTCAGCACATGCAAAATAAAACGCAATTTCAGTAATATTTCGATAGTTATTGTTGAGTTGCATAGCAAAATTAGCGATATCAGATGAAAATTCAGCTAAAATTCGCTCAATTTCCGTTTGCTCCTCGCCCATCAAGGTTCTTAGCTCATTGTTAGCATCAACAACAGCCATAGGCTCTATAAATAAAGTTGCGCCTGTTCCTGATGTATCGTGAATTAAGCCCTTAATTTCATTTTTGTTTTCACTTTTAACAGGAAGAACATATCTTCCATTGCGCATGGTTACAAGACTTTCTCTTAAATATTTCGAGTTTTCTCCTGCAAGAAATCCTTGTAAAACCTCTCTTATTCTATTCGTTTGATATCTAATTTTGCGTCTTATATCAGCAAGCCTAGGGCTAGCGTCATCGGCTATTAAATCCTCTCCTATAATAGACTTGAAGATTTTTGCTTCAAGAGTCTTATTTGGTGTCAAGGCATCAAAGAAGCTAGTCAACTCGCATTCCTCAATTGAATCAGAGCGAATATACTCTATTAAGCCCCTTGTAGTATGAAGCACGGATGCAACATCTAAAATTTCGCGTGGAGAAAGAATAGAATTTTTCTCTGCCTTTTCCACAGCATCTAGAATTTCCGGCATACCTCCAAAGGAAGGTGCGCCCTTTATTCCAGCCATTTTCTTTGCGTTTGCGGTATATTCCTGTCGTCTTAGCACGGTATCCCTGTTTGACGACGGCATTAGCGCAAGCGCTCTTTTTCTTGCCCCCTCTGTATATGCAAGCGAGGCAAGCATATTTAAAATTTTGTCGAATTCAAGAATTCGTATAGATTTTTCTAAATTAAGCATATTTCTCCTAGTTTTATTTCAAAGCAATAAAATGCCTCGGCTTGTCCTATAAAAGAGATTTATAAAAATCAAGAGAGAAAAAACCTCTTTCAAGCTGATTTAACAAAAATTTTTCGCAAGCATCAAAAAACATTTGGTGTTCTATCTTATCAAGAGAAAACGCCAAAAATCGTTCGCTTTTTGAACTGATTATATATCGCATACTAGCAAGAACCGGAAGCGATATCAAAGATATCGGTCTTGGAATTCCAAGCTCATAAAAAGCGTCTTTTACAGTTGCTGAAATTTCATTTTTCCTACAATCATCGCAAATTATCGTTCCGTCCATAATATCTAAGCACGACATTTGTGGATTTGCATTTCCACAGCACCTACATGCAGTTAAATCCGGCATAAATCCAGAATCAGATGCTATTCTTAGCTCAAATGATGCCCTTATAATCTCTAAAGGGCGAATTTCCTTAGCTATTGCATATAGGGTATTCAAGGTAAGCTTAAGAAGAGCCCCCTCTTCTACGCCCTCTCTTGCCACCTCACACGCGACATCACAAATAAAGCTACCAAGAGACATTTTTAGGATGTCATTTCTTATATCGTAATAATTTTCGATTAAATCGCTATCAGTAATGTAATAATAGTTGCCTTTTTTTCTTAAATTAAATGAAGCGTAGGAAAAAAGCTGTGTTGACGCGATATGACGGCTTCTAACGCTTTTAACTCCCTTCCCCACAACAAATAGCTTCCCGTATTTTTCGGTAAGAATAGTTAAAAGCTTGTCATACTCTCCGGTTTCAGCTTCCCTTATAACAAGACCATTAACTTTAAAATCTATCATTTTATATCCCTTGGATTATATCCAAAATTGTTAAGATTGAGATCACTATCTCTCCACTTTTCCTTAACCTTAACCCAAAGCTCTATAAATACCTTTACGCCAAAAAAGCGCTCAAGATCCTCTCTTGCATATGAGCCAATCTTTTTAAGAGATGCTCCTTTTTTGCCAATTATAATACCCTTATGAGAATCCTTTTCACAATAAATATCAGCTCTAACCTTTATTATTTTGCCCTCATCCTTAAATTCCTCAACAGAAACAGCTGTTCCGTGTGGAATTTCATCATTTAAGGTGCGAAGAATTTTTTCACGAATAACCTCGGCAACAATCATTCTCTCCGGCTGATCGGTTATCATATCCTCAGGGAAAAACCACTCGCTAGGAGCAAGGAATTTCTCGCATTCTTCAAGTAAAATGTCAATTCCATGTCCCTTTGAAGCACATGCGGGTACAACGGCATCAAACTTATAAATTTCATCATATTGAGAAATTGTTTGCGCCAAAGCCTCGGGTGTTGCCATATCCGTTTTATTAAGCACTAAAATTGCGGGCATTTTATTGGCCGCAACCTGTGCAAGAATATTTTTTTCTATATCTCCCGGACCATGATATGCGTTTGCAACAACAATCGCAACATCAGATGAGCCAATTGAAGATTTAGATGCGAGAAGCATATAATCGCCTAGCTTTGTACGAGGTTTTTGAAAGCCAGGAGTGTCAAGAAAAACGAATTGATTTTCGTCCTTAGTAAAAATACCCGTTATTCTGTTTCTTGTTGTTTGTGGCTTTGAGGAAACGATAGCAATCTTTTCTCCTAAAATTGCATTTAAAATAGTTGATTTACCAACATTTGGTCTTCCTACAATAGCAATAAAAGCAGTCTTTTTCATTAAAATCCTATTATCTCCATGATTTCCTTTTGTCTTCTAATCATATCCTCTTCATCCTCGGGCGAGGTTTCGTGGTCATATCCTAGCAAATGAAGCGTAGAATGCACACAAAGGAACGCCACCTCGTGATATATGCTATGGAAAAGCTCATATCCCTGCTGACCTGCTCTTTCAAGGGAAATAACTATATCTCCTAGTGCAATCGCACCCTCCTCACGCTCTATACTTGAAAAATCGTCATATAACGGGAATGAAAGCACATCTGTTACGCTATCCTTGCCTCTATATTCCTTATTAAGCTCTCTTATTCTTTCATTGTCAACAAAGCTAACCGAAACCTCAACATCAACATCAAAGCCCTCATACACCAATGTATTAAATATAGCCTTTCTAACAATTGCTCTCATTGAAGCTCTTATTTCAAAATTAGTTTGTTCTTCATCAATATAAGTTGTAAGCACCATTTTCACATACCTCTTTATTTTTTATTTCTTTCTCTGCGTTCTCTTTCGTACTTATCGTACGCTAGTATAATTTTCTGAACAAGCTTGTGTCGTACGACATCCTTGTCAGTAAAATTATGAATTGATATTCCCTCAACATCTCGTAAAATCTTTACAGCCTCGGCAAGACCGCTTTTTTTGCCATCGGGCAAGTCAGTCTGCGTTAAATCTCCTGTAACGACAATTTTAGAGCCTATTCCAAGCCTTGTTAAGAACATTTTCATTTGCTCCGGAGTTGTGTTTTGTGCCTCGTCAAGAATGATAAAAGAATCGTCAAGAGTTCTTCCTCGCATATACGCAAGAGGAGCGATTTCAATAGTCATTCTCTCAATATATTTAGCGCAATTCTCAAAGCCCAGCATTTCATATAATGAATCGTACAAAGGTCTTAAATATGGATCAATCTTGCTTTGCAAATCACCCGGTAAAAAGCCCAATCTCTCTCCCGCCTCAACCGCCGGGCGTGTAAGAATAATTCGAGAAACCTCTTTATCTCGTAACGCCTTTACCGCCATAGCAACTGCCAAAAAGGTTTTTCCTGTACCCGCAGGACCGATTCCCACAGTAATTGTGTTTGTCTTAATTGCGTTGATATATTTCTTTTGACCAAGAGTTTTCGCCTTTATTGGTCTTCCCTTTGCACTAACTAAAAAGCAATCTCCATCTAGCTCGTTTAGTTCGGCCGTTCTGCTTTCCTGAACCATAGAAATAGCATAATCGACGCTTTGGTCGGTAATTATCGTATTAAGCGTTGCCATTTTATTAAGATATAGCAAAACCTCATACGCTTTTTTAACATTATCCTCATCACCGCTAATTGTAATGCAATCGCCAATCTCGTTATTGGCAGGACGATTTACAATCTTGACATTAAATGCGTTAGACACCGCGCTAATGTGTATATCAAATGGTCCAAAAATTGCACTAGTAATATCGGGAGAGGCTGTATTAAACATCCTTTCAGCCATATATCCTCCTAAATTCACTCCACCTCAAATTCAACAAGCTCAGCAACATTTTCAAGGCAATATAAATTACATTCAATATATAAATACTCGTCATCATTAGATATGCTTATAGATTTTGAAATAAGCTCCGCATCCTTTAATGCCTCATCCATTTCCCCTCTTAGCCTTGAAAAAGCAATATCCACGGCCTCGTCATAGGAATATGAGATTTCCTTTAACTCATATTCTTTATACTTAGTTGTTGTAACCATAATAGGTAGCTTGAGCTTACTAAACGGGTAAGCTATCTTGGTTGATTCTATTTTATCACAAAGCTCTATATAATTTCTATACTTTAATGAAAAATTTATTATTCTAGAGAAGATTTTTAAGCTTTTTTCTTCAAATTCGAGTCCGGTATATTGCTTTTCTACAGATTTGAAGGGTATTTTTACCAAAATTGGCTTGTTAACATATCCTTTTATCTCTCCACTGGCATGAACATATCTAACACCTTGCGATTGAGAATCTATAATTCCCGTTATCAAAAGCTCTCCTTTTTTAACTACATCTCCTATTGAAACAACCTTTTTTCCATTATATATGTGTATCATGGCTATTTGGGCATCGTATTTAGCGACAACATTTGAATATGTATTGTTGGAAGGAAGATTTTCCTTCATTCTCTCTCTTACTAAAACATTTGCCACACTTCCCGTTATATTGATTGAAATCCAAGAAATATTTTCCGACTCCATTAAAAATCTGTTATGAACAGTGTCATAATCAAGAGTTGGGACAAAGCTACCAAGGGAAAAACCCGATTTTTCTAAAATCTCTATTATTTCTTTATCGCTTGTGAACTCGTTTCCTGAAATATCAATTCTCCAAACAAAAAGTGATGAAAGGTACACGGAAATTACAAAAATAAAAATTCCTAAGAAAAGTCCAACTCGATGGCGATATCTAAACATATACGCAAACGCTCCATAAGGCTCTCCAAATTTAGCATTTATTCCGTTTTCTGAAAAAACTTCTTCAAAGTCATTTTTATTTCTGGCTTTAATAATTAACTCTAAATCCATATTGTCTAAAATTCGAGACTTTTCAAAGGATAAATTATTTACTAAAATTAAATTCATCGCTAAATTTCGATGTTCTTTTGATATTAAAATTTTTAATTTTCCAACACTAAATTTTTCCATATTAAATTCTCTCAATTTCATAGCTTGAAATATATCCTCTTATCGTAACTCTACCATTTGAAAATGTCATCATATTTAATGACGAGCCGGTGATTTTTAATATAAAATCCTTAGAGCGAATTATAATCTCACAGCTCTCATATTTTTTAATTCCTATGCACCCATCAATGCTTAACTGTGAGTCACCCACAAATTGCGCATTTGGAATAGACGCAATCCCCTCAAGTGGTATGTCAAATTTATCAAAAATGATTTCTTCAATATGCCTTTTACGCATTTTATTACCCCCAAGCAACATATAATTTCCTAGTAAAATATTTATGTTGAGGTGGTAACAATAATAACTCTAAATCCAAAGAAATATATTATTCTTTTTTTGATCGTTTTAGCATTTTTTATATTTTTTACAAATGCCGAAAATTTGAATTTGGCTATAAATGAGTCCATTTTATTTTGCGTAAAATCTCTTATTCCTTCAATCTTTGTTTTTATGATTTTTTCTTCATTTATCCTTTATTCATCAGCTTTTTCAGACTTTTTACCATTGCAAGACAGCTCTCGCTTCAAACTGTTAGGCAATTGTAGAAAATATTTTTTAGAAATCATTCTCTGCTCAATCTGCGGATTCGTGAACGGTCCTAAAATGATAAGCGAGGATTTTAGAAAAAATGGGGGCGATGAGGACGAGTTTTCTAACGGAATCATCCTAAGCTCAAACGCAGGGCTAGGCTTTCTTGTGGGTTGTGTCGGTGCAAGGCTTTGGAATGATATGGTCTTTGGCTTGTATTTATTTTTATGCCAAATTTTGACATCACTTTTGCTCGGAAAAATATTATTAAAAACTAAAAAATCCAAAAAAATTCGAGCTGAAAATTCAACAAAAAACCCCTCGAATTTATCTCTTTCAAGCGCATTTTCAAAATCAGTTTCCAGCTCTACCTTAACCCTAATTTCCATATGCGCCTTTGTAATAGTTTTTTCGTGCTTTTTAGAAATTTTAGTGTCAGTTTTTGATATCAGCAAGGACTCAAATTTATACTTAATTTTTGGAATTTTTTGTGAATTTTGCAAGGGGAGCTTTTTAGCTGTCAAATTTAAAAATTTAATTTTATGTGCATTTTTTACAGGCTTTTGCTTTGGCTTTGGCGGACTCTGTGTTCACTTTCAAACCTATGCAGTATGCGAGGGGCTTCCGTTAAATAAAAAGCGATTTTTCTTTTTCAAGCTTGTGCACGGAATCTTATGTGGCGCGCTCTCTATTCTCTATGTCGCCATATTTAAAATATCGCCTTGTGAGAATGCTATTTCTTCTCTTTTGAGATCCTAAATACAGAATTATTTTGCAAGCTTGAAGAGTATTTTTTACAGCATTTTAATTTTATTTTGCTTTTTGAAAATTTTTTTGAAAATTTCTATTGATTTTTCCTAAAAATAAAATTATAATTATTATATATAATATATTTGAAAAGGAGTTGAAAATTGTGGACGTAAGCGTCGATAACGGTAATTCCGTTCCCCGAGGGTGTTTAGAACAAAATATTTATGCTTGCGTTTACAGATTTTAACGCAAGATACCTTGTTCTCTTCACCTTCATAAAATTTATATGGAGGTAAAGCAATGGAACTTGAAGAGCTCATGGAAATTGTTGAAGAGGCCGGAAGGCTTCTTGAAGAAAAAAACTATTATGCTCTCAAAATTCTTCTTCAGGAAATGGAGCCTGCTGATATTGCTCTTGTAATGGAAGAATTCCCTGATAAAAAGATTTGCATTTTATTTAGGGTTTTGCCAAAGGATTTAGCGTCTGAGGCGTTTGTAGAAATGGAAAGTGAAACACAAGAGCTTCTCCTTTCTTCCTTTACAGATTCTGAAATTAAAGAAATTCTTGACGAGCTATATATCGACGATACTGTCGATATTATTGAAGAAATGCCCGCAAATGTAGTTAGAAGAATTATTAAAAACTCTACTAGCGAGGCAAGAAAAACCATTAATGAAATTTTAAAATATCCTGACGATTCTGCCGGAAGCATTATGACAACGGAATATGTTCGTCTAAATGAAAATATTACCGTAGCAGATGCCTTAAAGCACATAAAGCGTACAGGTGTTGACAAGGAAACTATTTATACCTGTTATGTAACAAAGCCTGACAGAACCCTTTTAGGATTTATTACTGCAAAAACTCTTTTACTCTCTGATGATGAGCAAATTATTGGCGACATCATGGAAACTAATATGATTGTTGCCCATACTGACGAGGACAAAGAGGTTGTAGTTAAGGAAATGAGTAAATATGACCTTTTGGCGCTTCCTGTTGTTGATAAGGAAGGCAGACTTGTCGGTATCGTTACAGTCGATGACGCTATCGATGTAATGGAAGAGGAAGCAACCGAGGATGTTGAAAAAATGGCAGGTATCGTTCCCTCAGACAAGCCTTATTTAAGCACTAGCGTCTTTGAAATTTGGAAAAATCGTATTCCTTGGCTATTTTTGCTCATGCTTTCGGCAACCTTTACAGGTGCTATTATCACATATTTTGAGGATAAGCTGGTCGCATCTGTTGCCGGCACTGCTCTAATCGCTTTCATTCCCATGCTTATGGGTACAGGTGGTAACGCAGGTGGTCAATCGTCTGTTACTATTATTCGTGGTCTTGCAGTTGAAGAGATACGAATGGGTGATATTTTAAGCATAATATTTAAGGAGCTTAGAGTTTCGCTTCTTTGTAGCTTCTCCTTGGCTGTTGTCAATTTTGGAAAAATGATGCTTGTTGACAATTTGTTATTTAATAACCCAAGCATAACGGTTCAAGTTGCCTTAACCGTTTCCTTAACCTTAGTTTTGGTTGTTATTGTAGCAAAAATTGTTGGTTGCACGCTTCCAATTATCGCAAAGCGTATCGGCTTTGACCCTGCAGTTATGGCAAGCCCGTTTATCACCACAATTATTGATGCGGTTTCTCTTTTAATTTATTTCAATATTGCTTCATCAATTTTAGGATTATAATTAAAACACCAAAGCCCCGATTTTTCGGGGCTTTTTATTTGCTAATTTCTAATTTTTGCATATATTAAAATTAGGCATCTTAAAGGAGGTGAAGCTTTTTGTGTGTTGCTTCCTTAAAATCAATGACCTATGCTTTAAAAGCCAAAAGAGCCTTAGCTGAGGCTAATATTAGCGCTGAAATAATAAAGCTAGAGCCTCGAATGACTCATAATGGCTGTGCGTATGGCATCAAATTTGATTGTATAAATTTAAATTCTGTAACCGATGCTCTAATGCGGAGGCGCATTAATTATACAGAAATAATAAATTTGTAATTATGATTTATTTCGATAATCCTGCAACTACCTTTCCTAAGCCTAACTGTCTTAGTGAGGAAATATCTAAATGTATTAAATTCTATTGCGGAAATCCCGGTAGAAGCTCACATTCTCTATCTATTAAAAGTGCCGAGAAAATTTATGACACCAGAGCTTTACTTGCCAAAATTTTTGGTGCATCAAGTGAAAATGTGATTTTCACCTATAACACGACCTACGCTTTAAATATTGCCATCAAATCCCTTTTAAAGCCCCATAGTCATGTGTTAATTAGCGATATTGAGCACAATGCGGTTCTACGCCCTATAATATCTCTTTCTCGCCAAAATTTATGCTCTTACAGCCTTTTCTGCACTGACGGAGCTTGCGAGGATATATTAAAAAGCATTGAGGACTCCATTACGAGTGATACAAATATGCTGATTTGCACACATTGCTCAAATGTAGGTGAGCGACGGCTTCCTATCAAGGAAATCGGTGCGTTATGTCGTGAAAAAGGCATCACTTTTATAGTTGACGGTGCGCAAAGCGCGGGTGTGCATCAAATTAATGTTCACGATATGTGTATCG
This sequence comes from Clostridia bacterium, assembly GCA_017420755.1. Lineage (GTDB taxonomy): Bacteria > Bacillota > Clostridia > Oscillospirales > CAG-272 > RGIG2000. The sequence goes on along the minus strand of JAFQOG010000029.1, from coordinate 128,983 downwards.
ATGCACTATGTATTCCGGCCCACAAATCCTTGTATGGTCCTCAAGGACTTGGTATGATTATTTTTAATGACGATATCATTGGCAAAATCATAATCGAGGGTGGAACAGGCATAAACTCATTAGAGAGCGAAATGCCCGATTTTTTGCCCGAAAGATACGAGGCTGGAACAATGTCAACGCCATTGATTTCAGGGCTTTATGAGTCTTTAAAATGGCTTACAGATATAGGAATTGATAATATAAGAGCTTATGAAGAGGAGCTTTATAAAACCGCTTTGGATTTACTAAGTATAAACAAACGAATAATCGTTTATAAAATGAACTCATATCCCGGAAATACTCTTATGTTCAATATCAAGGGGCTACCTGCTTCGATTGTCAGTTCCGAGCTTGACAAGCGAGGAATTTGCACAAGAGGTGGCTTTCATTGCGCTCCTCTTGCCCACCAAAAGCTAAAAACAGGTCCCGGTGGAGCTCTTAGGATTGGATTTAGCGTTTTTAATACTAAAAAAGAGATTTTTTCCTTTTACGAGGCAATTTGCGAAATAATTAAGGAATACAAAAAGCCTATCATAAATTGATAGGCTTTTTAGATTTCATATAATTATATAGATAAAAAACGGCTAAAAATATAAGAATTCCAACAAGCACGCCAGAGCTATCTATTAAAACATCCCTTGCGCTAGGTCCGCGTCCTTTGGAGAAGCCTTGATGCCACTCGTCAGTTATGGAATATACAATTCCACTAGCAAGCGAGCACGGATAAGAAATATACCATTTTTTCTTTATAGAAAATTGGAACGCGTTAGCAAGACAAAAGCCCAAAAGCATATAAATTCCAAAATGGGCTGCTTTTCTAAATGGAAATTGATATTTTTTTACAACCTCAGGCGTTATTTCATCCTTTGGCAAAACTATATCCAAAACGCCCTCTATAACCTCAGAACTTGTTTCGCTAGATTTTTCAGCGTCCTCTGACGAAAAGCAAAATATCATAAGCATAGTGAGAGCTACACATATCCAAGAACAAATTAAAATTACTTTATTTTTCATATTACTCCGCTTTTGCAAGAATTTCTTCGGCTACAACTGGGGCTTCGCTTTTAAAAAATCCCGTTCCTAAAACAAAGATATTAGCGCCAGCCTTACCTGCAATGGCAATTGTGGTATCGTTAATTCCGCCATCGACCTCTATGTCAAGCTTTTTACCAATTTTATCAGCATATTCTCTAATTTCGGTTATTTTGGGCATTGTTTCATTCATGAATTTTTGACCACCAAAGCCTGGTTCTACAGTCATTACCAATACCATATCAATCATTTCAACATATGGTAAAACAGCAGATGCAGGTGTTTTGGGCTTTATTGAAATGCCAACTTTTTTTCCATTAGTCTTTATTTTTTCAATAATCTCTTTTGCAATAGTATCATTTACTGCTTCTATATGGAAGGTAATTATATCTGCACCACATTTAATAAAATCGTCTATATATCTTTGAGGCTCAACAATCATAGCGTGCACATCTAACACAAGCTCTGTTGTTCTCCTAACTGCAGAAATAATGGGCATGCCAAATGAAATATTAGGAACAAAGCATCCGTCCATAATATCAATATGAACATATTGTGCGCCTGATGCCTCGATTTTCTTTATTTCATTGCCTAAATTTAGCAAATCGCTTGCTAGAATAGATGGTGAAAGATGCTTCATAATATACCTCTTGTCATTTTTTGTTTTTATGTGTCAAAATTTAGTACTTTGAGTATTATATTAAAGAGATAATACTCATGAATGAGGATAGGATAAGAACTTTAAAAATCAAGATGTGTGATCGATTTTCCTATCCTTATTCATTATTTTCCTTTAAAATACATACTGAATGAGCGCTAATGCCCTCTTTTCTTCCTGTAAACCCAAGATGCTCCTCTGTTGTCGCCTTTACATTTATTCGATCAACACTAATTTCGAGAACCTCAGCAAGAGCCATTCTCATTTTTTCGATATGTGGTGACATTTTAGGGGCTTGCGCTATAATTGTAGAGTCTATATATTCAATTTTTAGTCCTTTTTTTGAAATAATTTCAAGAACCCTTTTTAGCAAAATTTTGCTATCAACATTTTCAAATGCTTTATCTGTGTCGGGAAAATGATAACCAATATCTCTTTCTCCCGACGCTCCCAAAAGAGAGTCAGCAATCGCGTGAATAAGCACATCTCCATCGGAATGGGCAATTAAGCCCTTTTCGTACGGGATTGTAATTCCACCTATTGTAATAAAGCTTCCCTCACCAAATCTATGAACATCATATCCGTGTCCTATTCTCATTGGTTATCTCCATTTCTGCTATTTATAATATATTCCGCCAAAACAATATCTGCAGGATGAGTAATTTTTATATTCTCTTTTCCTGTTTCTACTAGCTTAACCTTGTAGCCAATCGCTTCCAAAAGCATACAATCATCGGTTGCAACAATTCCTTTTTGCTTAGCATTATAAGATGCCACTTGATAAAGCTCCGCTTCGAATATCTGTGGTGTTTGAACAGTCCAAAGCATTTCTCTGTCAACTGTGGCCTCAACAAAATCGTCTTCTGCCGATCTTTTTACAGTATCGGTCATTCTAGTGGCAGATGTTGCACATTTATGCTCAAACGCCTCTGCTAATACCATTTCAATTATTTCCTCGGTAATAAGGCATCTTGCGCCATCATGAATAGCGACATATTTAGCCTTCTTCGAAATATGCTTCAAGCCTCTAAGTGCAGACAATTGCCTTGTTTCTCCGCCTGTAACAATAGCGCTTACCTTTTTAAAGTCCCCCAAAACGACTAACTCCTTGTAAGAGTCTAAATCGTCCTTGGGAACTACAAGAATAATTTCATTTATTACATAAGAGTCTTGAAAAACGCTTATTGTTCTTTCCGCAACGGTTTTTCCACACACTGTTGCCATTTGCTTATTAGAGCCAAATCTAGTAGATGCGCCGGCGCATAAAATGATGGCAGAGGTAAAAGGTTGCTTTAAGGATTCGAACAATTTTGCCATTTTGCTGAATATTTTTAGCATAATACTTCTCCAAAAATTAATCTCTTATATCATTGTAACATATTTATTAGAAAAAATAAATAGTAAAAAGAAAAAAAGAACTGATTTTCAGTTCTTTAATCGATTTTTGTTCCGCTACAATCGTTCGTCTAATGAAAAGGCCCTATATTCCTTTCATTAGACGACGATTATAATGTCGATTTTCATTTTAATACTGCGCTTGAAGCCATTTTAGCATTTCATCAAGCTCCTCCGAGGATAACGAATTGTTCTCGTATAGTAAATTCATCATTTTTACAAACGAGCCACCATGATATTTAGCCAAGAAATCATTAGTTACGAATCTTATGTATTCTTCCTTCTTTGCATCAGCGTAATAATATCTCTCTTTTCCCTTTTTCTCGGAATGTATGAACCCTCTGTCCTCAAGCCTTGTAAGAAACGAAATAAGAGTAGGCGCTTTCCAGCCCTTGCTCTTACCGACACTCTCCATGAGATATGCGGTGTTGACCGGGGAGACCTTACTGCTCCACAGAGCGACCATCACATCATACTCTGCCTCCGGCAACTTTCTTGAATTGTCCATGTTCATGTCCCTTTCTTTTTTGTGACGCTCTTATATTATACACTTGCCTAATATATTTGTCAACACCATTTTTAAAAATTTTTTTGCAAAAAATCGCACCCTTGAAAAAGGGTGCGATATGTGTCTGTTTTACAAAGAAAGTTTTTTCTCAACAATATTAAAAATATCTATAACAGTTCTTATTTCTACGATTTCTTCGTTCTCAAAATGAACTCCAAACTGATTTTCAGTATCCATAATTATTTTTAAAAGCGTAAGGGAATCCATTCCCATATCCAAAAAATTCTTTTCTTCCAAAACATCGGATACTCTAATACCCATAAAGCCTGCTACAATTTGCTTAATTTGATCTAACATAAATCCTCCAAGCAATCAATTACTTGTACCCGGCGTAGGAACCATGACATTGGTATTTCCATCAGTTACAACCTCAGGTAGCTTACCATCCCATTTAGATAGATATTCAGCATATTTTAGGTAATCCACTATAAGCGCAACCTCGTCCGCACTCTTACCCTCAAAATCGATTTCATAGTCAACAGATGTTGTTCCATCCTCTGCTGTAACTGTTATGGTCTTGATTTTGAAGCCAAGAGATCTTGCAACCTCAATTGACTTTAGCTTTATTGCGGTAGCCTCCGCTTCAGCGATTTTAATTTGAGCCTCTGCGTCAGCCTCAGCCTGTGCAAGCTTTGCTTGAGCGTTTAGCTTTGCGACCTCGAGCTCCTTTTCAGCATTTACAATAGCAGTTTCCTTTTCGTATTCCGCCTTTAGCTTTTCCTGCTCTGCTATCATTTTGTTTTCAACGGTTGCCTCAAAGGCGTCTGAAAAGTCAATGTTTGTAAGAACTACTGCAACAATGTTAACACAATAGTTTTCATCAATTGCAAGCTTAATTGTTTCCTCTACCTCCGGAGATAAGGATGAACGATTTTCAATAATCTCCATGGCGGAATATTTTGTAAGAATTGCCTTGGTTTTTTCTATTGATACACTAGAAATTCTATTGCTCAAGGTTTCAAGAGCTCCGTATTTGTTTACAATTTCTATTGCCTTTGAAGAGTCAATTTGAAATTGAACTGTCATCTCAAGCTCCATTGTTTGCGCATCCTTACTATATGCCGGGGTATTGATAGTCAAATTTTGTACTGTGGCATCGTAGTATTCATACTTTTCAGTTATCCATAGATCAAAATATGTACCAGCGGTCTTTGTTTCTCTTGCCTCGCCCAAATGCTTTACAACAGCAACCTCGCCGGCTTTAACCGTTCTTATGCTAAATGGCACAATCAAAAATACCACAAGCATAATCAAAGCCACACACAAGGGAACTATCTTTGCCACATTGGAAGCGTTTCTGTTCTTTTTATTTTTATAAGCGATAAAGCATGCACCTGCAATTAAAATTAAGCAAATAACGCCTATAAGAACACCTATTACCATAATATAAATCCTCCTTTAATGAATTCCCTATAATTATATCATATAAATCACTATTTTTCAATATTTTCGGTAATTTTATTGACATTGGACAAAGAATTATTTATAATTTTTATGGGTGATATTTAATGAAACATGAAGAAATGTTAAAAATAAATTCTATTAATGTATTTAATGAAATTTCAAATGGTATAAGCACTGTTTTAGAAATCAGCAAAAGACTGGGTATTAGTCACACAACCGTCGAAAAGGTTTGTGATGACCTAACAAAAAGAAATTTTATTAAAACATATACAGAAAAACAAGGAACTCCAGGCAGACGCAAGGTTAAATACGCAGTTTCTGACCTTCATTATTGTGTTTATGTCGAGGAGTCTAAGGAGTGCTTTAGCTGTATTTTTATAAATACCGAGCTATATGCAATCGAAAGATTTGATAAAATTAAATTTGTCTATACCATACCCTTGAGCGAGGTTGTGCAAAGAGTTGTAAGATCAATTACCTTACGCGATGATTATAAGAAATTTTGTCATGGCGTATATGTTAGCTGTTACGAAGAAAGCGCTCCTCTCTTTCCAAAGGAATTCAATATAATTAACAAGGAAGAATTCATTGCTAATTCCTTAAAAACGGACAATGAAATTTTACTTTTTGAATTTCCTCAAAAATGTATATTAAGCGTATATGGAAATATCATACATACTAACGCCAAGCGCAAAGGAATTGAGCATGTTTTTACTCCAAACAAAATAATAACCCTAAAAAAGCCATACTTTGAAGAAATTTTCTCATCTCTTAAGGCTTGCGCCATTGAAAACATGAAAAAGAAGCTATAAACAAAATCCCACTTCAAATTGAAGTGGGATTTTTCTTTAAAACATGGAAATTTGATTTGTTTGAGCCAAATTAGCGAAAACTCCGTTTTCCCTCAATGTCCTAATAACTGAATTAGAAAGCCTTGAGCACTGTTGGAAATCCTCGACCGAGAATATTCCGCCCGCATCTCTTACCTGTGCAATTTTTTCGGCAGCATTGTCACCAATTCCGGCAATAGATGAAAAAGGAAGTCTGATTTTTCCGTCCTCCGGCAAGAATTTAAATGCGTCCGATTTCATTAAATCAACGGGTAAAAATTCAATTCCTCTTGCAAGGCACTCATAAGCGAGCTGAAGAGCGACAACTTGCTCCTTCTCCTTTTGGGTTGCTTCATTTCCCTTTGATTCAAGAGAGGAAATCCAGTTTAATATTCCTGACATACCATCAGCGACCATCGATGCCTCAAAACCACCCGGTGCAACTGTTAAATACGCCGAATAAAATTCCAGAGGCATGTGTACCTTATACCAACCAAGACGAATAGCAGATATAACATATGCCGCAGCATGCGCCTTAGGGAACATATATTTAATCTTAAGACAGCTATCAATATACCAATCGGGAACATTATGGTCCTTAAGCATTTGAATACGCTCGGGCGTAAATGTTTTTGGGGCTTTTCCTTTTCGAGTGTCCTCCATTATTTGAAATGCATCTTTAGGTGGAACGCCCTTATACAAAAGGTATGTCATAATACTATCACGAGTTCCTATAACCTCAGAAATTGTACAAATTCCATCGTCAATTAAGTCCTTAGCATTTCCTAGCCATACATCAGTACCATGCGAAAGACCAGAAATTTGCAAAAGGTCAGAAAAATTCTTTGGCCTTGCGTCCTCTAGCATCTGTTGTACGAATTTAGTTCCAAATTCCGGAAGTCCAAAGGTTCCGACCTTGCAATCCAATGCCTTAAGCAGATCCTTACCACCAATAGATTCGGTTGATAAGAAAAGCTCGTAAACAGCAGGGTCGTTCATTGGAACATCTAAAACAGATGTTCCCGTATAGGTTTCTATTGCCTTATATTTGGTTGGCATATCGTGTCCTAGCTCGTCAAGCTTAAGCAAGGTATCGTGCAAATATTCAAATGTGAAATGTGTAGTAACTATATCTGAATTTGGGTCATCGGCAGGATGCTGTACCGGACAAAAATCGTAAATTTCGTTTTCCTTAGGCACAACAACTATTCCACCGGGGTGCTGACCCGTGGTTCTTTTAATACCTGTACACATTTTAACAAGACGATCAATTTCAGCCTTATTAACGCTTAGCTCATGCTCGTCCATATACTTCATAATGTATCCAAAAGCGGTTTTTTCAGCTATACCACCGATTGTTCCCGCCCTAAACACATTTTCAGCGCCAAATAGCTCTTCAGTATATTTATGAATTTTTCCTTGAACATCGCCTGAGAAGTTAAGGTCAATATCGGGAGATTTATCACCATAGAAGCCAAGGAAGGTTTCAAAAGGTATATCATGTCCATCTTGATCCATTTTAGTGTTACAATGTGGACAATTCTTATTAGGAAGGTCAAAGCCAGAGCCCACGCTACCATCTGTGATAAATTCACTATAATGACACATAGGACATCTGTAATGTGGTTGGAGAGGGTTAACCTCAGAAATTCCCGCCATTGTAGCAACAAATGACGATCCAACAGATCCACGAGAGCCAACTAGATATCCTAAGCTTTCGCTTTGATATACGAGCTTTTGGGCAATCATATAAAGAACTGCAAATCCGTTTTTAATAATAGATGTTAGCTCCTTATCAAGACGAGAGGCAACAACCTCTGGAATAGTCCCCTCAAACTCGTACATGCTTTTTGCCCTGTCCCAACACATTTTTTCAAGGTCCTCTTCTGCTCCGTCCATGTGAGGAGTGAATGTACCCTTGGGGAATGGGCGAATCTCATCATACTGAATCATATCAGCAATTTTGTTTGTGTTTGTAACAACCACCTCATACGCCTTTTCCTTGCCCAAATACTCAAATTCAGCAAGCATTTCCTCGGTGGTACGGAAATAAAGTCCTATATCTCTGTCGGCGTCATCGTATTTTTGACCGCTGAGAATGATTTTTCTAACTATTTCATCCTCTTTATTCAAGAAATGTGCATCACAGGTTGCGACAACAGGCTTTTCTAGCTTTTCACCTAATTCAATTATTTTACGATTAAAATTCTTTAAATCCTCAACTGTCGCCTCTCCTTTTGCAACCATGAACATATTGTTGCAAAGGGGTTGAATTTCAAGATAATCATAAAAGCTAGCAATTTCCTCGATATCTTCTTCGCTTCGGTTGTCCTTAATTGCCTTGAATACTTCTCCCGCCTCACAAGCAGAGCCGATAATTAAGCCCTCTCTTAGCTCGGCAAGCCTTGTTTTAGGTATTCTTGGTCTTCCCTTATAATATTTTAGGTAGCTATCAGAAATAAGCTTGTAGAGATTCTTCAATCCAATTTTATTCTTTACAAGAATTATTTGGTGATACATATCAAGCTTTAATGGATCTGTATTTGCTTGTATAGCATTTATTAGCTTTTCCGTATCATCAACACCATCGTTTTTCAGCTTTTCAAGCATTACTATAAGAATTTTGCCTGTAATTTCAGCATCGGCTAAGGCTCTGTGATGCTCAAAATCGCCAACCTTTAAATGCTTCGCAACAATGTCGAGCTTATGCTTTTTAAGCTCTGAGTTAACAAATCTAGAAAGTCCTAATGTATCAAGATATGAATTATTAAATTCCAAGCCCTGAGCACGACATTCTCTACGAATGAAACCGGTATCAAAGCCTGCATTATGAGCTACAAGCATTCTATTGCCGGCAAAGGCTAAAAATTCTGGCAAAACCTCTTCAATTGGGCGAGCGCCACTAACCATTTCGTTAGTAATTCCTGTAAGATTCATATTCTCCTCGCTTAATTCCATCATAGGATTAACCAAGGAGCTATATGTATCTACAATCTCGCCGTTTTTAACGATTACAGCACCAATTTCGGTAATTTTATCATTAACTCTTGAAAGGCCCGTTGTTTCAAGGTCAAATACACAAAATTCATCGTCAAAGGATTGCTTTTTATCTCCATAAATTGGAAGGCTTGTATCGTTGACAAAGTATGCCTCCATACCATATATTACATTCATATGAGGAGAATTCCTGTCCTCTGATGCAAGCATAGCCGGTGGAAAGCCTTGGACATTTCCATGGTCAGTAATTGCAACCGCCTTATGCCCCCATTTTCTTGCCAAATTAACGATTTCGGCAGGGTCTATTGTAGCGTCCATTTGCGACATCATTGTGTGCAAATGAAGCTCTACTCTCTTTACTGGCGCATCATCGGTTCTTGAAATAACCTTTATCTTACTAACATCAACATAGCTAATAAACATTTCGTTATCAAAGGTATCGATTTTCACATTACCCTTGATCGCATATGCACAACCCTTTTCAAAAAGTGAGCCCAGCTCCTCTTTTTTATCTGCGTCAATTGTAACTTTAAGATAAATCGAGGAAATATTGTCTGTTATTCCTATGCTTATAGCAAGGCTTTTTCCTCTTTTTATAGGCTTTTCGTTAATTTGAAAAACTCGTCCAAGTACGCAAACCGCATGCATTCCATCCTTTAAATTTGCAATGGGAACAACATTTTCAATTGTAAATTCCTCACCAAACACATACTCCGGTGCTGAAATATCAAAAATCGTTTCTCCACACTTGATTTTTCCATCTCCCACAGAAGTAACGACACCCTCACCGGCGAAGGAATTGGTGCGTTTGAAATTAGCACGCATTTCTCTTTCCTCTGCCTCTCGAGTCGATGCATCGGGCTTAGAGCTTGTAGGCGCACTAGCTTCAAGAGCCCTTCTTAGCTCTGCCAGCTGATCAGCCTCAAAGTTTGATGTGGTTTTTACAAAATCCTCTCTTTGAGAAATTGTAACAGGAATTCTTATTCCAAATTCGTTAAAAATGATATTTGAAATAACCTCGTTAGTTCTTCCGCTATCGAGCAAATCAATACCACCTTGAACAAATGGAATTTTTATCTCTATTGTTCCATTGGAATAATTTATAGAAAAATCATTAAAAAAGCCTCTTGTAACAGCTCCTCGCTGATAGCTTTCAAGAATAATATCATCTATGTAATCTATTGAAAAGAAGGTGGACGGATACTTAGGGCAAATTCTCAGCCTATTAAGAGCATACGCCTCCTTAATTTCGTTTTCCAAGTCGTATAGCTTGTCCTTTCGCATAATATCGGTAAATTTTACATCCACCTCCATCATACGAGTTTCCTTATCAACTCTTGTAGCGACAACCTCGCCATCTTGCATAAGAGATACAAATCTATCGCTTGGCGTATATTTTGGAAATCTCTCTATTAAATTCATTATAAGTCCTTATTTTTCGTCAATTATTATTTTAATTTCCTTAATAAGAGAGCTTATTATCTCGCTCTCGTCAATTTTTCTTATTATTTTTCCATTTTTAAATAGAACTGCCTCTTTATTGGCGCCGGCAATTCCAATATCACATTCTCTTGCCTCGCCAGGACCATTTACAACGCAACCCATTAGCGCAACGCTAATTGTTTTCCCTTTTGTATCGAGCCCCCTTGTTGCTTCCTTAAAAGCTTTAGAAAGAGAGATAAGATCTATTTTGGTTCTTCCGCAGGTTGGGCAAGATACAATTTTTATAGCTCCGCCTTGATTAAAGCCAAGCGACGCCAAAATTTCCTTACCTGCGTAAATTTCCTTTGTGGGATCAGCAGTTAAAGAAACTCTAATAGTATCCCCTATTCCATCACACAGCAGCGATCCAATTCCGGCAGAGCTTTTTACAAGTCCGCTATAATCATCTCCCGCCTCTGTAACTCCTAAATGGATTGGATAATCGCATTTTTGAGAAATAATTCTATTGGCTAATATCATATTTCTTACATTAGAGGACTTTACAGATACAACAATATCCTCAAAATTAAATTTTTCTAGTAGTGAAATATGATAAAATGCGCTCTCAGCCAACGCTTCAGGGGTTGGAGATCCATATTTTTCAAGAATATGCTTTTCAAGAGAGCCACCGTTTACACCTATTCTTATTGGAATTCCGTTAGCCTTACACGCAAGCACTACCTCTCTAATTCTTCCCTCATCACCGATATTTCCAGGATTTATTCTAATTTTATCAACCCCTGCCTTAACGCATTCTAAAGCTATTTTATAATCAAAATGAATATCAGCAACAATTGGAATTTTAATATTGGTTGCTTTTATCTTCGAAATTGTTGACACACATTCAAAATTTGGCACAGTAATGCGTGCAATATCGCATCCAGCCATCTCGAGAGCCTCTATTTGAGCGATTGTTGCGCTAGCATCAGCGGTGTCAGTATTTGTCATGGATTGTATAAGAATAGGGCTTGTAGCGCCTATTTCCTTGTTTCCGATTTTAACGCGTCTTGTTTTGCGTCTTATATCATTATATGTCATTTTTCCCTCTTATTTAAAAAGATAAATTATATCCTTTAATGAAATTACTACAAAAAGAAGCATAAACATAGCAAAGCCCACAGCCTTTATTCCTGCTTCTATTCTTGGTGGTAGCCTTTTTTTAAAAATCATCTCAACAATTAGCAAAAGTAAAGTACCACCATCAAGCGCTGGTATTGGCAACAGATTAAAAACTCCTAAATTAATAGCGATGACAGCCACCAAATAGAACAATGAATATGCACCTGTTTTAGCGGCATCTGTTATAGCACCGGTAACTCCAATAGGTCCAGAAACCGCCTCTACTCCATATCTGCCCGTAATCAAGTCAAAAAGTGATTCCCAAATCATTTTTATTGTTGATTTACAGGTGAAAAAGGAGTTTTTTACAATTGTAGAAAATGTTTTCTTTATAGGAGCAACACTAAAATCAGGCATTCCAAAAACAACTCCCTGTGAAACAGTTTGTGGAAATTGGACATTTTCAATTGTCATCTGTTCTCCGTTTCTTATTACAGTGACAGAAACACTTTCATAGCCATTTCGCATAATTTCATAGCTTAGCTCGCTTGAAATATGAACTCGCGAATTATTAATTTTAATTATCTCGTCACGAACCATAAGTCCTGATTGCTCTGATTTTGCCCCCTCTGCAAATCCCGAAATGGTTGTAGAGCCAAAAACAGAATGTGTTGACATAAGAATTGTAATGATTATTATGCCAACTAGTAAATTCATTAGCGCTCCGGAGATAACGATGATAAATCTTTGCCACGCAGGCTTTTTGTCAAAGGAATTGGGATTGTCGCTTTCCTCGTCCTCTCCTACCATAGCAACATATCCACCAATTGGAAGCGCTTTTAGGCAATATTCAACTCCATCCTTGCCCTTTTTTGATATTATTTTAGGACCCATTCCTATTGAAAATTCGGTGATTGCAACACCGAATTTCTTGGCAAAGATAAAATGTCCCAGTTCATGAATAAAAATCAAAAATCCAAATGCTAAAATTGCTATCAGGATATACAAAATTATCATTTTATACCTCGAATTATTTTAGGAAGCTATTAATTTGCTCAAGGGTTTTTATTCTAGCCTCTCTATCGGCATTGTATATGTCCTCAAGTGATGGATTTTTTATATTTTCAAAGCCATAAACGACCTTAGATACAATATCAAAAACATCAACAAAGCCTATTTTACCCTTCAAAAACGCATCAACTGCAACCTCATCACTTGCATTAAGAGCGGATGGCAAAATTCCATCCTCCTCAATTGCATAAAACGCAAGAGAAAGTAGTGAAAATGTATTCATATCGGGGTTTTCAAAGGTCAATGCACCAATAGAGGCAAAATCAAGAGCCTTAGCAAGTGGCTCTCTTCTTTGCGGATAAGTAATCGCATATTGAATGCATGTTCTCATATCGGGAGCTCCCATTTGAGCAATAACGCTATTATCAATATATTCAACAGCCGAATGCATTATACTTTGAGGATGAACAACTACTTGAACCTGATCCGGTGAAACTCCAAAAAGTCTAACTGCCTCGATAACCTCAAAGCCCTTATTCATTAAAGAAGCACTATCTATTGTAATTTTCGCTCCCATTTTCCATGTGGGGTGACTTAGTGCATCGCTTGCAGTGATTTTCAGAAGCTCATTTCGTGTTTTGCCTCTAAAAGGGCCACCAGATGATGTGAGAATGATCTTTTTAATATTATTTCCCACTCTGCCCTGTAAGCATTGAAAAATAGCGCTATGCTCACTATCAACAGGGATTAGCTCCGAGCCACCTTTGCGAATTTCATCAAGCAAAAACTTATAGGCAACAACAATTGCTTCCTTGTTTGACATTGCTATCCTTTTTCCACTTTTAGCAAGTGCTAAGGCGGGATATAAGCCTGCAAAACCAGAAACGGCATTTACGCCTACATCGGCATCACACTCACAAATAGCTTCAATCGCGCTTTTTTCACCCGAATAAACATTGATGCTTGTGTCATTTAGACGAAGCCTAAGCTCGTTTGCCCTATTCTCGTCGGTTATAACACAAATTTTGGGCTTTAAAAGGCGTGCTTGCCTCTCTAGCTCATCTATATTTGAATGCGCCATTAAAAGCTCCACACGAGCGCCTAGATTTAACGCAACCTCGACGCTTTGCTTTCCAACAGAGCCAGTCGAGCCTAAAATGGCAAGCTTTATATTTTCTGTGTTCATTTTTTCCTCTTAAATTACAGATGCAATTAAAAATACAATATAAGTTACGGGAGCTACAAGCATTACACTATCGAATCGATCAAGAACGCCTCCGTGTCCCGGGAAAAGTCTTCCGTAATCCTTAATTTCGTACTGACGCTTAATTGAGGATGCCACAAGATCACCAATTTGAGAAATAATAGATGATGCAAGACCTAAAATTACAAGAAGAACATATGATATTTTAATTTTATCTCCAAAATTATTATTTACAATAAGTCCGTAAACAACAAAGGCTATTATTGTAAAAACAATTCCGCCGATTGAGCCTTCAACGGTCTTTTTAGGGCTGATTTCAGGAATGAGCTTATGCTTTCCAAGGAATTTTCCTGTAAAATAAGCAAATGTATCGCACACCCAAGCGCCAAGGAAGATAAGCAAATAAATGTATTTTCCGCCTGCCATATATCTTACGCAAACGATTGATGAAAAGCATCCAACTATATATACAAAAAGTCCATAAAATGTGATGACATCATTTATTCTATCTTGATTTTTCCTTAGCATAACATATGTAAGGCAATAAATAAGCATAAAAAATACCGAAATCATTGCTAACATAAAGAAATGTGATTGCTTAATTAGTAAAAATCTTGATATTGGCAAAAGTATAGCTATTAAATACATAGGAATTGTTAAAACGAGCTTTTTATTAAACCCTAAACACCTTGCCATTTCGTTTACAGCAACAGCAGACAAAATAGCCATAGCTATTGGAAAAACAATATAATCTGAAAAAATACAAATCGGAACAAATATAGCAATTGCAACAATTGCAGTTATAATCCTTGTTTTCATAAAAGACTCCTTTATTTTACATCTCCAAAGTTTCTTTTTCTTTTATAAAAGCTTCTAATGGCTTTATATAGCTCTTTTTCATCAAAATCAGGCCATAGAACATCGGTGAAATAGAATTCGGAATAAGCACATTGCCATAATAAAAAATTTGAAATTCTGCATTCGTTTGCAGTTCTTACTATAAGATCCGGATCTTGAGAATCTCTTGTATAAAGATGAGAGCTAATATCGTCCTCGGTAATTTCTGTTTTTCCTTCTCTTACAAGCTCATTAAAGGCATTTACAAGCTCAGCTCTACCACCATAATTAAAAGCTATATTTAGAGTGTATTCCCTGTTTTTTGAGGTTGCCTCGAGCTCTTCCATTTCGGTGCGCAAATCCTCTCTTAATATAGATTTGTCGCCCAAAAACACATATCTTGTTCCGTCCTCGCTCTTTGCCCTTTCAACATAATCAGCCAAAAGGTCCATAATAGCATCTACCTCATCCTTAGGTCTTTTCCAATTTTCAGTTGAAAAAGCATAAACGGTAACGGTCTTAATTCCAAGCTTAGAGCATTCACGCACTATTTTTTCAAACGCTATCGCGCCTTGCTTGTGCCCTAGCTTTCTTGGCAAGCCTCTAGATTTTGCCCACCTTCCGTTTCCATCCATTATAAAAGCGATATGAGATAAGCGCTCATCAACTAGCGGGGCTTTGTTTTTGTTTTTATTAAAAAGCATATATCACCTTAGCCAATAAAAGACCACCAAAAGTGGTCTTTTATCGAATTATATTTCCATAATTTCTTTTTCTTTTGCCGCTGTAATTGCATCAATTTCCTTGATGTACTTATCAGTTAGGTCTTGAACTAGCTTTTCAGATGCCTTAAGCTCATCCTCAGTCATCTCGCCGTTCTTCTTCATATCCTTGGCTCTTTCCATAGCGTCACGACGGATATTACGGATTGCAACCTTGGCATCCTCGCCAAGCTTGGAAACCTGTTTCTTAAGCTCTTTTCTTCTATCCTCAGTGAGCTGTGGGAATGATAGTCTAATTACCTTACCATCATTTGCAGGAGTAATTCCAAGATCAGACGCAAGAAGAGCCTTTTCAATTCCCTTAAGAGTTGATGCGTCCCAAGGCTGAATAACGATTGTTCTAGCATCAGGACATGATACTGTACCGATTTGGTTTACAGGTGTTGGTGTGCCATAGTAATCAACCATTACCCTAGAAAGAACATTAGGGTTAGCACGGCCTGCACGAATGGTATCGAGCTCATTTTTATAAGCCTCGATAGATTTTTTCATTTTTACTTCAAAATCTTTTGTGTCTAGCTTCATTTTTATTCTCCTTTTACTATAGTGCCCATTTCAGCACCCATAATTACATTATAAATATTTTCACATTTATCAAGACCAAATACATGAATTGGAATATTGTTATCCATAGCGAAAGAGGTTGCGGTTGAATCCATAGCAGCAAGACCTCTTGCAAGAATTTCCTTGTATGTGATGCAAGAAATTTTAGTTGCGGTTTTATCCTTTCTTGGATCGGCGGTATATATTGCATCAATATTTTTAGCCATCAAAACAATATCTGCACCGATTTCTGCGGCTCTAACAACAGCAGCGGTATCTGTCGATACAAAAGGAATACCAAGTCCTGCACCAAATATTACAACCTTTCCGGATTTAAGAAGGTCTATTGCCTCGTCTCTTACAAATGGTCTAGCGAAAGCCTTCATTTCAACAGCAGTCATAACAACTGTATCAATTCCACATCTAATAAATGCCTCTTGTAAAGCAATGGCGTTTATACAAGTTGCGATCATTCCCATATGGTCAGCCTTTACTCTGTCCATGTTCTCGCCACTTCTACCACGCCAAATATTTCCTGCGCCGACAATTATTCCAAATTCAACGCCACTAGAAATACACTTTTTTATAACATTTACGATTTGTTCGATATACTCAAATTTTAATATTCCGTCCTGACCGGCAGAAATTGCCTCGCCTGATAGCTTTAATAGGACTCTTTTGTAAATTGGTTTTCCCGTTTCCACAGCATTCTCCTAGTAAATGTAAAATATACTATATTAATAATACTATATATTTTTGAATTTGTAAATACAAATTTTAAAATTTTTATTTTATTTACAAAAAAACCGACAGAAATCTGTCGGTTTTTAAGTTTTAGTTACCGTTTACTAGCTTTTCGATTTCGTCAGCGAAGTTTTCTTCTCTCTTTTGGAGACCCTCGCCCTTCTCGAACATAACGAATTCAACGATTTCGATCTTTGTGCCAAGAGCCTTAGCAGTAGCGTCAACATACTGACCAACTGTCATCTTGTCTTCCTTTACATATGGTTGCTCGATCAAGCAGTTCTTTTCGAAGAACTTGCCAATCTTACCAACAATCATCTTTTCAAGGATTTGCTCAGGCTTAGATGCGTTCTTAGGATCGTTCTTAAGTTGAGCAAGGATAATTCCCTTTTCTTCCTCGAGAACATCAGCGGGAACTGACTCTCTATTGAGGTAAGGAACAGGCATACCAGCTACTTGAAGAGCGATATTTCTTGCGAATTCTGCGAATTCTGCGGTATCAGCTACTGCCTCATCAGTATTAAACTTAACGATAACACCAGTTGTACCCTTACCGTGAATGTATGTTGACAAAATGCCATCAACGATTACAAAACGACGGATATTCATGTTCTCACCGATAGTTTGAACCATTTCGATTCTCTTTTCCTCAACTGTAAAGGAATCGTCATATTTCTTTGTAAGAAGCTCCTCAACGCTCGCAGGTCTTGTCTCAAGGATTGTCTTAAGAATGCCCTGAACGAACTCAAGGAACAATGCGTTCTTTGCAACGAAGTCTGTCTCTGCGTTTACTTCGATCATAGCAGCGCTTCTCTTGTCATCTGATACGAGAATGTCAACAACACCCTCAGATGCAATACGAGATGCCTTCTTTGTTGCAACTGCAAGACCTCTCTCACGAAGAAGCTTTACTGCCTCGTCAAAGTCACCGTTTGTTTCTGTAAGAGCCTTTTTACACTCCATCATGCCACAACCAGTCTTTGCTCTAAGATCTGAAACCATTTTTGCTGTAATAGCTGCCATTTTAATTTCCTCCGTGAATTATATTAATTATTCAGCGTCTTCCTGAACAGTCTCTTCAACTGCTTCAACGGGAGTTTCGCCCTGTCTGCCCTCGATTACTGCATCAGCAATAGCAGCAGAAATGAGCTTGATTGCACGAATAGCATCGTCGTTACCGGGGATAACATAATCTGCATCATCAGGATCGCAGTTTGTATCAACAATAGCGATAACAGGAATGCCAAGTCTCTTAGCCTCAAGAACTGCATTGTGCTCCTTCTTTGTATCAACAATGAAAATTGCTGAAGGAAGCTCTGTCATAGTCTTGATACCGCCAAGGTTTCTTTCGAGGTTTTCCATTTCCTTTGTAAGGCCTGCAACTTCTTTCTTAGGAAGAAGATCGAATGTTCCGTCCTCCTTCATCTTTTCGAGGTGAGCAAGGCGAGCGATGCTGTGCTTAATTGTCTTAAAGTTTGTGAGCATTCCGCCGAGCCAACGAACATTTACATAATACATTCCGCAACGAAGAGCCTCATCACGAATTGCATCAGTAGCCTGCTTCTTTGTTCCTACGAAAAGGATGTTGCCACCCTCTGCTGAGATTTCACGGGCAAACATATACGCCTCTTCAAATTTCTTTGCTGTCTTTTGAAGGTCGATAATGTAAATACCGTTTCTTTCTGTGAAGATGTACTCTGCCATCTTAGGGTTCCATCTTCTTGTGTGGTGTCCAAAGTGAACACCTGCTTCAAGCAATTGCTTAATTGAGATAACTGACATTTTTAATGTCCTCCTTTGGTTTTTTCCACCACAAGCACTTAGCGCCACTACCAATTTGGCACCGAGCAACGCCTCATAGAGCCTGTGTGTGTTTTTATTTTTTGTGTGTTTCTCACGCACACGCATTGAATTATAACATGCGACAAGAGATATTGCAAATATTTTTTCGAAAGTTCACAAAAAGTTTACAATTGGCGTGAAAACCAGTTGTAGAGACACATAGGTGTCACCGGATTGCCTAAAAATTGTGCAGTTCATTTTGTCATTTTTTTATTTTTAAGATACAGAGCTGTCAGATGTCTTTTCTCTTTCCCATTTATAATGCTTATATGAGTCAATAAGATATGTCGCATTTCTTGATGGGAGATTTAGGCGTATACCAAATGAATCATTTTCATTTTTAACGCTCCAGCCATCACTTAATGCAAATGTAACACTCTCAAGTGCCGAGCAGCCTTCGAACGCGAGAGCTCCGATTGATTTAAGTGAACTCGGGAAATTTATGTTTTTAAGTGACGAACAACCTGAAAATGCCCCATTGCCAATAGTTTCAAGTATCTCTAGTGGGAGTGACACGAGCGATGCACAATCCGCAAAAGCGCTTTCACCAATTTTTACTATTTTATTATCGGTAACGGTAATATTTGTAAGAGATGTACAACCACTAAATGTAGCAGGAGCGATTTCGGTAATCTTTCCTTCAAGCGCAATCGTTACAACCGATTCGAGATATGAAATAGAATTTCTCGCAAGGTTTATTTCTTCGCTTTGGATTTTCAAAGTTTTAATTGTGCTACAATCCGAGAGCGAATATGTTGGAATGTGGTCAGATGTTACTGTAAGTGTCGAAAGATTTTTTGGGAGAGTAAATTCGTAAGATTCGTTATTGAGTCCGCCACGCACGAACTGTTCAATCTTAACCCCCTCCACATCTCCGTTTCCGAAGATGTAGCCAAAATATGTTTTTTCCGTTTCGGTATAGGTAAATTCCTTGTTCAACTCGGCGCTATTGCCAATGAAAGGAAGTGTCATTTCTCTAAGTGACGAACAATGCGAAAATGCGCCCTTGCCGATAGCTTTAACCGATTTTGGCACAACAATCTTGGTAATGCTCTTGACATAGAAGAACGCTTCCTCTCCAATCGTTACAAGTGTTGACGGTAAATATAACTCAGTAATTTTCGAGCATTGTTTGAATGCGCCATTTCCAATTTCGGTAAGCCCTTCGGGCAAAGCAATAGATGTAAGCGAGGAACAACGCTCAAATGCGCTAGCACCAATAGAGGTAACTCTTGACGGAATTGTAAATTGACTTAATTTTGAGCAACCGTTAAATGTGTTTGCTTCAATTTTGGTAATAGAGTCCGGAACTGTAACTGAGGTGAGCTCCGAACAGCCTTCAAACATTTGCTCACCGAGAGAAATAAGCGTATTGGGTATATGTGCCTCGGTTATCTTTGTTCGAACAAACACTCCTCTACCAAGACTTGTAACGCTTTCGGGAATTGTAATAACGCCCGTAATTGCGCTTTCATAAAATGCAATGTCGCCAATTTCAGCAAGTGCACTCGGAAATGCATTTATGCTTGAAAGATTCGCACACTTATAGAACGCGCTTGCGCCAATTGATTTTAGTGTCGTTGGAAATTCAAGCGAGACAATACCCGTGCTCGCAAATGCTCCCGAACCAATTTTTGTAAGTCCTTCGGGAAGATTTATTTGAATAAGGGAAGAACACCCCTCGAATGCGGAACCACCAATTTCGGTAATTGTTGACGGGAGAGAGATTTTAGAAATGCCTGTGCAACCTCTAAAGCAACACGAATCTAGTGAGGAAAATCCCTCGGGAATATAAACAGTTTTCAGTGTACTAATACCTTCAAAGCATGACGGAACAGTCTTAAGCGCGCCGCTTTCCGAGAATTGAACTGTGGTTATCTTAGGTGAATTTTCGCTTGACTTAGTCTTAAATAGTGAAGCGGATATGCTTTCTACTTCTTCACCGACAAGAAAATAAATTCCATATGAATTGTCTTTTCCCGCATTGTAGAAGACTCCATTATAAGTTTCGCAAACAGTTATGCTTTTTATATTATAATTAATTTCAGACAAGGATTTAAGATTGAAAAATGCGTTGTCCTCTATTGTGACATCAAATTCGCTACTTAACGAAATATGTGTAATCATATTGCAGTTTTCAAATGCATTTGCACCGATTTTCTTTACATTATTCAATTCAACCTTTGTAAGAGCTAAATAATCTTTGAAAGCGTATGTGCCGATTTCATTAATATCCGAAACGATAAGTTCGGTCACCTTTTGACCATCAAGATAAAGAGCCACTGCGCTCGATTGTGTAAGTGGATTTGCGCTTTTGCTTTCAAAATTTATCTTTGCCCAATCCTTGCTTGAATGAATTTTTACTGCCGAAAGCGATGTGCAATTATAAAATCCCGCATCACCAACATATGTAAGTGAAGAATTCTCAACAAGATTGATTGTTTTAAGTGACGGGCAGTCACGAAATGATGCAACGCCTATCATTTTAAGAGAAGCAGGGAGTGTGAGATTTTGCAAAGAAACGCAATTATAAAACACACCCGACGCAATTCCTACCGTGCCTTCACGGATCGTAAGATTTGTCGGCACACCATTTGTCCTGCTAACCGCCCATGTGCCAATATAATAGACTCCGTCTTCAAAAGTAAATATTTTTTTACATCCATCAAATGCGTTTGAGCCGATTTTTTTAACCGTTGTGGGAATAGAGGTAACACTCTCAAGATTTTCCGCATTGAAAAATGCTTTATCGCCAATCTCGGAAAGTGCGCTTGCTCCCGACATATCAAGAGAGGTGATATGTGCGCTATTTGAGAAAATTTCCTTTGGCAATACTTCAACATCAGCACCGATAATAACCTTTATTTTATCAGTTGCGTTACCCGCTTTTTCAAATGGTGAGGCTTCACAAGTCGCATTTTTTGCATTGTAAATTATCTCGACAAGGTTTATACAGCTTTCAAACTTGCCGATTTTTGCAACGCTTTTCGGTATTGAAACTGTGTTAATTGCGGTGTTATAAGAAAATGTATAATCCCCGATTTCGCTCACTCCCTCGGGAATAACGAGGTTTGAAATCACTTTTTCGCCAAGAGTAAGAGCGAGGGAATAGTATGCGGGATTTGAGGTTTCGTTTTCAAATTTGATGCCACACCAAGACTCAATGCTTTCAATTTCCACAACCGAAAGTGTAGTACATTCTTTGAACGCGTTTGCACCAATTTCGGTAACACTGCTCGGTATTTTTACCGATGTAAGCATATGACATCGTTCAAACGCACCATCATCAATCACCTCAAGTTTACCATTTTCCTCAAATGTAACCTTTGTAAGATTCGGAATGTTTTGAAATGCGCCAGCTCCTATTACGGTAATGCTTTTTGGAATTACCACCTCTGTTATCGTTTCGTTACCCGAAAAGGCGCCCTTGCCAATTGCACTAACAGGCATTCCCTCGTATGTCGACGGAATTATAAGGGAAGGTTCCGTATATTTGCCAATTCCTGTAATAGTATAATAATTTCCATCACTTGAAAGTTCAAAATCGAGAAGCGATTTTTCGCCGTTAACATCGCCTCCGCAAGAAATCAGAAAAATAATACCCATTATGCAAATTGATACGGCAAGTATCGTTTTGACTATCCTTTTCATAATGTTTCTCCCAAAATATCTTAATCTATGCTTTTATTGTACCATGTCTAGATCCTTATTGTCAAGGCTTTAATGCCACATATAACATCTTATCCTTAAGCAAAAATCGAGGCATTTTTTGTGAAGAAGTCAATTGATGTCAGACACCGCTTTTTTAGTGTCTAGCATCATTATATCATCTTACATTTCTGCCTCGATTTTTAATTATTTATTGTAGGTTTGATTCAAGCTTGAATACTTATTGAGAGCATTTTTCAATGCTTCAGATTCAAGAACCTTAAATACCGTTTCGTTCTTGGTATAGGTATCCTTTAAAGCAAGAAGCTCATCATATGCAGTAATTTTATCAAGCTTTGCTTGAAGGTCAGTATTTTCCTTTTCCTTCTCCTTTACTGCATCCTTCATTGTATCATCGTTCTTGTTAGCTTCGATCCAAGATTTATTAGCCTCCAGCTGTTCAGTCATACTTTGCTCATCAGGCTTCAAGGTTTCATATTCCTCAAGCCCCGCCTCAAGCTTGCTAAGAACATCGGCGTATTTTATTACCTTAGCCTCTTCATACGAAGCCTTAAATTCCTCAAACTCATCATAGGACATTGCCTTTATGGTAGAGAAAATTTCCTCATTAAAGGCTTTGAGAGCCTCTGTAATGGTATTTACCTCGTCCTTTACAGATGCAGATGCCTTATCATAATTAGATTGGAAGTGCATGTATTTTGAAACAATTGCATCGTAGTTTACAGACTTAACATAATCCCAAGCGTCAATAACAGTACCATCCTCTTTATATGTGATGTAACCATTACCGGTATAGTCATTGTTCATGTCATAAACAACATTTCCGTTTGCATCCTTGATAAGCTCAATAGTTGGGTTTTCCTCGTCCTCGCTATAATCAAGAATGTAATCTACATCTTGAATACCATATTGAATTAGGGTACGAATTTCCTCGTTAGTATAGAGCAAATATAAGAAGCTCATAGCTCTATCATATTTGATAGAATACTCAGAAATAGCGAACATAGAGCCATAAGCCTGCTCTTCGTTCAAAACGGGATTTTCAGTTTTAACAAGGTAATAATCCTCGGCATAAGCCTCAGCGCCTGCCTTTGTACCATTATAAACAAATACGCCTGCAGTTTCGTCATCCAAAAGTGTCTCTTTTACATAGCTTTTTTCAGAGAGTGATTTATAAAGCGAAACATACGCCATATATTGCTCATTGTCAAAAATAGAGCCCGGAGCTGTGTTCTCGTTTGTAGAAACAATAAGTGATTGATCGTCACCCCAAGAAATAATTCCGCTAAGCTCCTTCTCTGTTCCAACCAATGGAACAATTCCATCAAGCTTCAAGTCACCAATTTTATTGATGATTTCCTCGCAATCAACAAGATTAGCGATAGCATTAACATCTACGGTAACATCGGCGCTTTCAGCCAATTCTTTATTAATAAGAATGTACTGGTACTCATCATCAACATATGCACGATTGTTAGGAATAGCGTACAAGTTTTTATTAATGATTAGCGGATTGATGAATTCATTTCTTATAAGCTTCATCATTCTTGGATAAGATGCAGTTGAAGCAGTAATGTATTCATTTAATGAATGAAGAGTGTTCTTTTGAATCAAGGAATTATATGTAGCATAATTTCTAATTAGGCAAATATCAACCTGATTTTCAAGAATTTCTGGATATTTTAGCTTGTAAAAATAATCCTCAGGATCAGCATTCTCCGGAACATACTTGTATGCGCTATTTACATATTTTTCTCCAAGAGATGATGGCTTAGGAAGCGTTGAGGTGCTAGCAGATGTGAGCTTATCTTGAAGCGCCTTGTCGTATTCAGCATCATTTTTAACAACGATTTCGATTTTTGTGCTACTAGAAGAAAGAATACTGTTAATTTCATCTTCAATAGCATTAAGTCTTTTATTAAATTCGCTATCCTCTTTATTTATGTCAGCTGTTGACGCGTTAGTAGGAATCCATATTGAAAGCGTGTACGCGGTATCAGCCTTACATACATTTTCTTGTCTTATTTGGTCATCTGTCTTGTCATCGGCGCACGACACAAGAACCACCGAGCAAACCATAAGAAGTGCCATAAGCAAGCACATTAATCTTTTTTTCATTTATTTCTTCCCCCAGTTAAGAGATTTATACAATTATAATAATTTTACTATAAATAAACAGCTTTGTCAAGATATTTTGTATATCGTTTACAAAATTTTAATCATTAGTCAAGATAAGCTCTTAACTTTTTAGATCTGCTGGGATGGCGAAGCTTGCGAAGAGCCTTAGCCTCAATCTGTCTAATTCTCTCACGAGTAATCTTAAATCTTTCGCCAACCTCCTCAAGAGTTCTTGCTCTTCCGTCGTCAAGACCGAAGCGAAGTCTTAGAACCTCTTCTTCTCTTGGAGTAAGAGTTTTAAGAACCTCGTTAAGCTGTTCTCTTAAAAGAGTGTAGGAAGCTGCTTCTGCAGGAGCGGGTGAATCTTCATCAGGAATAAAGTCACCTAGGTGGCTATCCTCCTCTTCACCGATTGGAGTTTCAAGTGAAACAGGCTCAAGAGCATATTTCATTGTATCGCGAACCTTTTCGGGTGTCATATCAATCTTTTCAGCGATTTCCTCGGGTGTGGGTTCTCTTCCTAATTCTTGAAGGAGCTGTCTTGAAACTCTTGAAACCTTATGAATTGTTTCAACCATGTGAACAGGAATACGAACGGTTCTGGCTTGATCGGCAATCGCTCTTGTGATAGCTTGTCTTATCCACCATGTAGCATATGTTGAAAATTTGTATCCTTTTTCGGGATCAAACTTATCAACCGCCTTCATAAGACCGAGGTTACCCTCTTGGATTAGATCAAGGAATGCCATGCCCTTTCCAACATGCTTTTTAGCTATACTTACAACAAGACGAAGGTTTGCCTCAACTATCTTGTTCTTAGCGTTTTCATCGCCATTCTTCATGCGAACAGCATACAATTTTTCCTCTTCGGGACTCAAAAGTGGAACCTTACCGATTTCCTTAAGGTACATTCTAACCGGGTCATCGACAGAAAGGTCATTTTGCATTCTCTCGATTTCCTCTGTTGTGATGAGCTGCTCCATCTCTCTTTCGAGATCGTCAACATCCTCCATATTGAGATCGTCAGGACCATTTGCAGCAATGCTTACAAAAAGCTCCTCAAGCTGCTCGTCACCATAAAAATCAATCTCTTCAGGCTTGGTTTCGTCATCGTTTGTATTTGGATTTGTTTGATCGATGATATCATTAATATTGAATTCCTCGTTCATTTTTTACCCCTCTTATTTTTTCTTCTTGTTTAGTAAATCCATTAGGGAATCTACACTATCCTCGCTTGAATTTCTGTTTTTCTCAGCCTTGAGCGACTCGATGCATTCAAACAAAACATCTGCCCCATTAGAATTGAGCATTTGCCTATCCGTCATCATTTTTGTAATACGCGAAACCTCGTCCTGAGAAAAATCCTCCAAAAAATATGCGATATCAAATTTTACACTTGAGTTATGTAACTCCTGCATTTTTTGGAAAACTCTTTTGCCAAACGATGTAATAAAATCGTCAGGCGTTAGCGTTGTTGCGCATTTTACAAAATGCTCCTCATGAAGCTGCATAAGCCCTAAAATCGCCTCCTCAATCTTACTTGCCCTAATATGAGCTGCGCTTTCAGGATTTACTCTATCTCCTATACCGCTAGTAGCGCGATATATCTCATTAATTTGCGTCCGTTTTTCTTCTCTTGCTCTTCTATTTATGATAGCAGAAACATCTCGTTTTATACTATCTGTTGGAATACCAAGTAGCTTTGAGGCTTTAATGAAATAAACCTCTCGCTCAACCTCGGATGCAAAGGTTGCAATCAGCTGACAAATTTCAGATGATGCTTTTATTTTGTCATCTAAATCTTCAATATTATATTTAGATATGATTTTTTCAACCTCAAAATCAAAACGACTTTTTGATTTTTCGATTATTTCCTTGAATCTTATAGCTCCAAATTTCTTTATAAACTCGTCTGGATCCTTAGCGCCGACCATTTTTAGAATTTTGACCTCTATTCCTACCTCTTGTAGAAATCTAAACGCCTTGTCAGCTGCTCTTTGTCCCGCCTCGTCACTATCATAAGAAATGACAACCTTTTTAGTGTATTTCGAGAAAATTCTCGCTTGATCAGAGGTTATTGCTGTACCGAGCGTCGCAACAGCGTTTTCGAAGCCCGCAGCATGCAATGCAATAACATCCATATAGCCCTCACATAAAATCATCATGCTTTCACAATGATTTTTAGCAAAGTTTAATGCGAAAAGGTTTCTACTCTTTTTAAAAGCAGGAGTGTCAGATGTGTTTAAATATTTAGGCTTTGAATCATCCATAACTCGTCCACCAAAGGCGACTACATTTCCAGATGTATCAATTATCGGGAACATTACTCTGTTTCTAAAATAATCGTAGGCAGTTCCCTTTTGTCCCTTACCACAAAGAAATGCAACATACATTTCCTCGTCGGTATAGCCCAGCTTTTTTAAATGATCATGAAGCATTCCAAAGGAATTAGGCGCATAGCCTATTCTAAAATGCTTAATTACGCTTCTGTCTAAGCCTCTTTTTTCGAGCAAATATTGTCTTGCCTCAGCCCCAAGTCTTTCGTCCCAAAGACATTCTTGGAAAAATTTAACCGCCTCAATATTCATATCTAGCACTCTTTGTCTAGAAACGCCTTGTGGCTGTTTATTATCGATATCATCCGGTAATGTAATGCCGCTTCTTTGAGCTAAAGTCTTAATGGCTGAAACATAGTCAAGATTTTCCGCACGCATCACAAACGATATTGCATCTCCGCCAGCGCCACATCCAAAGCAATAAAAGGATTGGGTTGCCGGAAAAACTACAAAAGATGGCGTTTTTTCGCTATGGAACGGGCACGAGCCACTAAAATTAGAGCCCGCCCTTTTTAGAGAAACATAAGAAGAAACAACGCTTTCGATATCGTTTCTGTATTTAATTTCTTCAATGATTTGTGGAGATATCATATATTGCGCCTCCATGAATTAGGTACAAAAAGCTCTCTAAACAAATCAACCGCATATCTATCGGTCATTCCAGAAATATAGTCGCAAACGCACCTCTCAACAGGCTCTTTTTCGAGATTTCTGACATAAATTTTAGGCATTTCATACGGATTTTTAACAAAGTATGTGAAAAGAGTACCGAGCATTTCGATTGCCTTATCCTCTTCTGCCTTTGCCACCTTATTTGTATATACATTTTTAAACAGAAAGGCGCGAAGCTCCATCATAGCGCCTTCGATCTCGGGCGCCATTCTAACATAAGGCTTGTCCATGCTCTCTTGAATAATAGAGGAAACAAGAGTATTAATTCGAACGCTATGTCCATCGCCTAATACCTTTCTTATTTCCATAGGAATATCCTCTATTGACATTATTCCTGCACGGCAGGCGTCGTCAATATCATGATTTATGTAAGCAATTCTATCGGCAAGCTTTATAATCTTACCCTCAAGGGTTGTTGCCTCACACGATCCGGTGTGATTTAGGATTGCGTCCTTAACCTCCCATGTAAGATTAAGTCCTTCTCCATCGTTTTCAAGCTTTTCAACAACTCTTACGCTTTGCTTATAGTGTGCAAAATCAGATGAATAAAACTTTCTCATTGCGTTTTCACCCGAATGTCCAAACGGAGTGTGACCAAGGTCGTGTCCCAAAGCTGCAGCCTCACACAAATCCTCGTTTAAACGAAGAGCGCGAGAAATAATTCTTGCAATTTGTGAAACCTCAAGAGTATGAGTCATTCTTGTTCTAAAATGCTCGTCCTCAGGAGATAAAAAGACCTGTGTCTTGTGCATCAATCTACGAAAGGATTTTGAATGTATAATTCTATCTCTATCGCGCTGAAACTCTGTACGATTGGGACAAGGTGGGCATGGTTTCTCTCTGCCACGGGTATTTGATGTTAAAAATGCGTACTCTGACAAAAACATTCTTTCTCTATCTAGAAACAATTCGTTAGCAGTCATACATTAATCCTCCCTTCTAATGCTTACATAATATAAATACGCAAAAATTTGTGCAAATACTTTTTTTGCACAAATTTTCGACCGATTATTTACTATCTAAGCGAGTATCTATCAGCTTTAGCTCTATTCTTCCGGCAAAGCTTTCGTTTATTTTTTCCTTAAACTCGTCAAGGGCTTGCTCCGTTATTGCGAATTTAATTTCAACATTTTCTAAAAATTCTGTATTATCAATTATCGCATCATATGATGCTAGAATTTGTGGAAGCCTTTGATAATCAGAGTAAGAGCATTTACACTCAAGCACTGAATAGCTTTCATAAATCGCTATTCCTCCCGCTTCAAGCGCCATAGAGGCGCTAGTTGAATATGCCCTCACAAGACCTCCTGCACCTAGCAAAATGCCTCCAAAATATCTTGTTACAATCACTAAAACATTAGATATACCGGACATTCTTATGGCATTTAGAACAGGCATTCCCGCAGTTCCCTGTGGCTCTGCATCATCAGAATATCTGCAAATTGTGCCATCACCTAACAAATAGGCATATACATTATGTGTTGCGTCATGATATTTCTTTTTTCTTTGCTTTATAATTTCGAGAGCATCTTCTTCGCTTTCAACGCTTATTGCAAGAGCGATAAACACAGATTTTTTCTCGACAAATTCAATTTCAGCAGTATTTTTGAGCTTTTTTATTTTTTCCATATGCATTTCATTTTTGGCAATTGTAAAATTCAAGCCTTGAGAAATCTTTTAAACATTCCCTTGGTTTTTGCATCAACAACAGCCTCAACCAAAACTCCCTCTTCAATATACTTGGTGTTTCTTATCTCCGCTTGCTTATAAAGTGAATTTAAAGCGCCCTGCTCTGTATATGGGAACAAGAATAGCTCCACCGTTTTTCCATCTCTGCACAAATGCTCAAGCTGAGACAAAAGCTCATCTAAGCCTTGACCCGTCATTGCACTTAGGGTAACAACCCTTGAGCTATGGCCCTTAAAAAGACGCAAATCATAAAGTCTTTCATGTGCGCACGCATCTGCTTTATTAAAAATGTAGAGCTTTGGCTTGTCAGACGCTCCTAAGCTTTCTAAAATCGACTCGGTAATCGCCATATGCTCCATACACTCATCACTTGAAGCATCAACAACGATTATTAAAAAGTCACAATATACAGCCTCATCAAGAGTGGATTTAAATGCGTGTATCAAATGATGCGGAAGCTTTCTTATAAAGCCTACTGTATCGGTAAGAAGCATGCTTATTCCACTTGGAAGCTCAAATTTTCTTGTTGTTGGGTCAAGAGTTGCGAAAAGCTTGTCCTCTGCCAAAATTCCCGCATCTGTTAATAAATTCAAAAGAGTTGATTTTCCGGCATTCGTATAACCGACAATGCATGCTTTAATTATACCGCTTCTATCTCTTTGCGCACGCATTGTTTGCCTTGTTCGCTCAAGCTCTCTTAATTCATTTTGCAAAAATGCAATGCGTGATGATATTCTTCTTCTGTCAATTTCCAGCTTGCTCTCTCCCGGGCCTCTAGTTCCAATTCCGCCTCCTAGCCTTGACATATCTCTACCTCTGCCAACAAGTCTTGGTGCGGTATATTTAAGCTGAGCAAGCTCTACTTGAATTTTTCCTTCAGCACTTGTTGCGTGAAGAGCAAAAATATCTAATATGAGCATACTTCTGTCTATAACATGCGCATCGGTTTCGTTTTCAATATTTTTTATTTGTGCAGGAGAAAGCTCGCAATCAAAAACAATTCTTTCAATTGAATTGTTTTTGCATAGCTCAGCTAACTCTAAAAGCTTACCCTCGCCTATGTAAGTTGTGGTGTTGGGCGTGTTTTTCATTTGAGTAACAGTAGCAAACACTACGCCACCTGCAGTTTCCACAAGTCGCTCAAGCTCCTCAAGAGAACGCTCTGCCTCGTCTGCACATCCTTGAGGATAGACAGAAACTGTTACTACTCTATTATCTAATTTTTCCATATACCCTCCTAAAACGAAATTAAAAAGGCAAGCTATTGGCTTGCCAGTTTTAATTACTTATTTACAACATTAAGACGTCTCTTGAACTTGTCAACGCGTCCACCAGCATCTACTAGCTTTTGCTTACCAGTAAAGAATGGATGACACTTTGCGCAAATTTCAACTGAGATATCACCTTTTGTGGTTCTAGTAACTACAGTGTTACCACACGCACATTTGATTGTTGCTTCCTTGTATTCTGGATGAAGTCCTGCTTTCATTATTTTCACCTCTTTGCAATAATGTTCTATAATTTTCGATTCATTATACTACATATTCACTACAAAAGTCAAGACCTTTTTCAAATTATTTTTAAATTTTTGTTTCTATTTCCTTTTTTAGCCTTTTAATTATCTTTTTTTCAAGCCTAGAAATATATGATTGAGATATTCCCAGCTCGTCTGCTACCTGCTTTTGTGTCTTTTCTACTCCATCTAAAAATCCATATCTTAAGCATATTATCAAGCGTTCCCTTTCGCTTAGCTTTGATAGAGCCTGCTCAATTATCCTTTTGTTTTCGGTTTCCTCAATGCTTCTATACACCTCATCGTCGTCTGTTCCTAAAACATCCGATAAAAGCAACTCATTTCCATCCCAGTCAGTATTTAAAGGCTCGTCAAGAGATACCTCTAGATGACGATTACTGCTTTTTCTAATATACATAAGTATTTCGTTCTCGATACATCTTGATGCATATGTGGCAAGCTTAATATTTTTATCAATTTTATATGTATTTATAGCCTTTACAAGCCCTATTGTTCCTATTGAAATTAAATCCTCAAGAGGAGTAACAGAGCCTTCAAACTTTTTTGCTATATATACAACAAGTCGTAGATTATGCTCTATCAAAATAGATGCTTTTTCGGGATTGCTTTCGAGATCTGCTATTATTTCGGCCTCTAGCTCCGGATCTAATGGTGGAGGAAGAGTTTCCGGACCATTTATGTAAAAAATTTCCTTTTTGCCAAAAATCTTTAAAATAAATAGTTTCAACTTTAATAAAAATTTCATCTTTTCTCCTTAATTAACCAGCACAGATGGCACGCATGCCTCATAGCCTGCAAAATTTATTTTTGAAATTGGAGCTATTATCCCTGCACGCTCGCTTCCGTTTATTTCAATTTTTTCGGGAATTATTCCCTTTATCATTCCATTTCCTCCAACGCTTTTATAAGGAATAAAGCGCTTGAAAATTTCCGGAATTTCCTCTATTTTTCTTCCAAGATCGCTCTCTGCATTAATCAAAATCACAGCCTTTCCCGATATCGGCTCTGTCAAAAGATTTCCCGAATCGCAAAGCGCTTCAATTGAATACGAGCATTTATTAACCACCACATTAATGGTTGTTGATTTTACGCTTTTCTCGCTTGAAAAAAACCTTCCAAATACAGTAGATATTATAATTGCTAAGGCTAAGGCAATAAAAAATCTAGCTCCTGTATAAACCTGAGAATATGTGTAGTTTTCTATATATTTACCTAAAACACTATTTAGAAATGAATATAAAATGCTCATAAATCCACCAAGCGTAGCACTAATTCCCCAATGGACTATATACATACCAATAAAGCGCCTAATGGTTTTTTCATGATATGCAATCAAACACATAATTAATGAGCTCAAAACCGAAACCACGATCGAAATTATTGTGTCTAAATTAAGTAATATATCTACAACACCATATATTCCACCAAAGGCTGACGCCAAAAGAATTCTCTTTTTATTTATTTTCCTTCTCATGATCATAGATGTTATAAAAAAAGATATAAAATCCATGCTAAAATTGATTGCAAATAATATATCGGCATAAATTTTCATGGCATTCCTCCTCTCTTAATTTCTATTGTAATTTTATCAATGCTAAAATTTTGTCATTTTTTGTGAGCAGAAAAGGATTTTTTTGCGACAAAAAATTCTATTTAATTCACTCTTGAAATTCTTGCTAATCAATGCTATACTATTAATGTATATATTTTTTGAGAGGAGATTTTTATGTTTGGAGGTCCTCCACCCATAAAGAAATTTAATAACGATCTCGAAAAGCCAAAATCCTTAAAGGATTACCCAAGATATTGGGTAAAGCTAATAAAGGGATTTTTTTCAAGATACGCTTATATTTTCAAGCTAGTTTGGGAAACTAGCCCATTGATCCTATTTGCTATGGCGTTTTCGGCTCTCTTTAATGGTATCACGCCTGTTTTAGGCGCGTTTATCTCTGCTGAGCTTATAAATTCCCTAGTAGATGCTTATAACGGTGTTGAAGCCAATATTCTTTTTTGGATATGTATGCAATTTGCCTACTTAGTCCTGCAGGGTGTTGTTTCGACTGTTTATAACGCCATTATTAGAATTCTTAGTGAAAAGGTTGTCAATCACATTAAGGTAAAAATAATAACAAAATCAAGAGAAATTGATCTTGCACAATTTGATTTACCGGAGTTTTATGAAAAATTCGAGAATGCATGTCGAGAGGCGGGCTTTAGACCTGTTCAAATTTTAAGCTCTACCTTTAATATGCTGAGCAATATTATAAGTGTTGCATCATTTATCACGGTTCTTGTTACCTTAAGCCCACTTGCTCCACTTATCATTATTGTTTTTGCTCTCCCCGCTGCTATTATCAAATTTGTGTATGGAAGAAAAAATTTCCTTTATATGCGTCGTCACTCTAAGGATAGGCGCTTAATGGAATATTATTCTGCTGTTATGACAAACAAGGATCTTGCTAAGGAAGTCAGACTGTTTGATCTTTCAAATACATTTATTAACAAATTCGAAAACACCTTTGACCGCTACTATAAGGGGCTCAAAAGGCTTGTTGTAAGGGAAAATATTTGGCATGTTATAATTACCCTTGTAACTGCTGGTGTAAACGCTCTTTTATTCTTTTATATAGCTACGAATGTTTCCCCAGGCGGACTTACGGTTGGAGATTTCTCTCTTTATTCAGGATCTTTAAATTCCATTATCGGTTGTGTTGGAACTCTGGTTTCTGCTACCGCTACAATCTACGAGGGAACGCTTTTCATTGATAATATGATTGCGTTTAACAATGTAAAATCCGAAATAGTGCCTATTCTTGATGAGCCGCGACATGTGGAAAGAAATGTTGCACACACAATTGAATTTAAAAATGTATATTTTTCTTATCCCGGAACGGACAAGTATGTTTTAAAAAACATCAATTTCAAGCTTGAGGGCGGTGATACTGCTGTTCTTGTGGGATTGAATGGCGCAGGAAAAACCACGCTAATTAAGCTTTTAACTCGTCTTTACGATCCTACCGAGGGCGTTGTTCTCTTAGATGGCGTTGATATAAGAGAATACGATTTAAAGGAGCTTTATGCTCTTTATGGAATTATTTTCCAAGATTTTGGAAAATACGCAGTTCAAGCTAGCGAAAACATTATCTTTGGAGATATTTCAAAGGGCTTTAATGAGGAGGACATGATTCGTGCCTCAACTCAAAGTGGCGCAAACGAATTTATCTCACATCTTCCTAAAGGATACGATACTTATCTATCAAAATTCTTTGAAGAGGACGGAATGGAGCTGTCTATTGGTCAATGGCAAAAGCTAGCTGTTGCTAGGGCGTTCTATTCTAATAGTGATATATTAATTCTAGACGAGCCTACCGCATCGCTTGACGCATTAGCTGAGCAACAAATTTTCAACCAATTTGACAGCTTGAGCGATCACAAAACAACCATTTTCGTTTCGCACCGCTTATCTAGCGCCACTAGGGCAAATGTAATAATTGTTCTCGAGGCAGGAGAAATTGTCGAAATGGGAACACACTCTGAGCTTATGGAGCTTAACGGAAAATATCACGAGCTATTCTCTGCACAAGCCGAAAGATATATTACATACGGAGAAAATAATTAAATTTTAAGGAGGCATTATATGAATTCTTTATCAAAAGCTTTTTTGATAATAATTTTGTCTATTGTCTCCTTGATTTTATTTGTTGGATGTGACAATAGTAACAATGATGATTATTCTTATAGCTATATACCGGATTTTTCATCAAAGGAAGAGGAATCTAGCACTTTAGTGGAAAAGGAATCCTCGAGTGAGGATGATAGAATCACCATTTCGTTTGACTCGAATGGTGGTAGTAAAATTGCAAATCAAAAAATCGAAGCCGGTAGCATTGCTTACAAGCCCCCTATTGATCCTAAAAAAGATGGCTTTTCTTTTCTTGGTTGGTATTTAAATGATAAAAAATGGGATTTTAGCACCACTATTCAAGAAAATATCACGCTAGTGGCAAAATGGGGTATCCCTCATTCCATTAGCTTTGAGCTTGATGGTGGAAAATTTGATGCTATGGAAAAGGATTATTATATTGAAGGC
This sequence comes from Clostridia bacterium, assembly GCA_017420755.1. Taxonomy (GTDB): domain Bacteria; phylum Bacillota; class Clostridia; order Oscillospirales; family CAG-272; genus RGIG2000. The sequence goes on along the minus strand of JAFQOG010000029.1, from coordinate 94,448 downwards.
GAGGAATATACTCTTCCCACTCCCACTAAAAAAGGATTTTTATTCTTTGGCTGGAGCGAGGGCGACGGCGAGGAAATTTATTCAACCATTACTATAAAATCGACTGATAAAGGAAATAAATCCTACAAGGCGCACTGGTCCTTACTACAATATACCTTTAATGAAGACGGCACTGCTATTGCTTCAAAATATTCTTTTTCAACTTCTTCTGCAAGTGTTACTATCCCAAATACCATTCGTTGTAATGGAATAGATTATACGGTTACAGAAATTGGAGAGGGACTTTTTAGTGGAATTGCAACCATGCTCAAAAATAATGAAATAATTGTAAATGGCCATATTATGAATTCATTTACAGTATTTGCGCCCAGATCTCTTATTAAAATAAATAAAAACGCTTTTTTTGACTGCAACAATGTTTCTATTATGGTTAAAAGCCAAAACATCGAGGATCTTATCTCATGGGCTGATGCTTTAGTTGTAGAAGAAGGCAACAATCATGTTGTAGATGTTATTAAGGGGCGTCGTCCGGCAATTGGCTGGAGTATTTATGGATAATAAAAAAGCTTGCTTAACGATAAGCAAGCTTTTTTAATTCCTCTAATGCCTTTTTGAGCTCCTTATCTTGAAGTTCAAAATGTCCTGTAACAGGGGTTATTCCGTACCCAAAATTATCACGAAGTATTATATCCTCTCTGTGTACGCTTCTACATCTTCCGTTTATTGTTGAAACATAACAGTTAAAGCTATCGGGCTTTATTTTTAAATGTAAATATTCCAAAATATCATCTATTGTGAAAATCTTTTTTCTGTTATATGCAAAAAATCTAATTATTGAAAACTCTCTTTTTTGAACGCCAAGACAAGTTCCAATAAAATAAATTTCTCTATCTGCATGACTTATATAAATATCGTTTACAACATCCTCCTCAAGAGTATAGCCATATTCCGCCCTCATAATTTCCTTTATCTGTGTAGCGGTTATTTTAGCGTCTGGATCTATAATCACATTTCTTACGCATTTTGCCTCAGGAATGCTCTTTTTCAATACCAAAACGCAAACTGTTCCCTGTCTTGTAAGGTTCGATGTTAGGTATTTAATTTCTCTTGGATTGGGACACACCAAAACAGTTATTATCGGTGCTGTGTGATATTCGCAATCCTCATAGCTTGCGCCTTTTGTAGGCAAATCTTCGTTTCTAAGATTTCTGCATGTTTTTTCTAGACGATATTGATTATTATCAAAAACTAGTATCATTTTTTTCCTTTTGTAATATTTTTCCAAAATGCGAAATAGAAATATAGTAACAACTAAAACGCATAAGGAGAAATAAAATGTTCATTTATTCATTTAAGGCATCAACCTTAAAATTTTTTGGTGTTATTGGTGTAGCGGTAATAGTGCTTGTTGCGCTTGTTTTTCTAATCCCCACATATTCTAAGGATACAACAGCCGAGATTGCCCTATTTAACGAAAGTATTTCCTTTGACAATGTAGAAAACGCAAGCGATGGAAAAAGATTTCTCTCTCAATATGGCTGGGAGGTTGAGGACACACCCGTTGAGGAATGTGAAATAACTGTGCCAAAGGATTTTGACAAGGTTTTAAGCTCGTATAACGAAATACAAAAGCAACAGGGACTAGATCTAACAAAATATGCTAAAAAAACTGCCAATAGATATACTTATAAGGTAACAAATTATCCTAATTATGACGGAACGGTTTATGCCAATATAATCATTTACAAGGATAAAGTTATTGCGGGCGATATTTGCTCTGCCGATGCAAGAGGATTTATTCATACATTATCCATGCCAAAGCCGAGCACTAACGAATAATATCTTAACATATGAAATGAGCAAAAGCAAGGTTTTTCTTTGCTTTTGTTCTTTTTTATTTTTCGTTTGAATATGCTTGTACAAAGCAAGGAGATAACTATGAGATACGAAATATGCTACGAAAAGGCCTTGGACGATGTAACGCAATATGTTTTAAAGCTATTGCCCTACGATATTGGAAAAAGCATAGAGGATTTTTTGCTTCAAAATCAAATTTTCTGTTTAAATGAAATAAGAATTCACAGAGGTGCATATGTTTGCTTTATTGCAAATTCCAGAAATGTTCGTTCTACTATAAAAATTAGCGAGGCCGACCTTTTTGATGTGATGGTTAAGCTTTGCGGTGGCTCGGTATATGCTCATTTTAATACTATAAAGGAAGGATATATTAGCCTAGGACAAGGTATTCGTGCCGGAATTTGTGGCAGAGCCAATGTAGAAGATGGAACAATTAAAGGAATTTCAAGTATAAGCTCTATAAACATTAGACTTCCTCGGCGCATTTATCATTCTGCAGATTATTTATTTAAGATATTAAAGGAAAATAATTTTCAATCCTCCATTATTCTCTATTCTCGCCCCGGTGTGGGAAAAACCAGCATCTTACGAGAGCTAATTTATCTGTTATCAAACGCTGAAATAGCAATTAGACACGCAGTAATAGATTCAAGAGAGGAAATTACACCATTTATGGAGAGGGAGCATTTGATGGCTGATATTTTTATTTCTTATCCAAAGGGACAAGGGATAGAAATTGCAACAAAAAGTATGACTCCTGAAATGATAATTTGCGACGAAATTTCCTCGCTTGAAGAGGCTAATGCGATTTTAAGGGCTTCAAATTGTGGAGTTCAGCTAATTGCAACAACTCATGCAAGCACCTTTGAGGAGCTTAAAGCAAAGGAAATTTTAAAGGAGCTTTTCGAGCATGAAATCTTCGACTATGCTCTGGGAGTTGATCGAGATGTTGGCTCTTGTAAATACGAATTCAATCTTAGGAAATTGAGGTAATTATGATAAAAATTATAGGCTCAATTTTAATTTTATGCGCTTCTGTTTGTGCGTGCGCCTTTTACGAAAGGGCTGAAAAAGCAAAAATTGCGAGCTTGCAGGAATGCTGTGATTTTATAAAGCATATAAGGGCGCAAATTGAATATTTTTCAACCCCTGTTGATAAAATTTTTAGCTCTTACGATAAAAAAACAGAGCTTATTGATGCTCTAATTTCCAAAGATGCTAAAAATTATTTTGAAAAGGAAGATTATCCGGTGATAAACGAGTTTTTTGCTTCTGTTGGTAGGCAATTAAAGGACGAAGAGCTCTCTTCCTGCTCTTACACTATATCAGAGCTTGAAAAAAGACTTGAAAAAAGACGACAGGATTATCCAAATAAAATAAAGGTTTTTCGTGCAATGGCGCTATTTATCGGTATTAGCGTGATAATTTTGCTTATATGAGGTATAAATGGATATTACATTGATTTTAAAAATTACAGGAATAGGAATATTGGTTTCGGTTGCATGTCAAATTTTATCAAAAAGCGGACGAGATGAGCAAGCAACCCTGCTCTCTATTGGTGGAATTATAATCGTTATGATTATGATAATTAGCGAGCTTGAGGGATTGTTTGATGCTCTTAGAAGGGTTTTTGGCTTGTAATGGAAAATATAAAGGTTTACGGAATTGTAATTTGCGCTCTTTGCGTGTGCGTTTTGTTTAAAAATATGAGAGTGGAATATTCTCTTTTTATTCGTCTTGGGATAACCATTAGCGTAAGCATTATTTCAATTGCGGTAATCTATCCTGCACTTACATATATAAATGAAATTTCAAAAGGCACGCAAATTGAAAGGCATTTGCCCTCTCTTGTCAAGGCACTGGGAATAGCCAGCGCTGTGCAAATAACCGCCGATATTTGCAGGGATGCAGGCGAAGAGGCGCTCGCATCAAGAGTTTTTCTGTTTGGACAAGCAGAAATTATAATTCTTTCCTTGCCTATTATAAAAAATCTTTTTGAGCTTTGCACGACAATTATGAGGTAACTTATGAAAAAAGGAATTTTTATAATTTTAAGTTGTCTTTTGCTTGCGATTTGTGCAAGCGCCAGCGAGGTGCAAGACGAAATAATATCCTCAATCGAAAATGACCTCGATGCCTTTGAGAGCTCCTTGCCCGAGTATGTAAAGGAGTTTTTGCCAAAGGAAATTTTTTCGGGTGATTTTTCGTCGCTTATAAATGGCGATATCAATCAAATGTCATTTCTTGACTATATTGTAAATTATCTTTTTTCGTGCTTGCCTATTATTTTAAAAAGCTTTGCAGGGCTTTTGGCGCTAATGCTTGTGGTTTCTATTTTTAATACTATGAAGGCGTCTTTTGTTAGCGAGGGACTCAAAAATGCGTTTTCTATGTGCTCTACGCTTTGCGTTTCTATTAGTGTTTTTAGCTCTGTCAATTTAGTAATTGATTTATGCGTTGATTATATTGGAGCTCTATGTGGTGCTATGAATACCTTTGCGCCTATTATGAGCGCCTTATACATTATGACGGGCGCTATCTCAAGCGCTTCTGTTTCTAATGCATCTATGATGCTGTTTTTATCAATCGTGCAAAATTTCATAGCCATTTCGCTTGTGCCGATAATTAAAATTTGCCTTTGCTTTTCAATTGTAAGCTCTATTTCCTGTGGTGTTGATTTAAGTGGGATATCAAGGCTTATAAAAAACACATTTACTTGGGTGTGCGCATTTTTGATATCTATTTTCTCCTTTGTAATGTCATTTCAAAGTGTTTTAAGTCAAGGCGTTGACACGCTTTCACTTAGAACCGCACGATTTGCGATTGGAAATTTTATACCTATTGTAGGCGGATTTTTAGGTGATTCCTTAAAAACGATTTCGTCAAGCATCTCTTTTATAAAAAGCTCTTGTGGAGTTGTTGCAATTATAGTTATTGTAATTATTACTCTGCCTGTTATTATTTCTCTTCTTTTATATAGACTTTCTTTTAGTCTTTTGAGTGGCGTTTCAAGAGCCCTTGGAAATAATAGCGAATGCTCCGTGCTTGACGAGGCATCTACCTTGTGCTCTTTTATTTTATCGATAGTGGTGCTAATGGCGCTTATATTCGTTTTTGCTCTTACTATTTTTATAAAATCAAGCGTGGGGTGAGATATGAACGAGCTTTTAAAATCAATTTTAGTGCTTGCGATAATATCGGGAATTATAAATTCTCTTCTTATGCAGGGCACTATTAAAAAATATGTAAATTACTTTATAGGTCTTATTATGGTTTTAGTGCTTTTAAGTCCTCTTTTCAAGGTTTTATCATCTTTTGATAGCATAAAGGAATATATAAACGACTTTTTTCATAGCATTAGAACAGAAGAAATCCTCGAGGACTCGAATGCTTTAATTGTGAACACAAGTGAAAAACGGGTTTGCGAGGGTATAAAGGAAATGATTGTTTCAAAATTCGGCTTTGACCAAAGAGATGTTTATGTTGAGCTTGAATGTGACAAAAGCGATATTAGCTCTATAAAAATAACCGGTGTAAATGTTATTTTGACAAACAAGGCCTCTTGGTCGGACACGGACAGAGTGAAGGAATTTCTTGACAAAAGCGTTGGATGCAAAATAAATGTAACAAGGAGATAAAATGCAAAAAAGAAATAGAAATAAAATAATAATTTCCTCGCTTGTGATTTTGGGGGCTTTATTGATTTTGGTAGGCTCTTTTGGTGGCGCTGAGCAAAAAAGCCAATCTTATAGCGAATATACAGAGGAGCTTGAAGGAAAAATCGAGGATTTTTTAAAAAAGGTTGATGGAATAAGTGATGCCGAGGTCATTATTACACTTGAGGAATACTCTGTTGGCGAGGAATATACAGGCTCGTTTTTAGGAGATGAGGATAGCACCTCTGCATCATTACCCAAGGTAAGAGGTGTTGCAATAGCCTGCACAAACGGTGACGATTATAAGGTGCAAATGACTGTAACGGAAATCGTTTCAAAATATCTTGGAATTTCCACGAATAGAATTAAAATTGTATCAAAAAAATAGCATATTTTTCAAAATGCAAAAATATAATTTACTATAAATAATTTTACAGGAGAAAGACTATGAAAACAGAAAATTCAAACACTCAAAAGAAGCCTAGTAAGGTAAAGGCGTTTTTCAAGAGAATTGGCGCAAGAAATCTTGTTGTTATTTGCGCGGTGCTTTTAATCGGTGGTGCGGTTGGCGTAAATTACATACTCTATTCCGAGCCTACAAATGAGCCAGCAGGCGATGTTGACATTGACCTCGGTGACACAAACATTCAAGACACCCTTGATAAGGATGAAAACACATCTGATTATTTTGCACAAACAGCTCTTAGCCGTCAGCAAGCAAGAGATGAGGCGCTTGAGGTTTTACAGGCTGTTGCTACAAACACCTCTGCTCTTCCCGAGGCTGTTGATGCAGCACTCGCAGACATTGCACAAATTGCACAAGACATCGATAGTGAGTCAAAGATTGAAACTCTCGTTAGAGCCAAGGGCTTTGAGGAATGCATTGCAGTTATCAGCGACGATACAGCTACTGTAATCGTTAAAACAGATGGCCTTTTAGCAAGTGAGGTTGCACAAATTAACGAAATTGTTTACGAGCAATCCGGAATTTTGCCAACCGGACTTAAGATTATTGAAAAGAAATAACTCATAAATAAAAACCGCTTATTTCCTTTGCTCAAAAGGATTGATAAGCGGTTTTTAAATTTTGAAATTATTAAATTTTAGAATTTAATAATTATTCTTCTGTATAGCCCCATTTTACTGTTGCAGAGCAATTACTTTTCCAAGCATAGCTCCAACCACTCGGTTGAGCTTCTGCCTCGCAGTTTATCGTTGTAAGCGAGTCGCAATCATAGAATGCCTTTTTTCCTATCGAAGTTACGCTATCTGGAATTATTATACTTGTAAGCTTAGTACAACCATCGAACGCATCTTCTCCTATCGTGGTTACACTATTTGGAATTGTTACGCTTCTAAGCAAAGAGCAGTTATAGAACGCATAGGCTCCTATTGAGGTTACGCCACTAGGAATCGTGATAGTTCTAATTGCAGAGCAATATCTAAATGCATAATCTAAAATAAATTTTGCATTATCGTTTATTTTACATTCTGATGCATTTATATCTGCCATTTTTACAAGCACTAAATACTTGTTAGCTTCATTTCCAAGATAATAGCATCCCTCGTATTCATTGTATTTAAGCGAGTCGCAATCATCGAATGCCTTTTTTCCTATCGAGGTTACGCTATCGGGGATTGTTACACTTTCAAGCGAGTAGCAACCATAGAACGCCTTTTCTCCTATCGAGGTTACGCTATTGGGTATTGTTATGCTTTTAAGTGAGGTACAATAATAGAATGCAAAAGGTTTAATTTCGGTTACTGTGCTTGGTATTACAAGGTCAGTTACGAGTGTTCCGTTTAGATATATTTTTCTGGCGCACACTAATGGATTTGAGTATGTATATAAATCTTCTCCTAATAAATAGCTCTCAAATGAAATATTGCACCAGCTCGCTATGTCACTTATGTTTACGCTTTCAAGGTAGCAACCATCGAACGCATTGCTTCCTATCTCGGTTACGCTATTGGGGATTGTTATGCTTTTAAGTGAGGTACAACAATAGAACGCTTTACTTAAAATAAATTTTGTATTATCATTTATTTTACATTCTGTTGCAGTTTCATCAATTATCTTTACAAATGCTAGATATTTATTTGTATCATTTCCAAGATAATAGCTACCCTCATGTTCGTTATACTTAAGATTAGTACAACCATAGAACGCATTGCTTCCTATCGAGGTTACGCTATTTGGAATTGTTATACTTGCAAGCTTAGTACAACCAGAGAACGCAGAGCTTCCAATCGAGGTTACGCTATTTGGTATCGTTACGCTTGTAAGATTAATGCAACCTGAGAAAGCAGAATTTCCTATCGAGGTTACGCTATTTGGAATTGTTATACTTGCAAGCTTAGTACAACCAGAGAACGCAGAGCTTCCAATCGAGGTTACGCTATTTGGAATTGTTATACTTGTAAGATCAATACAATCAGAGAACGCACCGCTTCCTATGGATGTCACGCCATACGGAATCACAATGCTTTCAAGCGAGTCACAAAGAGCAAATAAATTATTTTCCAGAGATGTCACACCGTTTGGAATAGTAATGCTTTTAAGAGAATAGCAACCATTGAATGCAGAAGCTCCTATAGAGGTTACGCTATCTGGTATTGTTATGGTTTCAAGCGAGGTGCAATCCTCGAACGCATCACTTAAAATAAATTTTGTATTATCATTTATTTTACATTCTGTTGCAGTTTTATCAATTATCTTTACAAATGCTAGATATTCGTTTGTATCATTTCCAAGATAATAGCCTCCCTCGTATTCATTGCATTTAAGCTTAGTGCAATCATAGAACGCATTGCTTCCTATCGAAGTTACACTATTTCCGATTGTTACGCTTGTCAATTTATCGCAATAAGAGAACGCCTCTTCTCCTATCGAGGTTACGCTATTTCCGATTGTTACGCTTGTAAGTGAGTAGCACGAAGAGAATGCATAGGGTTCTATTGAGGTGACGGGCTTACCATTATGAGTTGATGGGATTACAATAACAGGGTCTCTTTCACTTAAAAATCCTGCCACTGAGTAGGTTCCGTCATTTTTCAATACATAGGTAAAGATATCTTTAGCTTTTGTGGCAACATAAATTGTTTTGTTTCCTGTTGTTCCCTTTTCGATTTTGCTTATAGATTTTGTATTTGCCTCATCCTCGTACCAGCCCAAAAGCTCATAATATTCTGGCATTGAGCTTACTTCAAGCTCAAATTCATCCTCTATGGTATAGGTGGTCTTTTTTCCTGTTATGTCACCGACATATGTAATTGTATATTCAATCGCTTCCCACTTTGCTTCAAGACAAATACTGTTTATTGCACCATAGTTATCAAATAACCACTCATTGTCGTTGAAATACCATCCCTTAAAGGTATAACCATTTCGGGTTGGATCTTGTGGCTTTACAATGTTTGATCCTTTTTTAAGTGTTTGAGCTTCTATTGTAGCTTCACACTTTGAATCGAATGTAATTGTTACCGTTTGAGATTCAGAGCCACTTTCTGTTTCCTTTTCGCTTGCGCTCTCTGACTCTGTGCTACTCGACTCCGTTTCATCACACGAAACAAAAATCAAGCATAGAGCCATCAAAAGCGACATTAGAATTAATAATGCTTTTTTCATCTTTTATCTCCTCATATATAAATTTTCAAATAGGCTATGTCACAACTAAGAGGTGATAAGCGAAGCGTATTTGACGGATAAATAGCAAAGAAATACAAGGCGGAGCGAGGGCGCATACTCTTCAGTTGTCTGTAACCGAGCGAGAACGCAGTAGTTCAAAGCTATTTTTCGTCAAAAATCAACCTCGTGTGTGTCAGAGCCTAAAACATAAAAAGCCATTTGATATGGGCGAAAATCGCCCATATCAAATGGCTTTATTTACTATATAATTGCACGCAAAAATTACAGAGTTAGCCTCTGTCTGTCTGTTAGGATTTTCGCAGATTTCATTTTATTTGTCAAGACCTTTCTAACATTTTGCGTTATTTTATTTTAACATATTTTTTTCTTTTTTGCAATAGTAATTTTTTATATACTTGACAAAATGAGAAAAATATAGTAAAATGGTTAAAATGATTATTTGAAAGGTGGTATTTTTATGGAGCTTAAAAATAAAAATTATGTTGAATATAAGGGAAAGCCACTTGTAAGAGAGGGAGATGTGCTCTATTACGGTTTTGTAAACGATCCATATATTTTAAGGCTTGACATTTTTATGAAGGATGCTAAGGGCAATCCTACTATGGTTTTTGTAACTATTTGTCCTACAAACGACACTAACAAGGTTGTAAAGCAGGTTGGTAAGGCAGGTATTTACGAGGCGCTTGATGTTGGCGCTGAATGGCTTGAGCATTACAATAAAGAGCCAAAATAATATTTAACAATTTTAAAAGACTGTTGCAAAAGCAACAGTCTTTTTACTTTATAAATCTAAGAGGTTATCAATCATTTTTTCTAAAACATATTTTGCAACTCTTATATCTCGCTCCGCAATTCCGTGCATAATTTTACTATCCTTTTGGTCTAGAAATCTTTTTGCCTCGTCTGAGAGCGCTCTTCCCTTTTTTGTCAAATGAATTTTTACGGAACGCATATCATATTCATTTGATTTTCTTACAATATAGCCCTCATTTTCCATTTTTGTAACTGCTACGCTAACTGTTGAGCCCTTCATTTGAGTTACCTTTACCAGCTGTTGCTGTGTTACTCCGTCATTTATGGCAAGATATGCCAAAATCAGTCTTGCTGTTTTTTCCTTCAAAAGTGGAATTTCTTTATCCTGTATTATTGAGTCCTCAAATAGCTTTGAAAGCTCATTTACCATCATTAAAACAGTTCTATTTGGGTTTTGGCGAATTTCTTCTATACTTTCCTTGTTCATTTTGCACCTCAAATCGTTAGTTTACTAACTAATTATAGCTTACATTTTATTTAATGTCAAGATTTAAGGAAATTTTTTGATTTTTTCTTGGAAGTTAATCTACATTTCATATAATTTTGTTAGACATAAAAAGCTTTTAACTACACAAATTAAGTATGTACAAAAATGAAAGGACAATTAAAATAGAATAATGAAAAAATCGAAAATTTTAGCTCGGTTTTTATTGATAATCTTGATGGTTTTTGCGCTTTGCGTGCCTGCATTTGCCACGGAATTCGTGAATGCTTGGGCGAGCGAGGGACATACCTCGTCGCTTGATGCCTTTGTTGATCAGGTTCAAGGCGAAAAAATTACGGATTTATCGAAAATCGAGTTATATGCCGGTGGAATGCCCTTTGGCGTGAAAATCACATCTCGAGGGCTTATGGTAGTTGGCTTTTGCGCAACTGATGGCGAGAGCGCTTCTCCTGCCTTTCTTAGCGGAATACGAGTTGGCGATTTAATTATTAAATTTAATGAAAAAGATGTAAGCTCAATTGATGATTTTATTTCTATGGTATCTGATAATGCTACGAAAAAAATAACATTGACAGTTTTGAGAGGAAAAAACGAGCTTTGCTTCTCCTTTGTACCTATGTATTCAAAGGAAGATGGCTCTTATAAGACGGGTATGTTTGTTAAGGATTCTACCTCGGGAATTGGAACTGTAACATTTATAAACCCTGTAACAGGTGCTTTTGGTGGCCTTGGTCACGGAATTTGCGATTCCAGCTCCGGAAGGCTTGTTTCCCTTTCTCGCGGTGTGGTTTTAGATGTTTCTATAAATGGGGTTATCAAAGGAAAATGCGGTGATGCCGGTGAGTTAAAGGGTAACTTTAACGCGAAAAAGGTTGGTTCTCTTTCAAGAAACTGCTCAAATGGAGTTTTTGGAATCATATCGTTAAATTACGCTAGGTCACCCGAGCAAAAGATGCATATTTGCCCCAAGGAAGAGCTACACGAGGGCGAGGCTTATATTTGGTGCACGCTTGACGAGAGTGGACCTCAAAAATATTCTGTTTCCATTTCAGACATAGACATTACCTCTTCTACTGTTAAAAACTTTAGAGTCAAGGTTACCGATCCCAGACTTCTTTTAAAAACGGGTGGTATTGTTCAGGGAATGAGTGGCTCACCTATAATTCAAGATGGGCGAATTGTCGGCGCTGTAACGCATGTTTTGATTAATGATCCGACTCAGGGCTATGGAATTTTTATCGAAAACATGTTAAATTCAATGCCTGAAATGCTAAAATAAGGACACGAAAATACAAATCCCCTGTGGGATTTGTATTTTTTGTTTTGAGATGTCATTCTCACAACAGTATAAATTTGGAAGGTTAATTTTTGCATAATTGTTATGGCGATTTGTCAATAATTCTTTTAACAAAGAATAGGAGACGAATATGTATAACAAGGTTGAAATTTGTGGGGTTAACACCTCAAATTTAAAAACTCTCTCAAACGATGAGAAAAGGGACCTTTTAATAAAATCTCAAAATGGCGACGATAGTGCTCGTGAGGCTCTAATTGATGGCAATTTAAGGCTCGTTTTATCAATTGTTCAGCGGTTTTCAAGCAGAAATGAAAATTTAGACGATCTTTTTCAGGTTGGTTGCATTGGGCTTATCAAGGCTATCGATAATTTTAACACTGAGCTAGATGTAAAATTTTCCACCTATGCAGTTCCTATGATTATCGGCGAAATTCGTAGGTATTTACGAGATAACAACGCGATTAGGGTAAGCCGTTCTGTAAGAGATTTGGCTTACAAGGCACTTCAAGTAAAGGAGGAGCTAACAAAGGAGCTTTCGTGCGAGCCTACAATCGAAATGATAGCAAGCAAGCTTGGAGAGCGTAAGGAAGATATTGTTTGCGCAATCGAGGCGATAACTGAGCCTGTTTCGCTATATGAGCCTGTTTACAACGACTCTGGCGACTCTGTTTATATAATGGATCAAATTAGTGATTTAAGCTCAAGCGATGAGATTTGGATTGAGGATATCGCTCTAAAAGAGGCTATTAAAAATCTAAATGAACGAGAAAAGAAGATTATAAGTCTTCGCTTTTACGCCGGCAAAACGCAGAGCGAAATTGCCCTTGAAATAGGAATTTCACAGGCTCAGGTTTCGCGTCTTGAAAAGGGTGCGCTTGAACAAATAAGACGACAAATTTAAAAATATCCACCTATATGGTGGATATTTTTGATAAAAGCGATATTTTTAATTATCTTATATGCTCGGGGAGCTTTTCACCGCCGAGGACATGGAAATGAATATGCTTTACGCTTTGGCAAGAATCCTCTCCGCAGTTATTGATAATTCTATAACCGTTTGTAATTCCTGATTTTTTAGCCAATTCGGGAATTTTTTCGAAAATATATGCGATAAGATGGCTATTTGAGCCATCTATTTTATCGGCACAGCAAATGTGAGTCTTTGGAACTACAAGAAAATGAATCTTCGCCTCGGGATTTATATCGTAAAAGGCAATAATTTTTTCATCCTCGTAAATTTTGTTTGAGGGGATTTCTCCGTTAATAATTTTACAAAATAAGCAATCCATATTTTTTCTCCTTGATTTAAAAAGAATTTTGTTATATAATGTACTTAGATTTTATCACATTTAATTAATTTTTTCAAGGATGCATAATGAATAATTTTAAAAAACATATTTTCAACTCATTTTCTTGTGATTTATGGACCTATTTAAAGAGCGTTCAAAAGCCGATTTTAATATATGGCATGGGAAATGGCGCTGACAAAATTATTGATACATTAAATTCCTATGGGGTTTCTTATGACGATGTTTTTGCAAGTGATGGCTTTGTAAGAGGTCATTCTTATAGAGGCAAGGTGGTCATTTCCTACTCTGAGGCGTGCGAAAAATACAGGGATTTTATAATTTTGTTATCTTTTGGTACTCATCTTGACGAGGTTATGCAAAAAATTTATTCTCTTGATAAAAAGCATGAGCTTTATGCTCCAGATGTTCCCGTTTGTGGTGGTGCTCTTTTTAATGAGGATTTTTTCGACGCTCACATAAACGAGCTTGCTACGGCAAGGGAGCTTCTTTTCGACGAAAAATCAAGGCTTATTTTTGATGATATAATAAGATTTAAGCTAACAGGACGCATTGAGTACTTGAAATCCACAGAGGACAGCGAGGAGCGCGTCGATTCGCTTTTGCCTTATGAAAAATACGAGTCTTATGTTGATCTTGGAGCTTATAATGGCGATACAATAAAAAAATATATAGGACTTTGTCCTAATCTTAAAAAAATATATGCCTTTGAGCCTGATTTACGCAATTTTAAAAAGTTAGCACTTTATTGCGAGCAAATCCATGACATAGAAACAAACGCCTATAATTACGCCTCGTGGAACGAGGACACTACTCTTGCCTTTTCGTCATCGGGCAACCGAAATTCCTCGGGCTCCGGCACTGCATCTCACAAAACAAAAATGGTTTATATTGAGGCAAAGCGTCCCGATAATGTAATTGACTGCGCTGATTTTATCAAGTATGATGTTGAGGGGGCGGAATACAGGGCAATTTTAGGAAGTGAGGGATTGATAAAGCGTAACAATTCCGATCTTTTAGTTTCAATGTATCACAAAAGCGAGGACCTTTATGAGTTGCCTATTTTAGTCGCCTCTTTATGTCCAAATCACAAGCTTTATCTACGCAGATTGCCTTATATTCCTGCATGGGATTTGAATTTATATGCAATAAAAAATCACTTGTGATATCACAAGTGATTTTTATTGTTTCTATTAGTCGTCAGCGGTTACGCTAGCAAGAGCCTTTTCGTAATCGCGATTGATTGCCTTTTCTAGAAGGTCGTGAGTATAGGCATCCTCGCTAATTCCCTTGCTCATACAAACGATTTGGAGCTTTTTCTTAAGGGATTGGCTAACTGTGGTTCTAACGAACGCCGTGCGTGCATCTCTTGGATCAGTAACCTTTCTTGGTCTTCCACGCTTTTTAGCCTCTTTTTTAGGTGCTGGTGCTTCAGGAACTACCACTGTGGTCTCTGCTGTTCTTGTAGGCTCTTCTGTTCTGACCTCTGATCTCATTGCGTCTGCAATACCATAATTCTTCTTTGCCATAATTATTTCTCCTCTTTATTTTCTACTGCTTCTATAATTTCTTCGATAGCCGCTGCATATTGAGCGGTAACCTTATGCTTAGGAACATAATCAAACAAGCTCTTGCAAAGTGCTTGACTCTCTCCAACAGGTGCCGGGAAGGTGCCAATCAAGGTATTAAATACCTTTACACCATATTCGTTACTAACAATTTCAACCTGCTCACGAATCTCACGAGCGAGCTTGGTGTGATTGTTCTTAGTGAACAAAATTCCTGCGATATGAATATCTCTGTCATAAACGCCAACCGCCTGTCTTACGGTATCGATCATCTTTCCACAGCCTCTAGCTGAGAAGAATCCAACCTCGGAAACAACGACTACGCTATCAGCAACCATAAATACATTATATGTAAAGGTATTAATTGCAGGTGGGCAGTCGATTAAAACATAATCATAATCGCCTAGCTTGTCCTTCAAGGCTTGGAACAAAAGAAGCTCTCTTCCAACCTTTCCGCTAATTTCCATTTCTCTGTATCCAAGTGATGAATCGCTTGGAATAATATCTCCATATGGAGTCTTAGCAACGGTTTCCTCGAATTTAGCCTCGCCTAGAAGCAATTCAGAAACTGTATTTTCGCCATCTGTGTTAACGCCAACGCATGATGTAAGATTGCCCTGTGGGTCCATATCTATCATCAATACTCTTTTACCCTTTCTGGTGGTGAGGTATGCAGCAGTTTGCATAGTTGTTGTAGTTTTGCCAACTCCACCCTTTTGGTTGATAAAGCAAATTTTGTGTGCCATTGATTTCCTCCGTATATTTTATTTTATGAGTATATTATATACTATATTTCGACATTTGTCAACACTTTTTTTGAATTTTTGAACTTAGAAATTCAAAATTTTTAAAATTTTCAAATCAAATAATCGAAAATTTTATAAATTCCATAATTTTTTAATTAATTTTACTAAATTGAATATTTTTTCAATTCAAAAATTATTAAATATCACTCTTTTCATTTGTGTAAAGGAATTAAAATAAAAAAATCGGCTTTTAAAGCCGATTTTTATTTTTCATTACATGTGATTTCGCCAAATATATATGGTATTATTTCGTCTGGAGAAATATCTAAAACAATTGAAAATTCAGAGTGAAGAATCTTAATTATTTTCTTTAAAATTTCCTCGTCAGATGTGAGAAGCCTTCTGCTATCGCTGTCATCGGTCTTTATTGTATAAAGAAGCTTTGCAAGACACAAGATTTTCTTTCTATCATAGCTCATAAGGATTTCCTTAAAAAGTCTATTTCTTTGTCTGTTATCATTTATCCACTCGGGATATTCGTTTGAGGTGCGTATCATTTCCTTGATTTCAGCAGAGGTTAAAACCTTTTGCATTTTTGAAACCAAAGCTTCATTATCGCAAGGAACAAAAACCTTAGAGCCTCTAGATGATACGGGGGACAACACATAATATAAGCTCTCATTTTCGCTGTTTGCAAATTTCATGCTGGTAATTTCCGTTATTTCGCAAACACCCTCGCTACCGTAAACAACAACTGTGCCTATTTTATACATTCTATACACCTCTCCTATTCAAAAAGCGTGGCTAAACATTGTGTATAACCACGCATCTGTTTATTCTATTTTACCACATTTTTGGGAAAAGTGTAATAGGAAAATTCAAATTTTTCAAAAATTTTATACAATTTTTATCTTATTTGAGTTGAAAATTTCCGTTTCAATCGTATTATCTAGCCTTTTTATAATGGCGCAAATTGCATTACATACAGGATTTTCTGTATAAAAATGACCTGCCTCAATCACATTTAATCCGCATTCCTCGGCATCAAGCATGCTATTATAGCTTGCATTTCCTGTAAGCAAGGTGTCGGCATGACATTTTATGGCATTTTGTATCATATCCTTACCATCGCCACCACACAAATATATGCGTTTTACTTCTCTTTTTCCAACATAGGAAACCATTGGCGCATCAAGTGCAATTTTTATTTTTTTGGCAAATTCATCAAGAGAAAGTGTGCTATCAAGCTCACAAATTCTTCCTATTGGCTCGTCGGAATCGTATTCAATAACAGTAAGTCCTAAAGCGTTAGCTAGCGTGTCATTGACTCCTCCGTTTCCGGCATCAAGCCTTGTATGGAGGGACATTACCTTGATCGAGCTTTTTATGAGCTTTATAAGCTTTGCTTGGACAAATCCATCCGGAGTAATAGCCTTTTGCCCCTTGAAAACAAGCGGATGGTGAGAAATTATAGTATCAAAGCCATTGTTGCAGGCATATTCTACTGCTTCATTTGTAACATCAAGTGCTACCAAAACACGCTTTATTGGCGTTTCTAGACTATCAGCACACATTATTCCATCGTTATCCCATTCACAGCTTAGTTCCTTTGGAAAGAGCTTGTCTAGCGCTTTATATAGCTCGTAAAATGTCATCTCAAAGCCTCCAATTCTCTAATTTCCGCCTCTATTTTTTCAGTATTGCAATTTCCTGCAATGAGGCCCTTTAAAATTTTCTTCTTTTTTAAAATTGTATATTCAAGAAAATCAAGAAAGATTTTCTCCCCGCTTTCAATGTTAATTTTGCCCATTTCTAGCTCCACGCTCGTATATTTTCTAGGTTTCCCATCATATCTTGCACAAATGATTTGATAATATTTGCCATCCTCAAAAACGACTTTTTCATTATATATTTCAAATCCATTTTGAAGATATTCTCGAAGCTCTAAGGCGCTTGTCATGGGCTGTAATATCAAATTAACGCCATCGTTTCTTATATAGCTTGAGGCGTCAATAATTTTTGCAATTAGCTCTCCACCCATTCCACAAATGGTTATATCAGTGGGTTCTTGTGGCTCAATACCATCAAGTCCCGATGCAACATAGCATGCTATCTTATCCCGGAGTCCATTTTCGATAATATTTTGCCTTGCGCGAAGGATAGGACCTTCGTTTATGTCGGTAGCAATTGCTCGTTTGGAAATTCCGTTTTGTACTAAATATATTGGTATGTACGCATGGTCTGTACCAATATCGGCGACAACCGAGCCGTTGCGCACAAGTGACGCAACGGTCAGCAGTCTTTTGCTTAATTTTATTTGTTTCATTTCTTTGACAAGTGTGCGTTTAGCTTAGCTACAAGAGCGTCTGCATCTGTGCCATGAACTGCACATGCATCCTCAATGCTCTCGCCTCTTGAATGGGGGCATCCTAAACAATGCATTCCAATTTCAAAGAAAAATTGTGCTGTTTCGGGATCGAAATCAAGTACATCGCCGATAAGTGTCTTTTTAGTTACTTCCATTTTTATATCTCCTTTTGAATTTATTTTACATCGCAAAATATATCAGCTCCGACAGACGCCAGCTTTGAAACAAGCCTCTCGTAGCCTCTTACGATATAGTTAACATTATTTATTGTGCTTTTTCCTGTTGCGCCAAGGGCTGCAACAACTAGCGCAGCACCCGCTCTTAAATCGGTTGCATCAAGAGTCGCTCCGTGCAAAAGTGATTTTTCAATTATAATCTTATTATCAACTCTATTGAGCCTAGCTCCTAGCTTTTCTAATTCAACAGCATAGGCAAATCTGTTTGGGAAAATCCCCTCTATGACGCTTCCTCCACCATCACAATAGCAAAGCAACGCAGAAAATTGTGGGTGTAGATCAGTAGGAAATGCAGGGTATGGAGCTGTTACTATATCCGCTCCCCTTATTGAAGCATTCTTTTTTATATATAAAGCTCCATTTTTGTACCTATGTGATATTCCCATTTTATCAAAAACCGAAAGAACGCCTTCTAAATGCTCGCCTTCAACATTTTGCAAGGCAATTTCGCCACCGGTCACGCCAACACAGCATGCAAAAGTAAGAGCCTCAATCATATCGGAATAAATTCTATATCGTATTCCCTTTAATCCTTTAACGCCTACAACCTTAATTTGATTTTCATAAAGCGAAATATCAGCTCCACAAATGTTCAAAAAAGCAATCAAATCCAGAACATGTGGCTCTTTTGCGATATTTTCGATAATAGTAATTCCATCGCTAATAGCAGATGCCATTATCATATTTATTGTAGCACCTACAGAAATTTTGTCAAGTACTATTTTTGTGTTTTTTGGTCTTTTGCCAAATTTTAAGCTGATTAAATCTGTGTTTTCTATAAGAGTCGCGCCTAATGCTTGAAAGCCCTTTATGTGCTGTTCGATTGGGCGAACTCCAAAATTACAGCCACCGGGATACGCCATAGAAACAGAGCCAAATCTACTAAGACAGGTTGACATAAGATAGCTAGAGGCTCTCATTTTTGATATTATATCCAAATCCAAATCTATAAGAGATGCGTTACGGGCGTTAATTTTCACTGTATGCTCATCAATAAACGAAGCGTATGCGCCCATTTGTCTTAATATAAAAAGCGCATTTTCGACATCACTAACCATTGGTATGTTTTCTAAAATACACTCTTCGTTTATCAGCAAGCATGCAAATATTATAGGCAAAGCTGAATTTTTCATTCCGCTAATCTCTATTTTGCCATTTAAAGAACGACCACCTGTGACAAAAATCTTTTCCATTTTTACCTCGTGTGAAAGAATTTAATATCAATATATTCACACGATTCAAAATGGTTATTTTACGAAGGCTTTATAGTATGCGACTGTAAGGTCGGTCACCATTCCATAGCTTTTTGTGCCCTGCTGTTGACCATTCGCTTGTAAAAAAGAATTATTTATGCTATTAGAAACCTCTGATGTTTTGGAATCAGCGTATTTTTTAAAAAAATTCGAGTAGCTAACTCTATCGTAATAGGCTTCACTACAAAGAGCACTTGATGCGCTTTTATAAAGATCCTTATCAGCTGAATATAAGGCGCTCATAACGCTTTGATATACATCTAGATAGCCACTATACTGAATAAAGGGATCATCTGATTCCATGCTAACCAAAAACGCGACGAAATTTGCCTCATCCTCTCTTGCGATTCCTCGTTGATGAGCAAGCTCATGCGCTCCACTAGACGCAACTATAAAATCAGGATAGTTAACATTTATATTACTTTCGCCAGTCATAAATGTATAAATGCCCGAGATATGCGTATATGTGAAGGGCTCACTTAGGATTATTGGCTTTAAATTTGTATCAAAGGTATGCAAAATGGGATATTTTTCAGAAAATTTATCATAAGCATCGCAGAGCTTATCGCTCATTTCCCAATACGAATAATTCATAACAGATGCTCCTGTTTCGTCATATAGGATTTTGGGAGATAGCTCATTTATATTATTTGTTAACCACAGTGCTGTTTGATATAACTCGTCAGCGCTTACCTTTTCACGATCCATTTGAAGTCTTTTATCAATAGTTGTAGTGGAATATCCGCTTGAATATGTCCATACAAATGTTATAAAAACAAAGCATATTATAGAAAAAATTGAGCACAAAAATTTACTAGTGCTTTTTGCGTCCTTTTTAGCGCATTTTATTCCTATATATACCAAAATCGCAGTCCATATTGGAATAGATATAATTAAAGCTTCAGCAAGTGAAAAAGGAATCCACGAGGTTATTTTTGCCATAATAAAGCGAGTTGGCGCGCTTATATAATAGTTAAAGAAATCCGCAAAAGGCACAGAGGATCTTATGATTGCAAAAAGAATGGCGCTTATAATGGTTATTAAAAAAATAATCATAGCGCCAACGGGTACATATTCTCTCGCTTTACGAAAGGCTCTCATAATCACCAAAATATCTCCTTATAATATTTTTCATATCATCTGGCAAATCTGCCACAAACTCACCTATTCCGTCTATTTTAAGCCTACTTGCATGTAGAGCCTGACGAGATATAAGCTCACTTTTTTCTCCATATAGGGTATCTCCAATTATCGAATGACCGATATGTGCCATATGAACCCTTATTTGATGCGTTCTTCCTGTAATTGGAAAAACTCTAACAACGCTAATATCATCACAAGAAAGTATTGTTTTATAACGAGTTACAGCTCTTTCTCCATTCGGCAAGACTGCCCTTTCGATAATGCTATCGCCAATGCGAGCAATTGGTGCATCAATTTCACCATCGTCATTCGTTTTTCCCTTTACGATAGCAATATATTCCTTGTGAAAGCAACCGTTTTTTAATTTTTCGCACAAAATATCGGCATATAGCATATTATTCGCTGTTAAAACTATTCCACTTGTATCCATATCAAGACGATTTATAGCTCTAAAAACATACGGACGGGCTCTATATCTAAAAGCCAATGCATTAGCTAGTGTATCGGTATAGTGAAAAAGCGATTGGTGAGTTGGCATTGACGGTCCTTTGTTTACAACAGTATAATTTTCATCCTCATAAATAATATCTATGGGAATATCTACCGGCTCTAGATGTTCATTTACATCGTCCTCTCTGTCGGAAAAATCCAAACAAAGAACATCTCCTTTATTTAGAACCTGAACAACATCGGCGTGCACACCGTTTACTAAAATAGCATCACTATATTTTTTCAATCTTTTGATAAGTCTTGAGGACAAGCCTAGAACGGATTTTAAAAAAGCTTTTAATACTAGTTTGTCCTGATTTTCATTAATAATATATTTCATAACTATATCTTATCACAAATTAAAATGCATTTCAATCTATTATAAATATGAAATTTTTGATTTTTTTGTAAAATTTTTGTTAAAGGCTTGAAATATGGTAAAAAATAAGGTACAATTATGTAGTATTTATTTAAAAGGAGGAATTTTAAATGTCACTTATTGCTTTATTTACCGAAGGCTCTACCAATGCAACTGGTGGCGGTTCTCTTATGCCAATCATAATGCTCGTTCTTTTGGTTGTTGTGTTCTTCTTCATGTATAGATCTAACAAGAAGCAGGAGCGCCAAGCAAACGAGATGAGAAACAATCTTGAGGTTGGAGACGAGGTTACTACTATCGGTGGTATTGTTGGTGAAATCGTTAGCATCAAGGAAGAAACTGTTGTTATTGAAACTAGCAGAGATGGTACAAAAATCAGATTTTTGCGTACTGCGATTCGCAATGTTGATGTAAGCGCTGCTCAAAAGCGTGGCGATGTTCCTATGGACGGCGAATCAAACAAGCCCGAAAAGCCTACCAAGCTTGAAAAGGTTGAGGTTGTTGAGGATAAGCCTACCACAAGCGATTCTGAAGAAACCACTTCTACTGACGAAAATTAATTCATAAAATGAAAATCTCGCAAATATACTTTTACTACAAAGTATTTTGCGAGGTTTTTTATTATGAATCTACCAGTTCCCGTAAATTCTCGAGAGAGTCTTCCTCTTTACAAGCTTGTTTTGCGTTGCGCCATTTTCACAATTATTTTTTGTTTTATTTCCGTTTTTACAATTTTTGTCACTTCTCTAATTCTATATAATACTACAAATCCAACCTCAAAAAGTGAGCTTGGAGGGCTAATATCACTTTATATTAGCACATTTATTACAGTATTTATTATGACAAAAATAAATAAAGAGAAATGGCTTTTTGGTGGACTTATTTTAGGTGGGCTTATATTCGCTCTAACACTTTTCCTATCTATTTTTATTGATGGAGATGTAGCACCTAATAACTTCTTTTTTAGATTGATAATCTTTGCCATTTCTTTAATTTCTTCTTTTTTAGGAAGAAAAAAAGAAAGAAAAAGACGCAACTTTAAGCATAAATAAAAATCTGCCATTTAGGCAGATTTTTATTTTTCAATACTAATTCACAGGCTCTGTTGTATCTTCCGGAAATCTTATATGCTCTTTTATTTCACCATTTTCTCCGTAATTGATGTATTCCCATGTGATTTCGTCACTTGGAGTGCCTTCAAACAATTGCATCATCCAACATCCCATTCCTACAAATGGGAAAAAGCTTCTATCATCGTCTCCTTCTGCAACAAATCTTTTATAGTCATCAGAAATATCAAAACCACAAGCATGAGCATTATTAATAAACGGCATCATTGCCCAATCATCTTCCTCGTCAATATATTTTTTACTGACACCGATATCTTTTGATTCTCCTAAGACGCCCTGCAAAATTACAATATCATATCTTTGACATTTCCATTCCATCAGCTCATAATCGCTTAATATTAGAACTAAATATCCGTTTTTTATTTTAGCATATGTATATCCGTCTTCTAGTACCGTTCCTTTGCCATTTGTTTTACAAAAATCCTCAGCAGACATATCAAACAAGTTTTCACAACCATTTACGCTTACAAGTATTTTGTTATATCCAAAATGATATACAATCATAGATATGCACAAAAATATGAGTAATAGAAAAGCAACGATAGCTACGACAATTAAAGATTTCTTTTTTGTATCCATAATATTCCTCAAAAGCAAAATTTTCTAAATTAATTTTACCATATTTTTAATAGATAGTCAATATAAAAGAAAAATCTCCGTTTGATACAACGGAGATATTTTCTTGCTTTAGAGACTTAGATTTGCTCCTTAACCTTGGATGCCTTACCAACTCTGTCGCGTAGATAGTAGAGCTTTGCTCTTCTAACCTTACCAACTCTGGTAACCTCAACCTTAGCTACATGAGGAGAATGAAGTGGGAATGTCTTCTCAACACCACAACCGTAAGCAACGCGTCTTACTGTGAATGTTTCAGAGATTCCGCCACCGTGCTTTGCAATAACGGTGCCTTCAAAAATCTGAATTCTTTCTCTTGTTCCCTCTTTGATGAGGTTGTGTACCTTTACAGTGTCACCAATGTTGAACTGTGGTACTTCTGTCTTCAATTGCTCGTTTACAAGTGCTTGGATCTTATCCATTTTCGCGCCCTCCATTAATCATAGAGTGTTCATGCAGAGCTTCGCAGCGGACCACTCCGTTGGTGTAGTTTTCTACACACTTGCGCACATTATAGCATATATGTTTTCAAAATGCAAGCACTTTTTTTATTTTTTTGAAAAAATTTGTTTTTTCTTCCATTTTCTTAGCATGGCTTAGGAAAGCAAGGATTTGATATTGTAAAAAATATGGTTATGGCAGGCTCTATATTTGGTGGCGCAGGCGTGGCACTCGGTGCAGTTGCAGGCTTAGCCGATTGGGGTATAAGAAGCATCGCATTAAGACAAAGCGAGATAAATATGCGCCAAGAGGTAGAGAATACAAGCCTATTCTTTGCAAGGATAAGAGCAGGAGCAGGGCAAGACCGCACAGGCAATTCAAGATAAAAAAGACGGATTTACTCCGTCTTTTCCATTTTATCTATTTTTTCTTGCAATTTAGCCCTTTTCTTTGCTTGTTTTTCCTCTTTTTTCTTTGCTCTATATGCCTTGTATTCCTCGTAGGTATAACGCACGAAATTTGAGGCGTTAGAGCCTTTGATTTGCTTGTAAAGATAAATTGCAATTACTAAAACATAGGAAAGTAATATTATAGGCAAAATTATAGAAAAAGCGAAAAATTCAGTTGACCCTATGCCCGTAATACCCCAAAAAGCAAGTTCGGGCGACGGTAGTTCGACCATTCTTTTAATGAACCCACAAAATGCTTTTATAAAAAATATCAAGGGATAAATCATTACACCGATTAAAACAACTCCAGCAACAATTTTAAATATAGTCTTTTTCATAAAATCAACTCCTTTTTTCTCATAATAACACAACGAAAGGATTTTGTCAATATGAATTTCAGCGCATACACAAAAGATGCAAACGGAAATTATACACAAAAAATAACAAGTACAGTATTTCCCTTTTCTGCCTCGGCTCTCCTTGACGAAAGGCTAAACGAGGCTGTAATACATACAATCAATGATAGTGTGCAATCCTACAAGCCTACAACAGAGGTAATGATTGAGGCAACAGACGGAACAAACACTAAAAACTATTACTATATCGTGTCTAACGATATAGCGCAAGAGCTTCCAAATGGTAGTGGAAAGTATAAGCACGAAATATATCTAATCGAGCGTACAAAGCTATTAGAGGGCATTTATTGTCAAAGCCTAACCTTTACAAATACAAAAGGAAATGTTTATACAAACAATCCTGTAAATGTTGTGCCTATCGATACCATTAATAATGAAGATGGCTACACCTAGGTAATATCAAGCATGACTGATACTACAGCAAAAATATCATATAAATATAAATTTATTATAAAATATTGGAAAAAGTGTTGTTAATTTTAAAATTTCGTGGTAAAATAGGTTTTGGAATATTTTTCTCACTTTTTTAGGAGGTATTATGCAAGAGGATTACACCACTGAAATTAAAAATGACAACAAAACGATTAGTGGAATTTACGAGATTCTCGAATCGCTTGTTTTCGCTATTGCTCTTATTATTCTCATATTTGTTTTTATTGCCAAGCTGAGCATTGTTTCAGGAGGCTCAATGCTAAACACGCTTGAGGACAAGGATTATTTGATAGTTTCAAATCCCTTTTCAACATATGAGCCGAAGAATGGAGATATTGTTGTTATTGACACAAGGGATTATCCAGAGCCATTAGTTAAAAGAATTATCGCAACTGAGGGGCAAAAAATAGAAATTAGATACTCTGCTAATCTACACGAAAGCGGAATATATGAAATTTCTATTGACGGTGTGAAAATTGAAGAGCCTTACGCAACATATAAATTCACAAACAACCTCCATTATATCGCTCCTAGCACATCTATTATGGACACAGAATATGATGCAATAACAGACACATTTGTTGCTAGCGCTATTGTGCCTGAGGGGTGTGTATTTGCAATGGGTGACAACAGAAACAACTCTCTTGACAGTCGCTCCTTCCAAATCGGATTTATTGATGAGGATTTTATTTTAGGAAAATGTGTATTTAGAATATTACCATTACAAAAGATAGGCGTTTTAAAATAAAGAGGTATTTATGCAATCTGATGTTATACAATGGTTTCCCGGTCATATGGCGAAAACTCGCCGATTGATTTCTGAAAATCTTAAAGAGGTTGATATTATTGTTGAAATTCTCGATGCGAGAATTCCTTATAGCTCAAAAAACCCAGAAATTGCCAAAATCATCGGTGACAAGCCCTGTCTTACTGTACTCAACAAGTGCGGTATCGCAGATAAAGCTATGACTAAAAGGTGGATAGAATATTATAAAAATCAAGGCAAGCATGCCATAGCTGTTGACTGTATCACGGGCGAGGGCTTCTCTATGCTTGCTTCTAGTGTTAAGGAAATACTATCTGACAAGCTAGAAAGATACGAAAGCAAGGGAATGTCCGGAAGAAAGCTTCGCGCTATGTTTGTTGGAATTCCTAATGTTGGCAAATCCTCGCTTATAAACAAGCTTTGTGGCTCAAAAAAGGCTAAAGTTGAAAATCGTCCCGGCGTTACTCTTAACAAGCAATGGATTCCTACTACAATTGGGCTTGATTTGATGGATATGCCCGGTGTTTTATGGCCTAAATTTGAAGAAAAGGTAGTCGGCGAAAATCTTGCCATAACCGGTGCTATCAAGGATGCAATTCTTGATATTGAATATATCGCTGTTCTCCTTTGTGCTCGTCTTAGAAAAATCGCTCCCGAGGCGTTTATGGCTAGGTATAAAATCACGCAGACCGAGCTTGATGCTTGCGATATGGATTATGAAGTATTTGAGCTTGTTGGTAAAAAGCGTGGATTTTTAATTTCCGGTGGTGAAATTAACACGGAACGCACCGCTATTACTCTTCTTGAAGAGTTTAGAAACGCAAAAATTGGCAACATAACAATCGAATCTCCGGAGGATTTACATGCTTGATTATAGCTTTGAAAATCAATTTAAATCAACATCTATAAATCTTATTTGTGGCGTTGATGAGGCGGGGCGTGGACCACTTATGGGCCCCGTTGTTGCTGCTGCATGCATTTTGCCAGAGGGCTTTGTAATAGAAGGGCTAAACGACTCTAAAAAGCTAACCGAAAAGAAACGCGAGGAGCTTTTTGACTTAATTATAAAAAACGCTATTTCCTACTCCGTTGCGCTTGCAACTGTTGAGGAAATTGAGGAATACAATATTAGAAATGCGTCCATGCTAGCGATGAATCGCGCGGTTGAGGGGCTTAATGTTCCTGCCGATATGGCTCTAATTGACGGAAATTATTCAAATGGCTTTAAAATTCCTACTAAAACCGTTGTCAAGGGTGATGCAACCGTTCCGTCCATTGCTGCGGCGTCAATTTTGGCGAAGGTAACTCGTGATCGTATGTGTGATGAATATGATAAGGAATATCCGGAATATGGCTTTGCAAAGCACAAGGGATATGGTACAAAGGCGCACATGGACGCTATAAGAAAGTTTGGTCCATGCCCTATTCATCGCCCAAGCTTTCTTAAATTTCTTGACAAATGATTACTAAAAAGGATGTTGGAGATTTTGGCGAAAAGGCTTGCGCCAAATACATAAAAAAGCAAGGCTTTAAAATCCTTGCCAGAAACTCTCGCAAGGGAAAATTAGAAACTGATATAATAGCAACAAACAAGGAATATGTGCTTTTTATTGAGGTAAAAACTCGCAGAATTGATAAAAATAATTATGGGCGTCCGGCGGATGCCGTAAACTCTGCGAAAAAATCAAATTTACTTAAATTTGCATATTACTATTTAAAAACACTTCCAAAAAAGCATGCCACAAAGCAACCCAGAATGGATGTTTGTGAGGTTAGCGTTACGCTAGATGGCAAGCGCTTAAGGGTGTGTGATTTAAATTATATAGAAAACGCTTTTACGAGGTAATATGCTTCCGCTTTTTGATTTGCATTGTGACACTCTTGCCGCTTCCTATGAGGGCAGCTATTCTCTTTTATCCTCTCCTTTGCACATTTCACTTGATAAATGTGTAAAATTTTCTCCATATTTTCAAATAATGGCAATTTGGACAAATGATGCTCTTAGCAACGAGGCAGGCTTTAAAAGATACAAAAAAACATTAGAGTATGCAAAAAATCAAGGATTTGAGTTTTCAACAAAGTTAAAAAATAACAAAGAAAATATGTTTTTTCTCGCCATCGAGGATTTGCGAATTATAGGAAACGATTTATCTAGAATTGATATTTTGTATCAAGACGGAGTGAGATTTATAACTCCCGTTTGGAAGGATATATCCCAAATCGGTGGGGCTTGGAACACTAAGCTTGGTATTTTTCGCTTTGGAAAAAGAGCCTTAGAGGGTGCTATCAAAATGGGAATAACAATTGATGTTTCCCATTGCTCAGAGCGTGGTTTTTATGATATTTTGGAGCTATGCTATAATGCGAACGCTATTCCCGTCGCAACTCATTCGTGCTCTTATTCTATATGTGCTCATAAGAGAAACCTTACAGACGAGCAATTTTTAAATCTTGTACGACTAGGCTCATGCGTTGGAATTTCTCTTGCTCCCGAGCATTTATCAAGCAACGGGATTGCATCGATTGATGACATATTAAGGCACATTGATCATTATCTGTCGTTGGGTGGAGAAAACAACATTTCGCTTGGTTGCGATTTTGATGGTGTTTCTTCTCTTCCTATGGAAATTTCGAGCATTTTTGATCTTGATAAGTTATATTATAGGCTTTTAAAATGCTATGATGAAACGATTACTAATAAAATTTTTTGTCACAATTTTTTAGACCTATCAAAAAGAATTTTGAATTAGAATAAAGTAGGAGATAAAAATGTCTATTTTTACAATGGCAGACCTGCACCTACCTCTTTCGGCAAATAAGCCTATGGATATATTTGGGAACAGATGGCAGGACTATGTTAACAAAATTAAAAAGAATTGGTGTGCCATCGTAAAGGATGATGACACAGTGATTATTCCCGGTGATATTTCTTGGGCTATCAGCATAGAAGATGCAGACGCGGATTTTGCTTTTATTGATAGCTTGCCCGGCAGAAAGCTTCTCGGCAAGGGAAATCATGATTATTGGTGGGGTACAATGTCTAAAAACAGAGCCTATATTGAGCAAAGGGGCTTTAAAAGCATTAATTTCCTTTTCAATAACGCATATGAGATCGAGGATTTTATTGTATGTGGTACTCGTGGCTGGTATATCGACGAAAAAATGCAAGATTTAAAAACAGATGCTGAATATGACAAAATTGTTGCAAGAGAGGCCTCTCGTCTCAAAATGAGTCTTGACGAGGCAATCAAGCTACGCGCCGACAGCGAAAAGGAAATTTTGGTGTTCTTACACTTCCCTCCTGTTTATGGAGCGTTTGTTTGCGAGCCAATTATTGATGTGTTAAAGGAATATAATATAAAAAATTGCTATTATGGTCACATCCATGGCGTTTATAACATTCCCAGATCCACAATTTATAAAGATATAAAATTCACATTAATATCGGCAGATTACTTGAATTTTGTACCTATGAAGCTCACAATTGAAAAATAACAAAAATATTTCTTATTATTTTTGCAAATTTATATTGACTTTTTAAATTTATTTATATATAATGTTATAGAATAAAAAACCAATTACTTTTGGAGGAAAATAAAAATGGCTTTGAAAAAAACCACAGAAATTGAAAAAAATCTTTACGAAATCGAATTTGACGTTGACAAGGAGACCTTTGAGGCTGCTATCGAAAAGGTTTATCGCAAGGAAGTAAAAAAGATCAACGTTCCAGGCTTTAGAAAGGGTAAGGCTCCCCGTTCTATGATCGAAAGAATGTACGGCAAGGGCGTATTCTACGAGGATGCTATCAACGAAATCATCCCTGACGCTTACGAGGCTGCTATCAAGGAGTCAGGCCTTGATGTTGTTAGCCGTCCTGAGTTTGACATCGTTACAATTGACGACAACGGCGTTGTTCTCAAGGCTAAGTTTTATGTAAAGCCTGAGGTATCAATCGATGGCTATAAGGGCATTGAAGTTGAAAAAACCGTTAAAGAGGTAACAGACGAGGATGTTACCGCTGAAATTGACAGAGCTCGTCAAAGAGCTTCTCGCGTTATTGATGTTACTGATCGTCCTGTTCAAGATGGCGATATCGCTAACATTGACTACGAGGGCTTCTGCGATGGCGTTGCTTTTGAAGGCGGAAAGGCTGAGCGTTACGATCTCACAATCGGCTCTGGAAGCTTTATTCCCGGCTTTGAGGAGCAAATTATCGGTCACGCAAGTGGCGAAAGCTTCGATATTACTGTAACCTTCCCTGAGCAATATCATTCTGATGAGCTTGCCGGCAAGGAGGCTATCTTCAAAATCACTCTTAACAGCATTAAGTTCAATCAGCTCCCTGAGCTTGACGACGAATTTGTTAAGGATGTAAGTGAATTCGATACAGTTGATGAATATGTTGCTGATGTTAAGGCAAAACTTGAAAAGAAAAACGAGCAAGATGCTGACAGACTTGTTGAAAACCAACTTCTTGATAAGCTAGTTGAGCTTCTCGTAGCTGACATCCCTGCTCCTATGTTCGAGGCTGAGGCTGAGAATATTCTTCGTGAGTATGACAACAACTTCAGAATGCAGGGTCTTGATCTCAATACTTATTGCCAATACACCGGTCAAACTCTTGACGATCTTCGTCAACAATTCATGCCTAGCGCTGAAAAGCGTGTTAAGACACGCCTTGCTCTAGAAAAGATCGTTGAGCTTGAGGGCATTACCGCAACTGAAGAGGAAATCGAGGCTGAATATGCAAATCTCGCTAGTGCTTACGGTTTGGAAATCGAAAAGGTTAAGACCTTTGTTGATGCCGAGGCTATTAGACTTGACTTGTGCGTAAAGAAAGCGGTTGATTTCGTTAAAACAAACGCTGTTATTAAAGCGTAATTAACATTTGTAATTTTACCGCTGTATTTTTCAATGCAGCGGTAATTTAAACTAAAAACTTGGAGGTTTTAAATTATGGCATACATTCCTATGGTCATTGAACAAAGCAACAGAGGCGAGCGCTCATTCGACATTTACTCAAGACTTCTTGAGGATAGAATTGTTTTCCTTTGCGATCAAGTAACTGATGTTACTGCTTCTCTTGTTGTTTCACAGCTTCTCTATCTTGAGGCGAAGGATCCTGATAAGGATATTTGCTTATACATTAACAGCCCCGGTGGAAGTGTTAGTGCCGGTTTGGCTATTTATGATACCATGAATTATATTAAATGCGATGTTTCTACTATTTGTATTGGTATGGCTGCAAGCATGGGTGCGTTCCTACTTTCTAGCGGTACTAAGGGTAAGCGTATTGCTCTTCCAAATAGTGAAATTATGATTCATCAGCCTCTCGGTGGTGCTCAGGGTCAAGCTACTGATATCAAAATTCATGCTGATCATATTCTTAGAACTAGAGAAAGACTTAATGCTATTTTGGCTACTAATACATCTCAGCCTTTAGAGGTAATCGAGCGCGATACTGAGCGTGACAATTTCATGACCGCTGAGCAAGCGCTAGCATATGGTCTTATTGACAAAGTAATTGACAAGAGAGTTTAATAATGAAAGAAACTAAAAGATGCTCCTTCTGCGGTAGGGGCGAAAATCATGTAGAGCTTTTAATACCTTCACCTAGTGGTGCTTGTATTTGTAACGAATGTATTGATGCTTGCTCTAATATTATCGATGAATATTTAGGTCAAGACGATATCACAAGTGACGCAGATACTGGTTTTTCCTTTAATTCTCTACCTACGCCTGTGCAAATCAAGGAATTGCTTGATGAATATGTAATCGGTCAAGATAAGGCTAAAATCGCCCTTTCTGTTGCTGTTTACAATCACTACAAGAGAATTCTATACAACGAGCAAAGATCCAAAAACACTGAGGGCCATGATGTTGATATTCAAAAAAGCAATGTTTTGCTTATAGGTCCTACCGGTGTTGGTAAAACATATCTTGCTCAAACGCTTGCGCGTGCCTTAAAGGTTCCATTTGCAATTGCAGATGCTACTACTCTAACCGAGGCCGGTTATGTTGGAGAGGATGTTGAAAATATTCTTCTAAGGCTTATTCAAGCGGCAGATTTTGACATAAGCAAAGCTGAAAAGGGTATTATTTATATTGATGAAATTGATAAAATTTCAAGAAAAAGCGAAAACCGCTCCATTACTCGCGATGTTTCTGGCGAAGGTGTTCAGCAGGCGCTTCTTAAAATTCTTGAAGGAACTGTTGCGAATGTTCCTCCTCAAGGCGGAAGAAAGCATCCAAATCAAGAATTTATAAAAATTAATACTGAAAATATTCTTTTCATTTGTGGTGGCGCTTTCGATGGGCTATCAGACATTATCGAGGCTCGTAAGGGAAAACAGCTTTTAGGCTTCGGTGGTGAGGTAAAGAGTAAGAAAAAGGTTGATAATACTAAGGTTTTCGAGGATGCAACTGCCCACGATATTGTAAAATATGGTCTTATTCCTGAGCTTGTTGGTCGTTTACCATTAATTGTAGGTCTTGAAAATCTTGATAAAGATGCCCTTGTAAGAATATTAAAAGAGCCTAAAAACTCAATTATAAAGCAATATATAAAATTGTTTGAAATTGATGGTGTCGAGCTTGAATTTACCGACGATGCACTTGTAGCGGTTGCCGAGCTATCCCTTGAGCGCTCAACCGGAGCAAGAGGCCTACGCTCTATAATGGAAGAAACCATGACCGCAATCATGTATGAGCTTCCCTCTCGCAAGGATGTTGCTAAGGCAATTATCTCTGCCGATTGCATAAAGGGTCTTGCTAAGCCTGAATATATTTTAAAATAACAAAAAAGCTTTAACCAAAAGGTTAAAGCTTTTTATATTTAGAATTTTCTCCAAACCATTTTATTTACAACACCTGTATATGACTGAATGATCTTTACTACCTTAGTAGAAACGATTTCGTCAGTATAATCCGGAACAGGAATTCCGAGATCGTCGTTTTCGGTCATTTTAACAGCTGTTTCAACAGCTTGTAGCAGTGAGCCCTCATCAATGCCCGCAAGAATAAAGCAAGCCTTGTCTAGCGCTTCCGGGCGCTCTGTCGAGGTGCGAATACATACCGCGGGGAATGATTTTCCAATCGAGGTAAAGAAGCTAGACTCCTCGGGAAGCGTTCCACTATCCGAAACCACAGCAAATGCATTCATTTGTAGGTTGTTATAATCGTGGAAGCCAAGAGGCTCATGTCTTATTACTCTTTCATCGAGAACAAATCCACTTGACTCTATTCTCTTTCTGCTTCTTGGATGGCAAGAATATAATATTGGCATATCATATTTTTGCGCCATTTTATTTATCGCATTAAACAAGGACAAGAAGTTTTTCTCTGTATCTATATTCTCCTCACGATGCGCTGATAATAAAATATATCTTTTCTTTTCAAGTCCTAATCTAGTTAGAATGTCAGATTTTTCGATATCGTCAAGATTTGCATGCAAAACCTCAGCCATAGGGCTTCCTGTGACATATGTACGCTCCTTGGGCATTCCACACTCAATTAAATATCTTCTAGCGTGTTCAGAATATGCGAGGTTAACATCAGAAATTATATCAACAATTCTACGATTAGTTTCCTCGGGTAAGCATTCATCCTTGCAACGATTTCCTGCTTCCATATGGAATATAGGAATATGAAGCCTTTTTGCAGATATTGCCGATAGACACGAGTTGGTATCTCCTAAAATCAAAAGCGCATCCGGCTTAATTTGCGACATCAGCTTATACGAGCAATTGATTATATTACCAACTGTTGCTCCCAAATCATCGCCAACAGCATCCATATACACCTCTGGCTCGGCTAGCTTCAAATCTCTAAAAAATATTCCATTGAGATTGTAATCATAATTTTGTCCTGTGTGGGCGAGAATACAATCAAAATATTCACGACACTTATTTATAACTGCAGAAAGACGAATAATCTCGGGTCTTGTTCCAACAATTATTAATAGCTTTAATCTGCCATCCTCTTTAAATTTAATGCTTGAATAATCAGTTCTTATTTCCATATTTTACACCTTTTCAAAAAAAGTATCCGGTTTTTGAGGATTAAAAGGCTCGTTTGCCCACATAAAAGTAATCAAATCTTCAGTTTGTGAAAGATTTATAATATTGTGGGTGTAGCCGGTTATCATTTCGACAACTTGAATTTTTTCTCCACTAACCTTAAATTCAACAATAGGATAATCGTTTCCGTTTTCATCCTTGCCTATTTTTCTTAGTTGAATAAGAGCCTCGCCCTTTACAACTACGAATTTCTCATTTTTAGAGTGATGCCAATGATTTCCCTTAGTTATTCCCGGCTTAGAAATATTTACGCTAAACTGTCCTCTATCGCTGGTTCTTATAATTTCAGTGAAGCTACCACGATCGTCAACATTCATTTTTAGATCATAAATAAACTTTTCAGAGGGCAAATATGAGAGCCATGTGCTATAAAGCTTTGAAACAAGTGGGTTTGTAAAGCTTGGTACGCCAAGGCTTGCTCTAATTTCGGGAAAGCTCTTTATTGTATCGGCGATAAAGCCTAGCGTTGTTTTATGAGTAATAGGAACAATGCAATACTTTTCGTTTCTCGTTTCGTTTTCACTAAGAGCCCTTAGCATTTCATCAATTAAATCATCAATATAAACAAGCTCTAATTCAACACTAGGATCATTTATTTGTATTGGCAAATCATTTGCTATATTATGGCAAAATGTGGCAATAGCGCTATTATAATTAGGCTTGCACCATTTTCCAAAAAGATTTGGAAAGCGATAAATTAAAACTCTCGCCCCTGTTTCTTGACCATAGGAAAGCATTAGCTCCTCGCCTGCTCTTTTGCTTTTTCCGTACTCGCTTCCGGCAAATCTGCCCTCTAAGGTAGCTTGAACAGAGCTGGAAATCATAACAGGGCAAGTATTTTTATACTTTTTTAGAGTATCAAGAAGCACGCTGGCAAAGCCAAAATTGCCTTGCATGAATTCGCTTTGCTCCTTGGGTCTATTTACGCCAGCTAGATTAAAAACAAAATCAGCGCTTTTGCAATATTCATCAAGTAATGATATATCTGTATCTATATCAAATTCATATATTTCATCAATCTTGAGCTCGGGATGAGTCTTGTCCTTGCCTTCCTTAATGTTTTTCAGACTATAAACAAGATTTTTTCCAACAAATCCCTTAGCCCCTGTAACAAGTATGTTCATAAATACCTCAATACTCTATTCCCATTGCATCAAGCTCGTCTCTTATGTATTGGAGAGTGAGAAGCTTTTGCTTAACCTGCTCCACATTCAAAAGGTCGGTATTATGAGAATTGAATTCGGTAAGAGTGTTTCTTGCAGTATCTCCACTACTAAAATACTTATCGTAATTTAAGCCACGCTTGTCCGATGGAACTCTATAAAAGTCACCCATATCGATAGCGTTAGCGCATTCCTCGTTTGTAAGAAGGGTTTCGTACATTTTTTCGCCATGACGAATGCCTATAACCTTAATATTGTTTTTATCTCCACCAAAGAGCTCGCAAACAGCCTCTGCCTGAGTTTGAATTGTGCAAGCCGGCGCTTTTTGAACCAGAATATCTCCACTAACTCCATGCTCAAAAGCAAACAATACAAGATCCACCGCCTCGTCAAGTGACATAATAAAGCGTGTCATTGTAGGATCGGTTATAGTTATCGGTTGACCATTTTTAATTTGATCAATCCATAGTGGAATTACAGAGCCACGGCTACACATTACATTTCCATATCTAGTACAGCAAATTTTTGTTTTATCAGGAGATACAGTACGAGATTTAGCAACAATAACCTTCTCCATCATTGCCTTGCTTGTTCCCATAGCATTTACGGGATATGCAGCCTTATCGGTAGATAGGCAAATAACTGTTTGAACGCCCTCTTCTATTGCTGCGGTAAGAACATTATCCGTTCCCAAAACATTAGTTTTTACAGCTTCGATTGGAAAAAATTCGCATGACGGCACTTGCTTAAGTGCGGCAGCATGGAAGATATAATCTACTCCGTGCATAGCATTTTTAACAGATGCAAGATCACGAACATCTCCTATATAAAACTTTATTTTTTCGGCGACCTCAGGCCATTTAGCTTGAAATTCATGACGCATATCGTCTTGCTTCTTTTCGTCACGAGAAAAAACGCGAATTTCTCCTATATCGGTTCTTAAAAATCTGTTGAGCACAGCATTACCAAATGATCCTGTACCACCTGTAATCATAAGTGTTTTTCCTGTAAAAAGTCCCATAAAAAGCTCCTTTTATGTAATTTTATAATAATCTTATTATATTTTAACATATAAGAATAAAAAAATCAATAGATATATTTTAAAAAGAAATTCGCAAATTCCACTACTCGTAGCTAGCGACGCCTACAAAAGAAAGAGCCCCTAAAAAGGGGCTTTTAATTGTTATTATTCTCCATCTGCTGAGTCAGGAGCATCTGCGGGAGTGTCTTCTGCGCTTGGTTCGTCTGTTTCGTCGGTAATAGCACTCCATTTTTGGCCTACTATGTACTCAAATACAGCAAGAGCATGAAGAGCCTCGTTTTTAACATTTTCACTCTCAAGATCGTCGCCATCAACCAAGGTAAATGTAACGATGATTCTTGTGGTGATTTCTCTTAGCTCAGCAATAAAGTCTCTTTCCTCGATAGCCTTGTCGATAATAGCGAATAGCTTTACAAGTGACTCTGTGTGCTTTTCAACAATAGCAACGCTAATTCCAACGAGCTTATTTCTGGTCTCTTCGTCAAGAACAGCTACATGATCCCATGTAATATCAACCCAGTCCTCAACTTCATTTTTAAGCTCAGCATTAATCAAAAGCATAAGATCGCAATAATCTGTAATCTTTGCGATGAATTGCTTTTCAATGTCCTCAAATTTTCCATCGCTAACAGCTGCGTTAAGAAGTGCTGCTTGAAGCACTAGGTCATATTGTCCCATAGGAACATTTACAGGAAAATCCTCGATAACCTGCGTTGCGATGTTGCTCATTTCTCTTACCAAAAATCTTGCATCGTCATATGCTGCGCATGCAAGTCCAAAAACCTGGTCTGGTGTGTATTGTGCCATTTTTGTTCTCCTTTAAAATAAATTCCGTCTGCATATGCAATCCGTGATTTTAGTATAACATTAATAGTAAATTTTGTCAACACTTTTTTACTTATCACAAATGCAAATAATCCCTCACTTTTGTGAGGGATTATTTTATTTTTGCAAAAGCTCGCTTACTGTAACAAATTCATAGCCCTTTTCAAGCAATATTGGAATTAAAATTTCTAGTGCTCTTGGAGTATTATATTCTCCACTTACATAATCATGAAAAAGTATTATATCTCCGTCTTTTATATTTCTAAGAACATTTTTTACCATTACATTTGTAGATGTGTGCTCCCAATCTAGCGTATCAATAGCCCATAGAACTATCTTATCATCTCTATTTCTTGCAATTTGCTCTAAATTATCATCATAGAGTCCGCAAGGCGGTCTTATAAGATTAATTTCGCAATCCTTGATTTCTTTTATTTGCTTTTCTGCATCTAAAAGTTCTTTTTCTATTTCGCTCTTTTTTAAGAATTTTAAAATTTTATGAGAATAAGTGTGATTTCCTATCTCGTGCCCATTATCAATTATCATTTCAAGCTGTTTTGGATAATACTTTGCGTTTTGTCCAATTACAAAAAATGTCGCCTTCACACTATATTTATCTAAAATTCCAAGAATTTTAGGTGTTAAACGAGGGTGTGGACCATCATCAAAGGTTAATGCTATCTTTTTTCCTGCATGAATATTCGAATTATAAACTACACTTTGAGCATTGATTGGCATAGCAAGCGTTAAGGGTATTAATACAAAAACAATTAATGCTTTTTTAAGCCAAATCATTATAACAAAGCTCCTCTAGACTACCAAATCTAAAGCCTTTATTTTTAAGCTCTACTATCAAATCCTCAATAATTTCGGCATTTGTCGAAGATGTTGGATGAAGTAGCATAATTTCTCCATTATGAAGGTTTTCGAGAATTTTATTTTTGGCGCTTTCGCATGACATTTGCCTATCGTTGTCCCAGTCGGCATACGCAAAGGACCACATCACCGTCTTATAACCAAGCTCGGACGCCCATTTTAAATTTTCCTCGGTAAATCTTCCCTCTGGGGGACGATATAGCTTTACCATTTTGCGTCCGTATTCCTTCTCGAAAAGCTTTTCTAAGGCTTCAAGCTCTGCTTTAAATTCTTCCTTAGAATTAATCTTACTCATATCCCTGTGTCTTGCTGTGTGATTTGCGATTGTATGAGAGCCATCTATCATTTTTTCGATTAATGAATGGTTTTTTGTCAAAATATTGTCAAGAACAAAAAATCCGCCCTTTACCTCATGCTTATTTAATATATCTACTATTTTTTCAACATTTCCATTTTCATAGCCTGCATCAAAGGTCAAATATATTACCTTGTCATCATCGCTAATATCATCATGAGCCTTATCCACCCAAAAAACATCATATTTTTCCACTACACTAAGCGTTTTATCAAGCTTTGGTTGCTCATGATTTTTATTTCTAATGCAATACCAGCTAACGCTAGTTGCA
Source organism: Clostridia bacterium (assembly GCA_017420755.1). Lineage (GTDB taxonomy): Bacteria > Bacillota > Clostridia > Oscillospirales > CAG-272 > RGIG2000. The sequence continues at coordinate 56,383 of JAFQOG010000029.1, read as the reverse complement.
TGTGAGCTTATAGAAAGCATTATTACAGATATAATTAAAATTAAGCATTTAAACGCTTTTTTCATTATTTCACCTCGCTTTTGCAAATTTATTATTTGCGTAAATTCCGTTTTAAATCGTAAGAAAATTTTCATCAAATGTATTAATTATCATAAAAATGCAAATAATCAATTTGAAAATAAAATTTAAAAGGAGATATTATAATGAATACCAAGCCAATTGCAAATGTTTTAAAGGGAATGGTAGCAGGAATTGCACTCACCACTGTTGCTATGATTATCACTAGCAAAACCGCCACTCAAAAGGTCAAAAAAATAGCTGAAACCACAGCTGATAATGTATCTACTATGTTCAAAATGAACTAAAAAAATGGTAGGCGCTTAAAATGTGCCTACCTTTTTTATTTAATTAATCATTTTGGGGACTAAGAGCGCCATTTCCTTTTCCAAAGGTTGAGTTCGCAAACCATTCGTTAGCGTTTCCGCCATCAATAGCTATTGCCCAATTATCGCCTAACGCATAATCCTCAAATTCTGTTAATGTAGAGGGAATATATATCTCTACACGCCCGTCTTCCCTTTCGATCTTGATAGAAGATCTGATTTGATCGTTTAGCTTATTTAAAGCATTTGAGGCTATTCTCTTTACAGGATATCCGTTATATTCACTTGGAATATAAAGCGTAGCCTTGGGTTCTCCGTAATATCCGATAATGACCGCATAATCCTCAATTATTTCAAATGCAAAACCATTTTCATCCTTATACTCTACATCGTTTATACTAAGCCAATTGGCAGTATATTTTTTGTTACCAGAGCTTCCGGTTTGGATAAATAACTCCTTAGACGGCTCTGTAACGCCTTCTCCTGTCCATCCTACAAACATGTAATCATTTATAAGCTTAGGAACGGGCAAGAAGAATGATTTTGTTTCAGTATTATAATTTGTAAAGGCATCGCTTAGCATAGGAGATAGCTTATATTCAATTTTATAAGTGATAGGAGTCCAGCTGGCAACTAGCTCTGCATCATGAGCGTATGGCCAAATATCAAGAGAATTTAGCTTGTCATCACCACAAATCCATCCATTAAAGCGATAATTTTCTCTTTTTGGAGTTGGAAAATCATAGGTTTGCTTCCACAAAACCTCAATTTTTTTGCCATTGATGCTTTCGTCCTCTGGACAGACAAGAGTTGCGGTATAGCTTGTAGGTCCAACAAAGCTCTCGCTTTGCGATTCGGTTGTTTCTTGCGAATTATCGCAAGAAACAACCCCTATTACAAAAATTATCAATAAGAAAATTAAAACGAGTCTTTTCATTATCCGTAAACACTCCATCCTATTGCGGGACGGCGACCCTTAATTACATCAACGACATGATCGTTTCCTTCGGCAACAGTAAGAGAATCTGCCCATTCGTACAAATCAACCCCACTATCTAGAACAACATTAATACAAACATCGTTACAGTCAGTAAAGGCGTTAATGCCTATTCTCTTTAGAGTTTTAGGAACATCGACATCAAATTTTCTAACAAGATTGCCACCAACTATAAAATAGCCCTTTTTGATTAATGGACCTATACCATTAAATACATTAGGTCCTATTTCTGTAACTGTGTAATCAACTCCATCATAATTAACGGTAGTTGGAATTTTAACAAAGGCTCTAGAAGAAATAACCTTATAGCCTGTTACTATAGCCTCATCTCCACTAAACGAGAATGAAAATTCGGACCAATTAGCAATAAACTTTTTATTTCCCGTAGTTCCTGTTTGAATGGTCATGGTTTTGTAAATTTTACCACTTCCCTCCTCGCTCCAGCCTAAGAAGAAATATCCCTCCTTGGTGGGTATTGGAAGTGTAAATGTATCTTGAACGGAATATGCCTGTTTTAGTGTTTCAGTAGTTGATCCACCATTAAAATTATATTCAACAAGATATAGTACTCTTGTCCAGCTTGCCACAAGCGTTATATTAGTTTCAAGAGTCCATTTTCCATCCTCGAGCTTGTCTTCACCATAATACCAGCCTGCGAACTTGTATCCCGGATATTCCGGTGTTGGTAATACATAGGTATCACCCTTTTCGTATGTAGCACTATCCTTTGAAACGGTACCTCCATTTGCGTCAAAAGTAATGGTGTAGGTGGTAATGTCAAATTTAGCGTAAAGAACAATATCCTTTGCTGTTCCCATTGCAATTTCTGTTATCTTTGACGCCTCGGAAAAATCAGGAGATGTGTACCAGCCAACAAATGTTGCATTGGGCCTTGTTGGATCAAGAAGCGCAACGGCATCATTTATTGTAAATGAGTTGGTTGTATTAGGATTTTGTGTTTTTCCGTCGATTATATATTGAATGTGATAAGTCGTAGGATTCCACTTGATTGTCAATGTGGCATTATCGTGAAGAGTCCAAATACCACTTGTTGGAACGATTTCTGTGCCATTCATCCACGCAACGAAATCATATCCTAATCTTTCCGGAACGGCTGGAAGAGTATATTCCTCGCCATAAATTACCTTGATTGTAGTTCCGGCCTCAAAGCCCACCGCATCAATTATAATTTCATATTCTTCAATCTTTGGAAGCCACTTTCCATAGAAGGTTTTATCCTCTGTTGAGCCCTTTTCGATCTTTTCAACCCTTTGAGTCAATCCAGAATCAGCATACCAACCATCAAATTCAAGCCCATCAGGATGAGTTGGAATTGGAAGAATAAATTCGTCCTCGATAGTATATTTATCTGTTTTTTCATCTATGCTTGCATTGAATACATAATTGATGTCGTATTCAATCGCTGTCCATTTAAGCGTAATGGTTGCATCTTCCTTTATTTTCCATGTTCCGCTAGCTGAAATTTGAGCTTCTCCGTTCATCCATGTATATGTATATCCAACCCTGTCGGTAACCTCAGGAAGTGTGTAGGAATCACCATATTTTACGGGAATAACTTGCTTATCGAAATCACAACCCTCGGCATCTATTAGAATTTCGTATTCCTCTTCCTCTGGAATGATGATTTCCTTCCAAGATGCATAAAGCGTCTTAGCTCCATATTCACCTATTTCAATGCTTTCAACCTTATTTGAAAGATTTTCATCGGAATACCAGCCCAAAAACTCTAATCCGCTAGGATGAACGGGCACAGGAAGAGTTAGTCCGGAAAGGATTGTATATGTGCCATTTTCAATGGAAATATCAGCATTGGCAATATATTTAACTACATAGCTCTTTACATTCCATTTTATAGTAAGAGTTGTATCACCCGGAACGCCCCAATTTCCGCTTGTTGAAATGGTATTACCATCCTGGTCGATCCAAGCAACAAAATCATATCCGTTTCTTGCCGGAACATCAGGAAGCTTATATTCTTGACCATATTTTAATGTGAGGACAGTGCCATCAAAGGAAAATCCGTCGGCATCAATTGTTACAGTATATGTAGGCTCCTCATGTATCCATTTCGCATAAAGCGTCTTATTTCCTGTCGTTCCTTTTTTGATCTCGGTAACTTTATTTTTTAGCTCTGGCTCTGAATACCAACCATCAAATTCAAGTCCGTTAGGATGAATTGGTGTTTCAAAAGTAACAAGATCCTCAACAGTATAGCTAGACACCTTATTTGCAATATCGGCATTAAAAATAAAGGTAAGCTTATAATTCTCTTTTGTATATACAGATGTTACAGACACATCTGTCAAAGCATCCCACTTGCCTGATGCAGAAAATTCTTGATTATTAGCGTCTATCCATTTAACAAACTTATATCCTAGCTTGTCCTTTGGCGTTAGTGAAAATTCCTCGCCAAATTTAACAACACTTTCTTCACCATCAACAGTAAGCTTGAAGGTTTTTGCATTCCATTTAGCCTTTGCGGTTGTATTATCAGTAACGGGCACTGTAAAATCAATGTCCCAACCAGCAAAATCATAGCCTACGCGAGTCGTTGTTGGAATAGTTACAATCGTGCCCTCATCGACTACAATTTCTTGGCATGCAGAGCCTCCGTTTGCATCAAAAGAAACTGTTATTGATTTCTTTCTAACAATCTGAATGGTATAGCTTTTTTTCGTAGTTCCCTCTTTTACTCTAACATAGAACTGATTAACTCCTATGTTCAAGGCAACAGTTGATGATTCTATTTCATTCTCTTGTTCCTCGTCAGAATAAAGTTTCCATTTAGCGTCATCAGAAACGGTTATATAATCATTCAAATCAACGCTTTCGGTAGCAGAAGGAACGGATATCGAATAAACACCGTCCTTTTCAACACCATTTAGCAGAGTCATAACTGCCTTTGCCTCATCCTCGCATGAAAATAAAGAAAAAATCATAATGACAAATAGCATGAGTATAGATAGCTTTTTTAGTTTTGTAATCATAAAATATACTTCTTTCTTTTTGCTTATTTTATTATATAATACCATACTCACGCATCTAAGTCAAGTTATTTTATTTCATGCTTTTAATATTTTACGAATTTCATTATAAATTATCTTGTTTGAATCGCTAACCGAAAACGATTTTATTCTCCTTTCATAGCCATTTCTCTTTTCCTTGTTTTCTAATAGCTCCATTACGATTTCACTTAAATTAAAAATTTCGCTTTCTCTTAATAATATTGCAGACGAGCATGAGCTAAGCGCCTCTGCATTTTTAAATTGATGGTTATCAACTACATTTGGAGATGGAATGAAAATAGCACATTTGCCTGCGTATGCCATTTCTGATATGCTCATAGCACCAGCTCTGCAAATAACAATATCGGCGCATGATATTTTTTGAGGCATATCATAAATATATTCACAAAATTCTAGGTTTTTCATTTTTTCAAATTTTCGATTTCTTAATTCATAATACATTTCCTTGTATTCTCTTTTACCACTTGCCCAAATAAGTCTTACATTTTTATTCTCCTTTATGATATTCTCTATTATTTCAAGTGCCCCATCGTTTATAGCTCTAGCGCCAAGAGATCCACCATAGCATAAAATTACATAATCTTCTTTTATTCCCAGCCTTGACTTGATTATTGCTTTTTCTTCAAACGAAAAGCCTTCTCTTATAGGATTTCCTGTGTGAATGATTTTTTCCTTACAAGAAAAATACTTTTCCGCCTCTCTAAAATTCAAAAATATTCTATCAACACGCTTCTCGAGCATTTTTAGTGCCTTGCCCGGTATTGCGTTTGATTCGTGAACGACAGTTTTAATACCCATTGCGTGTCCTGCATAAATCACCGGATAGCAAGCATATCCACCCGTACCGATTATAATATTTGGCTTAAAATCTTGAATTATTTTTTTGGACTCTCTTATGGCATTTATTGTCAAAAACACAGCCTTTATATTTGACAAAGAAAAGGAGCGCCTAAGTCCCATAACATTTATTTCGTATTTTCTATATGGTACAAGCTTGTTTTCAATTCCGCCCCTTGTAACCACATATGCAATCTCACTAGATGGCGAATTTTTTAAAATTGTCTGCGCAATAGCGAGAGCCGGATTTACATGTCCAGCCGTTCCGCCACCGCAAAATAAAACTCTCATCTTATATCTCCTTAATTCTTGCATTTCTTGATACAGATAATAATATTCCCATTTCCGCGAGTAAAATTACAAGAGAGCTTCCGCCATACGAAAAAAATGGCAAGGATATACCTGTGTTAGGAATTAAATCCGTTACTACAAGCATGTTTAAAAAGGATTGTATTCCCACTTGACTTGTTATTCCAAATGCCACAAGCGAAGAAAAGGTATCGCTAGCTCTTAGCGCGATATTGTATCCTCTCCATATCAAAAGCACAAACAAAAAAATTACCAAAAGCGCACCAAAAAAGCCCATTTCCTCACACCAAATTGTAAAAATAAAGTCATTTTGAGGCTCCGATACATAATTATACTTCTGCCTGCTGTTAGAAAATCCCAAGCCGAAAAATCCACCCGAGCCTATTGCGTATAAGCCCTGTGTTGTCTGCCATTTATCGCTCAACACATCGGCATTAGGATTTAAGAAGGATTCTATTCTTTTCATAGCATAGCTATTTGTTAGCAAAAAAATTACCCCTCCAACCAAAGCGGTTAATCCGTATGAAAATGCCATTTTTTTAACACTTGTTCCAGCTATAAAAAGCACGCTTATTCCAATTAAGGCTATTATTACTGTTCCCGAAAGGTGCTTTTCTAATAATACAAGACCACAAGCTCCAAAAAGCAACAGTCCCGGAACAACTATTTCCTTGAAAAAGCCTTTATTTTGGTTGTAGCTTTTTTCAGCATACCATGAAAGAATTAAAATTATGCCTAACTTCATTAGCTCAGATGGCTGAAAGGACAGTGGAGTACCAGGTATTCCAAGCCATCTTTTGGCAACTCCCTCTGAAAAGCCTCCAAAAAGAACTATTACAAGCAAAAAAACGCAAATTCCATAATAAAATGGCGATATTTTTTTATAAAATCCAATCGGTATAGAGCTAAAAAATATCATTATTGCGATTCCTATGCACAAAAACACCACTTGACGCTTTATGTAGTATGCTCCATCGTTATAATGCGATGAAGCGTACGGAACACTAGCGCTTGCTACCATTAGAGTTCCCAAAAGCAAAAGTGTAAAAATAATGATCCAAAGAGCTCTGTCGCTTTTGTTTCTCTTATATGTTATTTCGCTTAAGTGCTCTATTTTATTTTCTGTTTTAAAAAGAATTGTTCTCATAAATTACCCATTCCAAAATATGCAACCGAGCAAAATAGTGCGTTTATTAATGTTAGCATTATTACTATTTGTATCTCGCTAAATCCACATTTTTCAAGATGATGATGAAATGGCGCCATTTTAAATAGGCGTTTTCCCTTTGTAATTTTAAAATATCCCACTTGAATAATAACTGAAAACGCCTCACCAACAAAAACAAATCCATATACCAGCACTAAAAGTACATTGTCAATTAAGAACGACATAGATACTACTAACGCTCCTAAAAATAAAGAGCCCGTATCTCCCATAAATACTCTCGCAGGATAGAAATTATATATCAAAAATCCAAGCGCAGAGCCAACAAGAACCGCGCTAAAGAAGGTGATTGTGGGATCGTCAATTTTTAAAAAGCTTACTATTGCAAAAAGCACACCTACGCTTAAAGCAATTGATGACGCAAGTCCATCAATTCCATCTGTTAAATTCACGCTGTTCACTACTCCGCATAAGGCTAAAAAAGATAGTGCGTAATAAAACACTCCTAATTCTATGCTTTTGTCAATAAATGGCAAATAAAGCGTTGTATCTATTCCAATTGTAAAACGCATTGATATCAAAAATAATATCGCTACAATTGCTTGAAACGCAAATTTCGCCATCGGTGTTAGACCTTCGTTTTTCGCCCTTCTAAGCTTTGCTAAATCATCTATTATTCCTATCATTCCATTTAAAATTGCATATATGATTATATTTAAAGCGCATATCATTTGTTTTATTTCAACATTCTCAGAAAAGAAAATCAAAAATAAAGCAAAGCCAATTATAGTTGCAAAAATAAACGAAATTCCTCCCATGGTAGGAGTCCCTTCCTTGTTCTTGTGCCATCTTGGTCCTATTTCAAGAATTTTTTGTCCCATTTTTTTAGATGCTAAAATCGGTATCAAAAATTTTAGCCCCAGCGCAGTAATTAGCATTATTACAACGCTTATTATTAAAAACATTCCCTCAGCCTTCATTTATTCTCTCTTTCAAAATTTCAATTATTTTCTCGAATTCCATTCCTCTACTCGCCTTTACGAGTACAACGCCATCATTTTTACCAATATCTGACAGAAATGCGTCTATTAAGCTTTCTTTGGAGAAAAATTCTTGTCCTCCCTTAAAGCCCTTATAAATATAGCGAGAAAACTCACCATAGCAATATAATTTTTTAACACCTATTTTTCTTGCAAATTCTCCAATTTTTTCATGGTATTTTTTTGAATTTTCTCCTATTTCAAGCATATCTCCAATTATTGCATATGAAGGCTTGCGCTCAAGCTGTGAATATTGAATTAAAGCCTTTAATGCGCTTTTTAAGCTATTATATGATGAATTATAGCAATCATCAATTATTGTTATTTTATCAAGCTTAAAAACATTTTCTCGATTTTTACAATTTTTAAATTCTAAAATTCCTTTTTGTATGCTTTCAAGAGGAATATCAAACAATCTTCCAATACAATATGCGATAAGAGAATTAGTGCAATTATGAGCAAAAAGTGACTCGATTTTTACGGTAAAATCCGTGTTAAAAAGCTTATCCCTTGCCCTATATGTTATTCCGTCAGTTTCAAATAAAATATCCTCTAAAAATATATCTCCCGATTCTCCTATAAAAATAGGAGCTACATCTCCTAAATCAAGCTCTTTGAAGCGATTTTCTGATGGCAATATCGAATATTCTTGTGTATGAGATAATATTTCACATTTTGCCTTAAATATCTCCTCTTCGCTACCCAATTTTTCTAAATGAGCATTTCCCGCATTCACTATAACCGAAACAAACGGCTTACTTACACTTGCCAAAAGGTCTATTTCTCCTCTTTTTCTCATTCCCATTTCCAAAACACAGAAATCCTCATCGGTTATGGAAAATAAAGCTTGAGCTACACCGATTTCATTATTATGATTATCAAGAGTTCCACACACCTTATATTTTTTAGATAATACACTTTTTATCATTTCCTTTACTGTTGTTTTACCCACGCTTCCTGTAACACCAATTATTTTTGTTTTTCCTATGTTGTCGCCTGCAAGCTTCAAAAATGCTATTCTCGCGTCCTTTACATATATCACGGGCGCATTACATTGAACGACTTTTTGAGTAACAATTAGCCTAACGCCCTTTTTAACAGCTAGCTCGATAAAATCTGATCCATTAAAGGTATCTCCACTAAGAGCAAAAAAGCATATGCCATCTAGCCACTCTTCTCTTGTATCAGTTGATATTTTATCTATTAAAGTGTCCTCACCAACTAATTCTCCATCTACGATTTTCGCAATTTCGCTAGCTCTGTACGCCCTTGTTCTTATCATGCCTTAATGCCTCTTCGATTATTTTTCTTTCGCTAAAATAATGCTTTCCCTTGTCGTCAATTTCATATTCCTCGTGTCCCTTTCCTAGCAAGACTAAAATATCATCTCCTTGCATTTCTCTAAGTCCAAATTTAATAGCATCCTCTCTTTTGGGAATTACAGCAAAGCTCTTTTCCTTCGGTATTCCTTTCATTATATCTGCAATAATATCTATTAGGCTTTCATTTCTCGAATTGTCTGCTGTTATTATTATCATATCAGCTATGCTAGAGGCTATTTTCGCCATTTTGGGCCTTTTACTCTTATCCCTGTCACCACCGCATCCAAACAACGCAATTAAGCGTCCCTTAGGCATTGCTTGCCTTATTGTAAGCAATGCGTTTTCTATTGCATTTGGAGTGTGTGCATAGTCAATAAATATTCTTTCGTTACCCACCCGTTCTAGTCTTCCCTTAATGTAGCTTGTGCTCAAAATTCCCTCTTCGATTTTTCTCTTATCTATTCCTAAACTTAGTGCAGTAATTGCAGAAAGCATCGTATTATATACCGAAAAAGCTCCACCTGTTTTACTTGATATGCTTAGTGTAAGCTCATCTCTTGTTAACTTGTAGCTACATCCACTATCGAGAATGCTTATATCGTGTGCAACATAATTGGCGCTATTAAGCGAACAGGTAATTTTATTTATATTTATTTCCTCACAAAGTCTTTTACCATAATGGTCATCTATATTTATTATTGCGTTTTCTGTAATTTCAAACAATCTTTTTTTAGCCTTATAATACTCATCCATATTTTTATGGAAATCCAAATGCTCACAAGACAAATTGGTAAAAACGCCCACTTCAATTTTTAATGGAGCGAGCTTAAACTGCTCTAACGCATGAGAGGATGCCTCCATTACGATATACTGAACGCCATTTTTCCTCATTTCATTAAAAATCGAATACAAAATTTCCGGATCTGGTGTTGTCATTGACGCACTAATATCTATGACTCCACTACCACCATTTATTTGATATGGCTCATCATTTATAAGGCATTCTATGGTCGAAATTAAGCCTCTTTTCTTATTTGAGGCTTTGAGAATATTATAAATATAGTATGCACAAGAGGTTTTACCGTTAGTACCGGTTATTGCGACAATGGAAATGTCCCTTGTAGGCCTTCCGTAATAGTTATTCCACACATGAGCCTCTGCTAAGCGCGTGTTTCTTACAAGTATCGTGTTAGGGTTCGCACTATAAGCCTCGTACGAGTCTGTTATTACGCATTTTCCACCACGCTCTAGCACTTGATATATGTAATCGTTTCCGTTTCTTTTTTCGCCTATTATGGCTATAAAGACTCCGTTTGATGCTATTTTTCTCGAATCGGAGCAAGGCTCTCCCACATCACATTTCAAATCGACCTTGCAAGCCAATATTTCAACACCCTCCAGTAAATCTAAAAGCTTCATATTCAATCCTTATCATCTGTAAATATTATAGTTATGGTTACCACCTCTCCACATGGTAAGACAGTTCCCGGTAAATGAGATTGCGATACAACCTTAGCGCCTTGACCGACTGAAAAATTCATTGCACCATTGATTTTTATATTTAGCTTTGCGTCTAAAAGCTCCTTGTTTGCCTGCTCTGGTGTTTTATTAGTCAAGTCTGGAACAATCGTTGTAGAAGAGGGAAAATTGGTGTTTGTTGTATATAAAATAATTTTTCCTGTTTTTTTATAAATTTCGCTATTCTTTTTGGGAATTTGAGAAATAACTGTACTTCCATCTCCTATGATTTCGTAGCTAATACAATCGTCCTTTAATCTATTTATAGCATCTTCAACACTAAGGTTGCAATAATCCTCTACTTTTACTTGTGTATGCTCTACATCAAGCTCTGAATATTGAGCCTCAACACCCATATATGGCAAAATCAGCTCTAATAGCTGAGATACATATGGCGCTGCTACTACGCTTCCGTATGCGCTTCCTACGCTTGGCTCATCTACAATTATAATAACTGCAACCTGAGCGTCCTCAGATGGAGCGTAAGCAACACATGATGAAACTCTATAAGATGTATTTCCATTTTCGTCGTATTTATCCTTCTTTTCAGATGTTCCTGTTTTTGCAGCGACGCTATATCCTGCTACATATGCGTTTTTTGCTCCACCCGCACCATCTACGCCTTCCTTTAAAATTTGAGAAATCGTGCTACATATATTAGAATCTATTATTTGCTCTTTTTTCTTTTCTTCATATTCGTATATAATGTTTCCCTCGTCATCTATAATTTGCTTTAGAAGATGAGGAGTTACCTGATATCCACCATTTGCTACGCAAGAAACAGCACAAAGCTGTTGAATTGCGGTTGTTTTAAAGGTTTGACCAAATGAATATACCGCAAGTGAAACATTTGAAAAATCGTCATATGAGTGATAATAACCATAGCTTTCTGATGGCAAATCTATTCCTGTTCTACTAGCATAACCAAACGCTTTAAAATAAGAATAAAATTTATCCCTTCCTATTCTCATAGCTAAGGTCATCATAGATGGATTACACGATTGCTGGAGCGCCTCGGCGAAATTTATATTTCCGTGTCCCTTTCTTTTATGACAGCTAATAGCTCTATAATATCCATCAATTTTAAGAGAGCCTGTGCAGTTAAATCTTGAAAGCAGACTAGCCGAATTTTCCTGTAACGCAACCGATGTTGTTACTATTTTAAAAGTAGATCCCGGCTCATATAGCTCGCTTACCGCCTTGTTTTTCCACATTGAAAAAAGCGAATTTAGATATTCCTTGTTATAGGCAACGCTATCGCCCTTGTATTCGGCAAGCCTTTCCTTTGAGAGCTCGTCAAGCTCATAGGGATTGTTTAAATCAAATGACGGATATGTAGCCATTGCATAAATTTCACCATTTTTGGGGTTAATCACAATACCTGTGGCTCTATTTTGTGCGCCAGCCTCAACGGATGCATTTTCAAGCACACTCTCAAGCTGATATTGAATATACATATCTATTGTAGATACTAAATTATAATTATTTTCGTCCTCGATGTATTCCTCGTATTGAAAAGGCATATCCCCACTTTGAGCGTTTTGTGCGGTAATATATCGACCATTTGTACCCTCTAAGATATTATTATAGACCTTTTCAAGACCATAAATCCCCACTCCATCGGCATTTACAAATCCAAGGGCATGAGACGCCAGGTCCTGATATGGATAGTATCTTTTCGCACTAGAATTTAATTTTATTTGCTCACTTAATGAGTTTTCATCAATAAATTTTCTTATTTTATCAGCAATCGTTTTATCAAGCGAGTTATGTAATATTTGATATTTATAGCCCTTTTTCTTTGCTTTTTCTAGGATTTTTTCCTCACTAATTCCAGTTATTTGAGATAGTCCGCTTGCAATAAGAGAGGGATTTTCGATGTTTTTAGGACATATATACAGAACCCAAACCGTTTTATTTGTTGCCAGAATGTTTCCGTTTGTATCATATATTGTGCCTCTTGAAGGATTTACATTTGTTTGCACCGTTAGCTGATCTATTACGCTTTTTTGAAAGCTCTCATAACCTAAAATTTGTAGCTTAAATAGCTTTATAATCACCAAAAGGCCAACCACTAAGAATATGGCTAATATAAATATGCTTCTTTTTACTGTTTTTGACGAAATTTTGCTTTTTTCCATTTAGGCGTTAGGCGCTCCTTTTTTCTTTGTGTATAATAAATATATTAATTTTTATCAAAACTATTACACAAAAAAATAGCACACAATGTTTTGCGTGCTATTTTTCTTTCATTATTATATAATAATAAAAAATATGCCCAAGCTTAATGCATGGGCATATAAATCAACCGCCTAATCCAAAGGCAAGTACCATAACCATCATGGTAAATACGATAGTAAGTATTACTGATGCGATTGGAAATTCGTTTTTGATTACTTGATTTTTATTAGTTTTCTCTTGAGTTGGGGTTGTATTAGCTCTTGTTGCTCTTGTTTCTTGAGTTGGAGCTTCTACATTGATATACGAGGTTTCCTCATATTCTCCAGGCTTTGCAGTCTTTTTCTTTTTTCTTTTTGCAAAAAAGGACACCTTGCGCTCTGTTGTTTCTGTTTCGCGGGATGCTCTTTTTGCACCATAGCTTTTTCTTATTGAACCGTACATAGTAAACATCCTCCATTTCAATTTATATTTTTTCCGCCACTCTTAGCTTTGCGCTTCTAGAGCGTGCATTTTCATTTAATTCTTCTGTATTTGCTATAATCGGTTTTTTTGTGATCACCTTAAGAGTTGCCTTGTTGCCACAAACACACACAGGAAAGTCTGATGGACATGTGCATCCTCTTGCATAATCATTAAATTTTGTTTTTACTATTCTATCTTCTAATGAATGGAATGTCATAATTGCTATTCTACCATTTTTATTAAGTCTAGAAACAGCACCCTCTATTGCGGGAGTTATGACATCAAGCTCATGATTTACCTCTATTCTTATTGCCTGAAAGGTTCTTTTTGCAGGATGCTGAGATTCCTTTTTGGCGGCGGCTACCGGAATTGCGCTTTTTATAATCGAGGCAAGCTCAAGAGTTGTTTTTATAGGGCTTTCTTCTCTTTTTTCAACTATTTTTCGAGCAATTATTGGAGCGAATCTCTCCTCGCCATACTCGTAAATAATTTTTTTAAGCTCGCTTTCACTATATGTGTTTACAACATCATATGCAGAGAAAGGAGAGCGTGGGTTCATTCGCATGTCAAGCATTGCGTCACTATTATACGAGAACCCACGCGACGGAGTGTCTAGCTGATGAGACGAGACACCAAGATCCATAAGGACTCCGTCAATATGAACAATTTCTAATTCATTTAGGACTCGCTCTAAGTCTGAAAAATTGCTTTTCACAATTATTGAGCGTTCCCCATATTTAGATAATCTGTTTTTACAGGTTTCTATTGCTTCGTCGTCTTGATCAAGGGAAATTAGCCTTCCGCTATCAAGTCTTTTTAGGATTGCTTCGGAATGTCCTCCTCCACCCGCGGTGCAGTCAACATATATTCCGTCCGGCTTTATATTAAGTGCTTCTATGCACTCGTTTAGCATTACCGAATAGTGTGAAAATTCCATATATGAGCCTCTTAAAATCCGATTTGCATCATAAGTTCCTTAATCTTATTCATATCAACAGATTGTTGCTTTTCAGCATATACGCTTTGTGACCAAATCTCCAAGCGATTGCCCAAGCCCATTACAAGAACATTTTTCTCAATTCCAACCTTGTCCTTTAAAAATTGTGGAATTACTATTCTTCCCTGTGCATCAAGCTGTACATCAACTGTATTTGAATATATGGTTCTTATGAAATCCTCGAATTGTAATGAAGGAAGCTCTGATATCTTTTTTTCGTATTTTTCCCATTCCTCATTTGAGTAAACAAGAATACACTTGTTGAAATCATTATAAGTTACTTTGAAGGATGCGCCTAATGCCTCTTTAAACTTTGCAGGCACAAACATTCTGTTTTTTGCATCCACAGTGTGCTCATAAGTACCATAAAGCATTGGTTTTTCCTCCTTTCGCTCCACTTTCCTCCGTGATTACTCCACTTTTCACCACTTTTATGTACTCATTATATACCATATCTTTGCAAATTGCAATAGGTTTTTGAAATTTTTTTAATTTTTTTCATTTTTAGCGAATATAATTAATAAAATTAAGCCCAATAAAGCAAAAACAAGCGAGATTTTCATCTCGCTTGTTAAATTTTTATGAATTTTTCACTTTGATCTAAAAATTTCAAGTAATCTTGGTATCGCGTTTTCAGAAATCACTCCTTCAAGAGATTTCCCTTGCTCTAATAATTCTCTTGCGTGAGTCGAGCTAATATCCTCAAAAGCACTATCGGCTTCTATAAAAATCGTTTCAAAGCTATTATCAAAGCATTTCATAGCCCGTGATAGCTCTTGCTCGTATTCCCTGTCAGAGTCATTTCTTATGCCACGCACGATTTTCGTTATTCCGTGATTATGCATATAATCGGCTGTTAATCCGTCATATGCATCTACGATAACATTATCAATGTCTCCCAAGGAAAGACGCATGATTTCTTTTTTTTCGTCTAGCGTAAGCAAATAGTTTTTTTGAGCGTTTAAAAGCGCCACAACATAAAGCTCGTCAAAAAACGCGCTCGCCTTTTTCACAATTTCCACATGTCCTGTGGTCATAGGATCAAAGCTACCTGTTATTATAGCCTTCATTCTTATTCTCCAATTTTCGGAACTAGTATTGTTATATAGCTTATTGAATATCTAGCTTGTTTGATTATTTCAAATTTTTCCTTCAAGCCCTCGTCCAAGTCAAAAATATCTGCGTCGCCACTTTCACACACGATTTTTGTATGAGAGGAAATGGTCTTAGAATTAATCAGTCTGTTTAAAGCATCTGGTATGACCTTGCTTTTATATGGTGGATCGATAAAAACTATATCAAAGGCTTCCTTTTCATAAAGATTTGAAAGCATTTGCTTGTAATCACACCATGATATAACGCATTTGTTATCTAGCTTTGCTTTTTTTGCGTTTTTTATGATAATATCAATTGCTTCTCTTGACGAGTCTGAAAAATATGCCCTTTTCGCACCTCTGCTTAACGCCTCCAAGCCGAGCTGTCCACTTCCTGCAAATAAATCTAAAACAACAGAATTCTCCATTTCAAATTGAAGCATGGAGAAAACCGCCTCCTTAACTCTTTGAGAGGTTGGTCTTGTCATATCGCCCTCGAGAGTAAACAAGCTCATTCCCTTTGCGCTTCCAGTAATTATTTTCATATCATACCTCTTGCCTAAAATAATTAAATATTTTTGTTGCATCTGATAAGGAAATTCCCTTAACACCTGCAATTTGCTCTATGGTAGCCTCTTTCAATGCGGATATTGTCTTAAAATGAGCGAGGAGCTTTCTTGCCTTTGTAGGACCTATTCCTTCGATTTTTTCAAGAGAGGATGTTTTAAGTGTCCTTCTCTTTGACGAATCCATTTTTGAAACAGTAAAGCGGTGAACCTCCTCTTGAAGCTTGTACACAAATACAAATACCGATTGCTCCTTAGCTATACTTATCTCCTCGCAATCTGTAACGATAGTCCTTGTCTTATGGTGCTCATCCTTAACCATTCCAAAAACGGGTATATTTATCCCAAGCTCTAAAAACGCTTTTTTTACAACACCAACATGAGTCATTCCACCATCAAGTAATATAAGATCCGGTGGAACAGAAAAGCTTCCTGTTTTATCATCCAAGTGAGAAATTCTTCTCAAAAGGACCTCTCTCATAGCAGAATAGTCATCTGCACCGCTTTGATTTTTTATTTTAAAAATCCTATAATCACTCTTTTTAAGCTTTCCATTTTCCGACACTATCATTCCTGCGGTAATGTGCTCATTTCCTAGGTTTGAAATGTCGTATGCCTCTATTCTTTCGGGCACTGTATCAAGTGATAACATCTGTGAGAGCTTAACAAGAATTCTCGTATCACGCTCTGCACTTTCTTTATATTGCTTTGCTTGCTCTCTCGCATTCAATTCAACCATTTCACAAAGCCTTTTATTTTCTCCTCTTTGAGGAATTTTTATATTTATAGCTCTACCCGCTAAATTTCTTATATATCCTTCAACGAGCTCTCTTTCCTCCTCTTGAAGCTTAAAGGAAAGAAGAATATCGGTTGGAATATACTCTCGTTTAGAATATAAATCAATCAAAAATGATGACATATATTCATAATTATCATCGGCAAAAAGCTCGCTTGCCCCGAAATTAAACACCTCGCTATCCGCAATCAGTCCGCCTCTAATATAAAACACGGATATTGTTGTGCATAGCTCATCATCATATACTGCGATAACATCGTACTCGTCATCCGGAGCGCCAACTACCTTTTGTCCCTCGCCTAGCTTGTTAAGCGCATCTATCCCATCTCTGCAACGCGCAGCATCCTCAAAGCGCTCATTTTCAGCGTGATAATACATTTGTTCAGTTAAGGATGCTATTGCCTCCTTGGTATTGCCTTTAAGAATATCAATAGCACATTGCATCACCTTATAATAGTCCTCGGCGCTTATGCTATTATCGCACGGAGCCATGCATCGTCCTAACTGCTTATAGATGCAAGGGCGCTCCTTGCCTATATCGCGAGGAAATTGCCTTTTGCACATTGGAATACCAAGTGCTCTTTCAAGAGTTCCAATAACACTATAAACAACAGACATTCCGGAATAAGGTCCAAAATATTTAGCGCCATCGTTTAAGCGCTTTCTTGTTTGCATTATACGAGGATATGCTTCATTCATTGTTACCTTGATATAAGGATACGACTTAGAATCCTTTAACAAAATGTTATATTTTGGAGTATATTGTTTTATTTTAGTGTTTTCAAGAGCAAGGGCCTCTATTTCGGTATCGCAAAATATTGTTTCAAAATCGTAAATTTGAGATACCATTCTAATCGTTTTAACATTTGCATCGCTTGAAAGATGGAAATACTGTGACACTCTATCCTTAAGAGAACGAGACTTTCCCACATATATAACCTTATCGTTTTTATTTTTCATAATATATACGCCAGGTGTGCGTGGTAGCTTAGATGACTTTTCACGCAAATACACAAGTCTTTGGTCTGTCATAATTTCCTCCCTTCAAACAAATAGGCGACAGTATAAAACTATCGCCGAATGTTATTTGTTAATCATTAAGTCCTGATACGATTAAGGTTTCGAGACCTGCAACAGCCTCTGCCTCGTCAACGCCATCAGCAATAATGGTAACCTTTGTTCCCTTTACAATTCCCATAGAAAGCACGCCGAGTAAGCTCTTAGCGTTTACTCTACGGTCTTCCTTTTCAATCCAAAGAGATGCCTTATAAGAATTGGCTTTCTGGATGAAGAAAGTAGCAGGTCTTGCATGCAATCCAACATCGTTTACTATTGTAACATCACGTGATATCATAAAATTTTCTCCTCTATCTAGGGCATTTCTTAAAATACTGAAACTAATTATAACAAAGTTGTTTTCAAAAATCAATAGTTTTTTTATATTTTATTTTATAATTTTATTTTTTTACTTTTATGTATAAAAAAGATTACATAATCCTTACAAAATTGTAATTATTATACAAATTTTATATTATTAATAGTTATTTTAAAAATTGGACTTGAAATTATTTTATTTTTACTATATAATAAATGGGAATATAATTTTTCTTGAAAGGATTTATAAATATGAATAACTCAGAAAAAACAATGGAAAAGGTTGTTGCCCTTTGCAAAAACAGAGGCTTTGTTTATCCCGGCTCTGAAATCTATGGCGGTCTTGCAAACTCTTGGGATTTCGGTCCTCTTGGAGTTGAATTTAAAAACAACATTAAAAAGGCTTGGTGGCAAAAATTTGTTCGCGAGTCAAGATACAATGTAGGTCTTGATAGCGCAATTCTTATGAATCCACAGGTTTGGGTTGCATCAGGACATGTCGGTGGCTTCTCTGACCCTCTTATGGACTGTAAGCAATGTAAAACAAGACACCGTGCAGACAAGCTAATTGAGGACTTTGCTGCACAAACCGGTTCTAATGTAAATCCAGCCGGAATGTCCAATGATGAAATGTTCTCCTTTATCAAGGAAAATAAGATCGTATGCCCTTCATGTGGAAGTGGTGATTTTACAGATATAAGAAAATTCAACCTTATGTTTAAGACCTTCCAGGGCGTAACCGAGGACTCAACCTCTGAGCTTTACCTTCGTCCTGAAACAGCACAAGGTATTTTTGTAAACTTCAAAAATATAGCTAGAACAACTAGAAAAAAGCTCCCATTCGGCGTTGGTCAAATTGGTAAATCTTTTAGAAACGAAATCACCCCCGGAAACTTCATTTTCCGTATTCGTGAGTTTGAGCAGATGGAGCTTGAATTCTTCTGCAAGCCCGGCACCGACCTTGAATGGTTTGCTTATTGGAAGGACTACTGTGCTAACTTCCTCTACAATCTAGGCATGAAGAAGGAAAATTTAAGACTTCGTGACCATGATCCTGAGGAGCTTTGCTTCTATTCAAAGGCTACAACTGACTTTGAATATCTATTCCCATTTGGTTGGGGAGAGCTTTGGGGAATTGCTGACCGTACAGATTACGACCTTACACAGCATGCAAATCTCTCCGGCGAAAACATGGAATATTTTGACCCAGAAACAAACGAAAAATATGTTCCTTATGTTATCGAGCCATCTCTTGGTGCTGACCGTGTAACTCTTGCATTCTTAGTTGAAGCGTATGACGAGGAAACTGTTGGTGAAAACGATGTGAGAACTGTTATGCACTTCCACCCTGCTCTTGCTCCTGTAAAGGCTGCTGTGCTTCCACTATCAAAGAAGCTGTCTGAAAAGGCTGGTGAGGTATATGCAGAGCTTTCTAAGTATTTCAATGTTGAATTTGACGAAACAGGCTCTATCGGTAAGAGATATCGTCGTCAAGACGAGATTGGTACTCCATTCTGCATCACATACGATTTCGAAAGCGAGACTGATGGTTGTGTAACTGTTCGTGACAGAGATACAATGGAGCAAATTCGTCTCCCAATTACAGAGCTTAAAAATTACATTGAAGAAAAATTGTATTTTTAATGTTGACAAATCTATAAATTAATGTTAAAATCATATATAATAAAAGCGATGACAAAGACAGTAATCTAAATTCAACGCCAAAGCGAGTCGAGGATGGTGAAAGCTCGATGCTATTAGGTTTAGACGAATATCACTTTTGAGCTTCGTAGCGAATTAAGTAGCCTACGACGGTATCCTTCCGTTACAAAGGACGCATATGATAGTATGTAGAATAGGTGGTTTACGATTTTTTATCTCGTCCTGTTCACACAGGGCGAGATTTTATTTTAAAAATTTTATTGAGAAAGGAATTTTGAAATGTACAACAAGGTATCTACTAATCTCAATTTTGTTGAAAGAGAAAAAGCAATCGAGCAATTTTGGAAGGATAATGCAATTTTTGAAAAAAGCATAAAAATTCGTGAGGGTGCTCCCTCTTATACCTTCTATGATGGTCCTCCAACAGCTAACGGAAAGCCTCATATCGGTCATGTTCTTACTCGTGTTATAAAGGATATGATTCCTCGTTACAGAACCATGAAGGGCTATATGGTTCCAAGAAAGGCCGGTTGGGACACACACGGACTTCCCGTTGAACTTGAGGTTGAAAAGCTTCTCGGTCTTGATGGCAAGGAGCAAATCGAAAAGTATGGTCTTGATCCATTTATTGGCAAATGCAAGGAAAGCGTTTGGAAATACAAGGGTATGTGGGAGGATTTCTCCTCTACTGTTGGATTCTGGGCTGATATGGATAATCCATATGTTACTTATCACAATGATTTTATAGAGTCTGAATGGTGGGCGTTAAAGCAAATTTGGGACAAGGGTCTTTTATACAAGGGCTTTAAGATTGTTCCTTATTGCCCTCGCTGTGGCACTCCTCTTTCCTCTCACGAGGTAGCACAAGGATACAAGGCTGTAAAGGAGCGCTCTGCTATCGTTAGATTCAAAAAGGTGGACGAGGATGCATATTTTCTCGCTTGGACAACAACTCCTTGGACACTTCCGTCAAATGTTGCACTTTGTGTAAATCCTAACGAGTCTTATTGTAAGGTTAAGGCAGCTGATGGCAAGGTTTATTATATGGCTGAAGCTCTTCTTGACAAGGTTCTTGCTCCTTTGGCGACTGAAGGCGCTCCTGCTTATGAAATTATCGAAAGATATACAGGTAAAGAGCTTGAATTTGCTGAATACGAGCCACTCTTTGCTTGTGCAGGCGTTAGCGCTAAAAAGCAAAACAAGAAGGCGCATTTTGTAACCTGTGACACCTATGTTACAATGGGTGATGGTACTGGTATTGTTCACATCGCTCCTGCATTTGGCGAGGACGACTCAAGAATTGGAAGAAACTATGACCTTCCATTTGTCCAATTCGTAAACGGAAAGGGCGAAATGACCGACGATACTCCTTATGGTGGAATGTTTGTTAAAAAGGCTGATCCTGTAATTTTGAAGGATCTTGATGCCGAGGGCAAGCTCTTTGATGCGCCCAAGTTCGAACACGATTATCCATTCTGTTGGAGATGCGACACTCCACTTATCTACTATGCTCGTGAATCTTGGTTTATTAAGATGAGCGCAGTAAGAGATAATCTTATTAAAAACAACAATACTATAAACTGGATTCCTGAATCTATTGGTAAGGGCAGATTTGGTGCTTGGATTGAAAATGTTCAAGACTGGGGTATTAGCCGTAATAGATATTGGGGCACTCCTCTTAATATTTGGGAGTGTGAATGTGGACACAAGCACTCTATTGGCTCAATTGAGGAGCTAAGAGCACTGTCTGACAACTGTCCTAGTGACATTGAGCTTCATCGTCCATATGTTGATGCTGTAACTATAAAATGCGAAAAGTGTGGTGGACAGATGCATCGTGTTCCCGAGGTTATTGACTGTTGGTTTGACTCCGGAGCTATGCCATTTGCACAACACCACTACCCATTTGAAAATAAGGAGCTCTTTGAGGCTCAATTCCCTGCTGACTTTATTTCAGAGGCGGTTGACCAAACAAGAGGTTGGTTCTATTCTCTTCTTGCTATTTCAACTCTTATCTTTGATAAGGCTCCGTATAAGAATGTAATTGTTCTTGGTCATGTTCAAGATGAGAACGGACAAAAGATGTCTAAATCCAAGGGAAATGCAGTAGATCCATTCGAGGCTCTCGAAACATATGGAGCTGATGCTATTCGTTGGTATTTCTACACCAACTCTGCTCCTTGGCTTCCAAATCGTTTCCATGGAAAGGCTGTAATCGAGGGACAAAGAAAATTCATGGGCACTCTTTGGAACACCTATGCGTTCTATGTTCTTTACGCAAATATTGACAAGTTTAATCCTATGGATTACAAGCTTGAGGATTGCAAGCTTTCCATAATGGACAAATGGCTTCTTTCCAGAATGAACTCAACTGTTAAAGAGGTTGATGACTGCCTTGAAAATTACAAAATTCCTGAGGCTTGCAAGGCGCTTGAGTCATTTGTTGACGATATGTCCAACTGGTATGTTCGTCGCGGTCGTGAAAGATATTGGGCTCAAGATATGACAGACGATAAAATCGCTGCTTATATGACTCTATATACTGCTCTTGTTACAACTGCTAAGGCTAGCGCTCCTATGATTCCATTCATGGCAGAGGATATTTACAGAAATCTTGTATGCAATATTGACAAGTCTGCTCCTGAAAGCATTCATCTTTGCGACTTCCCAACAGTTGACGAAGGTGCAATTGACAAGACTCTCGAAGAGGATATGAAGGCGCTTCTTGATATTGTTGTTATGGGTCGTGCCGCAAGAAACAATTCTTCTCTTAAAAATCGTCAGCCTCTTGCAACAATGTATGTAAAGACTAGCCACATTCTCTCCGACTTCTATCTTGAAATTATCGAGGATGAGCTAAATATTAAGAGTGTTAAATTTGTTGAGGATATGTCAGAGTTTTCTTCATATACCTTCAAGCCACAGCTTAAAACTGTTGGTCCTAAGTATGGAAAGTATCTAGGAGCTATTAGAGCTTGGCTTAGCGAGCTTGATGGTAACAAGGCTATGGCAGAGCTTACCGCAAATGGTTCTATTAAGCTTGTTGTTGACGGATTTGAAATTGTTCTTTGCGAAGATGATTTGCTAATCGAAACAAAGCAAAAGGAAAACTACTGCTCTATTAGTGATAAATATCTATCCGTTGCTCTCGATACAACTCTTACAGAGGAGCTTATCGAGGAGGGCTATATAAACGAAATCATAAGCAAGGTTCAAACCATGCGTAAGGATTCTGGATTTGATGTAACCGATCATATTAAGGTTGCAATTAGTGGAAACGATAAAATTGCAGAGTATGTAAAGGCAAACGAGGATGCTATTGCTAAGGTTGTTCTTGGTGACGAGTTTGCTTACGATATCACGCTTGAATTCTCAAAGGAATGGGATATCAATGGTGAAAAGGTAACTATTTCAGTTCAAAAAATTTAATTTAAAAGCCTCTCACAGCTGTGAGAGGCTTTTCTTATTCTAAATTTCTTTTCATATATGCACAATAAAGTGGGAAGGATTCGGGTTTTTCTACCCTTATCTGCTCGAAGCCATTGGTTAAAAACCAACGCTTTAAGGTTGCGTTTTCGTTGATAATGCCGATGTTCATTATTTTACAGCCCTCTTCTCTTGCTATCTCAAAAGAATGCATAAGAAGCTTAGCGCCAATCCCTTTGCCACGATATTCAGGTAAAACGCAAAGATTATTAAGCTCACACTCTCCTTTTTTCATAATAAGCAAGGAATAATATCCAACTATTCTCATATCCTCGTAGTACGCAATCATTCTTCGATTTTCATGCTCCAATTGCCAATTCAAGTAATATTCTGTTGTTGCAAAGGCGGTAAAGCGCGAGGCATTTTCCTCGGTTAGCTCAAGCTCACGCGCAACGCTCATAAAGGATTCTCTAATTACCGACACGCATTCGGGAATTTGATACTTATTTATTTGGCATATATTACTTTTTTCAACATAGTGGGGAATAAAATCATCTAAATATGACATGTGACATTCTATGTAGCTTCCGTTAAAAATGCTCATGTATATTTCTAAATCATTGGGTAGCTCTTTGCCCTCAAGTCTTTTCTTTTTCACCCACAAAATATCCCTTTGAGCTTTACTGATTGCGCCAAGAGAATGAACTGATTTATAAAGAAGATAAATTTCCTTTTCACCCTCGCCTATTTCTTTAATAACTACTCCGCAATTTTGAGGATTTAGCAAAATTATTCCTGTTTTTTCTTCTAAGCGTTCTATAATTTCGTTTGCAACATCCTCGGTGCACTCAATTTTGAAGGTTGGAAGAGATTTTTCTCCCTCTTCATTTATAGACATTAGCACTGCACTTCCAACATCAAGCAGGATTACAGCGTTAAAAATAGTTTCCATAATTTTTATTTCCCAAATTTATTTTTTGTTTCTTCTTTTTAAAGCATCAAGTCGAGAGCGCATTGAGGCTCTTTTTTCTTCTGTTTCGTCTGAAAGTATTTGTGCGCTTATGATTTTTTCGTTTTCTATTTGCGCATCTATTATTGCTCCTACAAAAAGCTTATCCATAAAGCCATCTGGCATCGAAAGCTCGTCAATTTCAATATTTTCGTCACTCGCCTCAAAAACTGCTATTCTTACACCACGAGAATTCTTCTCTATTCTATCAAGTATTAGTCTCATTTTAGCTCTCCTTTTGCATTTTCTAATATTTTATCATAATTTTTACTAAAATTCAATTATAATCTCTTGTATTTTTAGGTTAAAGCAGAAATAATTGTTAATTATGTAAAAAAAGGTTTGTTTTTTCTTACATAATATGTTATACTTAAAATGTATAATTATGTTTTATATTATTTGGAGGATAATAAGTTGATTATCGCACTTGAAAATGCAAAGCACGAGCTTCAAAATTTTAGAAGTAATATAGAAGAGCTTGGAAATGCTCTTAGAATTTCCGAGTTAAAGGCTGAGGTTGAGTCACTCGAAAAGCTAACCTTTGAGCCTGATTTTTGGTCTGACCAAGAAAATTCCACTAAAATTCTTCAAAAAATCAAGCAAATGAAGGATAAAATCGAAAAATACGAGGCTCTTTCCTTAAAGCTTGAGGAAACTATTATGATGGCCGAAATGGCAATTGAAGAAAATGACGAGAGCTTAACTGACGAGATTTTAGCTGATCAGCAAGCAATTATTAAGGAAGAGGAGCGCCTTAGAATAGAGGTTCTTCTTAGTGGTGAATATGATAAAAATAACGCCATCATATCCTTCCATCCCGGTGCCGGCGGAACTGAGGCTCAGGATTGGGCGCTTATGCTCTATCGTCTATACACTCGTTGGGGTGAAAAGCACGGTTATAATGTTAAGCTAATCGACTGGCTTGATGGTGAGGAGGCGGGACTTAAAAGCGCTACTATTCTTATAGAGGGGCTTAACGCTTACGGATATTTAAAGAGCGAAAATGGCGTTCACCGTCTTGTAAGAGTTTCTCCATTTGATTCATCAGGGCGTCGTCACACCTCTTTTGCTTCTGTCGAGGTAATGCCTGAGTTTGAGGACGACAATTCAATTGAGATTAATGAGGCTGACTTGGAAATTACCGCTCACCGTTCGTCAGGAGCTGGTGGTCAGCATGTAAACAAAACTGACTCTGCTATTAGAATTGTTCACCTTCCTACAGGAATTGTTGTAGGCTGTCAAACTGAGCGTAGTCAGCTTCAAAACAAGGAAACTGCCCTTAAAATGCTCAAATCTAAGCTTATGGAAATCAAGCACAGAGAGCATTTGGACAGAATTGAGGATATCAAGGGCAATAAGACCAATATCGAATGGGGCTCACAAATCCGCTCGTATGTATTTATGCCATATACTCTTGTTAAGGACACTCGTACAGGCTACGAGGACGGAAATATTCAAGCTGTTATGGACGGCGAAATTGACGGTTTTATTAACGCATATCTAAAATTCAACGCTAAAATTTAAGGTGAAAAATGATTAAGGAAGAAAATCGTTTTGTCAGCTCCACTATTTTTGAAGGAATGACATCTATTCGTGCTCTTATCGACAACTTAAAGGAAAACAAGAAAAACGCACGAAAAATAGAAAAAATTCTTTTTGACAAAGCCAAAGCGTCAAAAAAATCAAAGGAGCTTGGCTATCTTAAAAAAATGAGCGAGCTTTTTGGATTTGAGCTTATAGAATCGAACGAAAATGAAATTGCTTCTCTT
Organism: Clostridia bacterium; assembly: GCA_017420755.1. Classification (GTDB taxonomy): domain Bacteria; phylum Bacillota; class Clostridia; order Oscillospirales; family CAG-272; genus RGIG2000. Next base: position 30,429 of record JAFQOG010000029.1, on the reverse strand, counting down.
TCTATTGGCGCTTCACATGGTGGAATTATAGCCATTTGCGCAGAGCGTGAATATCCCACCCTTACAAAGAGTGACATAAAGGAAAACGGATTTTATGTTATGATTGAAGGCATTGAAGATCCTTATAATTTTGGTTATGCAATGCGCTCAATTTATGCATCAGGCGTTGACGGCTTTATCCTTTCAAAAAGAAATTGGCTAAGCGCCTCTGGTGTTGTGTGTCGCTCCTCTGCCGGTGCTAGCGAGAGAGCCGATATTTATATTGCCGACGATAGCTTCATAGAGCTTTTCAAGGCTAAGGGCTATAAGATTGTTTGCGCTGATATTAAAAACTCTATAAGTGTTTATGATGCCGATCTTTCGAAGCCCATTTTCCTAATTGTAGGTGGCGAAAAACGAGGAATTTCTTCCTCTGTTTTGTCACAGGCTGACCAAATTGTACGCATTGATTATGGGCGTGAATTTAATGCTGCACTATCGGCTGCATCCGCCTCAACAATACTTGCATTTGAGGTTTTTAAACAAAATAAAAAATAAAAACAAAACCACTTATTTCCTTTTACACAAAGGATTTATAAGTGGTTTTTAATTTTTAGAATTTTTGAATTTTAGAATTTTTGAATTTTCAAATTATCAATTTGCATTAAAACCTTCGGGATAAATTGTTTTTTCAATGACTTTTCCATTTTCTTCTATTTTGATATATTCAATTTTAATTTCGTCTGTGGGAGTACCGTTCATTATTTGCATCATTTCGCAAGCACTCATTATCAATTACAATTATATTACAATTTTGAATATAACTGATTACAAAGCCTACAAATAAGATAACAAACAGAATTATTCCTAAAAGAATTAAAGCTTTATTTTTGCTTCTCATATAAATCAATATTTGATATTTTTCTTCATATAGTCAATGCTCATTTGAGCGCATTCAAGACGGGATTTGCCCATTGATGGCTCATCCTGCTCAGCGATTACCCATAATGCGCCTGCATCGCGTGCAGCGTCAACTATATCTTGGATTTTTTGTACTCCGTAGCCAAGAGGTCTAAATTCAAAGGTATTGCTTTGCTCCTCTGTGCTATCAATACCTATGAGCTTATACATATTTTCGCTCTTGCTTCCGTGGAAGTCCTTAAGATGCACAACGGGTGCTCTACCTGTATATTTTCTTACATAATCACAAGGATTTTCTCCGCCTACATTTACCCAACAGGTGTCAATTTCTGTCTTTAAAAGATCGGCGGTAATTTCTGTATATAATGCATCGAGAACATATTCTCCGTCCTCAGTTCTTTCAAACTCAAAATCGTGATTGTGATATAAAAGTGTAATACCGTTTTCGTTGCACACCTTACCGATCACCTTCATATCCTCAACGAGCTTTGGATATTTTTCGCTTCCGTATCTTAGATCCTGTGGGAGATATGGAATTACTATGTATTGACAGCCAATTTCCTTATATGCCTTCACTGTGCCCTCTATATCTAGCATCAAATCTTGATAGGAAACATGTGCTGAGATAGGAACGAGCCCTACTTCTTCAAACATTGCTCTTACCTCGCTTGCACTATTACCATAAAGTCCGGCAAGCTCTCCACCGTCGTAGCCCATAGCCTTAACCTTTTTAAGAGTACCCAAAAAGTCCTTTTCGAGATCCTCTCTTACTGAATAAAGTTGTAATCCTAGCTTCATAATTTTATACCTCGTAGCTTTCTATAAATTTTTTTATTATTTTGATTGCTTGATTTGCGGCAATTGATGCAAATGTGAAATAATCCATTGCTTCTCCCTTGCCATCAGAAATTGTGCGAAGGATGGCAAATGGGACATTGTTGACATAGCAAACCTGTCCTATTGCAGCGCCCTCCATTTCACAGGCACACGCACCAAATGTATTGGCTATGCTTCTTTTTTTATCTGCACCTGCAACAAACTGATCTCCCGAGGCAATTATGCCTCTTTTTACATTTATATGTAGAGCCTTAGTTGTGCTTTCAAGAAAATCAGATATTCTATTATCAGCGTGTATATTAATAACATTAATGCCTGAAATCATTCCAACGGGATCGCCAAGAGCGCTAGTGTCCATATCGTGCTGAACGACATCTGTTGCAATTACCGCATCAAGAATTGACAGCTCCTCACTAAGAGCGCCTGCAATTCCTGAATTTACAATAATTGTGGGATTATATTTATAGATCATGGTTTGCGCACAAATTCCGGCAAAAACCTTGCCTATTCCACATTTGCACACTACAACGCTTTTACCATAAAGCTCGCCGGAAACGAATTTCATTCCGGATAGCTCCTCTATGGTTGTATTAGTCATATCAGCAATAATTCCGTTCACCTCAACATCCATAGCGCCGATAATTCCAATTATTTTACTCATATTTAAATGTCACCTCCGCACTATTTAGCACATTTAGGTATCTTTGGCACTCAATTTGGGCGGCCTCTAGATTAAGATTGCGATAATTTCCGCATTCTTCTCTTTTATTTCCAAAAATTTCGCCCTTGTGATTGATAATTTTTTCAAGAACACTCTTAACCAATGCAAGCACATCATCCGGCTTCATATCTCTTACGAGCAAGTAAAAGCCTGTTTGACAGCCCATAGGTCCAAAATAGATAATATTATCGCTTTTATCACTATTTCTTACATAGGTTGCAAACATATGCTCAACAGAATGCATTGTTAGATTATCCATATAATCGCCCATATTGGGTTTTCTTGTCCTCATATCATAGGTAATAATATCACCATCAATTCGAGAAATATAAATTCCCTCGTTTATTTTATCGTGATTTACTGTAAAGCTAGCAATTTTCTGCATTTTTTAGTCTCCGTTATTTAAAATAAAGCTTTCAAGAGCGCCCTTGACTGTATCGGGCTCTACAAGAAATGAAAAACCGTGTGTTGCGTTTTTGACAATTATCTTTTTCTTTTTTGACACACACGCATCAAAGTTTTGCTCCGTCATATACGATGGCACAAAATCGTCTGCCTCTCCGTGAATAAACAAAATTGGTATATTCGTTTTTGATAGCGCCTGCTCTGCACTATATGAGTAATCAAATCCACCAAAAATTTTGGCAAAAAGTCCTACGGGCGCACAAAACCACTTTGGTAGCTTAAAGCGATTTTTAGCAACGAGGGCGATTATCTCCTTAGGAGAGGTAAAGCCACAATCGGCAATTATTCCACTAACGCCATCAACAAAGCTTGATGCCATCAAAACGGTTGTTGAGCCCATTGAAAGCCCACTAAGGAAAATTTTTGTGCCTGAAAATTCATTTTTGGCAAAATCAATCCACGCCTTAACATCTTGGCTTTCCTTTATACCAAAGGTGATTAGCCTGCCCTCACTTTTTCCGTGTGAGCGTTGGTCGATAAGAATGATATTCATTCCAAGAGAATAATAATATTTCATTGCGCATGAGAAATCGTTTTGAGCAATCGAGCGATAGCCATGGACTAAGATTATCGTTTTATCGGCATTTTCGCATCTAATAAGGTACGCGTGCAATTTTAAGCCATCGTGGCTAGTAATATATACGCTTTCCTTGTTTGCCTCGTCGAACCACGCAATTCCCTTGCGAATTTCGTCATAATAGCCTTCAAATTCGCTATTATGGGGTGCTCTTTCGAGGATATTGGTGATTTTTCCCCGCACAAACGCCATATTAAAGAAATAAATTATAACAAGCACTATTATAAACAGTAGCGCTATTATTGAGATTGGAATCCAAATCATTATTTTGCTGTGTTAAGAGCAACCTTACTACGATAGCTCTCAACCTCCCAGTTAACAATAAAATCAACCATATCGGGAGCCATATGACGAACTCCGCCAAAGCTTTGCGCATATACAGAGATTTTTACTGCATCAAGCCAAACCTCAGTAACTGTACAAGCATCCTTTTCGGAATTACCGATTGCAAGCATTCCTATGTCCTTTGCAAAAATAATTTTTGGCAAATAACCATGCTTCTTTTCAAATTCATCAAGCTCTTGCTTGATTTTTTGAGAATCAAGAGTATCGATAAATAGCGGTATTGCCTTGCAATAAACTATATGGTCGGGTGACATTGGTTGCATTAGCACAGAAAACTCCTCATATGATGAGCAAAGTCTTTTAACCTCTTTATTTAGAGTGAATTTAGTGCTTATCTCCTTTACGGGATACGCCTCCTTTACTGCCATTTCAAATGCAGTTGATAGCTCGGGCGCGCACTCTATTTCGGTCATATCGGGAATTATTTTTGAAATTTCCTCGATTTTTGTCATAACAGTGCTTACAAGCGCATCAATCTCCTCTTTTGAGTTACCTGCAAAGAAAATTCCGTGATTTTGTAAGAACAAAAGATCAGCCGTTTTGCCTGTTTTTAGTTCATAATCATTTATCATTTCACGGCATTTTGATGCAAGAACATATCCGGGCTCAGTTTCCTCCACCCAAATCGCATTTTCAAAAAGCTCTGATACGATTTTTTTGCCGTTAATTGCACAGGTAAGTCCATTAACCATTGTAGGATGAACATGTAAAACATAGGTCTGCTTAAAAAGGTTATGCAAAAGAGTTTCGACAGATGGTCTTTTGCTTTCTTCCCCCTCACATCTTGACGCCATCATATCCGATAGCACCTGCGCCTCTCTTTCGTCCTTGCTTTGAGAATATACCTTTGTCCAAATTTGAGCAAGCTTTTCTCTTGACATTTTTACAAATCCGTCATTTGTAATAGTAGCGAGCGCGTGTCCCGAGCCTTTTATGTATAGATGCTCGTCATTTTTATATGAGGTATTTCCTCCACCAGCTAAAACATATCTTGAATCAGCACCGTATTTGTGCGAAATTTCAGCAATAATTTCAAGTCCCATTTTATTTTTCTCCTAGTAAGAATTTGCGTACAAGAAGGTATTCTTCTCTTGATTTTTTGATTTTTTCAAAATTTATATTATCCCGCTTAATAGCCTTTAAAATAATGTTTTTAGGCGTATCCTCGGGGTCTATTAGCTCTAACGCCGAAACCTCATAGCCCTCGCCCTCGAGCTTTAAAAGCCTGAGCGAGTCGGTTAACGCATCGCAGAGCTTTTGGCGTAGCATCGAATGCTTTGTGACAAATTCGAGGCTATCGCAATTTATTGTATGATTGAGCTCGTGGTGACAGCACGGGGTGGATAAAATCACTCTTGCTCCATTTTCGCTCGCCTTATTTAAAACGATATCTGTTGCGATATCACAGGCATGTAAGGATATAACAAGGTGAACAGGAGCGTCCATTTTATACGCATTTATATCGGCGCAGGTAAACTCCATTCCGTCAAAGCCCAGTCTTTTAGCAACACCTTCACAATATTCGATAACATCTGCCTTTAAATCGACGCATCTCATGCTTATGGAAATTCCCTTTATATACTTAAAATAGTGATAAACAGCAAAGCTGAGATAGCTTTTGCCACAGCACAAATCATAAATATTGAGATTGTCGCTTGGAAGATATTTCTCTATGCTTTTTATATGCTCAAGAAATTTATTGATTTGTCTAAATTTCGCTTGCATTTTGTCGTGAATTCTTCCATTTTCATCGCTTATTCCAAGCTTTTTAAGGAAGTCCTCGCCACCACTTAAAATATACTTTTTCTCTTTATTGTTGCTTTGATAATCAAGTGAATCTATGCTATTTCCAGTTAATTTATCACGAATTTTAGAGTCGCCAATTATCGTTTCCCTTCCACCCTTAGAGCGCATAAACTGACAATCTCCAAGAGTAGAAATAATGTTTATTTGAGAGTGAGAATAAAATATTTGCTCACATTCCTTATAAAAATCATTTTTTATATTAATGTGATACGCCTTGTTATCCTTTGAAAAAATTTCAAGCTGTAATATATCATTTCCTGCAATTTTTTTAGGGGTAATAACGCTTTTTATCTCATCGGTTGCGTCGGGCCTTGAAAAAACCGCCTTTTTCAAGCATTTTTTCTCGAATAATTCTAAAAAAAGGTGAATTAAACTATCTATTTTTTCACTTTTTATCTTCTTCATTTTGATTTTCCTCTAGCTGAGCCGGAGCTTCTGCTAGTTCCTCGCTTGTAGGCTCAGATTTGGGTTGTTTTTTCTTACCAAAGCTAAATTTATGCTCTGTATGGTTATAAATTCTAACAATATTTTGTCTATGAAGGAAAACTACAAGTCCTGCCGCAATAAGAGCCAAAATTATGTGAATTCCTGCGCCTCTAAAATTAAACACCATAAGTGGGAAAATAAGAGCAATCATAACCGAGCCTAGTGAAACCATCTTAAAGCCAAATAGGATTATTAAGAAAATAACAAGCTCAATTAAGAAAATCCAAGGCTCTGTTACAAGGCAGAATGCTGAAATTGCAGCAACACCCTTACCACCCTTAAACTTGAAATACACAGGCCAAGCGTGACCCAAAATTACAGAAATTCCTGCAATATAAGCACCTAAATATCCAAATACTAAAAATCTGGCAAGAAGAACAGCTATGATAGTTTTCAGAGCATCACAAGCAAGCGTCAAAATAGATGCCTTTTTTCCATAAACGCGCATCATATTGGTAGCTCCGGCGTTTCCGCTTCCCTTTTCTCTTATATCTTGACCATAAATTCTGGATATGATAACTCCGAAATTCAAGCTACCTATCAGGTATCCGATTAGCATACAAACCCCTACACAAAGCACTACAATTCCGGGCTCAAATGACATTTGTCCCTGTTCCATTACTATTCCATTTTTAAACGCAAGCATTCCGTAATGCCACATTTGTTCAAAAGTCATATTTTTGTCTCCTCATCATCTCCTCGTTGTCTTATAACGAGTTTAATAGGTGTCCCCTTAAAGCCAAAGGTATCTCTTAGGCAATTTTCTATATATCTTTGATACGAGAAATGGAAAAGGACTGCGCTATTACAGAACAAAACGAATGTAGGCGGAGCTACGCTAGTCTGTGTCATGTAATAAACTTTGAGTCGTCTTCCCTTGTCTGATGGTGGCTGAACTCTTGTTACAGCCTCGTTTAGAACATCGTTTAGCATTCCTGTTGAAATTCTAGTTTTCGATTGATTAAATACATAATTAATCATCTCAAAAATTTTGACAATTCTTTGACCTGTAAGTGCTGAAACATAAATTATAGGAGCATATGTCATATATGAGAGCGCCTCATAAACCTTTTTAGAATACTTAACGGTATCCTTATCTGCGCTATCAAGCAAATCCCATTTATTTACTATAATAATTACTGCCTTGCCTGCTTCATGAGCGATTCCTGCAATTTTTTCATCCTGCTCAGTAACGCCCTCGGTTGCATCAACTACTATAAGGCAAACATCAGCCCTTTCAACAGCCATATGAGCTCTTAAAACGCTGAACTTTTCTATTCTATCCTCAACCTTGCTTTGGCGTCTAATGCCCGCGGTATCAATAAAATTATATTTTCCATACTCGTTTTCAAACTCTGTATCAATAGCATCTCTTGTTGTTCCTGCCATTGATGATACAATAAGACGATCTGTACCTAAAATTTTATTGATTATCGAAGATTTTCCTGCGTTTGGCTTTCCTATAACCGCAACATTTATGCGATCAGCGTCCTCTTCCTGCTCCTCCACAACCGGAATTGTAGCGAGAACTGCATCGAGCAAGTCTCCACTTCCTGTTCCGTGAATTGACGATACGGGAACGGGATCGATATCGAAGCCAAGCTCGTAGAATTCGTAGAAGGTTGGATCAACCTGACCAACTCTATCTGCCTTATTTACACAAATAACAACAGGCTTACCACTCTTTTTTAGCATAAGAGCAATATCACGATCGTCAGCAACAAGTCCTGCATTAATATCACACATAAAAATTATTGCATCAGCCGTATCTATTGCAATTTGAGCCTGTTCTCTCATTTTTTGCAAAATCATGCTATCTGTTTTAGGCTCAATTCCACCTGTATCTATTAAAATAAATTTTCTTCCGCACCATTCGCTCTCACCATAAATTCTATCTCTGGTAACACCGGGGGTGTCCTCTACTATTGAGCGTCTTTCGCCGATTATCTTATTAAAAAGCGTGCTTTTTCCAACATTTGGTCTGCCAACAATGGCAATTATAGGCTTAGACATCTTCTTCCTCCTTTATCCCAAGCACTGACATAACAAAGCTTGCTCCGTCACATTCGGTAGCTTGTACATTTATATTTAGATTCTCACTTAGCTCATCAATCGACATTCCACAGAGAAACAAATCGCCCTCACTTCTAAGCATACTACGAGAAATGAGCAGCTCCTCGCCAAGAGGCTTGTCCGATAGCTGATTTACAAGATCCCTTCCCGTAATCAAGCCGGCAACTGTAATTGAATGACCAAAGAAATCGTTTTTGATTTTATAAACATTGCAAGAAATTCCCTTGCATTTTTTCTGTATCTTTTTCACCATTTCGCATATAAAATCATATGCCGATTCGCCTGTTGCGATCGAAATGGTTCTTTTGATTTGCTTTTCTTCCTTTGAAAGCGTTTTCAAAAAGGCACTAAGCTCCTCCTCAAAAAGGCGTAGCATTCCAACACCATTTTCTAACTGAGTAAACTCCTCATAATAGTCATAGCTTGGGAGCTTTTTCTCTGCCATTAAATAAAATTCATCTGAGCAGAAAAATAGATTAACACCATACTTTTTAGCATAGAGCTTATTAATACGCTCTACCATTTTTATGACCTCGCAAGAGGACTCCTTATCAAATGGCACAAGAGGGTATAGCCCTTCTCTGTGCGCTGTCAAGCCTGATGGAACAATGCAAACGCTTTGGAGAGCGGGATATAGAGCCGAAAGATCGTTTAGTGATTTTTCGAGCTCCTCTCCGTCATTAATTCCTCTACAAAGAACGATTTGTCCACAGATATCAATGCCTGCATTTGCAAAATCGTTAAGATAGGAAAGCACCTCTCCTGCTTTTTTATTATGCATCATTTTGCATCTAAGCTCATGATTGGTTGTGTGAATTGACACATTGATGGGACTTATGTGCATTTCTATTATTCTATCTATATCGCTTTGAGAAAGGTTTGTAAGGGTAACATAATTTCCGTGTAGGAATGACAATCTAGAATCGTCATCCTTAAAATATAGAGTGTCCCTTAACCCCTTTGGTAGCTGATCTATAAAGCAAAAAATGCATTTATTTTCGCACCTATGCTTTTTATCCATCAATGGCGTTTCAAAATCTAGTCCTATATCCTCGTAGGTGTCCTTTGAAATTTCAAATTCCAGCTCTGTGCCATTTCTTAGTATTTTTATCGAAAGCTTTTCATTTGCAAGAAAAAATCTATAATCTATAACATCACATATTTCACGGCCATTTATGCTAACTAGCATATCGCCAACCTTAATTCCACACTCATAAGCATATGTGTCGGGAATTACATTTTCAATTCTTACCATTTTTACCTCACCACATTCTTATTCAATTATATATTATATAATATGTGTGTGAAAAAGTCAACCTTCGGGCGTTAAATATTTATTTATTTTTTCAAGCGCAGATTTTTCAATTCTAGACACATATGAGCGTGAAATACCTAAAATCTGTGCTACCTCTCTTTGCGTATATACCTTTGTATTTCCTAGGCCATACCTCATAATAATTATTTGCTTTTCTCTGTCATCAAGATAATATTTTATGTAATCTAGGGCTTTATTTATTTTCATTTTTTTATCTAAATCCTCAGCGATTGTATCCTCGGTGCTTATAATATCAATATAGGTTAATGGATTTCCGTCCTTATCAATATCTATTACATCGTTTAACGAAACCTCACAGCCTAGCTTTTTTTGACTGCGAAAAAGCATTAATATTTCGTTTTGAATACATTTAGCCGCATAGGTTGCAAATCTAGCTCCATTCAAGTGGTTGAAGGAGTCTATTGCTTTTATTAGCCCTATTGTTCCCACAGAAATTAAATCGTCTGGCGTTTTTGACGATGTATAATATTTTCTTACAACATGTGCTACTAGCCTTAGATTATGCTCTATTAGCTTAGCACGCGCCTCTTCATCACCACCCCTTGCTTTTTCAAAGCACGCTCTTTCCTCATCAGACGATAAGGCGGGCGGAAACTTTTGAATTGGCTCAACCCCCAATATCATATAGGTTAGATGTAAAATCATTGTAAAAAATCCCATAAAATCACCTCACATTAATCTATATTTGATTTTTTAAAAAAATTGCTTGTCAGGAAAAATTTCCTCTATCACTTTATGAATAATAAAAGACGAATGTGAAAAAATATCATTGAACGAAAGTTCAAATTGGAGGATTTCTATTATGATGATTATGGACAGAATCGCACTTTTTCTGCTCATTATCGGTGGTTTAAACTGGGGTAGCGTGGGATTGTTCCAATTCGATGTTGTAGCTTGGTTGTTTGGTGGCGCTGACGCTGTTGTATCTAGAATAATTTATGTAGTTATAGCACTTTGCGCCCTTTGGTGCATTTCTCTACTCTTTAGAGAGCATTCTACCGAGACAGAAGAAATCGAATAACAAAGCAAAATCTCCGCTTTTGGCGGAGATTTTGTTATATTATTACGGGTGATCTTTTATAAGCGTTATCAGCGCTAATTGGTGTTTTAAGAAACGACATAAATAGTTCATCAGCAATTTGAGAATATTTTAGCATTTGAAGCTCGTCACTTGATAGCTTTTTAGCATCTGCTTGCTTTGTTAAGATTACGATTTTCAAGCCTTTTCTGATTTTCTTTATAAAATCTCGTCCTATATCATCAGATGCCAAAAGAGATGTAAAAATGTTATCGGTTGAAACACCAATAACGCCCGTTACAAGATACATAAGCGTTCTTCTAAGCCTTGCGTGTGTGTAGGTTTTAGAGCAAAGATTGTCAAAAAACTCGCTAGCGCTTGACGCCTTTTTTGCAATCTTAAAAATAAAATAACCGCTCTCCCATGGCGCATCAAAGACGCCCTCGTAAAGTTCCGGATTCGCTATTAGCGCATATCTAAATAAAAATTGGTCTAATTCTTGTTTATTTAGATATCGTCCATTCGAGAGCTCCTCTTTTAAAATTTCAATGGCATTTTCCGGCATTGATAAAAGCTCTTTTCTTTCATAAAATGCCTTTCTAATTGCTGTCGCCGACATAATTTCGCACTCTTCAACAGAATTATATTGAGCACCCTCTCTTTTAATGGATATTGGAAGCATTTTGGAATTGAGCCTTCTTATTGCACGCAAATACTCTACCGCCAGCATATCGTTAGGATTTGTTGGTAATTGCTTACCTAGCTTTTTAAGTGCTTGCTCCTTGGCAGAAATATAGCTAATTCTTTTGTCCCGGATTAGTGCTTGCATCTTATCCTCAAATGCTTGAGAATCTATTGTATTTGCGATATCATAAAGATATTCTAAATTATCACTTTCCGAGCCAAAGCACAAATGTGTTGCCCCTAGCTTGTCCGCAATAGCAGCTCCAGCTAAGGCAAAAATTTCTGCATTAGACGAGGAAAATGGATAAGGAAGCTCAAATACCGCATTAACGCCATTAATTACAGCTACCTTTGCCCGTGTATATTTATCTAGCATGGAAAATTCGCCTCTTTGAACTACATTTCCGGACATAATTGCTATTATGGTGGAATTGGGGAATTTTTCCTTTATTTTATCTATTTGATGCTTATGTCCATTATGAAACGGATTATATTCGCATATTATAGCGATAATTTCGTTCATTTTTAAATTCCTTTCTCAAAAAACAATTTATTTTTCCAAAATTTGAATATAAGCCTTGAATTTATTACTCCTATGATATATAATATATACGATAATTTTATTTTTGTCAAGAAACTTTTTTCAGGAGGAATAAAAAATGAAGGTACTTGTAGTAAACGCTGGTAGCTCATCTCTTAAATATCAATTGATGGATACCACAACCGAAGAGGTTTTAGGAAAGGGTATTTGCGAAAGAATTGGTATGGCTGGTAGCTTGATTGAGCATAAGAAGGCTGACGGCACAAAAATTAAAAAGGAAATCCCGATGGATGACCACTCTGTTGCAACCGAAATCGTAGTTGGTATGCTAACAGATCCAGAATATGGTTGCATTTCAAGCATGGACGAAATAGAGGCAGTAGGACACAGAGTTGTTCATGGTGGCCCATATGTTTCCGAGAGCTGTCTTGTAACAGATGAGGTTTTGAAAATTATTGAAAAGTGTGTTGAGTTCGCTCCTCTTCACAACCCTGCTCACATTATGGGAATCAAGGGCTGTCAAAAGGTAATGCCAAACACTCCACAGGTAGTTGTATTCGATACTGCATTCCATCAAACAATGGAGCCTAAGGCTTATACATATGCTCTTCCTATTAAGATGGTTGAAGAGGATAACATTAGAAGATATGGCGCTCACGGTACATCTCACCGCTTTGTTGCAAACGAGATGATTAAGATTCTCGGCAACAAGCCTGATTCAAAGATTGTCACATGTCATATTGGTAATGGTTCTTCTATCTCTGCTGTAAGAGATGGTAGAGTTGTTGACACCTCTATGGGCTTTACTCCTCTTGATGGTGTTGAAATGGGAACTAGATGTGGCGCAATCGACCCCGCAATCGTTCCATACATAATGAAGAAATATAACATAAGCGTTGATGAAATCACAAACTTCATGAATAAAAAATGTGGCTTCCTTGGCGTTAGTGCTTATTCATCTGATAGCCGTGATATCGAGGGCGCTATTAGAGGTGAATTTAACGAGGATCTTGACACTTGTCCTACAACTGACGAGGAAAAGGCAATCGTTACAAAGCATGCTCAGCTTGCAGCAGACATTCTCGCATTCCAGGTTAAAAAGTACATAGGCTCTTACTCCGCTATCATGAACGGACTTGACGCTATCGTGTTTACTGCTGGTATGGGCGAAAACAATCCTGAGCTTCGTGAAAGAGTTTGTCGTGATATGGAATTCTACGGAATTGACATTGATTTCGAGCTTAACGCAAAGACTCTAAGACAGCCTAACATCGTTGAGCTTTCAACACCAAAATCCAAGGTTAAGGTATATGTTCTTCCAACTAACGAGGAGCTTATGATTGCAAGAGATACCGAGGCTATTGTTTTGGCAAAATAAGCAAATTAAATATAAAATAAAAAGGGCTTGATTTTTTGTCAAGTCCTTTTATTATGCATATTTTTAGAATTATTAAAATTTTTAAATTTATAAATTCTATAATTTGAAAATTGATAAATTTACGAAACAAAAAATCTCGAGAAGCTCGAGATTTTTTTATTTATTTTATTTAGCAAACTTTTGATCTCCGGTTGGAGTTAAAATGCTATATCCTATATTGATTAAGTGGTCAGCAACTCTTTCAAGACCGGCAACAGTTGAGAAGAAATAAGCGCTCTGCTCCACCTTACAATCGCCTGTTGCAAGACGAGTAAAGTGCTGAGATGAAAGCTTTTTCTTAAGAGCGTCAACCTCATTTTCTAGATCTGTAAGATCTCTTAAATGCTCAGATGAAACATTATCAAAGGCGTCTATTGCTATTTCAAACATTCTATCAACCTTATGATACATATCCATAATTTCGTTGAATGCCATTTCAGAGAACGCAAGATTTTCTTCTCCCATTTGAGAACCGATTTCAAAGAAGTTTTCGGCGTGGTCACCAATTCTTTCAAGGTCATTAAGAACATGGAAATATGAGCCTATAATTTGCTCATCTCCTGAATCCAAAAGCGGAGAGAGTTGAATTAGGTATTTTGTTATAGCATTATTAGTAAAGTTAATTATGCCCTCGATTTTATATAGCTCTTCCTTGTTTTTGCCGTCCTTATTTTGCATTTCTTCAAAAGCTCTTTCAAGATTCGCCTTTGCCAAGGATGCCATATATTCAACCTCTCTTTTAACCTGCATAACAGCAATTGCAGGGGTTTTAAGAAGTCTTTCGTCAACAAATTTAAGCTGATATTCCTCTATTTCTTCCTTCTTTTCTCTTATAACAAAGGTTGCTAGCTTTACAAGTAATTTTGCAAATCCAATCAACGCAAGAGTTGTGGTAACATTGAAAATAACATGGAACATAGCAATTTGAAGTCTATAATTTTCTGCTCCAAACAAAGTTGCAAGAACGCCCGAGAACCAATCCTTTGTAGGCCACAAGAACGAAGTGAACAAGATTGTACCTATAACATTAAAGGTAAAGTGGATAAACGCGGTTCTTTTTGAGTTGGTGCTTGCACCAATACAAGCGATAAGCGCAGTTACACAAGTACCTATATTTGAGCCAAGAACGATAAACAATGCAGTTTGAACGCTTATTGTACCAACACCTGCCATAGTAATAACAATACCGGTTGCAGCAGACGAGGATTGAATGAGAGCAGTAAATAATGCACCTACAATTATTAGCAATAGTGGGAAGTCAATGTGTGCAAAAAGATTTTTGAAGGCATCATTAAGCTGTTCATTGCCCTTAAGAGCGCCACCCATTATATCAAGACCTACAAAAATAAGACCAAGTCCACCAAGAATACCACCTATTCTCTTTACCTTTTCATTTTTGAAAAATGTCATCATAACTCCAATAAAGGCAAAAAGCATTGCTATTTCAGAAAATCCAATTGTTTCTCCACCACCATTTGAGCCAGAGAGCGCAACAATAAGTCCTGTAACGGTTGTTCCTATGTTTGCACCCATAATGATAGAGGTAGCTTGGAAAAGTGTCATAACACCGGCATTAACAAGACCGATTACCATAACACTAGTAGCCGATGAGCTTTGAATAATTCCCGTTACTCCAGCTCCAATGCCAACTCCGGCAAAACGATTGTTACTAATTTTAGCAAGTAGGCGTTTAAGTCCGCCACCAGCACTTTTTTCAAGACCATCACCCATCATATTCATACCGGCTATAAAAACACCGACACCGGTAAGAAGGGATAAAATACCTAAAAGTATTGTCATTAATTTATCTCCTTTGTTTTAATTCGCGAAAAAGAATATATATATGAAATAAGCAACATAAGAAAGGAGCATAACTATTCCTCCCCATCTACGAAGCTGTCTTCCCTTTAATGCACAAAGGAATAGCATAATGCCTGCAAGTAAAGCAATTATTGTATCCACAATAAAGCTAGATGCAAATTCAATCGGAGTAATAATAGAAGAAAGACCAACAATAAATAGAATATTAAAGATGTTACTACCTACAATATTTCCAATTGCAATATCGGCGTTTTTCTTCAATGCTGCCGAAACAGATGTAAATAGCTCCGGCAAGGAAGTTCCAAGAGCCACAATTGTAAGACCGATAAATTTATTGCTAAGGCCTGCAATTCTAGCTATTCTTGTAGCCGCTTCAACCGAAAATTCGCTTCCTAAAATAATAAGAGCTAGTCCAACAAGAGCGAACAAAATCGATTTTAGCAAGAAGTAAGGCTTTTCCTGAGGGAGCTCTGCTATCGCATCGCCTTGCGAATGGTCTGCTCCGCTCCCTTGCGTAGGCTCGGAAACGCCCATTCCGTTTTTCTTAGCATCGACAAACAAATATGCGAGGTAAGACACAAATACAACTAGTATTATCAATCCTTCCCACCAAACGATTGTTCCATTCAATCCAACAATCAAAAGCAAAATAGTTGCGACAGACATAACAGGAATATCAACCCTCATAGTTGCCTTAGAAACAGCAAGCGAGGTAATGACGGACGAAATTCCAAGTATAATTAATATATTTAAAATGTTACTTCCTACAACATTACCAACGGTAATTGCTCCATTTTCCTGTAATGCAGCACTAATGCTTACTGCCGCCTCCGGAGCACTTGTGCCCATTGCGACAATGGTCAAGCCGATAACAAGCTGAGGAATTTTAAGCTTTGTAGCAATTCCAACAGATCCATCAACAAACCAGTCAGCGCCCTTTGCAAGCATGAAAAAGCCAGCTGCAAGCGCTAAAAGTGATAATACGATTTCCAACATTTTTCAATCTCCTTTTTTGTATTTTTTGTCCTGCCATTGTTTTTGGCTCAAAAAATGGCAAGACTATTCAGCACGCATGATATGCGTGCTGAATAAGTCTCGCCACTTACTTACAAAACCGGATTTATAAAATCGTACTGACGGCAATGTAAACGCAATAGAACTGCGCCGGCTACTCCCTCGCCTTTTATTATAATAACGAGAATGTAAAATGTCAATATTTTTTGAAAATTTTGTTAAATTACTCCCTTTTGAAGCATTACATTTGCGTATATAGCCTTTTCGCTTGTAGCAATAATTGCATATGCGTTTTTAGCTTCCTCGTAGAATCTAAATCTTTCGATTGTTCCTACAACATCAGCGCCTCTTTGGTCATATTTCTTTATTATTGACTTATACTCGTCCCAAATAGGCGTTTTAGCATTATCGCCCTTCATAACCTCCATCAAAAGAACAGGCTTTTCAACATAGGTATCGAGGGGAAAAAGCTGTAAAATAGCGTCTAAGATTTCAGGCACTCCGTGTCCGTCACATCTTATAACTATTGCGTTTTTGCCCATTGATTCAGCCGGGAAGTTTCCGTCAGCGATAACTATTCTATCGCTATGTCCCATCTCGCATAGAACCTTTAAAAGCTCCGGTGAAATAATACTTGGTATTCCTTTTAACATTTTTATATCCTCCAAAATTACATATCTTTTGCAAATGTGATTGGTATAATGGTTTTCGCACCCTTATGCCTTAGCATTCTGGCGCAAACATGAAGCGTTGCACCGGTTGTCATAACATCATCGATTAAGAAAAGGCTTTTTCCCTTTAACTGTAATCCATCAAGAAGCTCAAAGGAGCTTGCGGCATTAGCAAGTCTTTGCTTCTTTGTGAGTGATTTTTGCTCTGTTTCTCCTACATTTTCAAATACTTTTATAAGCTCTAATCCCATCAGCTTAGCAAATTCCTTAGCCAAAAGCTCGGCGTGATCATAGCCATATTTTTTAACGGAATCGTATTTTCTTGGTGGAAAGGTTACGCAAAAATCCGAATAATCAATTTTATATTTTTCACATAATTTCAATGCTCTTTGATAAATTATATTTGCACAAAAGCGAATGACCTCAAGCTTATAATCTCTTTTTAACCTGTAAACTATTCTATTCACAGGAGTCATCGCTTTAGGAGTATAGAAAACTCCAAATGAAGCAATTGAATGGTTAATTTCCCTTACGCCCTCCGGAAGACAAATGCAATTTTCAGCATCAAAGCCACAGGTGCCACACATTAAGTCTAGATTTGCAAGCCACTCTACCATACAAGACTCACAAAACGGCATTTCTTGATCATAATCTATAACTTCCTTACAAAGAATGCACTGTCTTGGCATGAAGGCTCTTTTTAGTATTTCTCTAATCTTCATAGCCCATAGACCTCAAGAAAAGGCACAAGCCGGTATTTCTAATGATTTGCCTATCGTTTTCAACCATTCGGCAAAAAACATCCTTGTCGCCTATCAAAATAACCATTTTTTCAGCTCTGGTAATGGCTGTATAAATTAGATTTCTTGTTAAAAGCATTGGTGCGCTTTTTGTCATTGGAATTATAACAATGGGATATTCGCTTCCTTGACTTTTGTGAACGGTGATTGCATATGCGTGCTCTATTTCCTCAAGGCTTGTAAAATCGTATTTTACAACCTTTCCGTCAAAGTCGATTATGGCGTAGCGATCTACCTCGTTTATATCCTTTATAATTCCGACATCGCCATTAAAAATTCCCTTGCCCTCCTCGACGCCTCTTTGCCATTCGTGAGCATAATTATTTTTAGTCTGCATTACCTTGTCGCCATCTCTAAAAATCCTCAACGCAGAAATTTCTCTTTCGTTTTTAGATGGAGATTTGTAATTTAAGTGCTCTTGCAAAATCGCATTGAGATTTCGAGTTCCGTTTGGACCTTTTTTTGTTGGGGTTATTACTTGAATATCTCTAAACGGATCTACTCCATACTTTTTCGGGAGTCGATTTACGCACAGATCTGCAATATACTCGGGAATTTGCTCCTCTCGATTTATAGAAATGAAGAAAAAGTCATTATATTTCTTGGTTAAATCGGGGATTCTTCCGTTATTTATTTCATAGGCGTTCATGACAATTCCACTTTCCTCGGCTTGCCTGAAAATTTCATTCAGCTCAACCACAGGAAAGCATTCGCTAAATATAATATCATTTAAAACCTCGCCCTCACCAACAGATGGAAGCTGATGAATGTCGCCTATTAAAATAAGTCTAGCGCCAGGCTTCATAGCTCTTAAAAGAGCATCGGCTAGGTGAATATCCAGCATAGAGCCTTCGTCAACTATGATAACATCCTTATTTAGCAGATTTTTTTCGTTTTTTTCAAAAACTGTTCCTATATCGTATTCGGTGCCCGGACCTGCCTCTAGGAGCTTGTGAACGGTTAATGCCTCGTGAGAGGTAGCCTCACTCATTCTTTGAGAAGCTCTGCCTGTTGGGGCACAAAGTCCACACCTTAATCCCATTTGCTTAAAGATTTGAATCAAAGCCTTTACAATGGTGGTTTTTCCTGTTCCGGGACCACCTGTAATTATCGTAACTCCGTTCATTAGCGCTTCTTCAATCGCTCTTTTTTGCATTTTTGCGTATTGAATTCCGTTTTGGCGCTCGGCTTGCTCTATAAAGGCTGTAACATTTCTATAATCAATAGATAAAACAGTCTTTTTTAACAGTAGTAGCTTTTTAGCAATATATTCCTCGGCTACATAGTTTTCCTTTAAGTAAATATGAGTTTCGCCATGGAAGGCTACGATTTTTATTTTATCCTCAATTGCAAGCTCGTCAATATAGGGCGAAATTTTCTCCTCGCTTACCTCTATTAGCTTGGCAGTTGAGTCCAAAAGAAGCTCTCTTGAAATGTATGTGTGGCCATCTCTTGACGCAAAGATGCGTAAAACATAGGTGATCGCGCCCTTAATTCGAGCGCCTCCCTCCTTGTCAAGACCGTTCTCCATCGCCATTTCATCGGCTAGCTTAAAGCCAATTCCATGAATGCTCTCGCACAAAAGATAGGGGTTTTCCTTTATAATGCCTATTCCGTTTGTGCCCCACACCTTATATATTCTAAGTGCAGTTGTAGGAGAAAATTTTTCCTTACAATACATAAGGATCTCTCGCACGCCCGCCTTTTCCTTAAAATCAATGCTCATTTCCCTTGCCTTTGTAAGAGAAATTCCTTTTATTTCGGCTAACCATTCGGGATGATTTGAAATTATGTCAAAGGAGTCCTCGCCGAATTTTTCAACGATCTTTTGGGCGATTTTTGGTCCTATTCCCTTTATTGCGCCTGATGAGAGGTATCGCAAAATATCATTTTTGGCAGTAGGAAGGATTTTTTCAAAGCGCTCAACAGAAAATTGTCTGCCATAAACCTTATGGTGAGTCCATCTTCCAAAGAGCTCCAAATGCTCGCCAACGGAGATATATGGTATGCTGCCTGTAACGGTAAAGAGCTCTCCGCCCTCGTCCTCTACATCGCAGACACAATAGCCATTTTCGTCATTTTGGAACAAAACATTTTCGACCTTTCCGCGAATATGAATTATTCCTTCTGTTTCGTCAAACGACATAGTACCCTCCTTTCATACACTGATATTATTATTTTAACATAATAGTAAATATAAATCAAGTAAAAAGACCGCAAATTTGCGGTCTTTTGAATTTTATAGAAGCTCAGCCCTAATCTTTTCGGCAAGGTCGGTTTTCTCCCATGGAATGTCGAGATCCTCTCTACCGATATGACCATAGGCTGCAAGCTGACGATAGATTGGACGACGGAGTCCAAATCTTTCGATAATTGCGCTTGGTCTTAAGTCTATGTTTTCGTTTACAAATTTTATGATTAGCTCCTCGTCAACCTTAGCTGTGCCAAAGGTGTCAACAAGAACAGAAACCGGCTTTGCAACGCCGATTGCGTATGCGATTTGAACCTCGCACTTGCTTGCGACGCCTGATGCTACGATATTTTTTGCGACATATCTTGCGGCATAGGATGCACTTCTGTCAACCTTGGTTGGATCCTTACCTGAGAAAGCTCCACCACCATGGCGAGAATAACCGCCATATGTATCAACGATTATTTTTCTACCGGTAAGGCCTGCGTCGCCATTAGGACCACCTATAACAAATCTTCCTGTTGGATTTACAAAGATCTTGGTCTTATCGTCAATCATATCGTTTGGAATGATTGGCAAAATTACTTGCTCTATAATATCTTTTCTTATTGTTTCGAGCTCAACATCGGGGCTGTGCTGTGAGGAAACGACGATTGCGTCAATTCTTACAGGCTTATCATCGTCATATTCGACTGTTACTTGGGTTTTTCCGTCGGGTCTTAGGTAAGATAGCACTCCGTCCTTTCTGACCTTTGTGAGCTGTTTTGCAAGGCTATGCGCAAGGGAAATCGGCAACGGCATAAGCTCCGGTGTTTCGTTACAAGCATAGCCGAACATAAGTCCTTGGTCGCCTGCTCCGTTCTCTGCCTCATTTTCGCCATTTTTGGACTCAGCCGAGTTATCAACACCGAGGGCGATATCGGGGGATTGCTCGTGAATTGAACTGAGAACTGCACAGGTGTCGCTATCAAAGCCAAATTTTGCTCTATTATAGCCGATTTCTCTTATAGTTTTACGAACTATGTCTTGAATATCTACATTTGCTTTTGTTGTGATTTCACCCATTACCATAACAAAACCTGTTGTGCAACAGGTTTCGCACGCTACTCTTGACATGGGGTCTTGTGCGAGCATTGCGTCAAGTATTGCATCAGAAATTTGGTCACAAATTTTGTCGGGATGTCCCTCTGTTACTGACTCAGATGTAAAAAATCTTCTCATATTTTCCTCCTAAAAAATCAAAAGTCCACGGGGGCTTCCGTGGAACAAGCGTTTCTCATCTCACGGAATTGGCACCTTGTCACACTGATAGGTTGCCGTAGCTTCAAAGGGCCAGTCCCTCCACTACTCTTGATGAAATTATTTTTAACGAACACAGTATAACACATACTTTTCTATATTGCAATAGTTTTTTGAAAATATTTTTATTTTTATTCACAAAAAATCCCTCGCTTATGAAAACGAGGGATTTTGGTTAATTTTGACTCTTATCTTTTTTCTTGCTGACAAGATACAATGCAAAGGATAAGGCGAAGCCGACAAGGAGCAATGCTGTTCCCAAAAGAATGTCGGTGAGCATTGCAGATGATGTCCAAGAGCTATAAATTGCCATACAATCGTTGCCCAAGAATACCGCAAGCACAGATCCGACGGACAAGCCACAAATTACAAAGAAAAATGATTTTCTAACTGTATTTAAAAGCTTATTTATAATCTTAGAAAAAATAATTGTACCAATTGCAAAGCCTACTAAAAGCACAACATACACTAAAATCAAACGGAAATTAGAGAGTAGCTCCCTACCTATTCCGTCCATTAGAGCGGTATAATATCCAAAAATCATAAGAAGCACGGTTGCACTAAGTCCCGGGATCAGTTGCGTTAGAGAAATTAAAATTCCTATAATCAAAAACAGTACATAATGTCCTAGTCCTATTGTATCGAGGCTATTATCGGTCACTGCAAAAAATGAAATTGCAGTAAAAATTAATGGAATTAGAACTCCCAGACTAAAAAGTCCTGTCTTTTTCGCGTTTAGGCTCTCGCCCTTTATTTCACCAAACAAAATAGGATATGTTCCTATCATAAGTCCTACAAAGAAGCAAATTGTTATAAATGGAAACGCCTCTAACAAAAGCTTTACTAAAACGAGTCCTAAGCCAAAGCCTACGACAATTCCTGCCAAAATTGGTAGCAAAAACAGCACGCACGCCTTAAATCGCTTAAATATATTGGAAAAGGAATACATTAGCTTATCATATGCCTTTAAAATGATAGCAATTGACGAGCCACTAATTCCCGGCACGATAACTGACAATCCTATTGAAAAGCCTACAACTATGCTTATCAAAATTTCCTTTACATTTTTATATTTTAAATCTAATTCTTCCATATTATTTTAGGTATTTTTGCGCTAACTCATAGAATACAACGATAAATTCCTTAAGCTCGCCCATTTTACTTTCTTCAAGATATAGTTCCTTATACTTTTTAAGCCACTCTTCTGCATCGGTTAGATTTACGCCGATTTTCTCGCCTGTTGTACGGGACATAAGCATTGCAATCATAATTTCAACGCCCTCGGCAACTACCAATAGTGCTCTTCTTGCGCTCTCGTTTTCCCATGTTGTTCCCATAAGGTATGGTATTAGCTCTTCGATTTCTGCAAACGCCTCGTTATATTCGTCGGGCGACGGCTCATGCCATAGTTTCATACGGTCATTGGCGAACTTTTCGTTTGAATATTTAACTAGTAGGCTATACCAATAACAGCATCTATGAGCCTTTGCAATTCTTTTGACGATATCTGCTCCACCCTCGTAGCCATAATGGAGCAAATCTATTGCTTTATCGAAATATGGACATTCACTTGTCGCTCTCCAGCTTCTATGCGCACCATAAATCATACCATACATACACGCTTGGATTGGCGAAATTTGTCCATAATCTCCCCAACAGGTATTAAGAACACCGACAGCACCGGATTCGTAGCCATACTGTGTCATTTTTGTGATATTAGGCACAGAGGAATGAGGCATTTCTATAAGGCTGGTCCAGTTACTTACACCCGGGCAAACATATTGTGTTCTCTTCGCGTCTCTGAATTTATACACCATGTCGGGCTTTTCGTTTGGACTATATCCCCAGCTCATAAAAATAACATCGTCGTCGAATTCGTCTATTAGCTCGGGATGCTGATTGATAACATCGCCCCACATCATAGCGATTTTGCCCTTTGATTTTACATGGGCAATTACTTGCTTTACAAAATCAACATAGAGGCGTCCCTTATCCTTGCCCGCGTTCTTACCATTTCCTAAATCAAAGGTTTCATCACAGCAAATATTGAATTTATTGCTTGTAAATAATGGTGAATATTGATCGATTAGGCTTTTGATTATCTCGATGCTTTGAGGATTTGAAACATCTATTGTATGATGTGCCATTCTCTCTGCCCAATAGATTGCCTGCGGCTCGTAATTTTCAAGCTCACAATATTGCTTATATTTTTCGCTTTGAAGTAGCTCATACAGGTGTCCAAAGCAGGAAAGCGATGGAACGAGCTCTACAAAATTCTCTTGGCAATATTTGTCAAGCTCCATTGTTTCCTCGGGAGTCATATAATCGAACTTTTGATAAATTCCCTCATATTCCTTGAATGGAAATGTGTGCTCTACATAAAGCTGAAGCATATTGAGCTTGTAGTATGCCATATCATCAACTAGCTTTTTTAAGGTGTCAAGAGTTTGAACTCTTCCTCTTGTAATATCATAATAGAAGCCTCTTGCCTCAAAATCAGGGGCATCTTCTATTTCTTCAACATCGTAGTAACCATTTTTAACAATTTGACGAAGAGTTTGAACGCCATAGAAAGCGCCCTTAGCTGATGGAGCTACGATTTTAATGCTATCGCCAAATAGGATTTTATAGCCCTCGCCTTCTCCGTTTCCAATATCAAAGGAAACCTCGGTGTCGCCTGTGGGAAGCTTTTCGCAGAGCTTTACAATTCTTTCGTCGATGCCCTCGTCAAAAACGAATTTACATCCGGATATTTCTCTTTTTTGTCCTTCCTTAAAGGATTTAATTTCTGGAATGATATACATAGTTTTTCCTCACTTTATAATTATTTCTCGTCCGTAGCCGATAAGGCCACTAGATGTGGTATATTGAACTAAATTTTCTGTTATAGGATATTCAACTGATGTGTGAATATGACCTGCCAAAACCGCGACGAAGCTTTTATCGTTATTTTTTATCAAATCAAGAAGCTTGAATGCGTTTTCGGAGTCGCCTTGCGCTCCTAAAAGGAAATATCCGCTCAGCTTTTTTCTCATTTTCTCGCCAAACTCACCTAAATTTAAGGGAGCATGAATAACAAGCAAGATTTTCCTTCCTTTTTGTATTTCTTCCTCGAGTAGCTTTAGCTGATTATCGGTTATCTGCTTTGCGCCATTATCGAGAGTTACAACCTCGATCTCGCCAAAGTCGAAAATATCAAATTCGGGATTTTCGATAAGTCCCTTGAAGCGATCATACATATTGCGATGGTTGCCATATTCGTCATGGCTTGCGTGATTTCCAGGGCAATATATTACCCTTTTGGGAAAATCTTGGATAAATGCTCTTAGATATCTTATATTGCTATCGGTTACTCTATCCATTATATCGCCCGACATAATTAGCGCATCTGCGTTAAATTCAAGAGCATACCTTGTAAGAGCTTCAAAAATCAAATGTGCCTCTATATTATGGCTTTCGTCATAATATTCGCCAAATTGGGTAGCAAAATCGACCTTCAGCTTATCCCATTGTCTATGAAATCTAGCATTATCGTCAATGTCAAGCTGAGAGCTTTTTTCATCTATGTAAGCGATATGACAATCACTAATTTGAAAAAATCTATATTCCTTTTTAAGTCCTATATCTATTTCAGTTTTATTAATTTGCAAAAGGGGAATCATTTTTATACCTTCAGTGTGTTTTTTATACACATTAATATTATCATATCTTAAAGTCAATGTCAATATTTATCAAATTTTGTAGTACAAAAAAGCTTTTTTCATTTCAGCTTACGACAAATTTTTCAAGGACAAGATACTAGAATATAAGAAAAGGACGGTGAAAATAATGCTTGCAAAAAATGTTGAGGTAAGCTTTGACGATAGTATTCTAAGAATAAAAATCAAGGGGGACATTGATCATCACTCTGCCAAAAGAACAAGAGAGATAATTGACTTATCAATCATTGATAAAAAGCCACTTATTATAATTTTGGATTTAAGCTGTGTTGATTTTATGGACTCGTCGGGGCTAGGGCTTATTTTAGGCAGATACACTATTGCGTGTGATATAGGCGCTAAGCTAGTGCTTTACAAGCCAACAAGAAGAATACGAAAAATTTTGGAGCTAGCAGGAATTGAAAGAATAATGGAAATTGAAGGAGATGGTGATAATGAAGCGTGCTGAAAATTATATGAAATTATATCTTCCCTCGCTATCGGTAAACGAGGGGTTAGCGCGTTGCGCTGTTGCCTCGTTTGTGGCTCAGCTAAATCCTACGCTTGAGGAGATTTCCGATATAAAATGTGCTGTATCAGAGGCTGTGACTAACTCTATTGTGCATGGCTATAAATATTCTCAAGGGGTAATTTACATAGGAGTCAAATACTACTCTGACAGGACGGTGATAATAGAAATTACGGACAAGGGATGCGGAATTGAAAATGTTGCAGAAGCGATGACTCCACTTTTTACAACTGATACAACAGGTGAGCGTAGCGGTATGGGATTTGCAGTAATGCAAACCTTTATGGACAAGCTAAGCGTATGCTCAAAAATCGGCAAGGGTGTTCGCATCGTAATGACCAAGCAATTAAAATAATTATGAATTTTACAAAAAATCAAGAGCTTTTAGAAAGATCAATAAATGGCGACGAGGACGCAACAAGCGAGCTAATGGAAGCTAACATGGGGCTTGTACGCTCTATTGCATTGCGTTTTCGAGATCGTGGCGTTGAATATGAGGATCTTGTTCAAATCGGCTGTATTGGCATGCTCAAGGCTATTCGTAGCTTTGACAACACAAGAGGAACGGTGTTTTCCACCTATGCCGTACCTCTTATAATAGGCGAAATTCGGCGATTTATAAGAGATGATGGGCTTATCAAGGTTAGCAGAATTTATAAGCAACAGGGCGCTCAGCTAATGAGAGAGCGCGAAATTTATCTTGCTGAATATGGCACAGAGCCAACAATTGAGGAGCTTGCAAAAATTTGTGGGTTAAGCGTTGCTGATGCGACAATTGCGCTTGATGCCTCTTCGCCTGTAAACTCGCTTTCCTGTTCTCTTTCCAGTGATGACGATGGCTTTACGCTTGAATGTACATTGAGTAATGACAGAAACGAAATTGACGAAAGGATAGATCATATAGCCTTAGCTCAAGCTATTAAAAATCTACCTCCTCTTTGGCGCCAGATTGTAACGATGAGATATTTAAATGAATATTCTCAGCAACGAACCGCCGAGCTACTTGGGCTAACTCAGGTAAAGGTTTCTCGAGAGGAAAAGAAAATAATTGAGGCTCTAAGAAAGGAGCTATTATAAATCCTTACTTTTTGTAAGGATTTTTCTTTTTATTGCTAAAAATATCATTGTTGCATTTATTTTTCTTGACACGAGCAAAATAAAGGTATATAATATAAGCGTCAAGATTTTAAACGAGGTGTTTTTATGAATCCATGGCATGATTTTAAAGATGAAAGAATTACAGAAGAAAATTTTATATCAGTTATTGAAATAACTAAGGGAAGCAAAAACAAATATGAACTAGATAAGGAAAGTGGTCTTTTGAGGCTAGACAGAATTTTATATACCTCTACTCACTATCCTGCAAATTATGGCTTTATTCCTCGCACACTGTCTGAGGATGGCGACCCACTCGATGTTCTTGTGCTTTGTCAAGAGGGACTTGAGCCTATGTCAACCGTTGAGTGCTATCCTATTGGCATGATTAATATGATAGACGAAAACGAGGTGGACGAAAAAATTGTTGCAATTCCTTTAAACGATCCTTTTCTTAACACTTACAGGGATATTGCAGATCTACCACAGCATCAATTCCACGAAATAAAGCACTTTTTCGAGGTTTACAAGTATCTCGAAAACAAAACGACCTATGTTGATAATATTTGTGGTCACGATAAGGCAATCGAAGCTATTAGGCGTTGTAAAAAGGCATATAAAGAGGCCTTTGGCAACAAATAAATTTTCAAAGGAGAGGCGATATGATAACAGCAAATGTTGAATACGACAAAAAAGCACTTATTGGTCTTATGCGCTTCTCTGTCGTTGACAAGCCTTGGAAATGGGCTATTTATGGTGCATTTTTTCTATTTGCATTAATTTTTATGCTATGTAGCATTGGAAATAATATTTTACCATTTTCAATAATTATTTTCGTTTTTGTATGTATTACAATTTCTTTTACGCTTTTTGGATATTTTATAAATCCAATTATCAAAATGAAAAAATTCTCCGAGGAAAATATTGTTTTAAATCATTTTTCCTTTGAAGATAGCGCAATCAAAATAGAGTCAAAATCAAAGAAAAGAAACGGTTCGTCAGAAATTCCTTACTCTGCCTTTACGAGAATTGATGAGTCTAGCACAACCTTTTATTTATTTGTAAACAAAACGAGTGCTTTAATTATAACCAAGGCATCAATTACTGATGGTACTACTGACGAGTTAAAAAGCTTTCTTTTGTCAAAAATTCCCAACAAGAAAATAAACAAATTATCGGCTAAATAAGCCGATTTTGCAGATGTGGCGGAATTGGTATACGCGTTGGTCTCAGAAGCCAATGAACCTAGTTCTTGTGAGTTCGAGTCTCATCATCTGCACCACCGGCCATGCTATACACATATTTAGCATGGCCTTTTATTTTATTAAAAGAAGCGTTACCTTGATAAATTTTTATGGCTCAGATTACTTTTCAATAAAAAAGTGGCTTAACGCTAATATTAAAGCTACTTTTATTATTTTTCAATTTTATATTTTAAAAATTTTAAAATTTAATTAATGAATTATTTTAATTTTAGAATTTTAAAATTTAAGAATTTAATTTAACAAAATACGCCATTAGAAATTCTAATAAAAAGCATCAAAAAAGCCTCTGTTAAATCAGAGGCTTTTTGTTTAAATTTTATGGATAAGAAGTCCACTACGAAGCTTTGGCTCGAACCATGTTGACTTGGGTGGCATTACCGCTCCCGAGTCAGCAACTGACATAAGCTCATCAAGCGAGGTGGGATACATAGCGATTGCTAATGTCATATCCTCGTTACATCTCTTTTCAAGATAATCAAGACCACGAATACCGCCTGCAAAATCAATTCTCTTATCGCTTCTTGGATCTAAAATTCCAAGAATTGGTGACAAAAGATTGTTTTGAAGAATCGCACAGTCAAGACGCTCAACCGGTGTATCAGCCTGACAAATGCTTTCATGGAATTTAACAAGATACCATTTTCCACCAAGATACATTCCAACCGAATGTCTTTCAGTAGGTCTGCATGGGCCTGTACCATTATATTCCTCAACGCTACCGATTTTCTCAGCTACAACCTTTAAAAATTCGTCTGGTGTCATACCATTCAAATCCTTAACGAGTCTGTTATAATCCATTATTTTAAGAGATTTTGCCGGGAAAATAACTGATAGGAAGAAGTTAAATTCCTCGTCTCCTGTATAGCTTGGATTTTCCTCTCTACGCTTAATTCCTACCTTAACAGCGGATGCGGCACGATGGTGTCCGTCCGCAATATAAAGTGCGTCAAGAGATGCGAAGGCATTTTTTATTTTTTCATCAACCTCTGCTCCACTTGTTGCCCAAACAGTATGTCTTACACCATCCTCGGCAACAAAATCATAAAGAGGAGCTTTTTGGGTTTCAGCTAAAATAATTTCATCAAGCGTTTCACTATCCTTATAGGCTAGGAAAATAGGACCAGTGTGTGCTGAGCAAATATCAACATGCTTTATGCGGTCTATTTCCTTATCGGCACGAGTAAATTCGTGCTTTTTGATCCTATTTTCAATATAATCATCAATAGATGCACAGCCAACAATTCCTGTTTGTGCTCTGCCATCCATTACCTGACGATAAAAATAGTATCTTTTTTCGCTATCGTTGATGTAAATACCCTCTGCCTCGAATCTTTTTAGATTTTCGCTTGCTCTAAGATAGACTCTTTCGTCATATATATCAATTTCTCTATCAAGATCGATCTCAGCCTTATCAATGTGCAAGAACGAATAAGGATTGCCCTCAACCATTACTCTTGCCTCGTCGCTTGACATTACATCATATGGCAATGCGGCACATCTATCGGCGTATTCTGCACTTGGTCTAAGTGCGCAAAATGGCTTTACTGTAATCATATTTTTCACCAATTAATAGCAAATAACTCTTGTAACACTTTCAACGGCAGTAATAGCAGCGATTACATCCTCTCCTACCTTCTCGTTTGTTTCGATGATTGTGTAGGAAATTTCGCCCTTAGATGCATTAGCCATGTTCTCAATATTTACATTTACTGATGCAAATGCAGCTGTAATTTGAGAAAGTGTGTTAGGAACATTCTTGTGCATAACACAAACTCTTGTGCTTGTTGTGTGAGGAATAGAAACATTTGGGAAGTTTACGCTGTTCTTAATGTTACCATTTGTGAGGTATTCATCAAGCTGTCTTGCAGCCATAACTGCACAATGGTCCTCAGACTCAACTGTTGATGCACCAAGGTGAGGAATATTGATAATGCCCTCTGCTCCAACTGTTTCATCAGTTGGGAAGTCTGTTACATATCTTGCAACCTTCTTTTCAAGAAGTGCTCTCTTAATATCAGCTGCGCAAACAAGGTCTGCTCTTGCGAGGTTGATAATTCTTACTCCGTCCTTCATCATAGCGAGAGTCTTTTCGTTAATCATGTTCTTAGTTTGTGGTGTTGCGGGAACATGAAGTGAAATGTAATCACATGTTCTAAAGATTTCCTCATATGATGCAGCTTGCTTAATTGTTGGAGCAAGACTCCAAGCAGCTGCAGGAGTGATAAATGGGTCGCAACCAACAACAGTCATTCCAAGTGCATTTGCGGCGTTAGCAACCATACCACCGATAGCACCAAGACCGATTACACCGAGCTTCTTTCCTACAAGCTCAGTTCCAACATATGCACCCTTACCCTTTTCAACTGTTTTTGCAATATCAGCAGTACCAGCAAGAGTTTTTACCCATTCAATACCACCGACAACATCTCTTGCAGCAAGAACGAGTGCACATACTGCAAGCTCCTTAACACCATTAGCGTTAGCGCCTGGTGTATTGAATACAACTATTCCCTGTTCTGTGCATTTTTCAACGGGAATATTGTTAACGCCTGCACCGCAACGAGCGATTGCCATAAGGCTTTCGGGCATCTCCATATCATGAAGAGCTGCTGAACGAACCATTATGGCATCAGGATTTTCAACTGTGTCAGATACTTCATATATAGCACGGTCAAAAATATCAGTACCAACCGTTGCTATTTTGTTCATAAGCTTTATTTTTTTCATTTTTTGTTCCTCTTTTAATTATGCTTTAGGATTTTCAGAAGCAAACTTCTTCATAAATTCAACAAGTGCTACAACGCCCTCATATGGCATAGCATTGTAAATTGAAGCTCTCA
>JAFQOG010000028.1 GCA_017420755.1 Clostridia bacterium | reverse complement strand
TAAGACTTTTTCTGCTCCTTTCCTATAACTGCTTTTCAATTCACCACAAATGAGCCGCAGTCATATGTATTAGGTGGGAGAAACCACCCTTTACATATTACCACTTGGTTTGTTACTGAGTTGCTCTCACCTTGCAGTTCATCGTCACGGGACAGTCTGCAATAGAGGGCTGTTATCTTATCCGACTTAATATTCATTGTTCTCCTTTCCTCGGTCGGATGCGATATGAATTGTAGGTTCGCCTATATTATACCACACCCGAGAAAACATTTCAACACTTTACAACGCTAAAGTCTGCGTGTTAACTGTTAATTTTTTGCGATACTCTTTGCACCTTGTCGGGGATACTATCCGCTGAACTCTTTGTGAACTTGCTTTGCACGTGAAGAACCGTGCTGCCAAAGTCCATATCGAAGTTGATGTCTTGTGGATAGAGCCCACGACGGAAATGCTCGATACGCTCCTCTTGCGTCATAGCTTCAAGGAGAGGTATTTTCTTTTCGTTATCCCGAAGAATGGCTTGAATCATTTCATATTCTTCATCGGTATGAGTTGTGATGATATGAGTAATTCTGTAATTCTTGTTTTCGGTCATCCAATGTCCTCCTTATTGTTAATCTCGTTCATCTTGGCTCTTGCCAATGCACGACGTTCCTCTGTGTACGGCTCGGTAATGCGGTAGGCAAACCTTTTCTTATCAATCTCAAAGGAAAGGCAGCCAAGCTCGTCATCATCGGTCAGCCGACAGAGCGCGGGAAACTTCTCGGCAAAGGCAAGTAGCCGTTTCTTCAAAGCGGTGTTGTGCGTCCGTATCACGACGGGCGCGGGTGTTTCATCGAAATAGATCTCGGTTGTCTTTTGACTTTTGGTTTTGTTCGTTATCATTGTTTTTTCTCCTAATTTCATAATTTTTTTGAAGTAAGGCGTTTTTCGCTCAAAAAGGCTCGATCAAGAGCGTGGAAAAATGCAGATTTTCCAATAGAAAACGCCTTTTTGATGTGGGATACGTTTTGAGGTATCAGAAAAGGAAAAATCCGGTTTTTCACGGTCAAGACCGTATCCCACTTTTTTACCTGCCCTCGCGGTCATCGCGGGATTTCTTTTTGCCTCTTGATTGCAGACGGGCAAGGCGGCGTTCCTCTCGTTCACGCTCACGCGCCTCTTGCTCGGCTCGTTCTTTGGCAATACGTTCCGCCTCGGCACGTTTGCGTTCTTCCTCAGCTCTGCGCAGGATATTTTCGGTTTCCTTTGTCCCGATAGCACTCCGCACAATGTGGAAGGATCGGGCATCGTTTTGGAGTTCTTCGTTCTCACGCTCCAACGTTTTATATCTACCCCAATAAAGATCTCTTTCCCAGAGTGCCTGTTTCCATTTCTTTGAAATCTCTACCACATTGACGATTAACTTTTGAATAACCTCTTTGAGCTTTGAGATCAGAGGAACAGCGTGTTTGTTGCGGAAGGTCTTTGCGCTCATTAACGCGCTCGGTTCGGGTAGCTCCCATCCATCCCCGAAATATTTGCTATACTCAAGGTCGATCTCCTTCTTGTCCTCGGTCAACTCAGAAAGCTCGGATTTCATCTTTTCAAGACTTTCCCGTATCTCCGCAGTTTCCCGTTGCGCCTCGGCGTTGGATTGCTCCAACATCTCCGCCTGCTCGGTGAGTTCTTCAACCTCTCGGCTGCGTTCTTGCTTCTTGTAATCAAGGACGGACAGATGCTCCCGCTTTTCTTCCTTGTCCTCGCTACGTTGTATGCCGTAACGTTCCATCACCTCAGCAAGATATTTCTTCTCGGCATTCGCCCATTGATTGCCCTCGGTATTCTCTCGACCTTCGCCAAAGAATCCAAGCGCGCCTAACGCTTGTTTGAGTGATACTCTCGTTTCCAAACCTCGCTTACTGTTCTTGGCGAGGGGGATAAAATCAATGTGTAGATGCGGAGTTGCCTCGTCCATATGCAAGTGCGCGGAGAACACGTGCAAGGTATGGTTGCGCTCCCGAAAGCCGCGGAAGTATTCGTCCAAGATTTTCTTGGCAAGCTCGGCGTTCTCGCCCAAAGCACTCATATCCTCACAGTTGCCGACTTGGATGATGATTTCGTGGAACAGCTTTTCTTGCTTTCCCGTCCGTATCTTTTCGTAGTAGTCGGAGATCCTTCGGTCGTTACGGGTTTGCTTCGCGTTGTACTTTTCAAGCGCCTTGTCAAAGAGCTTGTGATAGACCTCCTTTATCGGTTCATTGACGTAGGCGATATTCAGATGTGTTCTGCTGCCATCCACGTTGTCTGCCGTGAAGCTTCGGTCATTGTGGGTAAGACAGCCTTCTCCTAAAGTTGCGCTTACACTTCTTACTATAAAATCCACCTCCTGTGTTTTGCCATTTCGGCATAAATTCTTATTGCGAGTGAAACGAGCATACCGTAAATTTTTGTTACTTTTGTCAAAAGTAACGCAAAGGCACTTTTGACACTCCGCATCAAAAGTCCATTGCGCTCTGCCGAGGGCATATCTCGATGCGGGGCATCGAGATAGCGAGTTTTCCTTGTCGGCTGAACGCCGCCATTTTGAACTTTGCAAGTCCAAAAGCGTAAAACATCGCATCGTGTTCCTGCGCGCTCACTGCGGAACACGGCGTATTGCAGACGCTCTGCAACACGCTTATATGTGGACAATATCCTCACTCGCTCGGATATTTCCCTATGCAACGAGCAATGAATTTGCCGTTGCTACCGCCTCCGCGACCTCCTTTCTTTCGTCGGCGGTTATGTATTTGTGGGGGCAGTTATCATATATCTGACGATACTGCCACCGTGTTTTTCGGGTGGTAACTTCTCACTTCGGCTCACTCTGAACCGAGGTCAACCTCGCGCCATCTTGGCACGAAGCGCGGAGAGAAAACAAAAAAGACCCGTACTTTCACATACAGGTTACGGAGAGAAACACCAAAAAGCGAACGGCACTTGTTCGCTTAAAAAGGTGATCTCCGTGCCCTTTATGTATGTAAAAGTACGAGTCTAAAACCTCGTGGACGCTGTGCTTTGCGTATAGAATGACGGGACTTACTCACTATTTGCCCGCGGCACTTATAATCGTATTCAGTTTGTATAAGATTAAGTCAAACAGGCTATACTCATAATGGAGTAGTATGCCCAACTTACATCTTAGGGAGCATTAGTATATCATATAGATGCGGAATTGTCAAGGGAAAATTTGTAGATACAAGCAAAATTTGCAAAATATTCATTTGTGAAAATAGGCGTTGCCGTGAAAGCAATGCCTATAACATTATATTTGTTCCTTATGTTTTTGCGTTATTTACCTACAGGAATATTAAAATACGCAAAGAATTTATCTTTAAGAGTTACTGAGATTATCTCCATACGGTTACCCATATCTGTTCTGTTTACTTCCCAATAGCCTTTTTCTTGAAGTGATTCCATAGCATTTTCTTTTACTTTTATATCAAACTTAGGTTCAATAAATCCTATGGTCTCGGATTGCTCTCTATCGTATGATTCCTTAATTAAGTTAAGCACCAATTTTTCGCCTTCAGATAAAATTTCAAACATTTTCATTCTCCTATTTATTTGTTTTTTAGTTTTAATAATATTATTTGCTAACGATATAAAATATCGCTTTTCCATTTCCGTGGCGTTCAATCTTGCCTTCCTGTTCCAGTTGTAATAGAATATTTCGTGTTTTCGTCAGCTTAAAGCCCAATTCTTCTTGCACTTCTGCGCGAGTGGCTCTGCCGCATTTGGCAATAAAATCATAGACAAGCTCTTTGTCGGTACGGATTTTCTTGGATTCTTCCATATACGTCTTGTTAGGCAAAACCAAAAGGAATCCGTTGTCCGATACCTCAAAGCGAGGTTCAAGCCCCGTATGCTCGTAATCGCCTTGTATTTTTTCAATGCCGGTGCCGTATGCTTCAACGTATTTGAGCTTGAAGAACACGTTAGCAAGCTTTTCATTTCTTGAACGTGAAACTCCGAGCATCATATCCTCATAGGTCATTCCCGATACCAAGCCACCGATGGACACGTATTCGATACGGTTTTTGTAAATACTAATGAGGATGCTGCCGTTAAGCGAGTAATCTCTGTGAATGATAGCGTTCAGAAGTCCTTCACGCAAAACAAGCTGATTGTATTCCGTCTTGTCCTCACGGAGCAATCCGTTATATTCGCCGCGAGTTTTATTATTCAAATTAAGGTACTCATAAACCTCGTCGGCTTGACGGATAAGCGAGCCTTCAAACTCTTTTCGGTCTAAAAATCTGCTCTTATCGTCACTATCAAATACCGCA
Source organism: Clostridia bacterium (assembly GCA_017420755.1). Taxonomy (GTDB): domain Bacteria; phylum Bacillota; class Clostridia; order Oscillospirales; family CAG-272; genus RGIG2000. Next base: position 124,888 of record JAFQOG010000028.1, on the reverse strand, counting down.
GCTTTGATAGAGAAAGGACATTGATCTGACAAAAGTAAGGCAAGATTGGTATAACTTCCGTTTGCGTCTAAGAGTCCAAGAGTTTTTTGCTTCAGCTCGATTTTTGCACGTTTGAAAACGCTTTCAAGATAATCAAAAGTTAGATCTTGATCAACGCTTGGCAAAGATTCGAACGACTTATCCTCGCTTGCGATAATCATTTGCTTGATAGCGTACTCGGATGCTTGCTGCGATGTATTATTGATACGGAGATATACGCCACTCGGCTTCAACCCCTTTTCATAAATATAGTACGGCTTCTTTACACCTCTGCCAATAGCAACTTTGACAATGGTTTTTCCTTCTTCTTCATATTCTCCCGCACTGCAAATTAGAGAAGCGTCAGGCTTGATTGCTTCGTGTATCATAAGGGAAATTCGTTCTATAATATCTTTTGCATTATCTACACCAATAACCTTACCGTCATCGTCAACGCCAATAATCAAAGTGCCACCGTCACTGTTCAAAAAAGCAACGATTTCTTTTTTGATTTCGGTTGTATATTGTACCTTTAATTCTAACTTTTCAGACTCAATATATGCCATATCATTATCCTTTCTATTGCGATGCTATTTCTTTCTATTATATTCTATCACAATCTATTTGTTTTGTCAATAGCAAATCAGTAAGTTAATTTAATTACTTGAAAAGAAAAAGCCGCTATCGCGGCGTGATAATCACGCTTTGATAGCGGCTTCATCATTTAATACCAAACGGATTCGCAGGTCATAGTATAAGTTCCCGGCTCACCAGTATATGTAAGAGTCTTCTCATAGAGAGTATCTAAATGCGCACCCGTTACCAAAATCTCTCCCGTTTTAACTGCAACACCATCTCGGTATAACGTGTAGCGGAATTTAATATTTGACATTGATGTATTGCCTTGATGCGTCTTTTTGAGCATAAAGTTAATTTTCAATGTTATTCGTTCCGCAGACGATGCAGTCACACTATAATCGACACTTTCTATCTTACATTTCGTGTATAAGGTCATACTTGAAATGTAGGAGTATTCCTGTGATAAATTATTGGTTAGCGAAAATGTTACCGATTCAGCTATCGAAGAATAATCTTTAGGGGTTGTCGATTGCACAATTATAACTTTTCCACAATCAGAACAATGTTTGCCTTCGGTTAAACCAGTAGATGTTGGAGTCGCAGGAACGGCAGGATCAATAACTTCGGTATGTCCTTTAGCTGGTGTTTGATCAGCGTTATAGGAATATCCGCAAGCGCAAGAATATGTAGTATATCCTCCAACTAAACACTGAGGCTCGACTACAGTTTTAGTATAAGAGTGAGAATGTTCAGAAATTGATACATCTATGGTTATCTTAATGTCGGGATCCTCTTCCACATAAATCGTTACAAATGTACTGCCTGAAGATATTGGGTAAATTGTAATAGATGTAGTCATGTCATCCCAATCACCCCACCTACAACTAATAATGCTTTCATCATCAATTTCGTAAACAAGCGTAACTTCATCCAAATTTTCAACCGTGATGTAACAGGTGTGTGAAGAACTTTCAAGTTGTAAATCATACGCAGTAGAGGTAAGCTCGGGCTTTGGAATAGGTTCGCCGATTTCTAATCCACACCACAAACAATGGGTTGCCCATTCATATGTTGCATATACCCAATTATGAGCATCGTCATCTGTACTTTTCTCAATAATTTTTTGCTCTACAAGAATGGCGTTGCAAACCGAACAGTGTTTACCCTCAGTAAGTCCTGTTGCTGAGCAGGTAGCGTCAACCAAAGCATCAATAACCTCAGTATGACCTAAAGCTGAGATGGTTTGAGTTTGCATTTCACCGCAAGAGCAATATCTAACTTTAGTGCCATCTTCGGTGCAAGTTGCTTTTTGGGTTGTTTGCCATTCTTCAAAATGATGCGTATGATCTTGATTGTTGTTTTTGTTATTGTCATTAGATGTGTCATTATCACACGCTACAAGTGAAACAATCATTATTGCGACGAATATAAGTGCAATGATCTTTTTCATAATATTGCCTCCAAAATTAAAAAGTGCGTTGACCGGAGCCAACGCACAAAAAACGCAAACTCCAAGTCGCTAAACCAACTTGAAATAACAAGATCACCCTGTCTTTTACAAGCGGAATTTGCATTTTTATCAAATTCACTATGTAAAAGACAAAAAGGGTATAGTATCCCCGTAAAAAATAGGTGTCTTTTTTACTTATTAAGTTGGTTTAGCGTTATTATTATACCACATTTTTATGAATAAATCAATACTTTTGTAATACAATCATCTGTAATAGCTATTATTTAACAAAAATTCTTTCGTTAGGTTTGCAAATTGGTTTTAGACATAATATCGCAGTTAACGGGTCAATATTATACTCGGTAGCTATAATATGTGCATCGACCATCATTCCAATTATCCATTCTTCTTGCTCGGTATTCGGGATTTTGGTTCTCCTGATTGCATCGCAATCATCAAACCTCTTTTTTATCTTGATTCGATCTGCACCACTTAGTGCATTGAATTGGCGTAGAATTTCGCCACGCTCACACAAGCTTTTTGCGAATAGGTTGCCTACATCCAACCAATCATTAAAAGCTTTTCTTGTTTTGATAGCAATTTTACTTTTCATCCATTTCCCTCCAAAAATCTACCACAGGCACAAATTCAATTAACTTTTTTGAAGCTAACGTGGGAAGCAATTCACTTATTTTATCGCACTGTTCTTGAGAAAAATAATAGTAAGTACATTTTCTTAAGTCAGCTTTATCTATAGCTTCAAAAATGTGGAAGTCATTCCACGGTGAAAGACCTAAAATATCTATTTCACCTTCAATATTAGTGAGCCTATCAAAGTGATAATCATCCCTAAATTCAAGAGAAGGATTTTCAACCTTTAGTTTAACCGCATATCCCATATTGGCGGTAATCTTATTATCTTCTTTTATCCAAGAATCAACATCATTTCTTACCGTGATATTGCTTGTATAGGCAGCCGCTAATTTTGTAATGGCTTCATTAGCATACGAATATTGTTTAAGTTGAAATTCTTTATATGCTCCACAATGTGTTGTTAAAGCATTAGAATACAAGTAGTAATAATTTTCATCAACAGACACACCTTTGACAGGAGCATCTGGAAGTTGATTTCTGAAAGATTCATAATCATATACTGCCGCACGTTGTTTGAACCAACCGTGAATATGATATATTTCCTTTCCAACCGCACAATCAATATTTGAATCATAGTTCGTTGTAAAAATCGAATCAAACCCTTTTAAGTAATCAACAAATTTTTTTGAATATTGATGATATAAATCATCAACCTTTCCGTCATTATATATGGACAACAAGTATGCGGTTCTCATTCCTTCTCTACAATGATATTGCTCAGGATTTTTTATATTGAATTTATGACACACAAGATCGTGGATCAGATAATAATCTTCAAATCCAATGTCGGTAATTTTAAGAGTAGATAGGCGCTCGGAATACTGCTCCTTGAATGCCGCCAACGAGGACACTTCTGCACTACAATTAGTAAATTCGTCGTAATATCCTTGTAAAGCCATTCTTGCTTCTAAAAATAGTCGCCCGATATAATTCTTTATGAGATACGCTTCGTTCACAATAATGTGCGATGGAAAATCTTCTCTATCACAGTTTTTAAGTATTCTCAAAACAATTTCTTTTGTCGAATAGCTGATTTTATCAAATTGAATATTAACACCGTTTCCAACCAACAAATTCCTCATATTTTTCCTCCAAATGAAATATTATTTCCACACATATTATATCACATTATGGGAGTTTTTTCAATAAGTAGCGAGAGGATGTATAATCAAAAAGCGGCGAGATTTCTCCCGCCGCAGTAGGTTATTCGGTTAGTGTTTTAATGGCTATTTGCATACCGAGTTTGAAAGCGTATGTAAAGATGGCTTCTTCGGCATAGCTCGCATACTCGCTCCAACAATCGTCTAACTTTTCAAAGATTTCCTTTTGATCGTCGGTCATTGTTTTGAGTAGGTCGTCGTGATGCCGCGCCATATATTCCATAAGCTCCTTCATTTCGGGAGAGTGGTTGCGACTATCGGTTTGAGGGCAGATGTTTCCACGCCACAGTTCTTGCAGGATTGACATCATCCGCAGATCACCTCCCGCAAAACGATTTCTTCCGCGCTTACCTTGATGTTATTCATCTCGGCAACCCAACGGAGCATATCGCGGGCTTTCAAGTCCTCGTCAACACCTCTTTCGGCGGCAAGACGGGGGATGATGCTTTCAATCAGCTCATTTGCTTCAAGGTCGATTTCGTGCAACCGATTGTTTAACTTGCCTTCGGTCAGCAGAATTGTGTACCTTCCGCGACGGTGCTGCTTTATGTAGTCAAGGTGCATCCGTCCATACTTACCGATTTGATAGTCGGTCTGTTCGGGAAGTGCAATATCGGGTATAAGGTATCCGTTTTCCTCGCGGTAGGTTCCTCCGAGGTTTTCATAAAGGGATTCAAAGTTCTTTTTCATTGTAGTATCCTCCAAAATTAAATTTTGATTTTACTACAATTCATCCTCGCATCCAAACCAATCAACAAAGTTTGAAGGGAACCTGCTCTATCGCAGGTTCCCTTCTGAGTCCTTTTTATTTATTCTACATAAAAGATACGGGAGGAGCAAGCCCCTCCCCTACATATTAGTTTTGCTTATAGTGTGATTTCGGTTTTGCACGTATCTTGCAGCCTCTAATTATCTATTGTTGATAAGCTTTGTAAGCTCAACAGGATTTACAATAACGCCGTCCTTATAAACACGCATATTGCCTGATGCAATCTCGTCAATAAGAACAACCTGACCGTTGTTGTAGCCAAACTCAAACTTAATATCCCAAAGGTCAAGACCGATTGTCTTTAGGTCATCAGCAACAATCTTTGTGATTTTAAGTGTTTGCTCCTTCAAGCTCTCAAACATTTCCTTTGTCATAACCTTAAGAGCAACAAGACCCTCGCCAGTTACAAGTGGATCGCCCTTTTCGTCATTCTTAAAGGTACATTCAACATATCCGCCCTCGAGAGGGGTTCCGTCCTTAATGTACTCGCCATATCTACGAATGAAGCTACCTGTTGCAACTAAACGGCAGATAACCTCAAGTCCGCCACCGCCAAGCTCCTTACCGAAGCATTCAGCAGGAAGAACCTCCATTGTAGCATTTTCGATATCAGCAGAAATATAGTGAGTTTTTATTCCTGCCTTCTTTAGCATTTCAAAATAGTAAACGGATGTTTCAAGATTTGCCTTGCCTATACCGTCAATTGTAAGTCCGACTGAGTTTTCACCTGGATCAAAAACGCCGTCTTTGCCTGTGCAGTCATCCTTGAACTTTAAAAGAACGTTGCCATTCTCAAGTGCGTAAACGTCTTTTGTTTTACCTGTATAAAGCTTTTTCATATTTTATCTCCTTTAATGCATAGCATTTCTTACAAAAATATTATAAATGCAACGATGCAATTTTTCAATAGTTTTTTATAAAAAATGTTATTTTTTATCGAAAAAAATATTCTTATCTTAACTTATCTTTTTGTTCAACATAAACAAAGTAAAAGAGAGAGGCAAGCCCCTCTCTATGATTTTACTTAACTAAGAATCTCTTGATTTTACGTGAGGCTGTTTTTTCAAATGGCTCCTTGCGAAGCTCAACAACGCTAACGTGCTTAAATGATTCAAGCTTTTGATTTAGGTCGTGAACTGCATGGTTAATCGCCTCATAAATTGTTTCGTCCTCGTGTAATCCGTGAGCGTCACATTCATCGTAGTTTGGGACAACAACAGCAGCAATAACAGTATCGCCTGTTTTTTCGTTTTCACGTCCTACAACGACAACCTCTGAAACGTATGGTATTGTTTCAATATATTCCTCAATTTCCTCTGGGAATACGTTTTTACCATTAGATGCTATAATTATGTTCTTTTTTCTACCTGTGATGTAGATATAGCCTTTTTTGTCAACGTAGCCGTAGTCACCTGTTCTGAACCAGCCGTCATCTGTCATAACCTCAGCAGTTAGGTCTGGGCGATTATAATAGCCGAGCATTACGTTTTTACCGGTAACAACGATTTCACCGTAGTTATCCTCTTCTCTTTCCTTCTCGATTCTAACCTTAACACCTTCCATCGGCTTGCCGCAGGAGTGGGTGTTAAACTTGTCGAGTGGAACAACGGAAATAAGTGGTGCGCACTCGGTAATTCCATAGCCCTGCGACATTTGAATGCCGATTGCGTCAAAAAATTCAATGATTTCAGGATTCAAGGCAGCGCCACCAACAACCAAGTATTTGAGTCTGCCACCAAACACCTCATGAATGTCCTTAAAGAGCTTTCTTCTTACGTCAATTCCAAAGAAACGAAGGAATTTGCTGATTTTCATACCCTTCTTTAATTTCTTTGTCTTGCCTTGCTTTTCAACATTTTTTTGGATTGTTTTATAGAAGGTTGAAGCAAACAAAGGAACCAAGGTCATAATTGTTGGCTGGAATTGCTTGATATTCTTTACAACATATTTAAGTCCGTCACTGATTGAAATTGTTGCGCCAAGCATAAATGGTGCAAGCATAGCAGTTGCAAGCTCATATGTATGATGAGGTGGCAATACTGATAAAACAACGTCATCCGGACCTAAAATGCTAAATACAGGGAAAATATCATTTTCAACTGCACAAATGTTTCTTTGGTTTAGCATAACGCCCTTACTTGTGCCTGTTGTACCAGAGGTAAAGAGCAAAATTTGCATCTTTTCGGTATCCTGGTCAAAGAAGTCAAATTTGTTATCATCGTTCGACTCATTATATTCCTTATAAAGCTTTTCGCCCATTGTAAGCAAGCTTCTATATGAAATATATTTCTCATCAACATATTCCTCGTCAGGCTCAAGAGTAAAGAGAGCCTTGTTTGTCATAACGAATTTTTCAACGGTAGGAAGGGCTGCCTCCTGCTCCTTGAAAAGCGATTCAAAGGTGTTTGAATAAACAACAACCTTAGCCTCGGATAAATTGATAAAGTTTATAATTTCCTCGTGTAAAAGACCTGGGTCAAGTGGAACGATAACACCACCGGCAAAAACAGTTGCCATATAGGTTGCCATCCATTGAACGCTGGTTTCACCCATAACAACAACCTTTTGGTCCTTAATGCCTATCTCGTTCATTGCAAGGGTGAGCTTTCTTACATAATGGTAATATTCACCATATGTAATTGAAACCTCTTCATCCTTGGTTCTATTGAATTTATATACCGTCTTATTAGCAAACTTATTGTTTGCACCATCAACAAGCTCGTATAAATTTTTAAGCTCAAATTTTTCTTGTGACATCTTTCTCTCCTTTTATTAGCTATTGAATGTCCTATATTTAGTCGCTTATTATATCTGAAATTTCAGAGTCAAATTCATTTAGCACCTCATAAAAATTTTCAATTGCCTTTTTAGAAACATTCTGATTTACTAAACGAACATAGTTTGATACAATTTCTGTCATTTTTTTATTGATTTCTTTGCCTTTGTCGGTCAAGATGAAATTGGTTTTATACTTCTTTTGCGAATTGTCTTCCTTCTCGATACAGCCCTTCTCTAAAAGCTCGTTTGTAATACGAGAAATGAAAGCCTTGTCAACGCCACAGGCATCAGCAAGAGCTGAAGAAGATAAACCATCCTTGGTTTTTGCGAGCTGAAGCATGCACATAACATGCGATGAACGAAGCCCATATGGCTCCATTTCCTTGTCCGCGATTCGCTTGATATTCTTTGAAATTCTTTCAATTAACAAAACGAACGGGGTAAATCTTTCGCCTTCCATTTTCCCTCCTACACAGGTTGTTGTTGACTGCTCAACATTTTAATTATACTACTTTTTTACAAATTTGTCAAGTTTTTATTTAAAACACTTGTTTTAACTAAAATTTTTTAGATTTTTCTTTTTAGGTGTTGAAATTCAATTTACATTGATGGTATACTGTAAGTAATAAATTATATTAAAGGAGTATTCCAAAATGACAAACAGATTCATTCTCAACGAAACATCTTATTTTGGTGCCGGCTCAAGAGAAGCACTCGCAGCTGAGGTTCTAAAAAGAGGCTACAATAAGGCTTTTATCGTAGCGGACAAGGATCTTATCAAATTTGGTACAGTTAAGCTCGTTACAGACGTTCTCGGTGATTTCCCATACGAAATCTTCTCAGAGTTCAAGGCTAACCCAACCGTAAACAATGTTAAAGGCGGTGTTGAGGCATATAAGGCTTCAGGTGCCGACTTCGTTATCGCTATCGGTGGTGGAAGCGCAATCGATACTGCAAAGGCTATCGCAATCATTATAAACAACCCAGAGTTTAGTGACGTTGTTTCACTTGAGGGCGTTGCTGACACAAAGAAAAAGTGCGTTGACATTATCGCACTCCCAACAACAGCCGGTACTGCCGCTGAGGTTACAATCAACTATGTTATCACAGATGAGGAATCTGGCAGAAAGATGGTATGCGTTGACCCTAACGACATCCCTGTTCTTGCAATTGTTGATGCTGAGCTTATGGCTACAATGCCTAAGGGACTAACCGCTGCTACTGGTATGGATGCACTCACACACGCAATAGAGGGCTACATTACAAAGGGCGCTTGGCATCTTTCAAACATTCTCGAAATCAATGCTATTAAAATTATCGCTGACAACCTAAGAGCAGCTACATTTGATGGTTCAAATATGGAAGCAAGAGAGCAAATGGCTCTTGGTCAATATGTTGCAGGCATGGCGTTCTCCAACGTAGGCCTTGGATGTGTTCACTCAATGGCTCACCCACTTGGCGCAAGATTTGATATCGCTCACGGTGTGGCAAACGCACTCCTTCTCCCAACTGTTATGGAATTCAATATGCCTTCCTCTATCGTTAAATATGGTAGAATTGCAAAGGCTATGGGCGTTGACACAACAGGTATGACACCAGAAGAAGCTGCAAAAGCAGCAGTTGATGCTGTTAAAAAGCTTTCACTCGACCTTGGCATTCCTCAAACACTTCGCGAGATTGGTATTCCTGAGGAGGCTCTTCCACAGCTTGCAAATGACGCATTCAACGATGTTTGCACAGGTGGCAACCCACAACCAATCACAGAGGAAGATATCTTAGCACTTTACAAGAAGGTATTCTAATAAAAAAAGCCAAGCAAAAGCTTGGCTTTTTTCTTGCTTTATATTGAAAACAATACAAAAATTTGTTATAATATAATGTATGGAAATATTAGATGAAATTTTAAAGAACTCTGATTCAAAATATAAAGACTTTCAAGGAAAGCTGCTTCCAACAATCGACGAAAAAACGATTCTCGGCTTACGTGCACCAAAGGCTCAGGCTATTGCAAAAAAATATGCAAATACAAAAGAGGGTGAAAATTTTCTATCTTCTCTGCCCCACAAATACTATGACGAGAATATCGTTCACGCATTTATGCTTGGTAAAATCAAGGCTTCCCATGAGGAGATACAAAAATATTTGCTCGAATTTTTGCCTTATGTTGACAACTGGGCAGTTTGTGACGGGCTTGTTTGCCATTTAAAGAGCTTGTTCAAGAATAAAAAAGAGGCTTACCCTTTGGTTCTTTTCTGCCTTGATTCAAAGGAAACATACACGGTTCGCTTTGGGCTTGTCTGCTTGCTTAATTACTATATTACTGACGATTATATTGACGAGCTTTTGAAAATTTGTTCGAAAATTAAAAGCGAGGAATATTATGTAAATATGGCTCTTGCTTGGCTTGTTTCCTTTATGCTTATAAAGAAATATGAAGAATCGCTTTCTATTTTGAAGGATGAAGTGCTTGATGCGTGGGTTCACAACAAGGCGATTCAAAAGACGTGCGAAAGCTTTAGAATTTCAGATGAACAAAGGTCTTATCTAAAAACTCTGAGGAGATAATATGAAGGTTAATATTAAAAAATTAAACGAAAATGCCGTTATCCCAACCTACGGCTCAGAATATTCAGCAGGTGCTGACCTCTATGCTTGTATTGATAGCGATATTACAATTTTGCCAGGCGAGACAAAGCTTATAAAGACTGGTCTTGCAATTGAGGTGCCGGTTGGCTATGGTGCATTTATTTATGCAAGAAGTGGCTTAGCATCTAAGCGTGGTCTTGCTCCAGCAAACAAGGTTGGCGTGGTTGACGCTGACTACCGCGGTGAGGTTATGGTTGCACTTCACAATCATTCAAATGAAGAACAGACCATTGGTGCTGGCGAAAGAATTGCGCAAATGGTAATTGCTCCATTTTTAAAGGCAGAATTTGACGTGGTTGACGAGCTTAGCGATACTGCACGTGGTGCGGGTGGCTTTGGCTCAACAGGAACAAAATAATGAAGCTTGACAATAAAAAGGGCTATGTATTTTTTGTGCGTCACGGTCAAACCGACTGGAATTTAAAGAAGCTTTTGCAGGGACGCGACGAAATCCCACTAAACGAAACAGGACTTTCTCAAGCCGACACCGCTTCTCTTTCAATCAAGGCATCTTGTGAGCGCTTGGGCTTGAAAATTGATAAGGTTTTTGCAAGTCCTCTATCACGCGCTAAGATTACGGGCGAAAAAATCAGCTCGGCGCTTGGTTGTCCATTTTCAGTTGACCAAAGACTAACAGAGCGTGATTTTGGTGAGCTTTCGGGTAAGCCATATACGTTTGGCTCTCCTGCAATTTTGCACGATGTTGAAACGGTTAAGGGGCTTGAAATGGTTGACGATGTCGTTTCACGTGTTGATGGATTTATAAAGGACAATTTAAAAATGGGTGAGAAAATTATTGTGGTTTCCCACGGCTCGGTGACAAGAATTTATGCCGAGCATCAAAAAATCGCGCCCACGGTTGACAACTTTGACACAGTTATGTCTAACTGCCATATGCTACTCTATTCATATGACGGGAACGAAATTTTAATGGAGGGATACAATATTGCTCCCTCTGATTTAGATAAATTTTTAAATTAGGAGAAAAAATGAAGAAATTTATTCTTTGCACGCTTTTACTTATAACCATTTTGTGTGTATCAGCGTGTGGATGTGGCAAATATATATCAAAATATGATGAAAATTATGTTTACGATGGTGAATCCTTAGTTGGTGTTTGGCAGGAAAAGGAGCCAAACGAGCAGGAATATCAAACCTACGAGTTTTTTAGCGACGGAACAGTTGTTCGCTCCGTTTACTCCTTCGGTATTTTGATGCAAAGCGAGGAAGCGACCTACAAAATTGAAGGCGACAACACAATGGTTGTCAAATGGAACAACGGCTACACCGATAAAAATGACTTCTCAATAACAAGAAAAAATGTTTTGGTTATCTGTCAGGTGCTCGATTCAAAGACTCTTGAAATGGAGCTTATACCATACGAGCTTGACTATAACAAAGCAAACAACGATATTGTTGGTAGCTGGAGAAGCACCGAGAACAAAAACGAAATTTTCACCTTTAACAAGGACTATACAGGAAAAGCAAGTAGCTCTATGGGCGAGGACTCGTTTTTATATTCCTTAAAGGAAGACAACCTTTTTATTTCTTATGAAATTGATGAAAATATCAAAGCCCCTGTTGAAGCAGTTTCATACAAGGTAAACGGTGACACTCTCACCTTAACTGGAAAAAACGCAGACGGTGGCGAAATGATTTTAACCTTTGAAAGGGTGAAATAACATGGAGCTTTTTGAAAAGAAATTAGATTCAAAACAAATATTCGACGGAAAAATTGTTAAGCTTTTCGTTGACACAGTTGAGCTTCCAAACGGAGAAACTGCAACGCGAGAGATTGTGCGTCACCCCGGTGCTGTTTGTGTTGTTCCGATAACTGAAAACGGTGATGTGATAATGGTTAAGCAGTTTAGGTATCCTTTTTCCGAGGTGCTTTTAGAAATCCCTGCCGGCAAATTAGAGCCTGGTGAGGACCCTCTTTATGCTGTTAAGCGTGAGCTTGAGGAGGAGAGCGGTGCTATCGCTGGCAAAATTGAGCATCTTGGTGAAATTTACACAACCGTTGCCATTTTTGATGAAAAAATTCAGCTCTATATGGCAACGGATTTGAAATTTATAAATGCACACCCTGACGAGGATGAATTTTTAGAGGTGACAAGACTACCACTAAAGGAGCTTGTCAAAATGGTTATGAATGGGGAAATTAAGGACTCCAAAACTCAAATTGCTCTTTTAAAAGCAGAAAAATATTTTTATGGTGAAAAATAATGAGAAAATTTTTTGATATAAAAAGAACTAAAATGACTGACGATGCGGCATTCAGGCATAAGCCTGTAACAGCCGGAAAAACAGTTTTGACCTTCCTTTTGGTCTATATAATCGCAAGTCTTCTCTCCTCTGTCATTCCGTTGATAGTGGACTCTGCCTACATTTTAACGCAAGCATCAAAAATAGGCTTGCTTGATGCCTATACAGCTGCTGCAAAGGCTGGAAACGCCGAAGCTGCTGATGCGATTTTGGCACAAATCTTTGAGTCAATTAAAACTCCATCCTGGCTTGTTGCTATCGAGCTTGCTTCACTTGCCTTGGCAGGAGTGACTGCAATTTTCTACTGCAAGAAATTTGAAAAGCGTCCACTTAAATCACTCGGTCTTCGTGGTGGCAAGGGCGCAATTGGAGAAGCCTTTCTCGGCCTTGGAATAGGAATTGTAATAACTGCCTTGGTTGTTGGCTTTGCTTTTGCGACAACCTCAATTTCCTTTAAGTTTAATAGCTCATTTACTACTGTTTTTTATCTGCTCATTCCAGCTTGCTTTATCAGCGCTTTGGCTGAGGAGCTTTTGTGGCGCGGATATCTTATGACCTCTCTTTCAAGAGATTCTTCCCCTATAAGATCCATCTTGATTATGTCAATTGTTTATACGGTATTTCATATTAGCTTCAATCCAATTTTAATCTTAAATTCGTTCCTTTTCTCATTCTTTATGGGTGTTTATGTGTTTAAGCGTGGAAGCATTTGGGGTGCTACATTTATCAATTTTGTTTGGACATATGTGACAACCGCAATCTTTGGCTCATTCTTGCCCATTGCCGGCACAACCCCGTCAATTTTAACTACTGTTTTCTTGCGCGCTGATTATGTAAGTGGCGGTGAATTATTTGGATTTTTCGGTGGTCTGGCCTTGACTCTTATTATCGTTCTTGCTACTTGCGTGCTACTTTTAACCAAAACAAAAAAGAAGGAAATTTCCAGCTTTACAATAGACTATTTTAACTAATTCTATTGACATATTAGATTTTTAGGTCTAAAATACTATATATTGCAGAGATTTTGTCGAAGGGAGATGATCATTTGAGGTACGAAAAATCCTGTGGGACTATCGTTTTTCGCAAGGCGCGTGGCAAGTACGCCGTTTTGCTAATCAAAAATAAATATACTGATTTTTGGTCATTTCCAAAGGGTCACGTTGAGCCTGGAGAAAACGAATATCAAACTGCTATTCGCGAAACCAAGGAAGAAACGGGCATCGATGTTAAAATAGAAAACGGCTTCAGAATGGAATCTATTTATTTAATAGGTAAAAAGAAGAACACCGAAAAAAAGGTTGTTTATTTCACAGCCTTGACCACACGTGCATACGTTGTACCTCAGGCTGAAGAAATCTCCTCATTCCGCTGGTTTTTCGAGGATGAATTTCCTTATGACCATACATTTGACAATGATAAGCTTATTTTTGCCGAGGCGCTCAAGTTTATAAAGGGTCGCTTTGGGGAGGCTACCGAAAACAACCTGTTTAAAAAGTAGTGCTGCGACACAAAGGCACAACCAAAAACAAAAAGTGAGAGGTATTTGATTTTTGTCAGTGCCTCTTCTTTGATTTTTGTCAGTGCCTCTTTTTGGTAGTAACGATAACAAAAAAGCACCTCGTTGAGGTGCTTTTTATATGCTTGTGTCTATGATTTCTTCGTCATCGTCTTCGTCCTTGAGCTGTGCTTTCTTCTCTTTTACAAGTGCGATTGCGTTTTTAAGATACTCATCATATGCTTCGTCGCGCTCGATTATAACAGCATCGTAATGACCATGATTGCCAAAAACCAAAACGTTCGTTTTGCACGAGGCATTATTTGTATAGGTATAAAAGGAAATATTTGTATATTTCTTTACAAGCTCGTCCTTTGTTTCCTTTTCATATGGCAAAAATGATGCAACGTCAGAAATTTTATAATAGCAAACGTAATTTCCACGCTTGCCTGTTGACTTATCGACAAAGAAGTCAAAGTCACTTTCCTTGGCATTCAAAATATAAGTATAAGTGGTTAATTCATATCGAATCATCAAATAAATGCCTGCTGTCAATGCAATTAAGCTAATGCAAACAAAAGCTGTTCGTCTTGTGTTGTTTTGAGGATTTATAACCATCAAAATAAGCCCAAGCCCTAAAAGCCCCAAATATAACGCTCGCATATTTCCGTTCTTGCGCTTTGGTGTGAAATTCATATTTTCTCCTATAATTTAGGCACCTGGGTTTACAGGTGCCTTTAAATTATGCATTTTCTTTTTCTACGATTTGCTTGCCAGCGTAGTAACCACAAGCGGAGCATACGCGGTGAGCAAGATTGTACTCGCCACACTTGGTGCATTTAACCATTGTAGGAGCTGTAAGCTTTGAGTTGTTTGATCTTCTTTTGTTTGTGCGAGCATGAGATTGCTTTCTCTTTGGAACTGCCATTTTGAGAACCTCCTTTAGCCTTTATATAGTTAACTTTTTTTAATACTACACCATTATACTACATTGTTTCGTCATTTTCAAGTAGTTTTTGTAAAATTGCAAGTCTGGGGTCGATTTCTTTTTTCTTCGGGCAATCGCATTCGCCAAAATTGAGGTTTTTACCACATTTTGAACAAAGACCCTTGCATTCCTCTTTACAAAGGAGCTTTGCGGGAAACTCAAGGAGTAAATCGTCAACAAGCTCACGGTCGATGTCCAAGAAACCGTTTTTCACAATAACGTATTCATCGTTATCTTCGTCTTGTAATGTACCTTTAGTTGCCACCTTGCGATTGAATTTGAGGGTAAATGTGCCAGAAATATCCTCAAGACATCTTGCACAGCGTGAGATATAATCAATCTCTGCAGTTAGGGAAAGTGCCATATAGCCTGCATTGTCGGTAACAATGCCCTTAACCCTTACCGGTGCTGTAAAAGAAACGTCGCTGGGAGGGAGAATGTCGGTATCCTCGCCTTGTGCATCGATCTCATATTCGAAGTCGATTTTTGGCGCCTTACCGTTGATTAAAGAGGTGATATCTAAAACCATAAATACTCTCCTTTTTCCATCTTGCCTACATATTATAAATAAATTTGTATCTTTTGTCAAGTATTTTTTTCAAAAAACTTGCACACGCATAAAATATGTGATACAATTATTAAGAATCTAAGAAAACGGCCAAGAAAGGAGCTATTATGGACGAAAACGAAAAAAAGCACAGCTGGGTCGGCAGAATTATTGCCATTCTTTTCGCTGTTTCTCTTTCAACATTTTTGATTTTTTTGGGAATCCAGCTATACCGCTCCACCATTTACGATATGTTTGACGAGGTTTATATAACCGATAATCTAAAGGTAGCACACAAAAACAATTCCGACATACGAACCCACTCTGTTGGCACTGAGGGTCTTGGCGAGGAAGGAATTATAAAGGTCACTGAGCTTGTTTACATTAAGGAGCTTGACGCGGACGGAAAGGAAACAGGGCTTGGCTATATTCAGTTTGGTGTGCGCTACAACAAAAAGCACATTGATGAGGTTAACCAAAGCATCAGAGGTGAAGATGTAAAGGGCATTTCCTACGACGATGTTTCTTATGATTTGGTTGCATATGATTACGTCCTTGATGATGAGGGCAACAGCACCATAAAGGAAATTGCAAGATATCCATTATCCGTTGACGAATGTATTCTTGACCAAGGTGACAAATATCAATATCGTTTCTTTAAATTTGAGTGCGCTGGAGTTAATTTAAATTGCCAATCGCTTGAAATTGAAATGAAGTTGCACGGTGTTGAAAAGATAAACGAAAAGGGTGAAACATATATGAAGGAAAGCGAGGGTGCTGTTACCTTAGTCGATTCCGACGTTATTCACCAAAAGGACAGAAAATCAATTGAATATAAGTTTTCAAAGGATGAAAAAAAGCTACTTGGTAATTAAAATAAGAGCAGACAAAATGTCTGCTCTTTTCTTTTATTCTTCTGTGATGAACATGCCGTAGTTAACCTTTGCGGAATAATCATTTGTTTCTGCACCATTGATATAAGTGATTTCACCACTTACGTTAATATAGCCAGAAAGATGTAAATTCACATCATTATTCTTAATTCCCATGATCTTAACCTCAACGTTTGTGTAGGTGTTCTTAGGAAGGTCAACAACCAACGTGCTATCTAATCTTTCGCCATTTTCGTCAAACAGCTTATCGTTTGTTGTGTCATCGTCCTTGTCAGCCGCACCAACAGCAACACCAAAATCAATAGATGCTTCTGGGTTGGTTTTTTTCAAGAAGCTTTCATATTCTTGAATTTCTGCTAAATTAGCTGTGAAATCAAGAACAATCGCAAGAGAGGTTGTATCAGTTGAATAGCCTCTGGTTTCAAAAAGCTTCTTAAGCTCTTGTGTAGATTCGATGTGCCCGCAACCCTCGTTTGTGCACATGGTGGTTTTTAAGCCCTCACTGTTATAACCGTTTGCATAGTCAATAACAAAATCAAGTGCGTGTGTTGGGTTAGCAAGCGCCCCGTAATTTTTACAGGTTGAACAGTAGCAAACACAATCATTTATAGCTTCTTGTGAGATATGCTCTTTATAAAAATCGCAATAGGTTTGAATGCTCATTTTATATTTATAGTTGTTAGCGTTTTTGTTATTTCCTGCTTGCCACTCGGTTTGATAAGAAGCAATTTCCTCAGGTGTATAACCAGTTGTATCGTCAACCAAAATAACGAATTTTAGCTTGTCGCCATTTTTATTCCAAGTAAGACGTGGGTCGGTTTCATCCCATGGAGTTATGTCGCCATTTAAATAAACGGTGCACTCTTTTCCGTTCACAGCTTGCATTGCGGTAGAGGCTATGCTGGAAGTTGATCCCTTGTGGAAAACAACCTTAGTTAAAGAGTTACAGAAAAAGTTTCCTGACAATTGGTTGTTTTGACCATAGAAATGGATCTCTGTAAGGCTGGTACAGTCACTTAGGAAGCCACCCTTGTTTTGTGGCTCATATGCTTTAGCAAAGAAGCTGAGCTTTTGTAGTGCGCTATATCCAGCTAAATTACCTTGCGAACCAGCTCCATCTGCTAAAACAGGAACCTGAAATTCAATTTCTGTAATTTGTGTGTGCAGGCTTGTTTTGGTATCAGAATCCTTCTCTGAAATTGGATACACTGCCAAGGTTTTGTTCCAGCTACCAGCTAATCTACAATAGGAATAAGTTGAAAGGTCATACTCTGTTCCATTTGAATGGGTAAACTTAAGTGCAGGAATGATGATTTTTTTAATGGAGCTATCATAAAGATAGATTTCTGTAATATTACAGTTACCACCTGTTTCAAATGGATTTTTTACATTAATCTCGTAAGCAATATCTGCGTTACCAGCCTCAACCTGCTCGCCATTTGCGTTGACATAAGCAGTTTCGGCAGATACAGCCACTGCAAAAAGACACATTGTCATAACTACAAACAGCAAAGTAATTAATAATTTCTTTTTCATAAAAATCTCCTTTGTTTTGCTTGTAAAAATATTCGTGCTATAATATTAACACACATGTGGAAAACTGTCAAGTTGAACAAAAAAAAAAAAAAATGCATGCTTTTTGTGAAAAGTATACAAAAATGTGGCTATTACTAACTTTTTTGTGGTTTTCAAGATTTTTATTTTTTCGTAGTAAAATCCAATGTTTATCGCAATAAAAGCCAATTTATTTCAAATTATTGCTATAAGGATTCACGTGGTATTTTTTGGTTATTTTTCACAAAGCCAGTTGAAATGTTAACTTTTTGTGAATTTAACAAATTGATCCCTCCGTTTGCCTAAGAGGCGGACGGAGGGATTTTAAAAAAGGACTGCATTTTTACAGTCCTTTTTCACTTGATTTTAGACACTGGGTTGGTTTTTTAGATGTTTTTTGAGTTTCTGCCAGCGCGCAAAGCATTTAATACAGCTATCAGTGTAACACCGACATCAGCAAGAACAGCAAAGAACATTGGGAAGCTTGGAACTGCTATATTCAAAGCCGCAACAACAACCTTGACTAAAATTGCAAAAACAATATTTGTAATAACAATTTTCTTTGTTTTTCTTGCAATTTTTACGGTTTTTGCTATCTTTTCAAGATTATCATCTGTTATTATAACATCGCATTTTTCCGTTGCAACATCCGAACCGAGTCCACCCATTGCAAAGCCGACATCCGCACGTGCAATGCAAGGAATATCATTAACTCCGTCACCACAGTAGCCAATCTTGACCTTCTTGCCATTTTCTATTATATCTTCAAGTGCATCAACCTTGTTTTCCGGCAAAAGCTGTGAATATGCGCCATCTGCATAAAGCGTGCTGGCAACTGAGTCAACCTTTGATTGCTTATCGCCACTGATGACGTATATTTTCTTGATTTTATTCTTTCTTAATTTATCAAAGGAAATTTTGCCGTTTTCCTTGATGCTGTCACCAACACCAACGTAACCAATAACCTTTTCATTTAGAGAAACATAAATCGTAGCGCCCGAATATTGCTCGTGCGCACCAACAAAGGTATAGGTTCCTGCCCTTATGTGTCCACGTTCTGTGTCACACTCAATGCCTTGACCTAAATGCTCCTCATAGTTTTTGCCCTTCTCCACTGTGATTTTGAAGCGCTCAAGCTCCTTTTGTACAGCTATGGCAACTGGATGATTTGATTTTAATTCAACAGCACCAAGAATTTCAAGAAGCTCCATTTTGGTGTAATCACCAAAGGATTCAATCTTTGTAACTCTAAGCTCCGCCTTTGTAAGAGTTCCTGTTTTATCAAATGCCATTGTGTTAAGTGTGCTGATTTTTTCAAGCACTCCCGAGCCCTTTATTAAAATTCCCTTTCTTGATGCAAGACCAATTGCAGAGAAATAAGCAAGCGGAACTGAAATAACAATAGCACAAGGACAAGAAATTGCAAGAAGTGAAAACGCCTTATAGAGCCATGTATAGGCATCTTGCCCCATAATCATAGGGATTATTGCAACTAAAAGCGCCATCACAATAACGCAAGGAGTATAAATCTTTGCGAATTTCTTAATAAACTTCTCGCTTTTTGATTTTTTTGCTGAGGCATCAAGTGAAACATCGAGTATTTTTTGAACCATACTACAGCTGCTTTCGCGTGTAACCTCGACAACTAAAACACCGTTTATGTTTAAATATCCGGCATATAGCTCTGTGCCAACTCGCATAGGCACAGGCACACTCTCTCCGGTAACGGCAGAGGTGTCAACATCTGCATATCCGTCAATTACTGTTCCGTCAAGAGGAATTCTCTCTCCGGCGTAAACTTCAATAATGTCGCCAACCTTGACTTGTTCAACGTCAACTAAATCCTTTTGGTCCTTTAAGCGTGCCTTTGTCGAGCGAATTGACGCAAGCTCCTTAACCGATTCTCTTGCACGGTCGGATGCGCCGTCCTCGATAAGCTCACCAAAGACAAAAAGCACTATAACAACCGCCGCCTCAAAATACGCGCCGGTCACAATCGCACCGATTGATGCAATGGTCATTAGCATCTTTTCGCTAACTTCCCTATGCTTAAAAAGGATTTTTATAGCGTCAAAAACAACCTTGTAGGCATTTAATATGTAAGCAAAAAGGTAAAGCCCTATTGCAACGTATTCATTAAATCCATTTACAACTAAGCCTGCAATGATAAATAAAACAGAAAATAAAATTCTTATTATCACTGCCCTGTTTTCACGCATTATTTTTTTCATTTTATTCTGCAATGTGCTCCATGCCACAGTCGATAATTGTACGAACATGGTCGTCAGTCAAGGAATAAATGATTGACTTTCCGTTTCTTCTTGTTTTAACCAAATTGCTTGTTTTTAAAATGCGAAGCTGATGAGAAACCGCTGACTGAGTGATTGATAAAAACTCAGAAATTTCGCTAACGCACATTTCACTTTGTGTAAGTGCACAAAGAATCTTAACGCGGGATGCATCCCCGAAGATTTTATAAAGGTTTGCAAGCTCCTCAAAAAGCTCGCTATTACGGGTTATTGCCCCTTGAATTTTTGATACTACGCTCTCTTTTTCCATGTTACCCTCCTATATATGAGCAATTGTTCATACGTTCATTATAATACATCAAAAGTGCTTTTGTCAATAGTTTTTTTACTATTTTTTACTTATTTATAAGTAATTTGTTGATTTTTATTTTCCCTCTTGGTATAATTAGGATATACTACTATGCTTATGCGAGGTATTTATGTTAAATAACTCTAAATGGATTTCATATCCTACCAAAGAGGACTACACCTGTCCCGTATTTAGAAGAAAATTTGCCGTTTCCAAGAAAATTAAAAAGGCGACCTTAAAAATCACCTCTCTCGGCTGTTATTACGCCGAGCTTAATGGTTCAAGAATCGGTGATTTTATTTTGGCACCGGGCTGGACATACTACAAGCGCACACAAATGCAGACGTATGATATTACCAATATGATAAAGAATGAAAATGAAATAAAAGCAACTCTTTCCTCGGGTTGGTTTAACGGCAGAATCAACATAAGAACCAGAAAAGAGCTTCCCGATGTTTATCCTGCATTGATTTGTGAAATTGAGATTATATATAGTGATAACACCAAGGAATATATTTATTCAGATGAGGGTTGGGAATGTGCTCTTAGCAAAATCACTTTTTCCGATATTTACGACGGTGAAAGCTATGACGCTACATATGAGGAAAAATTCATTCCCGTAAAAATACAGAACTATAACGAATTTAAAATAGTTAATCAACAGGGCGTATTTGTCAAGGAGCAAGAAATTGTTTATCCTCGAAGCATCTTTAAAACGCCAAAAGGCGAAACTGTTATCGACTTTGGTCAAAATATGACGGGATATTTTGAAATCGACCTTGATGCAAAAAGAGGCGACAAGGTTTCCTTATCAGTTGCCGAGGTGCTTGACAGAGACGGAAATTTCTACACAGAAAACTACCGCAGCGCAAAGGCAAAATTTGATTATATATGCGATGACGGGCATCAGGTATATAAGCCAAAGCTATGTTTTTGGGGCTTTAGATATATTCGCGTTGATTGTTTTCCCTGCGAGGTTACAAAAAGTAACATAAAGGCAATTGTGCTTCATTCAGATTTAAAAAGAACGGGCTACTTGAATTCCTCCAGCCCACTGCTTAATAAGCTATTTTCAAATATAATTTGGGGACAAAAGGGCAACTTTCTTGATATTCCTACCGACTGTCCTCAAAGAGATGAAAGACTTGGTTGGACAGGGGATGCACAGGTGTTTATAAAAACCGCATCTTATAACTATGATGTAGAAAAATTCTTTGACAAGTGGCTTGAGGACCTTCGTCTTGAGCAAAAGCGCGAGGGGCTTATTCCTTTCTGTATCCCTCAGGTACACGATAGACCGGGAAGCTCTACCGCCGTATGGAGCGATGCTTCAACCGTGTGCCCTTGGCAAATTTATTTAACCTACGCCAACAAAAAAATCCTCGCAAGGCAATTTAAGTCTATGTGCGACTATGTAGATGAGATTGGTAGAATTACCAAAGAAAAGTATCTTTGGTATGGTTGCTGGCATTTTGGAGATTGGCTGGGACTTGACGCACCCGCAGGAAGCTACAAAGGGTCAAGCAACCCTGATATTATTGCTACAATTTTCTATGCTTACTCTGTTAGCCTCGTCATTAAGGCGGGCAAGGTTCTTGGCAAAAACGTTTCAAAATACGAAAGACTACATAGTAAGATTTTAGAAAATGGAAGAAAAAAATTCAACGAGTTTAATACGCAAACCGAATGTGCGATTGCTCTTTACTTTGATTTTGCCCAAGATAAAAAAGCAGTTGCCGATAAGCTTGCAAGCCTGATTATAGAAAATGGCAAGAGGCTCAAAACAGGCTTTGTAGGAACTCCCTATTTGCTCCACGCGCTGTCAGAAAACGGATATACCGAGCTTGCATACGATTTGCTTTTGCAAGAAAATTATCCATCATGGCTATATTCGGTTAAGCAGGGCGCAACAACCATCTGGGAGCACTGGGACGGAGTTAACGACAAGGGTGAATTTTGGTCAAAGGATATGAACTCCTTCAACCACTACGCATACGGAAGCGTGGCAGATTGGGTTTACGGTGTTGCTTGCGGTATAAAAACCGTTGACGAAAAGCCGGGCTTTGAAGAAGTCATAATCGCACCAAAACCAACCAAGAAGCTCAAATGGCTGAGTGCGAAAATCGAAACAAGAAAAGGAACTGTATCATCTGCTTGGTTTAATGAGGGCGATAAATTCAGATACGAAATTACTACACCATCCAAAGCAACAATTATTATTGACGGCAAGGAATTTTGTGTAGAGAAAGGAAGCTACGTATTTTAAATTGGAAAAATTATTAGTAGCCATGAGTGGTGGAGTTGACAGCTCTGCTTGTGCGTGTATATTAAAAAACGAAGGATATGACTGTATTGGTGCAACTATGCGCCTACACACGGCAAAGGATTCAAAATGCTCGGGAGAAAGCGACATTTTGGATGCGCAAAAAACATGTCAAAAATTAGAAATACCGCACCACGTGGTTGATTTTTCAAAGGATTTTGATAAATACGTTATTTCTAATTTCATAAGCTCATATGAAAATGGTGCAACACCAAATCCGTGTATCGAATGTAATTTTCACCTAAAATTTGACAAGCTCTTTGAGTTTGCCAAAAAAATCGACTGTGACCTTATTGCAACCGGTCACTATGCTATAATCGAGTATGACGAAAGGTATAAGCGAAAGGTTTTAAAGAAGGCAAAAAACCTCTCAAAGGACCAAAGCTATGTTTTATATCGTCTTTCACGCGAAAAAATCGAAAAGACCATCTTTCCTCTTGGAAAAATTGAAAGCAAAAACGAAACGCGTGAAATCGTTAATCAATTTGGGCTTGAATTAGGGACAAAAAAGGAAAGCCAAGATATTTGCTTTGTTCCCGATGGCGATTACGCCAAATTTATTGAGAATTATACAAAAAAGTCCTACCCTGTGGGCAATTTTGTAACAAAAGATGGGAAAATCCTTGGTAAGCACAAGGGTATAATAAGATACACCATAGGTCAAAGAAAGGGGCTTGGCTTAGCGCTTCCTCATTCAATGTACGTTTGTGGCAAAAATTTAGATACAAACGAGGTAATAATAGGCGAAAACGAGGACCTTTTCTCGCGCGAGTTATGGGCCGACAATGTTGTTCTATCAGCCCTTGATTCTATTGATGAGCCAATACGCTGTTTTGCCAAGGTTAGATACAATCAAATTGAAAAAAGCGCCGAGGCGTGTCTAAAAAATGGTGTTTTGCATGTTGTTTTTGATGAGCCACAAAGAGCGATTTGCAAGGGTCAAAGCGTTGTTTTATACGACGGCGATGTTGTTCTCGGTGG
Source organism: Clostridia bacterium (assembly GCA_017420755.1). Taxonomy (GTDB): domain Bacteria; phylum Bacillota; class Clostridia; order Oscillospirales; family CAG-272; genus RGIG2000. The sequence continues at coordinate 101,190 of JAFQOG010000028.1, read as the reverse complement.
TGGAATCATTTCTAAAACAGAATTAGACTAAGTGTGTTTTTTAAATCAAAATAAAGCGCAGGTTTTATCCCTGCGCTTTTATATTTTAATATTATACTTGAAAAATATAAATAAGTGTGCTACAATAATTTTGTATCGACATTTTTTGTAATCTTTTTGGAAAGGAGACCACTATGAAGCTGATTATTGCAGAAAAGCCATCACTTGCAAGAAACATTCTTGCAGGAATTGCGCGCCTTCAAGATGATAAAATGACAAAGCGCGACGGCTACTACGAGGGTGGCGATTACGTTGTCACCTGGGTTTTCGGTCATTTGTTCTCCCTTGCCGACATTGAAGATTATGTGCCAAATCCACAGCCAAAGTGGACAATGGACAATCTCCCTTGCTTTCCTGATAAGTTTAAATTTAATCTTAAAAGAAACGCAAATAAGGAAATCGACCCCGGTGTCAAAAAGCAGTTCAACACAATTAAATATCTCTGCAACCGCGCAAACATTGACACGATTGTAAACGCAGGAGACGCAGACCGCGAGGGCGAAATCATCGTTCGTCTTTGTGTCGAGCACGCTCTTGAGGGGGACAAAAATTTCGTTCGTCTATGGCTTCCCGACCAAACGCCAGAGACAATTTCTGAGGCACTTTCCAATATGAAAAGCGAAACGGAATACATTTCTCTTGCAAACGAGGGCTTTGCGAGAACCTATATAGACTGGCTTTATGGTGTTAATCTGACTCGATTTGCGACCCTAAAGACCGGCAAGCTTCTCCGCGTTGGCAGAGTTATTGTACCTATTGTCAAGGCAATTTACGACAGAGATATGGAAATTAGGAACTTTGTTCCTCAAAAATACTATGTTATCTCATCTCACGAAAAAACAAACGATGAGTTTGTTGATTTAACCTCGAAGACAAAATTCACAAAGGAAGAGCTTTCAAAAGCTAATGACGAGTGCAAAAAATACAACGAAAGTGACGCCATTGTCACATCGGTTAAGACAAAAAAAGACACACTCTCCCCACCGAAATTGTTTTCGCTATCAAAATTGCAGAGCTATCTTGGTAAAAAATACAAAATGTCAATGGATGATTCTCTTTCTACTGTTCAAAAGCTTTACGAGGAGGGATATGTTACATATCCACGTACCAACTCCGAGTATTTAGCCACTGCCGAGCAAGGAAAAATGAAATCAATCATTACAAACGTTTCAAAGATGGGGTATCCTGTAGAATTTAGGTTTTCCAAGAGCATCTTTGACGACTCAAAAATCGAATCCCACTCTGCTCTTACCCCAACCTATAAAATCCCAGACCCTAAAGCCCTTTCCGAGAAGGAAAAGCAGGTTTATTCAACAATTTTAAGACGATTTGTTGCTGTTTTCTGCTCAGAGGAATGTAAAATTGAGCGTAGCGAAATCAAAATCAAGGTTGGAGACTACGAGGAATTCACCCTTAAAGGCACGGTTATTACCCAACCCGGTTGGACAAAGTTTGATGACTATACGCCTAAGGATAAAATTCTGCCTAAGCTTTCGAAAGGCGACAGGGTGAATATTGATTTCAAGCCTCAAGAAAAGGAAACCACTCCACCTAAGCACTACACAATCGAAACTCTAAACAACTACCTAAAGAATCCATTCAAGGAGGACAAGGCAAATGCTGACGAGAGTGACGATGAGGATTACAAGGCAATCTTTGAAGGCTTAGAGCTTGGCACTGAGGCGACAAGAACCGGAATTATAGAAAATGCGTGCAAAAGTGCATACATAATGCTAAAGAAGGATTCCTACTACATTTTGCCAGACGGCGAATATCTTATTGAATCTCTCTCTCAGCTTGGAATTATAATGGACAAATATAAAACAAGCCAAATGGGTCAAGCGCTCAAAAAGGTATATAGGAGCGAAATCACAGTTGATGATAGTGTTCACCTTGCCAAAAAGGAAATTGGCGAGGTTTTCGAAATTTCAAAGAATGCTGAGCCAGAAAAGGACACAAATATAGGAATTTTTGGTGAAATTGTCGGCAAATGTCCTCTATGCGAAAAGGATGTTATAAGAACAAAATTCGGTTACGGCTGTACCGGCTATAAGGATGGCTGTAAATTCACAATCAATAAATCAATTTGTAAGCGTGTTATTTCCCTGTCAAACGTGAAAATGCTTTTAGCAACGGGAAAAACAAGCAAAATCCAAGGCTTTGTCTCAAAGAACGGAAAAAGCTTCGATGCAGTTTTGAAGCTTGATAATGAGGGCAAGGTCATATTCGATTTCAACTAAAGGAGCTTATTATGGAAAGAGTATCTAAACATAACTACTATCTTGATATTGCAGAAACAGTTTCGGAAAGAAGCACATGCCTTCGCCGTCGCTTTGGCGCTATCATCGTTAAAAACGATGTTATAGTTTCAACAGGCTACAATGGTGCGCCAAGAGGACGCGTTAACTGTAACGAGCTTGGCTCTTGCTACCGTGACACCTTAGGTATTCCTAAGGGAGAAAGATATGAGCTTTGTCGTAGCGTTCATGCAGAGGCAAATGCAATTATTGCCGCATCTCGTGATCAAATGCTCGGTGCTACCCTTTATATGTGCTGCACAGACCCAAAAACCGGTGACATTATTGGTGGCATGAACAGCTGTATGATGTGCAAGCGTCAAATCATAAACGCCGGCATTTCAAAGGTTATTATCAGAAACACTAAGAAAGATTATACTGAGGTTATTGTCGGCGACTGGATCAAGGACGACGACAGCCTTTCAGGAAAATTCGGCTACTGATATGATAAACTCTATAAGAATAGAGAAAATTACAAAAAAAGACGCACCCAGTGTCGCAAAAATTGAAAAAGAGTGCTTTTCCACTCCTTTTTCGGAGGCTGATATTTTAGGATATATAGACAACCCTATTTGGGGATTTTTTGTGGCGAAAATTGATGAAAGCATCGTCGGTTATGTCAGCTTCACACAAATCATTGATGAATGTCAAATTGTAAACGTGGCAACAACGCCAAGTGCAAGGAAAATGGGCGTTGGCAAATCTCTTATTGGCGCGCTTCTTAGCTATGCTAATGAAAATGGGTGCAAAAAGCTCTTTTTAGAGGTAAGAGAATCAAATTTGCCAGCTATAAGCTTGTATAGAAAATTCGGATTTATACCTGTTGGTATATCGAAAAACCATTACTCACAGCCGACAGAAAACGCTGTGCTTATGAACTTAGAAATTTGAAAGGAAGGATGCAATAATGTTAGTTTTAAGCTTTGAATCCTCATGTGACGAAACCGCCTGTGCTGTGCTTGAAATGAGTGAAGGCACACGCGAAGTAAAATCGAATATTATTGCCTCATCCGTTGATATTCAGGCGCTTTATGGCGGAGTTGTGCCTGAAATTGCAAGTCGTGCGCACATTGAAGCGATTTCAAAAATCACCTACGAGGCATTAGATGTCGCAGGTGTAACCATAAAGGACATTGACTTAATTGCGGTTACAAACGGCCCCGGTCTTATTGGTGCGCTTTTAGTCGGTGTTAATTTTGCTAAATCACTTGCTTTTGCTAACAATATCCCACTCGTTCCAGTTGACCATATAAAGGGACATGTCGCTGCGAACTATCTAACTCACAAGAAGCTTGAGCCACCATTTTTATCCCTTGTCGTTTCAGGCGGCCATACATCGTTTTTTGATGTAAAATCATACACAGGGTTCGATGAAATTGCCGCAACACGTGATGATGCGGTCGGTGAATGCTTCGATAAAATCGGTCGCGTTATGGGGCTCCCCTATCCCGGTGGGGCTATGGTTGACAAGCTCGCCTCCCAAGGGGACAAGCACGCAATTTCCTTCCCCTCACCAAGCATTAATAAGGATACGCTTGATTTTTCCTTTAGTGGTCTTAAAACCGCTGTTATTAACTATCTAAACACAAAAAATCAAAAGGGCGAAGAAATTTCTCCTGCCGATGTTTGCGCATCAGTCACCTATTCAATCACAGAGGCTATAACCCAAAAGGTGCGTGATGCTCTAAATAAAACCGAATACAAAAAAATCGTATTAGCGGGTGGTGTTAGCGCCAATTCTCATATAAGAGAGGCGCTGTCGACTCTTGCAAGGGAAACAAACACAGAATTTTACGCGCCCGAGCTATCTCTTTGTGGTGACAATGCCGCAATGATTGGTGCACAGGGCTATTATGAATATTTAGACGGAGCGCGCGCCGACGAAGCATTGAACGCGTATCCAAGCTGACGGAGAATAAAATGAAAATTTCTATTAAATATACAGGAAGCATTATAAATCTTCCTGCTGGCGTTGCCGATTTTTTGGCAAGCGCCAACGAAAATGAGCTAAAGGTTATACTTGCCCTCTCTGCATATTCAAGCTATTTTAGTGATTTTGATAAGGCTATGCCGACTATTTCAGAGAAGCTTGGACTTAATGCGACTGAAGTAACAAATGCACTTTGCTTTTGGGCAAAAAATGGCATAATAGAGCTTGACGGTGTGGAAATCTCCTGCGAAGCCTCCTCTGCTTATGCCGAGATTGACAATTCCGTACCAACATACACAGGTGCGCAAATCACCTCCTTGATTAACGCAAATCCAAGCTTTAAAATGCTTGCCGACTGTGCACAAAATGTGCTTGGCAAGGATTTCACTCCAACCGACTACAACTCACTTTTACATATTAAAAGCTTTTACAAATTCAGCGATGAATATATCCTTATGCTCCTTGCCTATTGTGTTGAAAACAACACCTCAAACTGGGCATACATAAGAAAAACTGTAAAAATTCTTTACGACGAGGGTGTTGACACCTACGAAAAGCTGGAGTCACACTTCTCTGCGCGTAGAAACAAGCGCTCACTCGAATATAAGGTAAGAAAGCTTTTCGGCATTGGCGGACGCGAATTTACTTCACGTGAAAAAGGAATTTTTGAGTCTTGGGTTAACGGAAAATTAAGCTATGACCTTATAAAAATGGCATATGAAATTTCGGTTGACAACGGGAAGGGCGCCAACTGGAATTACACAAATAAAATTCTTGAAAACTGGCTCGCATCTGGTGTTAAAACCGTCGAGGACGCAGAAAAATCACTTCAAAGCCACAAAAATAAGATGTCAATGTCCTCGTTTGACACTGACGACTTTTTTGAGGCTGCACTCAAGCGTTCAAGCGAGCGAATAAAGGAAAGGAGTAAAAAATGAGTTTCTCTAAAAAAATAATAAATATAGTTAATGAAGAGTTTGAAGCCAAAAGAGATAGAAGCGAAGCCGTTCGCGACGAAAGACTTATTGAAATTTACTCCAAAATTCCAGAAATAAGAGCTATTGATAAGGAATTATCCTTGACCGGTGTTAACATTATGGCTTGCGCAATCGAAGGCAAGGATGGTCTTAGCGAAAGAATTGAAGCTCTAAAGCAAAGAAATCTTACTTTACAAGAAAAGCGCGCTGATTTGCTCACATCTAAGGGGTATAGCGCTGATTACACCGACCTGCACTATGCTTGTCCGCTTTGTCAGGACTGGGGTGTGAATGGTGGCAAAATGTGCCAATGCTATAAGTCAAGGCTCATCGAGGAGCAATTTAAGGTATCGGGAATTTCAAATCTTATTAAAACTCAGTCCTTTGAAACATTCTCTCTTGATATGTACGAAAGAAGGGATGATATGAAGGAGCTTCTTGGCTATGCCCTAAATTACGTCGATGATTTTGCAAAAATCAAGGACAATGTTTTGTTTGTTGGTGGCACAGGTCTTGGAAAAACTCATATGTCCACTGCCATTGCCAAGGCACTTATAGAAAACGGCTACAACGTTGTTTATGAAACAGCGCAAAACATCTTCTTTGATTTTGACTCTGACCGTTTTAGAGATCGCTTTTCTGACGAGGAGCCAATCTCTCAAAAATATCTTGACTGTGACCTTTTAATTATCGACGACCTTGGTGCAGAGGCTGTTAATTCTTTTACAGTTGCTTGCTTATATAACATAATCAATACAAGATTAAACAAGAATCTTCCTATTATTGCAAGCACAAACCTAAGCTCTAAGGAAATAAGAAGCAAATATCACGACAGAATTACAAGCCGTCTTTTCGGTGAATTCACAATAAAAATGTTTCTTGGGAATGACCTGAGAAAAATAAAAAAATAATTTCAAAAAACACTTGACAAAGCATTTTCACTATGCTATAATGTTGAGGCTAATCCAAAGACAGCAGGTTACGGTAATTGCATTTATGCTCCCTGCCGAGGAAGAATTTATATAATTTTATAGTTAATAAATCTTTTTTCGGTGTGGATATTTATGCTTTCCCGAGAAAAGATTTTTCTTTTTACCCTGCGAAAATTTACAAGGAGGTTATTATGCCAAGTAATTCAGTTCTTGAACAAAAGAAAGCCGTTGTTGCTGACCTTGTTGAAAAAATCAAGAAGGCAAAGAGTGGTGTTCTTGTTCAATACCAAGGTATCACAGTTGAAAACGATACCAAAATGCGTGCCGCTTTTAGAAAAGCAGGCGTTGACTATATGGTAATTAAAAATACTCTTATCGGTCGTGCTTGTGATGAAGTAGGCTATGAAGCAATGAAAGAAAATCTTAACGGTATGAGCGCTATCGCTATCGGTTATGATGATCCAGTTGCTCCAGCAAAGATTGCAAAAGAATATGCTGACAAGGTTGAAACCTTTGAAATCAAAGGCGGTTTCCTTGAGAACGCAGTTGTTGATGCAAACACAGTTAAGGCTCTTGCTGATATTCCTTCTAAGGAAGTACTTCTTGCAAGATTCCTCGGTAGCATCCAAGGTCCTATCTCAGGCTTTGCTCGTGCTATCCAAGCAGTTATCGACCAAAAGAACGGCGTAGAGGCTGCTGAATAATAAGTTAACGTACTTAAAAAACGTAAAGAAAAAAGAAAAATTATATTATCTAAATTACGGAGGATAAATTATCATGGCTAACGAAAAGGTTACTAATATTCTTGAAGAAATCAAAACACTTTCAATTCTTGAGCTTGCTGATCTTGTAAAGGCAGTTGAGGAAGAATTCGGCGTATCTGCAGCTCCTGTTGCAGTTGCTGGCGCAGCTGTTGCTGCAGCTCCTGTTGAGGAGAAGACAGAGTTTGACGTTGTACTTGTTGAAGCAGGTGCAAGCAAGCTTAACGTTATCAAGGTTGTAAGAGAGCTTACAGGTCTTGGTCTTAAGGAAGCTAAGGAACTCGTTGAGAGCGCTCCAAAGACAATTAAGGAAGCAGTTTCTAAGGAAACAGCTGAAGACATCGCTAAGCAACTTACAGACGCTGGCGCAAAGGCAGAAGTTAAATAATTTGGATTTAGTAAAAAAATCACCTCGCTTTTTGCGAGGTGATTTTATTTTATAAAAAAGAAACCGATTTCTCGGTTTCTTTTTATTTTCATTCTTCACTTGGCACAGGAATTATTTTTGTTTCTGCTGCTTCAAGTATTTGATTTCCACAAAGGTAAGAAATTGTATTATCGACAATAACGAATGCGTTACAGTTAACGCCTACGCCTGCTGGAACACCGCTTAATTTGATTGTGATTTTTGAATATATAGAATTTGTCATATCCGCGGCAACAGCCTGCTCAGCTGTTATAAGGTTGCCCTCTGCATCAATGCTTAATGGCTTGCCATCGTTTGCGACCGCCGCAACCACACCATATTGAATGGTCTTGCCCGAGAACTCTTCGTAAACCTTGATAGCTTCCTTGTTTACTCTTATCTCGTGATAGATATAGCTTTCTTCCTCGCTCATTGAATATCCGATTGCCTCAAAGATTGAATCGTATTTTTCTTCTGGAACAGTTTCTGCATCGCAGAATGCACACTTAACTGTCATTGTGCCACCGAGGAAATAATTGTCGTTTTCGTAAATAAGGTTTACAAGAATTGCTCCGTTTTCAAAGCTATATTCGTGAGTATTTGAAATAAATGTTTCATCTGTTTCCTTGTAGGTATCGCCACAGCCATCGCACTTATAAATAGTAGCGGAGCCGGCAGGACAAACCGTCATATCAAGCGAATCCTTATATTCGTGAACAACACGGTCGATTTTTACAGTTGATTCGTCAGCCAAAACCAAGTCAACAACCAAGCCACATCCCTTATAAGGAGTTGCTGTGCCGCTTGCGATCTCAACAACGGTTGGTGCATTTTTAAGCTCTTTTTCCACTGCTGAGTTGTTCTCTGTTATTGTATATGATTTAGAGTAAAGTGTGCAGCCTGTTCCTTGGAAAGCGTCATAACGGATTTCTAAATGGTCAGCAAGAGAAACAACCGTAGTACCTGCACTGTAAATTCCGTTTGCTCTATAAACGCCAGGACCATACACGTAAAGATTTGATGGGTTGCTATCAAACATCCAACGAGTAATTTCAACGTTGGCACCTGCCGCTGCATTGATATAAATAGGTTGGTTTATATTTGCTTTTCTAAATGCTTGATCAGATATAGAGGTAAGAGCCTTAGGCCAAATGATTTTTGCAGAACCAACGTTTGAGCTTGCAAAACCTGAGCCTTCAATTTTTGTAACATTGGAAAGGTCAACTACCTGCTCGCCTTTAAGGTTGTACCATTGAACAGTTGAATTACCACTATCATATTGCGTTGCAAAAATGAAAGCACCGCCACCGATTGACGTACAGTTAGATAGATCGCCTATAACGGAAATCACCTTTGTGTTGGTAGAGAACGCAGAGCCGCCTATACTTGATGGCGAACCGAATTTTATATATTTAAGTTGTGCATGAGCAGCAAAGTAGTACGGAATATCAACGTTACTCTCTACAGTAACATCCTCAAGGTCACTGAATCTAAAGGTTTGTATGCCGATAGATTTACAGTTTTTTCCGATTGTAACCTTTTTAAGACTTGCATTGTTGAACGCACCAGAACCGATAGACACTATCTTGTCAAAATTAACCTCCGTAATTTCAACGTCACTGCCGGCTTCCCAAGATGCAACTGTATAAAACTTGAACTCTTGACCCTCTACCGGGTTTGTGTCATCTCTTTCAGCAAAGGTAAATGCTCTTGAACCGATTTCGGTAACGTTAGAAAAATCAACGTAAACCTTTTTAATGTTACGCGATGATTCAATCATAGAGTTTGGAAATCTTGCAAGCGCAGGCTTAACAACAAATGTAACAATGCTTGAGTTTCCTGCAAACGCATAATCTTCCATTTTGTTAACTGTGTAGGTAGTACCCTCATAGTCAACGGTTTTTGGAATTATTACAGTTTCCAAAGAGCAGGTGCCTCTGTTTTTGTTTGAAACCGTAGCGAAATTGTTTCCGTTTTCGTCAGTATAAACGTCATATTGGATGTCGTCTATTGTAACAACAGTTGCGGAAATTGAAATAGCAAAGAGGCACATAGCCACTGCTGCTATTAAAACGCCTAATAAAATCCTTCTTTTCATAATTATCTCCTTTAAAGATATAGTTATATGTTGATTATAACATATTAACAATATAGATGTCAAGAATATTTTGGCAATCTGCGAAAGGAAAAAAGCCGCCCGTTTGGGCGGCTTTTAATTTATTTTTTCTTTTGTTCTTGCTTTTTCTTTTCTATCAGCTCAAGAATGATTTCCTTTAAATCCGTTGGATTTTCAGTGGTGAAATCAACTCCGGCTTCCTTTAAAACAGACTCCTCTCGATATCCCCAAAGAACACCGATTGAGATCATTTCTGCGTTTTGCGCGGTCCTTACATCGACGTCGGAGTCACCGACAAATATGCAGTTTTGAGGTTTGACACCCATTTGCTTGCAGATATAAAGCGACGAGGTTGGATCCGGCTTTGCCGGTAGCTCACTGCTATTTCCTTGAACAAAATTAAAGAACTTTTTGTCGAAGAGCGTATAAATAACATTTTTAACAAACTCATCCTGCTTGTTTGATAGAACCGCAAGCTTAATACCTGCATCCCTCAGTTCCTTCAATTCCTTGTAAATCCCATCGTAAAGATGTGTTTTTTCAAGGTAGCACTTCGCATACTCCTGACCGTAAACATCGAGCGCGCTATCGACAATAAACTCAACGTCCTGCACCGCTTTCGGAAGTGCGCGGCGAACAAGCTCTTTAGCACCATTGTTTATAAATTTTAAAACCTCTGCCTTTGTACGGGTTTTATATCCAAGCTTGTTAAGCATATTATTGACAGCAGTTGTAATATCATCAAGCGTATATGCCAGTGTGCCGTCTAAATCTAAAATAACTCCATAGGAAGCCATAGCTTTTCCCTCCAGCTTAAATAATTTTAATTCTTAGTCAAAAAGTCCATCGGAAAGATAGCGAAGCCCTGTATCAGGCAAAATAAGAACAATGTTTTTGTTTTTTTCTTCCCTTGCGACCTTGATAGCAGCGCAAAGCGCAGCGCCTGATGAAATGCCGGCACAAATGCCCTCTTTCTCTGCCAAAAGCTTGGCAAATTTATAAGCATCCTCATCCGTTACAGTTATAATTTTATCGCAAATATTTTGGTCAAATGTTTTAGGAATAAAATTCGCGCCTATCCCTTGTATCTTGTGCTTTCCAGCCATCCCCTTTGATATTAGAGGTGAATATTCCGGCTCAACGCCATAAACCTTTATGCTTGGATTTTGCTCCTTTAGGTATTTTCCCGTCCCACTAATAGTGCCACCTGTGCCTATGCAAGAAATCAAAATATCGACACGTCCCTCAGTGTTTTTGTAAATTTCCGGACCTGTAGTATCATAATGCGCTTGTGGGTTTGACATGTTTTCAAATTGTGATGCCATAAAAGCGCCCTTGGTTTTTTTCTTGATTTCGTTTGCCACCAAAAGAGCACCACTCATACCGTCCTTACCGGGAGTTAAAACGACCTCTGCGCCATACGCCCTCATTGCATCTATTCTTTCCTTAGACATTGAGTCTGGCATTACAATAACAACCTTGTAGCCTAAAGCCGTACCGAGCATAGAAAGAGCAATGCCTGTGTTGCCGGAGGTTGCCTCGATAATGGTGTCACCATTTTTAATCAAGCCTGCCTTTTCTGCGTCTTTAATAATCGCCCTTGCAACCCTATCCTTTGCTGAGCCGCCGGGATTACACATCTCGAGCTTAGCAAGAAGTCCACTTTCCAAGGAAAATTCATTTTGAATATTAAAAAGCTGAACAAGTGGTGTGTTTCCTATCAGGCTGTCAACTGATTTATATATCATCTCGGCTCTCCTTTCAAGATTATCTTTTATAATTTTACCACCTTTTTATAGCTATGTCAACAAAGTAAAAAATAAATAAAAAATATTTTTTTGTAAAATATTGTTATTGATTTCTAATATTATATGTGTTATACTCTAAAATGAAATATTATGTCAGCATATAGGAGTAAACATGATAGAAATTAATAACTTAGTTAGAAAATTTGGCAACAAATACGCTGTTGATGACATCTCCTTTTTGATAAAAACAGGAGAAATTGTCGGCTTCCTTGGTCCAAACGGCGCCGGAAAATCAACAACGATGAATATGATAACAGGCTACCTTTCCCCTACCTCCGGCACTGTCAAGGTTGATAATATTGATGTCTTTTTAGAGCCAACCAAGGCAAAGAAAAAGATTGGATTTTTGCCCGAGCAGCCACCGCTTTATATTGACATGACGGTTTGGGAATATCTTTCCTTTGTTTTCGATTTAAAGAGCTGTGAATTTAATAAAAAGGCTCACCTCGATGAGGTTTGTGACCTTGTCAAGATTGCCGATGTTAAAAATAAGCTTATAAGAAATCTTTCAAAGGGATATAAGCAAAGAGTTGGCATTGCCTCTGCTATCATTGGCAACCCTGAAATAATCATTTTTGACGAGCCAACTGTTGGTCTTGACCCTAAGCAAATCATTGAGGTTAGAAATCTTCTCCGTTCTCTTGGCAAGGACCACACGGTTATTCTTTCAACGCACATTTTGTCAGAGGTACAAGCCATTTGCGATAGAATTATCATAATTAACGAGGGCAAAATCATCGCTGACGAAAAAACATCGCATCTAAACCAAACCCTTGGTCAAAACAATCGCTTCCGTGTAAAAATTGCAGGGCCATCACGCGAGGTTTTGAATCTTTTGAAGGGTATTCACAGTGTAACACGCGTAACGCAGGATGGCGCGCGCGACGGCGATGCATTTACATACATCATTGAATATTCTGGCTCTGTTGATATAAGAAAAATGATATTCACAGCACTTGCATCCAAGGGCTGGCCTATTCTTGCTATGGAGGGCGTAGAAATTACGCTCGAGGACCTATTTATCAAGTTAGTTGACGCGAAAGGAGGAAATAAGTAGTGTTTGCAATTTACAAAAAGGAAATGCGCTCCTATTTTACAACCGCAACGGGATATATTTTTCTCGCTGTTTCTTTGGCTGTTACCGGATTCGTGTTTTCCATTTCCACCTTCTTTAATCAAAGTCCAACCTCGGATACCTCGAGCTACTTCTCTATCATCCTTTTCCTTATGATGGTGGTTCTCCCTATTCTTACAATGCGTAGCTTTAGCGAGGAAAGAAGAACAAAGACAGACCAGCTTCTTTTGACCTCTCCTAACTCTATTTTTTCACTTGTACTCGGCAAATTTTTTAGCGCATTCACAATGTACATAATTTATCTTGTACTTTCATCATTTAATTTCATTTTCCTATACATCTATACACCAGAAACATCATCCCCGCCAAATATGGCAATGATTATTGGTAACTATATTGCTCTTATTTTGCTTGGCATGTGCTTTATTGCCATTGGTATTTTTGTTTCAACACTAACTGAAAATATGTTTGCTTCTGCCGTTATCACTGTTGGGGCTTTGTTCGGGCTTTTAATAATCAACGGCATTGGCAATCTCTTTACAGGCGAGGCTTTTTATATTGTTAGAGTAGTTATTAACTGGCTCTCGCTTTTTGCAAGATTTGATGCGTTCGTTTATGGCTACTTTGACATAGGCGCTCTCGTTTATTATCTTTCTATCACAGGTATCTTTTTGTTCTTGAGTGAGCGCGTTTTCCAAGCGCGCAGACTCTCATAAGGAGGTGCCGGTATGGATTTTTTAAAGAAATTTTCAAACAAGCGTAAAATGAAATACGGCGTTGTTTTGGCAGGATTTTTAGCAATTATTATTGCTATTGTTATTGTTTTCAATATTCTAATTTCCTTCCTTGCCAACCGCTTCAACTGGTACTTTGATATGACGGACGAGCAGATTTATACTGCCTCTGACGAATTTATAACAGCTATGGCTGACATAAACAAGAATGCCGAGATTGAAATCGTTTTCTTCTCAACAAAGGATATTGTTGAGTCATCTTATTCATCGAGCGTTGCAGATGGCGTTGGACTTGCATACGTTAACCAAACGGCAACACAGCTTGCAGAAAAGCTTGACAATGTCAAGGTTTCATACCACTCTGCTGACGACTACGAATTTGTTAATCAATTCAAGCTTGCAACTGGCGACCAAAAAATTGACGAGGAAACGGTTGTTGTTATGCGTACTGACCTTGAAAAGCCAGCTGACGGCAAGCTAACTCAATTTGAAATTTATAATGTTGGTAGCTTCTATGTTAGCGATTCAAACGACGGACTTTTCGCTTACAACGGCGAGGTTATGCTCGTTGAAGCGTCTATTCGCTTGACAACTGATGATGAGCCAATTGTTTACTTTGTTGTTAACCACGACGAGTGCGTTGACAATGTTGTTGATTCAAACGGCGACCTTGTTCAGGTGCCAACAATCACACAGCTCACCTCTCTTTTTATAAACGCAGGATTTAAATATCGTCCTATCGATTTGGCGGAAAAAGTATACACCTGCGAGTGTGGAAAGCAATATAGCCCTCTTTGGGACTGGGAAATTGACATAAACAGCGAGGACACAAAGCTTGAAGAAGCCGAGGATGGAAGATTGATTCTTGCGAAAAGATTTAAGTGTTCATATAATGGATGCAAGAGCGAAGAAAAGCCTGTTTATCTTGATGACTTGAAAAAACGCGAAAAAATGCCATCTGATATGCGTGCGCTCGTTATTTATGAGCCTAAGAAGGATTATGAGGATAGCGAAATTCGTTTGCTTGAAAGCTACCTTTCCAAAAAAGGCGCTGTTATGACATTCCTTGATGCTGACACTCCTGTTGGCGAAATGAAAAATCTTTACGGATTTTTCGAAATGTGGGGCGGTGTTACTGTAAATAGTAGCAAGGTAAATGACTCATTCAATGGTGTAACCGGCGGATTTGAGGCTGTTGTTCCAGAAAACACTGCAACCGACTCGTATTTCCCTGCACTGCAAAATTCAAGCAAAAAGCCTGTTTTTAACAACTCCTTGTACTTGTCAATAAACGAAAGTAAGCTTCCGGGAAACTCGCAAACAGGTGACTACTCCTTCACTCAATCGGAATCACTTGTAAAAACCACTAATGTTGCATCAGAAAGAAATGCAACTCTAATATCAATAACAAACACCACAAATACAGTTACCAACCAAGGTGGCGGCGACTGGGGTAATGTTGATTTCAACTCTTACCTTATGATTTGTGCAAGCGGAGATTTTGCAGACGACAGCCATATTTTGCGCTCCTCTGCTAACACACAAATCCTGCGCTCACTTATTCGCTCCACAACAACAGCACAAACATACCCAACTGATGTTGAATTCAAGGTTTTCAACAACTATGACCTAAACATCACCTCAACAGAAAAGGTTGTTGCCTTTGCTATTTGTATTGCAGTGCTTCCTGTTCTTGCCTTGGTAACCGGCGCTGTCATTATCATTAGGAGAAGACATAGATGAGCAAGAAAAATATAATTATTTTTTCCATTTTAGCTGTTATATTGGTTTTAGCAATTGTTGGAACAATTCTTGCAATTAAGCTAATAAAGGAGCCAGAGGACGAGCCTGCTTTTGATGTTTGGCCGGGCGAGGATTCACTTGGAAACGCTTCGCACCTTGCCTACCCGATGATTGACGACCACAATGATGTTTTAAAGCTTGAAATAAGAAACGAAAGTGGCAATTTCACATTCATCGAGGTCTGGGATGAGGGCTCGGCTAAATACGTTTGGCGCATGGAGGAATATAAGGATGTGCCACTTAATTTATCTGCATTTGAAATGCTTCGAATGCACGCTTCGACAGCGACAACAAAGACCCCTATAAGAAATGTGTCAGAGGCTGACATGAAAGAATGGGGTGTTGATTCCTCTTGTAAAACAGGCTACACAATATACTATAACGACAATGGTCAAGAAAAATCATATACTGTAAGAATTGGTAAACCGGCAAACGAATCAGGTGGAACATACTGTGCTTATATTGAGGGACGAAACCACATATATAAGTTTGGTAAGGATGCTTGTGAATATGTTTTCCGTCCTATCACCTCTTATTTAAGCCCAGCCATTACTGATTTTTTTGCAAACGAAACCTATGCCCTTCTTGGTATAGATGCATTTGAGATTTATTTGGAGAAAAACAATTCTCTTTCTTCCTTAGTCAAGATAAATGTTGACGAAAGAGATGGAACCGCTGTTAATTTTAAGGCTAATTATGCCGATGGCATTTTAGGCAAAAAAAGAGCAACGCTTGCTTCAACCTCTTATCTTAACTCGGTTTTCTCTACTCTTTATGTTAATTTTCAAGGGAATGACGTAGTAGCGCTTGACCCCGACGAGCAGACACTCAAAAAATATGGTCTTAGCTCAGATGACGAAAAGTTTCTTTTAGATGTTAAGTTTGCTGAAAACGCATCATTTGCAAGTCCATCGCACAAGGAAAGAGAGCCTGAGCTCTTTATAAGCCGCGAGATTGACGGATACTATTATGTTTTATCAAAATATCACCAAAGAAAAATGATTGTACAGGTTAATAAGGATACCCTTTCATTTCTTGGCGATGACGAGTATTCGTTAAGAAAATGGACAGATGTGACCTCTATCGCCACAGGCTTTTACGAAAGTCTTTGCAACGATAAAGAATCAAACGGACCTGGTCTTAATAAGATTATAATAAAATCCTACAAGGACGAGGACCAAAAAACCTTTAACGAGGAAATTTTCAACCTTTTCTATGATAAGGATGAGGATGTTTTACTTGTGAAGGCTGAAAAATCCGGTCTTGAATTCTTGGACAACAATGGCGCAGGGGCATACGAAAGAAACTGGTTCAGAAACCTATACATTTATTTCTTAAATTATCCATTTATCCACGATTTCAATACAATGACGGATGAGGACATTGCTCTTTATGAAAAGGACGAGAACATTGCCTACTCTATAACTGCGTATAGAAATGACGGAAAGGTGGTTAAATACACTTATTATAGAATGGATGTTAATTACGCATTTGAAAAGGCTGAGGAAGGTATCGTTTCCGAGGACGGAACGGTTAAATGGGACGAGCCATCATATGGCTACATCAATTCTATGACCCATATACGTAAGCTTTGCGTAGCTATTGATACGTTGCTTTCTGGCAAGAAGGTAACACCTGATGACGAATTATTATAAAAGGAAGGACCTTTATTATGGAATATAAATACGGTTATTTTAACGAAAGCGGAGATGAATTTATAATCACATCTCCAAATACACCTCGTCCGTTTGACAATTTCTTGTTCAACGATGCTTGCTATGCAAACGTTCATCAAACGGGTATTGGTTGCTTTGACTATCAAATTAACGGCACTGAGGGCATTCAGCTTTACACAGGCGTTGGTCGTATCTGCGACTACGACGTTTTTGGTAAGGACCACCTCTACAACCGTCTTGTTTTCATTCGCGACAATGAAACCGGAGAATTTTGGACCCTCAACTGGGAGCCTGTTTGCCACCCATATCAAAGCTATAAATGTACACAGGGTCTTGGATATACAATAGTTGAAAACAAAACCTGTGACACTATGGCAAAATTACGTCTTTTCGTGCCAACCGGAAACGATGCTTGTGAAATTTGGAAGCTTTCAGTAAAGAACGAGGGAGGCAAAAAGCGCTCCTACTCTATCTTTACATATAGCCAAATCCAATTCAAATTCAAATGGGGCTTTGACAGCTACGGCGACACTATGTATCGTGGCACACGCTTTGATGCTGACAGAAACACATTCTATATGAACAAGCACCCATTTATCAAGCCTCACAACTACCTAACTGCATTTATGGTTGCAGACGAGAAAATCACTGGTAGCGAGGGTTGCCAAAACGTATTTATCGGCGAATATGGTACAATCGCATCACCTGAGGTTGTACGCACAGGCGAAAGCAAGGGATCAATTGGATCTGCTAACGCAACAATCTGCTCTCTCCGCTTCGACATTGAGCTTGACGCAGGCGAGAACAAGGATATTTCGCTTCTTCTTGGTGCTGGCGAGTGTGAGGACGATAGCATAAAAATGGCTGAAAAATACCTCTCAAATCAAGACGAATATTTCGAGGCTACTAAGGCTTATTACAAGTCACTTTATAATAAGAACCATATAACAACAAACGACGAGCATTTTGACCGTCTAATCAACTTCTGGGGCAAGCACGCAACACACTTTGGCGCTACCTGGTGTCGTTGGGGCTACAACGGCTACCGTGATATTGTTCAACACGGCTTTGGCGTTGTTGCATTCAAAAATGAAAGAACAAAGCAAATCTTGAAGGAAGCTATTCAAAATCAATATTCAAGTGGTATGGCTGTTCGTGGCTGGAACCCAGTTGACACTAAGGCTTACTCCGACTCTGCTCTTTGGCTTGAGTTTACACTTACTGCTTACCTACGCGAGACTGGCGATGTTGAGTTCTTAAATGAGGTTTACCCATTCAGAGACGAGGGAGAGGCTACTGTTCTTGGTCATATGGATAGAGCTCTTGACTTCCTTGAGTCAAACAAGGGTGAGCACAACCTACTTCTTATCAAGTTTGGTGACTGGAATGACTCACTCACCGGTGTTGGCAAGGAAGGTCGCGGTGAGAGTGTATGGCTCTCTATCGCTTATGCACAAGCTCTACTTGAAATGGCTGAGCTTGCTAAATTCCTTGGTATGCCAGAAAAAGAGAAAAACTATCTTGCACGTCGTGAGGCTATAAAGACTGCCATCAATGATAATGCTTGGGACGGCGAATGGTACAGACGCTGCTACACAGACAACGGCTCTCCGCTTGGTTCAAAGGAAAACAAATACGCTAAAATGTTCATGGAGCCACAATGCTGGTCACTTATCTCTGGTGTTGCATCTGAGGAAAGAGCTAACACAATTATCAACGCTATGAACGAGCATATGGCAACTCCTGTTGGCTACTTGCTCTTAACACCTTCCTATAAGGAATTCGACCCAACCATCGGTCGTATCTCCTCTATGGAGCCAGGCATTTGCGAAAACGGTACAATCTACTCACATACAAATATTTGGATGATTTTAGGACTTCTTAAATACGGCAAGGCAGATCTTGCTTATGAGCTCTTTAAGAAGATTGCTCCTGGCTATATCATCGGCGACAATACCGAAATTAAGAACAAGTGCCTACCATATATGTTCTCTAACTGCTATTTTGGACCTGAGCACAGAAACAGTGCGTTCCAAATGGAATATAGCTGGATTACAGGCTCTGTTGCTTGGTACACAAATACAATGGAAAACTACTTAGTTGGTCTTCGTCCAACCTACGAGGGACTTGTTGTTGACCCACATCTACCATTTGAGTCAGCTACTATGACTCGTGAATTCCGTGGCGCTACCTACGAAATTTCAATTTCCAATCCAGAAAAGAAATACAAGGCTGACGCACTTGATATTACTGTTGATGGAAAAACAATTGACGGCGTTATCGTTCCGGACTTCAAGGACGGAAAGACACACAAGGTTGTTGTTTGTGTAAAATAATATCATAAAATGTCACAAAAAAGAGGCTCGTACGGGCCTCTTTTTGTTTCTCTTTTTGTGCGATAGTACCAAAATTGCGAGCGCTTACTTGACATCAGTAATAAATTAAACTATAATTAAAGTATAATAATATATCACTCAAAATCATTTGGAGGATTCTAATGTCACAAGCTATCATTGAGCTAAACTGCCCCGGCTGTGGTGCGAGGGTTTCAACCTCGCAAAAAACATGCGATTGGTGTCATAACCCAATCATTGTTTCCACATTTAATACTATTTCAGCAAAGTCACCACTTGAAATCAACAAAATGGCTGGTGCATATAGAAAGGCTTTGGCTGAAAACCCAGACAACAAGGACCTAAACACCTCTATTGCTATGTGCTATTTGAAGCTCAAAATGTACGATAATGCTATTGCCGCCTTTGCAAAGGCAGTTGAAGATAATTTTGATAATTCCGAAACATTTTTCTACGGTGCTATCGCTATGATGAAGGGCAAAAAGCCATTCCTGCTTATGCGTCCTGAAATTGACAAAATTGAGGAATATATAAATGCTGCTCTTATGATTGAGCCACGTGGTATTTATTACTACCTGCTCGCATACATAAAATATGATTATTATTCAAGGAAGTTTTTCAAAACCTCGCCAACATATCAAGAGGCTTTGAGCTTCGCAAACCAAGCCGGTTATTCCGAATATGACGTTCAACAGCTGTTCGCTCTTTTGGGAACCGAAAAACCAACTCAGCTTAACTAAGAGCACAAGCCACAATGCTCTTTTAAAATTTATTTTGGAGGATTTAACAATTATGAGTAATGAAAACAAGGCCGTTCTTGCCAATATGAAGGACGGAAAGACCCCTGAACAAAAGAAGGTTATCGACTATTTTATGGGTGGTGGAGGATGCTTCTCTAAGACTATGAAAGACTCAGATTACGACCAAATGGTTGAAGAAAAGCTAAGAAGCATTAACTTCAAGCAAAGAGCCATCGAGGTTTTGGCAATCGACCCAGAACAGATTAATGAAATCGATCCAGTTCACTTTGAGGGCTTTGATTTTGAAGATGGTCCTGACCATCCTGTGCTTGTTAAAAAAGGAAATGATGACTTGTGGAGAAGCTCAGCTTACGAGATTACCTGGATTTTCTTCTCAGATACTCAAATTTACGTTTACCAATACAAGTTCTACATGGAAAGTGACGCAAAGGAAGAGTCAACAAGAGAATATTTCTACAAGGATATCACAAACTTCAATTCCGAGTACAACACTAAGGAAAGAGCAATTCCAAAAACAAACTGCATGGGCGCTGTTTCAATTGAACGTAAGACTGTTGATTTCACTGCATTCTCACTAACAGTTCCAAACGCAAGACTTTCCTGCTCTATGGTTCAAAACGACTATACTGACAGAGCAATTCAAGGAATGAAGGCTAAATTAAGAGAGAAAAAGAATTATTAATTTTATTGGCTAATTTGTGTGGCAATCCATTAGCCAATCAACCCGTGGAGGAAACATTATGGAAATGCCAAGCCAAGAAGAACAAGAAATTGCCAGAAATTACGTGTTAAAAAGGCCTCTTGAAAGGCCTGATACAAGTATATTAAAGGCGATTATATGCGTATGTATTTATCTGCTATCATCCGTTTTGATGGCTGTTGTTTTACTGCGCTTTCTTTCTTGGCTTGGCATTTTTATGTTTCTGCCCGAATCACTTGCGAATTTCCGACATCAAAATGAATTTTGGTTCAACTTTATTTTCGTTGCAATAGTTTGCCTAATTGTCGGTGTTTTTTTACTGAAGCCTGCGGCAATCGGTTGTGTTAGACTATATCAGCGCTACGCACCCGAGCATGTCAGACGCCGTTGCCTATTCAAGCCAACCTGCTCTGAATACGCTATTTTGGCTATTGAAAAATACGGACTTATTGTTGGTCTTGTAAAAACATATTTTCGCGCGTTTAAAAGATGTCGCGGAACTATATATAGAATAGATTACCCGTAATTTGAAATTACATCCTAAATAAAGAAGGGACTTAATAAAATGGGACTTTTTAAAAAGAACGCAAATGAGTCTGCTTATGTTGGTGGCAAAAAGCATTGGGCAGACGTTATTAAAAATTCAGGCGGTGGCGACCTTTTAATTTGGCGTCAGCCTGAGGAAGATTTTAACACTAATTCAACCTTGATTGTTATGCCAGGTGAAGAAGCTATCTTTGTCAAGGGTGGCACAATACATCAGGTTTTTGAAAATGGTACATACAAGCTCTCAACCGAGAACTATCCATTTATCAGCCGTATAAGAAACGCTTTTACTGGTGGAATCAGCACATTTAACTGTGTTGTTTACTTTGTTAGAAAAGCATCCAGCCGTGAGCTCCGTTGGGGCACAGATACACCAATTCCTGTCCGTGACAAGGTTTGGGGAATCAGAACCGAGGCTAAGGTGCGTGGTGCTTACAAGGTTTCAGTTGAGAATCCTGCTAAATTCTTAGAAAAGCTTGTTGGTGCAAACAACAACCAATATCAAGAGGATCTTGACCAGTACTTTGCTGTTGAATTCCAAGGCAAGATTAAATCTGCTGTTTCAAAGTTTCTAAATTCGCTTGAGCAAGAGCTTATCGGAATTGACGCTTATATGGATGAGCTTTCCGAGAAAATCGAGCCATTTATCAATGAAATTTTGTCAGAATACGGTCTTAAATGCTTGAAATTCTCCTTGGCTGGTCTTGATATTGACACATCCAAGTACGACACAATTGATGAGGCTCAAATTGACCTTATCACAAGAACTAAGGGCTATCAAGCTGACAAGGCTGGTCTTGATATTCTTGGAAATGACTGGAATCGTGTTCAAAGCGCTTATATTATGAAGGATTTGGCTAACAATGATGCAGGCGGTGTTGCTGCTGCCTCCGCAGGAATTGGAATGGGCTTCGGCGCTGCTGGTGCATTTAACAATATGTCACAGCAAGCCTTCGCACCCACTCAGCAGGCTCCTGCTCAGCCAGCGCCAGCTACTGACGACCCAATGGAAAAATTGGCTAAATTAAAGAAGCTTTTTGAAGCAGAGCTTATCAGCAAAGAAGAATATGATGCTAAAAAAGCTGAAATTTTAAGCCAGCTATGAGGTGATTAAAATGTCAAAAAAAGGTTTTCTTACTATTATTTTAGATTTGATTTTCATAATTGTATTCAACATCGTATTTTTTGTATCAGGTGGCTTTGACCGTCCTTTATCCGTTTGGATTGCCTACATATTTATACATCTTGCTTACATTATGGTTCTTATCACACCTCTTTTTGCAAAGAAGAGCTCTGTTTCAGCAATCTTTAACTTCTCCCTTTACTATGTTTCAACCATTTATTTTGTAATCGAATTTATCGTTGGCTTGATTTTCATCATTTCAGTTCCCGATTCATACGTTGCATCATTGGTTGTTCAGCTCATTCTTCTCGGTCTTTACGGTGGCGTGCTTATTGCTAACCTTTTGGCAAACGACACCACCGCTGAAAATGTGGCAAGGGATGAAGCCGAAATTGCTTACATCAAATCTGTTTCCTCTCAAATTAAAATGCTAATGGCTAAGCCAAGTGACAAAAAGGCGCAAAAGGAAATCGAAGCGCTTTATGATTTGGTTCACACAAGCCCTTCTCGTTCATGTGGCGAGGCAAAGCCAATTGAGGCTCAAATGCAGGTTAAATACTATGAGCTTGAGGGCGCTGTCAAATCAGATGACACCGACGCAATCTTAGCTAAAACAAAGGATTTTGTTGCCTTAGTTGAGGAGAGAAACCGCATTCTATCATTAAATAACTAATAAAAAAAGCTTGTGGCACAACGCCACAAGCTTTTTATTTTATTTCTTGTTCAATTTCATCAAATATAGGACTGTCAAAGAATTCTCTCAAACTTATATCAAGACCATCACAAAGCTTTTTGATAGAAACAACTCCAGGGTTTTGACTCTTTTCGTTTAGCATACTATAAACAGTTGACGGCGAAACGCCTGATAAATTAGCAAGGGCATTTGTAGCAATTTTTCTTTCTCTGCAAAGCTCTATTATTCTTTTTGCAACAGCTTCTTTTGTGTTCATATGCCCTCCATTTTTCTTTCTATACCATTATTTTATCCAAATCAACGATATATCGTGTGCGATATATCGCAATTTATGTCTTTTTGTGTTATAATATTTCATATATCGCACAAAAAGGAGTAAATATGGTATGTACTTTTTTCGGGCACAGAGATGCTCAACCAGAAGTTTTTGAACATTTAAAGGCTGAAATATATAAATTTATAGAAGATGGCGTTGATCTTTTCTTAATTGGCAACAACGGAAATTTTGATTTTATGGTGCAAAATTTGCTATATGAAATTTCTGAAAATAACCCTTATGTAAATTATAAAATTATTCTTTCTAAAGTAAACGAGCTTGCCATTAGTGGCGATCAAGCCCACACCTATTTCCCGCAGGGATTTGAAAAATTTCCGCCCAAATTTGCTATATCTAAAAGAAACGATTGGCTTATAAAAAACTCTCATTGTGCTATTGTTTATGCAAAAGAAAAATTCTCAAATTCCTACAAATTGCTACTAAAATCAATCAAAAACGGTCTTATAGTTATAAATATTGCAAATATGCAAAAACAGACACCATAAAGATGTCTGTTTTTTATTTTATTTATTCTCTTTTGACTGTCTAATCTTTTCAACAATTGTGTTTAACGCAAGGATAAATGCAATTATTATGCCAGTTACAATAAATATACCAAGCATACCCTTACAAAGAATCATTGCACTGTCGCCAAGTGCTTCAACGTCAAATTTGAACTGCATCTTTCCATCACGAACAACTTGCTTGCCACACGCATAGCAATAAGCTCCTTCAATATCGCTTGGGTCATCACAAGCATAGCAAGACTCTTGGCTTGTACCACACGCTGAGCAATATTTTGGGTCACCCTTTTTATTAGGTGGGCTATTGTCTATTGGCTCTCTGCAATTTTCGTTTACACAAATATCAAAGCTATGAGTTTGACCTAAATCACATTCATAAATGCCTTCTCTTTCATCGGCAATCAAGTTGCCCTCACAGTTAGGACAAGGAACTGTTTTTCCTTTACCGCAAGAGGAAAGTGCGAAAACGGATACAACCATTAAAGCTAAAATTATTACTGCTAAAATTCTCTTTTTCATGTCGCCAACCCCCTTATATCATTTTTTGAACGAATGATAGGAGTAGTCCGCCTGCAATAACAGAGGCAACCTGTCCTGACACGTTAACGCCTATTGAGTGCATAAGAAGGAAGTTTTGGTTATCCTCCTCAAGTCCGAGCTTATGTACAACACGCGCAGACATTGGGAATGCTGAAATTCCTGCTGCACCAATCATTGGATTGATTTTCTTTTTAGTAAATAGGTTCATAAATTTAGCGAGCATAACACCGGCAAAGGTATCAAATGTAAACGCAACAAGACCAAGTCCGATAATAATCAAGGTCGCTGGCTGTAAAAATTCCTCTGCTGTCATTCTCGATGCGATTGTTATACCGAGGAATATGGTGATTAAGTTTGCAAGAACCTTTTGGGCGGTGTCTGAAAGTGAGTTAAGAACGCCACATTCACGAATCAAGTTACCGAACATCAAAAAGCCGATAAGGGCAACTGCGTCAGGTGCAACAAGACCGACAATAACTGTAACAACTATTGGGAAAAGAATCTTTGTAAGCTTTGAAACCTTTCTGCCCGTATAGTCCATACGGATTCTTCTTTCCTTCTTTGTTGTGCAGAGCTTGATAATTGGTGGCTGAACAACCGGCACCAGCGCCATATACGAGTATGCCGCGACCATAATTGCCGCAGTGTATGTAGAGCCGAGCGTATTCGCAACGAAGATAGAGGTTGGGCCATCTGCCGCACCTATAATCGCTATTGACGCTGCATCCTTTAAATCAAAGCCGATAAGTGATGATGCGCAAAGGGTAAAGAATATACCAAATTGTGCTGCCGCACCAAAGAGCATAAGCTTTGGATTTGTAAGAAGCGGTTCAAAGTCAATCATCGCTCCTATACCTATGAATAAAATTAGCGGGAATAGCTCGTGGGAATCAATTCCTATTTCAAACAGGTGGTCAATAACCTCAGATGCGCCTGAGTTTGGTAGGTTCACCAAAATTGCACCAAAGCCCATTGGCAAAAGGAGTGTTGGCTCCATTTCCTTTTTAATGGCAAGGAAAATCAAAACTCCGCCGATAATCCACATAACGACCATTTTCCAACCGCCATCTGCGAAAAGCTCAGCGACGTTTTCCCAGAGTACGCTTAAATCAAAATTCACGTCTTTCTCTCCTTATCTTTTTACTAACTTTAATTTTGCGTCTTTTATTGCGTCGATTAAAATATCTGCTTCCTCTTTTGTGTTCTGATAGGATAACGAAATTCTAATTGACGAATCAATCACGTTTTCTTCAAGACCAAAGCCAAGAAGCGCGCGGCTTGTCTTTTTTTGAGAGTTTGACGAGCAAGCTGAGCCACTTGAAACATAAACGCCCTTTGATGATAGGTGGTGAAGCACGGTTTCGCTCCTAATTCCTAAAACTGCCACATTGATTATATGTGGAGCGCTTACATTTGGTAAATTCAGCTTAATTCCATCAATTTCTCTTAATTTTTCTATTATATATTCCTTTAATTCTGCCATTTTTGAGGTGTTTTCGGAAAAAGCATTCATATGCTCGGAAACAGCCTCGGCGAAGGCGCAAATTGAATATACGTTTTCCGTGCCAGAGCGAAGCCCCGACTCTTGTCCACCACCAAAGAACAGTGGTGAAATTTTCTTTGCCTTTATTATCTCAGGGCTAACATAAAGCGCGCCCACGCCCTTAGGGCCGTTCACCTTATGTGCGCTTACCGAAATTAAGTCAGCTCCGAGTGATTTTTTTGTAAATTTAACCTTCAAATACGACTGCACACAGTCAGAGTGCAAAACAGCATCCGGTGAACACTCTTTTACAATTTCAAACGCTCTTTTAACATCATAAAGTGCGCCTGTTTCATTGTTGACGTGCATAAATGTAGCCAAAATCGCGCCACTCGCATTTTTTCTAAGAAATTCAAGGTCGATTTCTCCGTTTTTGGTTGGAACACGCACGATATTATAGCCCATTTTTTCTAAATATACAAGAGGCTCCTCAACCGAGGCATGCTCACCAACAGTGGTCAATATTTTTTCATTACCCTTTCTCTTTTTAGAAAAAACAGAGCCCAAGATAGCGATGTTATTTGATTCCGTACCGCCCGAGGTGAAAACTATCTCGTTTTTGGTTGCACGTATTTCGCCTAAGCTTTTGGCAATTATATTACGCGCTCTTGTTATTTCCTTCTCGGCATCTAAGCCGATTGCGTGCAGGGATGATGGATTTCCAAAATGCTCACTTGCCACATCCAACATTTTCTTTTTTGCACCCTCACTCATTTTGGTGGTGGCGCTATTGTCAAAATATACTATTTCCATATCAGCCGTGAGTTTTAAACTCTTTCATTATTTCGTCCATTGATTCCTTATATTCACCGTCTGCAAAGGTTGCGTTTTCAACTCCAATGGTTTCCTTAAATCCACCATTTTCCTTATCCTCTGTAAGGTTTTTCTGAGGGAAATTAAAGGTAACAACATAGTAGTAGCCACCGCTAACTATAACATTCATATAATATTTCCAGTAAATTCCGATTTGCTTTGCGGTGAAAACATAGGTTTTTCCATCCTCGCGAACGGACTCAGTTTCTACAATTTCTGAAGCCTCGGAGAAATTACTTCCGAGCTGGGATTTATAGTCAGCAAGATATGCCTCATAAGCCTTTGCAATCTTATCCTCTGGGCTTAATTCAGTATTTTTAAGAATTGATTCGCTGATTGGCCACGCCATAGCATTAACGCTTTCCGGTTGAAGATTTGAGTTCCCCGTCACGCTTGACGCTTGAGCCTGAACGAATGCCATATCTGTTCCATTGTCAATTTCAACCCAGTCCTCCGGCACATAAAGCGTATAAATCTTGGAATCGGCATTTGCCCTTTTCATTCCCTTGGGTGCGTTATCACCATTGCCACAAGCAACTAAAACAAGTGATAATGAAATAACACACAAAATAAGAGCTATTATTCTTTTCATTTTTATTCCGTCCTTAAAGTTTATTTGCAAGTGCAACTGTAAGCTTAAGCGCTTCCTTAACGTCGCCCATATCAATCATTTCACAGCTTGTGTGGATAAATGATGATGGGATTGAAATAACGCTGACTCTTGCACCCTTGCCAGCAATTTGCATAACCGAGGCATCTGTGCCACCGAATGGCAAAATCTCGTTTTGATATTTGATTTTCTCGTTTTCTGCTATTTTTCTCATTTCCTTTACAAGCTCAGGAGATGAAATAACACTTGGGTCCTTGATTTTGATTGTGCATCCGGCGCCAAGTTTAACATCCATTGACGAATCGCCGTCCTTCTCCGCCGTTGCTGTAACGTCAAGAGCAATGCCAATATCTGGCGCTATTGCAAAGGTTGCTGGCTTTGAGCCACGTGAGCCAACCTCCTCTTGAACTGAGAAAACAAAGTATAAATCATTATCGCTATTCACTTGCTTTATAGCTTCGCAAAGAATTGCGCATCCGATTCTATCATCAAATGGGCGTCCTACATATCTTTGGTTTAGTAGCTTTTTGAATTTCGGCACGCAAACGAAGAAATCTCCAATTTGAACCTTCTTCTCTGCCTGCTTTTTGGTCTTTGCACCGATATCAATATATAGCTTTTCGTACTTTGGAAGCTCCTTTGAGGAGTTAGTTGCCAAAATGCCACAAACGCCATTTTCGCTAATTACATCCTGAAATGTGGCACTTAAAGCATTGATTCCGCCAACGGGACTAACATTTATATTTCCGTTGCTTCCAATGCCGGTTACAAAAAAGCCGATTTCGTCCATATGGGCGCAGAACATTATTTTTTTGCCGTTGCCCTTTTTTCTTGCAATAAGGTTGCCCATATTATCGGTATAAACCTCGTCAGCGTAAGGCAAAACCTCGTTCTTTATTACCTCTCTTATCTTTTCCTCTCTGCCAGAAACCGAGGGAGTAAGCATAAGCTTCTTAATTAGGTCTATCATTTTTTAACACCTCTTTCACCGTTTCATAAGTAGCGAAAAGGTCATCCTCGTGGATAACGTCGCTTTGAGAATGGATATATCTTGATGCACAGGACAAGGTAGAAACTCTTGCGCCCTCTGCGTTCTTTTGAATGTGCATTGAGTCATTGCCACCGGAGATATATCTGTTGGTTTGATTTTTAATTTCGTTTTTGTCAGCTATTGCCTTTATGTGCTTAACAAATGTGTGGTCGTATATTGCACCTCTATCGGCAAAGGAAATAATAACACCATCGCCCAGCCTTGCAACCTCTGAATCCTCATCAACCCCATAAATGTCAGCAACAGCCTTTGATTCAATTACTATTGCGTATTGTGGTCTTATCCTCATGCTCGCACCATAAGCGCCGGAATATCCGATTTCCTCACGTGTGGTAAAGGCAAAATATGTATCGTATTTTGGCTCAATTTTTCCTTCATATATGTCCTTTATGAGCTGGCACATAATAGCACATCCAAGACGGTCATCAAGCGCCTTACCCTTAATAAAGCCCTCTCCATACTCAACGTAATCAGAGTCGAAGGTGAAATAATCACCAACAAAGGTCAATTCTTCTGCCTCTTTTTTTGTGCTTGCGCCTATGTCTATTGAAAGATTTTTAATCTTAGGGGCTTGTCCACGCTCACTTGGAGAAAGCAAGTGTATTGGCTTCATTACAATATTACCCCTTACACCACTCTCGGAAATTACACGCTTTGCACCTAAGCATATTGGGTCAATACCACCGACCGTACCGAATTTTAAAAGTCCCTCGTCGGTTATGCCCTTCACCATAAAGCCAACCTCGTCCATATGTGCGCTTATCATAAGCTTAGGACCATTTCCACCTATGTGAATTATATAGTTGCCAAGTGGGTCAACAAAGCTTTCCTTGCCCACTATATAGTCTTTTATTTCTTCTTTTATCGCTTCTCTTACCCTGTCCTCGCATCCGCTTGGTCCAAATTCAAGAGAAAGCTTGTTTAGTAATTCTTTCATTTTCGCCCTCTCTTAATTTAAAATCTTATCGTTATACGATATCTTAACCAAGACATCGGAAAGGGATTTTATATCGTTCAAATTTACTGTTTCGCTTGGTGTGTGCATCGATTTAAGTGGCACACTTATAAGCACGGTTGGAATTCCGTTTCCGCTTATGGAAACATAGTCTGCGTTGGTTGATGTGCGTGACGGCTCGCAGGAGCATTGGTATCCAACGCCCTCGCTTGTTAGATATTTCATAATATTTTTAGTAATTTTTCTATCAGTTACTGCTGAAATATCAAAGGATGCACCCTTGCCGGCCTCAATACAGTCAAAGGAATCGTCCTTTTCTGTCCTTGCAAAATTAACATCTGTCACAACTGCTAAATCAGGCTCCAAATCAAAGGTAAGTCTTGCAACCGCGCTCTTTCCTGTTTCCTCTTGTGCAGATGCTGTTAAATAAAGGTCAAATTCCATTTTGTCCTTATCCATTTGGGAAGCTGCGTAAATTAAGGCGCAAAGACAAGCCTTATCATCAAGATATGCACTTGTTACGTAATCACCATTTATATAGTCAACCTTGTTTCTATATATTATTGGGTCGCCTATTGAAACAAGCTCTGAAAGCTTTTCCTTGGAATAGCCTGTATCAACATAAAGCTCATCCATTTTTGGAGATTTTGATTCGCCCTTTTTTAGATGTGGAGGGGTTGAGGTTATAATACCATAAACATTCTCCTTGCCAAGGACAGTAACCTCGGTGGAGGGCAAAACACTTGTGTCAAGTCCGCCAAGCTGTGTTACGCTTAAAAATCCACCCTTGAAAACACCTGTAACCATAAGTCCAACGGTATCGTAATGAGCATCAATAAGAAGCTTTTTTGCGTTTTGCTTGCTTGATTTTTTTACAAGTAAAAAGTTGCCGACGCTATCGGTTTTTATCTCGTCAAAAATGCCCTCTGCCAAGGATTTGATTGTATCATTGCCATAAAACTCAAATCCTGTCGGAGTATTGCTACTTAATAAGGCGTTTAAAATTTCCTTTATCTTTTTCATTTTCCAAACCTCTTATTGCTTCCTTAAATTTTTCTGCTCTTTCCTTATAGCTTTTAAACATATCAAAGCTTGCGGAGGCTGGGGAAAGAATGACAAAGTCACCGTATGATGCCTCCTTATATGCGACCCTTGTCGCTTCAAAAATATCATTTACTATTATAATTTTTTTGGGGCTACCATTTATAGCCTTATATATTTTTTCTCGATTTTCACCGAGCAAAACAGCGCACTTGAGTCCGTTCAAGGTGTCTTTTAAAGAGTCATAGGAAAGGTTTTTGTCATACCCTCCCATAATGACCACGCTTTTATCCCTTTTAAACGCTGAAAGTGTATTTTTTGTGCGCGTTGGGGTTGAGTCAATTGATGAATCAACAAATTCAACACCGCCGACTTTTGCAACCGTCTCAGCACGATGACAAACGCCCTCAAACTCCTTGACAGCTTCTATAACCGAGTCAAGCGAAGCGAAATCAATAGCTACACTGAGTGCCCCCAAGACGTTTAAAATATTGTATCTACCCTTGATTTTTATAAAATCGAGTGGAAAAAGCCTTTGCCTATTATAGTAAACAAAGCCGTCTTTAATATATGTGTAGCTTTCGCCCCTGCCAACTAAATTTTCAAGATTAGAAAGGGAAAAATACGTTATATTTTGGTGTGTAAAGAACTCACGATACGATGAATCGTAATTAACCACTGCTCTTTTTGCCTTTTTTAAAATATTCCTTTTGGCAAACATATAATCTGCCATTGATGTGTGCCAATCAAGATGGTTTTGGCTAATTCCTGTTACGACCGCACAGTCAAGACTTGGCGTATAGTCATAAAGCTGAAATGAGGAAAGCTCACAAACGACAAAATCCTCTTCTTTTATTTTGTCAAAATAATCAATAAGAGGCGCGCCAATGTTCCCTGCCAAATAGGATTTAGCTTCCTTTTCTAAAATCTTATGAACAAGAGTTGATGTGGTGGTTTTTCCGTCCGAGCCTGTAATGCCAATTTTTTTGCCTTTTGACATTTCAAGGCTAAAAGAAATTTCTGATAGAACCGTTTTATCCATTGGAAAAACAGATGGGTGAACGGAAGGCGAACGAAATATAACGTCCTCACAAATATCAAGATATGATTCTCCAAAAAAGCCACTTATTCCACTCGGCAAATCCACCTTTTTTAAATCTCTAACAGTAAATTTTATTTTATTTTTAATAAAATAATCGCCAAGTGCCTTGTTTGAAAGCCCATATCCAACTAAGGTAATCCTTTTGTCCTTTAAGATATCAAGAGATTTATCCATACTCTCTCCTTATAATTATATATTAAGTGCTTTGCTTTTTCAATAGTTTATTATATATTTAATATATAATTTATGATGTCCTTGAAGCTATATCCATCGTGCATTAAAAGCTTTGGAAACATACTAATTCCGGTAAAGCCCGGGAAGGTATTTACCTCGTTAAATATAATTTCGCCATTTGAGCTAACAAAAAAGTCCATACGACAAAGGTCCTTAATTTCAAGCGCGCGCCAAAGCTTTTTTGCGTATTTTTTGATGTCGTTTTCACACTTTTTTGTTAGCTTAGCCGGAATTATATATTCAACCTCGCTTGAATTATATTTCGTATCGTAATCATAAAACTCGCTTTTATATTTTATTTGCCCAACAGTTGATAATATTAGTCTTCCGTTTTTTGAAATCAAGGCCACCTCGCTTTCGCATCCGTCTATTTTTTCTTCAATTAATACCTTTGGGCAGGTTGATAGCGCCACCTCGAGCGCCTCCTTTAATTCACTTTCATTTTCGACATAAGAAACTCCGACACTTGAGCCAGCTCGTGAAGGCTTTAAAAACACAGGGTAGCCTATTTTTTTAGCTTGGCGATATATTTTTTGCATATTTTTAAGGTCGTCCTTATAAACCACTATCCATTTGGCAACCGGCACGTCCTCCCTTTTGGCAATCAGCTTTGTTACGTCCTTGTCCATAGAAAAAGCACCCGAGAAAAAGCCACACCCTGAATAGTCAATTTTCAAGGCATCAAAAATTGAAGCATAGCGCCCGTCCTCACCATATTCGCCGTGCAAAACAGACAGTATTTTATCAATTTTCAGCCTTTCTCCCTCTGTAAAAAATACGCCCTTATTTATATCAATAAGGAGCTTCTTTTTTTCTTCGCTTTCATGCCACGTATCGTTTAAAATTTTCGAGCTGTCCCCACTATATAAATACCATTTTCCATCCTTGGTTATCCCTATTTTTATAATATTATATTTCTCATTGTCGATTTCCAAAAGAACCGAATAAGCAGAGGAAAGCGAAACCTCATATTCATTGCTTTCCCCACCGAAAATTACTGCAACTGTTGGTTTTTCCATAAGCACCTCTCTTTTCCATAACAAGATATGCTCACTTTACCCTTTTGCTAAAAAAGCAACTAAGAAAACTTAGTTGCTTTTGTTTTTTATGCTTGATGTTGGGGATATGCCGAAGCGCTTTTTATATAATCTATAAAATGATGAATAATCGTGAAATCCACATTCCTGTGATAGCTTTTGTATGTTTTTTTCCTTGCCCAAGCGCTTGTTAAATAAAATTAGGCGTTTAGTAAGCACATAGTCATAAACTGATGTACCAACTGCCCCTTTAAACTCTCTTGATACTTGAGTTTTGCTTATGTGCAGGCTATTTGCTATTTTTTCAATTGTTATATCATTTTTTAGATTATCATTTATATAAGATATTATTTTCTCACTTACCGAGCGCTTTCTCGTTGTAAACTCCTCTTTATTGTCAAACGCACGCTTTATTTCACAAAGGAGCGAGGACAAAAGCGAGATTATAACATCGTTTTCACTCAGGCTTTTTTTATCACTAAACGCCCTTTCAAAATAAACGGCTGGTGGTAAATATTTAAATTCCTCAGCTAAATATAGGTTTTTTTCGCCGATTTCTCTTTCCTTAAATGGAGATAGAAGCTCTCTTGAAAGGCCGATTTTTGAAACAAGTGAGGGAGAAAAATTCAAAACATATCTTTCATATTCCGTGCTTTTTTCAACAACTAACTTATGCGTTTCGCTTGAGCGCATTAGCATTAAAGCCCCCTCGGAAAGCTTATATTTATGTCCCTCAACTATATAGCTAACGCATCCTCTTACCACGCATAAAAGCTCATAGCTTTCGTGGATATGAAGCTCAAAATCATCGTCCTTTGGTGCTTTTGTCACTGTGTGAGAAATAGAAAATCCCTCACCGTTTATATATTCCATATTATCACCTCGGCTTTATACTATCACAATATGACAAGAAATACAATATATTTTGATAAAAAATACAATTGCATTGCAAAAACAATTATATTATAATAGTATTGTAATAAATTTACATATAAGGAGATTCTTATGAAGCTTACTTTTCGTTGGTATGGGGAAAACGACCCTGTTTCTCTTGAAAAAATAAGACAAATTCCAAAGATGAGTGGCATTGTTTCGGCTGTTTACGATGTGCCACCCGGACAGGTTTGGAGCGAGGAAAGCATTTTAAAAATCAAGAGCTTAGCTATTAAAAACGGCTTGGAGTTTGAGGTTGTTGAAAGCGTTCCTGTTGCCGAGGAAATTAAATACGGCGGGGAAAATGCGCCCATGCTTATAGAAAACTACTGCGAGAATTTAAGACGCTTGGCAAAGCATGGTGTTAAGTGCGTTTGCTATAACTTTATGCCTGTTTTTGACTGGCTAAGAAGTGAGCTTGAGCATCAAAACGAGGATGGCTCAAACTCCCTTGCCTATAACGAGGAAACTGTTCTTTCTCTTGACCCACTCACGAGCGAGCTATCGCTTCCTGGTTGGGATGAAAGCTATACTAAAAACGAGCTTGAGGGCTTGATAAAAAAATACAAGGCGCTCGGCAAGGAGGGACTATTTAAAAATCTATCAGTATTTTTAAATAAGGTAATTCCTGTTGCTCACGAGGTGGGCATCAATATGGCTATTCACCCAGATGATCCGCCGTGGGATATTTTTGGTCTTCCACGAATCATCACTGACGAAGAAAGCATAGATAGATTTTTAAGTATCGTTCCTTTAAAGGAAAATGGTCTTACATTCTGTACCGGCTCTCTTGGTGCAAGCAAAAATAACGACCTTGTTAAGATGGCGAAAAAATATGCAGATAGAATTCATTTCTTGCATCTTCGCAATATAAAAATCACATCAGACCGTGAGTTTTACGAGGTTGGGCACCCAACTGACTGTGGCTCCATTGATATGCTTGGCATTGTTATGTCCTTGGTTGAGGGTGGCTTTGATGGATACGTGCGCCCAGACCACGGCAGAATGATTTGGGGCGAGACCGGTCGCTACGGCTACGGCCTTTACGACCGCGCACTTGGCGCAACATATATTGCAGGGCTTTTTGAAGCGACAGAAAGGCTGCTTAAAAATGATAAATAATGAAATAAAAAGACGAGATATTCCCGATTTTTTCTCCGTTGACGGTAAAAAAATCGCTTCACTTGACGAATGGAAAGCATATAGAAGCGAGCTTGCTTCTCTATTTATCGACGAGGAATATGGCGTGGTTGATAAAAAAATCGTTCCGTCAATTAAAATTGAGGGTGGTAAGCATTCCTTTGGTGGCAAGGTGAACTGGGAAATTATTAATTTCACCTTTGAAAATAACGGCAAAAGCCATACAGTAAAGACGCACCTGCTTTTGCCAAAGGACAAAGCAAATGTTCCTGTATTTTTAAATATTGGCTTTGAAAAAGAGGTTCCAAACAAGTATTTACCACTTGAGGAAATAGTAGATAGCGGCTTTGGTGTTTTCTATTTCTGCTACGAGGAAGTCACAAGTGATAACGGTGACTTTGAAAACGGTCTTGCTTCCCTTTTCGAGGGCGGTGGCGAAAAATACGGCAAGCTTACACTTTGGTCATATATGGCATCGGCTTGTATGGACTACCTTTTAACTCGAAACGAGATTGATAAAAATAACGTGGCAATTATAGGACATTCACGCCTTGGAAAAACTGCAATTTTAACCTCGGCACGCGACCATAGATTCGTCCTTACCTGTGCAAACCAAAGTGGCTCTTGTGGTGCTTCTCTTTCCCGTGGAAAGGTAACAGGCAACGAAACTATCGTGGCTATAACTGACACATTCCCATTTTGGTTTAAAAAATCTTACTTAAAATATCGCGACAAGGAAAACGAGTTGCCATTTGACCAGCATATGCTTCTTTCTCTAATTGCACCAAGACATTTAGTTGTCGGTGGGGCAAAGGAAGACTTTTGGGCTGACAATGACGGACAGTTTTTGTCCTGTCATCTTGCGTCATATGCTTGGGAGCTTTATGGCAAAAAGGGACTTATATCAAATAGTACTTTACCTAAGGAAAATGACTTTTTCCTTGACGGGCGGGTTGGCTTTTATTTAAGACCTTTGGAGCATTTCCTTTCTCGCTATGACTGGAATGTTTATATGAAGAAATTCAAGGAGATTATCAATAATGATACTAAAGAATAAAATCGCTGTTGTTAGTGGTGCCGGTGGAGTTTTATGCTCCTCATTTGCCAAGTGTTTAGCCCAAAATGGTGCAACTGTTATTTTACTTGATATAAATTTAGATAGTGCTGAGGCGGTTGCTAACGAAATAAGAAATGACGGTGGACTTGCATATGCTTTTAAGTGCGATGTTTTAGATAAAGCCTCTATTGAAGGCGTGCACACCGAGGTTTTAGAAAAATATGGCAAGTGCGACATTTTAATAAACGGTGCAGGTGGTAACAGCCCACGCGCAACGCTTATGCACGAATATTATGAAAAAAATGACGAAAATCGTGACGATATTAAGACATTTTTCAATCTTGATAAGAACGATTTCGGCTTTGTTTTTGACCTGAATTTGGTTGGCACTCTTTTGCCAACACAGGTCTTCTCCCCCGATATGATTGGTCGCGATGGAGTTATTATAAATATCTCCTCTATGAACGCGTTTAGACCTCTTACAAAAATCCCTGCATACAGTGCGGCAAAGAGTGGCGTTTCCAACCTAACGCAGTGGCTTGCAGTTCACTTCGCTAGTGCTAACATCAGAGTTAATGCAATTGCGCCCGGATTTTTTGTAACAAAGCAAAACGAAAAGCTATTATTTAGCGAAACTGGCGAGCCAACTCCTCGCACAGATAAAATTTTACGCGCTACCCCTATGGGTCGCTTCGGAAAGGCTGAGGAATTGCTCGGCACACTTATGTATTTAGTTGACAACGAAAAATCAAGCTTTGTAACAGGCATTGTTATTCCTGTTGACGGTGGTTTTTCTGCTTATTCGGGGGTATAAAATGAGACTTTGTGGATTTGCTGACGAAGCAAGTAATGAATTAAGCGGACAGATTGATGCCCTTTTAAGAAACAAGATGGAATTCCTCGAAATCAGAGGAGTTGACGGTGAAAATATCAAGGATATTTCCCACACAAAAATTGAAAAGATAAAGGCTGAGCTTGACAAAAACGGACTCAAGGTTTGGTCACTTGGCTCACCTATGGGTAAAAACGGCCCTGAAAATAATTTTGATGCTCAATTAAAGGACTACGAGCACCTAATGGAAAGTGCGCAAATTTTAGGATGTACAAGAATTAGACTTTTCAGCTTCTTTACAAGAGATGAAAAATTAGCCCTTGACCGTTTAGAGAAATTTTTGAAAGCAACACCATCCGGTATTATTCTCTGCCATGAGAATGAAAAAGGCATTTTTGGTGACACCTGGCAAAATTGTGAAAAAATACACAAGGCGCTCCCTGAAATAAAAGCAGTATTTGACCCAGCTAACTTTGTTCAATGCGAGGTTGACACAAAAGAGGCTTGGGCAAAATTAAGCCCTTATGTTGATTATATGCACATAAAGGATGCTGAAAAAAGTAAGCAGGTTGTTCCTTGTGGCATGGGCGTCGGCAACCTTGAATACCTTTTAGGCGAGTATCTAAAAAAGGGTGGCGAGGTATTAACCCTTGAGCCACACCTAATGGAGTTTTATGGACTTAGGGAGCTTGAAAACGGCGAAAGCTTATCACTAACTCCTATATATACTGACACAAATGTTGCGTTTGATGCTGGCGCTTCTGCCCTTAAATCAACGCTTGATAAATTAAATATAAAATACTAATGGAGTTTAAAATGGAAATCGGAGCACAATTTTATACTTTAAGAGATAAATGCACCAATATCAAGGATTTTAGCGAAACGCTTGCTCGTGTTGCTGATATTGGCTTTAAAGAGGTGCAAATTTCTGGTGTTTGCCAATATGACCCTGAATGGCTAAGAGACGAATTAAAGAAAAATGGACTTAGGTGCGTTTTGACCCACTGGGGCGCTGAGGATGTAAGAGATAACACAATTGAGGTTATTAAAAAGCACAAGATTTTTGGCTGTAATAACATCGGTATTGGTGTTATGCCCGGCTGGGTTAGCTGGGAAAACTATGTTGCATTTGCACGTGATTTTAAAGCGCCTGCTAAGCTAATCAAGGAAAATGGTGCAAAATTCTTCTATCACAACCACGCGTTTGAATTTAGTCGCTCACCAGATGGCGAATATTACTTTGATAAAATTTTAAATGCGTTCACTCCTGACGAATTAAGCATTACTCTTGATACATATTGGGCGGCACTTGCAGGAATGGAGCTTTCTGATTTGATTCCAAGACTAAAAGGCCGTCTTGAGTGTGTACACTTAAAGGATTTAGCAGTTGTTGACAATGCCCCCTCAATGGCTGTTGTTGGCGAGGGTAATATCAATTTCGAAAAGCTACTTCCTCTTTTTGAGGCAGCAGGCACTAAGCACCTTTTGATTGAGCAGGATGACACACACGGCGAATGTCCGTTTGACTGCTTAAAGAGAAGCTATAAAAACTTGAAAGCGATGGGACTATAATATGGAAAAAATTAAACTTGGTATACTTGGCTTTGGTAACATTGGCAAGGTTCACACAGATAATATAGTAGGTGGCAAATGCCCACAGGTTGAATTAGTGGCTGTTTGCGATTTAAAGGAAGCAAGACTTGAAGAGGCTAAGGAAAAGGTGCCAAGCATTGCCACATTTACCGATGCCGAAAAAATGATAAAGAGTGGCAAAATTGACTCAATTTTAATTTGTGTGCCACACTATGACCACCCAAAATTTGCAATTATGGCTATGCAAAATGGCATTCATACTCTCGTTGAAAAGCCTGCCGGAGTTTACACAAAGCAGGTTAAGAAAATGAACGAGATTGCCAAAAAATGCGATGTTGTTTTCGGTCTTATGATGAACCAAAGAACAAACTGCATTTACCGTAAAATGCGTGAAATTGTAAAAAGTGGCGAGCTTGGAGAAATCAAGCGCACTAACCTAATTATTACCGACTGGTATCGCCCACAAATTTATTATGATTCAGGCGACTGGCGTGCTACTTGGTCTGGTGAGGGTGGTGGAGTGCTTCTCAACCAATGCCCACACAATCTTGACCTTTGGCAATGGATTTGCGGTATGCCAACTAAGATTGAGGCTAAATTGCACTATGGCAAGTGGCACAATATCGAGGTTGAGGACGATGTTAGCGCATACTGTGAATATGCAAACGGCGCAACCGGTGTTTTTGTAACTACAACAGGCGACACCCCAGGTACAAACCGTTTTGAAATCACATTTGAAAAGGGTAAATTAATTGCAGAAAACAACAAGCTCACAATGTGGAAAAACGAAATGAGCGAGCCAGAGTTTTCTCGCACAAACGACAACCCTTTTGCCCGTCCTGCCTTTGAAGAAATAGAGGTAGAAACCGATGGTGAAAATCCACAGCACTCAGGCGTACTAAATGCTTTTGCTGATGCTATTTTAAATGGTGGCGAATTGGTTGCTCGCGGTGAAGAGGGTATAAATGGCTTAACCATTTCCAACGCAATGCACCTCTCCTCTTGGCTTGGCAAGGAAATTATTTTGTCCGAGTTTGATGACGAATTATTCTATGAGGAATTATCAAAGAGAATTAAAACCTCAAAAAGAAAAACCGAGGTTAAAGAGGTTGGCACAGTTGATATGAATACTTCCTTTGTTAA
Source organism: Clostridia bacterium (assembly GCA_017420755.1). Taxonomy (GTDB): domain Bacteria; phylum Bacillota; class Clostridia; order Oscillospirales; family CAG-272; genus RGIG2000. Next base: position 61,994 of record JAFQOG010000028.1, on the reverse strand, counting down.
GGACCATTATCATACTAAATAATACTGTGACCGCTACAAGCAATAATCACAGCAAAAAAATATTAAGGGCGTACTTTCGGTGCGCCCTTTTTATGTTTATTTTTATTTTCAATCGTAGGGACGGCGTCCCTACATTTTGCTTTTTCTCTCATCAAAACTATTTTATTAAATCGTCAAGGCAAATATTATAATATTCCACAAGCTTTTTTGCTTGTTCTATGTAAAACACACCCTTGCCCTTCTCTATGTTACTGTAACGATAGACCGAAATGCCCATAACACAGGCAATTTCTTTTTTGTTTTTACATTTTTTCTTCCTTAACTCCCTTAATTTTTCTCCTAAAACCTTTTGACTTTCAAACACTACTTCTTCTCTCCTTTTGTTTTATACCTTTTAAGGCATATTTCAACATCATTATATACCTTTTAAGTTATAATGTCAATATACTTATAAAATATTAAGAGGTTTATATGAACTATAAAAATAGATTAAAGGATGTTAGAGAGGATAGAGATTTAAAGCAATCCGATATTGCAATTCTTCTTGATACTACACAAGAGCAAATTAGCAAGTACGAAACTGGCAAACAGCTTATGGGTATTGACAAATATATAAAATTGGCACAATACTATAATATAAGCATTGATTATTTAGTTGGTATAACCGATACACCAAAAAAATTATATTAATACGCACACAGGGTGAGCAATTTGCTCACCCTGTGTCTATTTTAAAAGCCTATTTCCTTAAATATGAACGCCAAATTGTTTGCCATGAGCTCACATCCATATGCGTTTGGATGGATTTTGTCGTGGAAGCATTCGTGCACGTGTGGGACTAAGTCAAAGCCGTCAATTACTGTTATGTTTTCATATTTTAAGGCTTCATTTGTGGCAACCTCACGACACCACAAAAACCTATCCCAAATAACATCATTGTCGCGCCAAAGAGGGGAAATGTATATAATTTCCTTATCTCCCCACAGCTTGTTTAGCTTTTTAAAGAAGCCTTTTACCTCGTTTTCATAGTCGTAGCTTAAACATTCGTAATAGTTTGTGCCAAGAGAAACTATGATTTTATCCGGCTCGTATTCTCCCTTGTAAAGAACGCAATCCTTAAATGGCAAGCCACCTATTCCCTGTGCTACTATATTATAGCCGGTTTTTCTTTGAAGCACATTTGCATATGACGCACCGGACATAAATGTGCCATAGCCTTGGGTAATTGAATCGCCAATGATTAAAACCTTTTGTCCCTTGTCCTTAACTGATTTGTAGCCACCGTTTATATTAAAGTTTTTTATCCCTATATGGCAGTCGGTTGGTAGGTATATTTGAACAAGCTTCCAGCCTTCTCGAACATTATAAATGGCTCTATCAAAATTGAACTTTTTAACCTTGTGAACACAGTTTAAAACTCCGTCAACATAGAGGTCAAAGGTATTATCGGATGAAGAAAAATCGGTGGCGTAATAATCAAGACGAATTTCGGTTGCATCAGTTAAAAGCTCTATTCTTGTGCCTGAGCTAAACTGTGAGCGCCAAACCCAGCCCTTGTCTGCTTGTCTAAACTGTTCTATTTGCGCCTCCTCATATTTAAGTGGGCAAAGATATGCCCCCTCTTCTCTAATTGTAAGTGCACCCTTAATAAACTTCTTTAAGGTCTTTTTTGATGCTTTCATTTTTGCCTCCTTAGAATATCTTTAATACGCTTTCTGTTGCTTTACGCTCCGGTCTTTGTGGGTCAATGTCACGCTTTCCAACTGCAATTACAACGACAATATCCTCGTCGCTTGGTACGTCAAGCAGCTGACGCAAGCTTGGCTCATCAAATAGTCCCATAATAAGGGTGGAATAACCGATTGAATGTGCGTAAAGAATCATATTTTCAACTGCTAAGCCATTGTCAAAGCACTCGTAGCCGTTTCCAAGATGACTGAAATATTCACCATTTGAGTTGCAGCCGCTGCGCCCCTTTTTTGCTGTTGTTATAATATAAGCACCAACGCCCTCTGTTCTTTCTGCGTTGAAGTCTGGTAAGCAAGTGCGAACCGCCTCTATTCCCTCTTCTGTTATTGCTGCATAATATCTTGGAGTTTGTGAGTTTTTCCATGATGGCGCGTATTGTCCCGCCTTTACCATCGTTTCAATCACCTCACGCTCAATTTTTTCGTACGCATATTTTCTAACACTGCGTCTGCCCTTAATACATTCCTTGATTTCCATAAGTTACCTCTAATTTTTAATATATATTAATTTTAGCATTAAAAAACGCACATTTCAATATATATAATAAAAATAGAGGGGTGCTCTCCCCTCTATTTTTATTAGCCCCTCTTTGTCCAATGAGCACAGGACGACGATGGACTTGTTTTGGGATATGTTGTATCGGCAAAAAATGAAGTATTTTTCGCCCTCACACACCACAAAGTGCTTCTTGTGAATAAAGTGTTTCCATACTCAGCATATCTGCAGGTAGAACAAGTTTGTCCAGAAAAATATGAACAAGATGCACTTCCTATACGATGTTGCTCAGAAACGTTTTTGTTTTTGCACACAAAAGCGTTTATATCAAAGTATGAACATTTTTTACAATCTGCCATTTTTCTCTCCTTTTACTAAAATATTGGTATATTTTCATTATACCAGAACATTATTAGTATGTCAATATATTTTACCAATATTGTGGTATCATAGAAATGAATTAGTAAAGAGGTGTTATATGCAAAACAGGATAAAAGATTTAAGAGAAGATAGAGATTTAAGACAATCGGATTTAGCAGAAGCAACGGGAATCGACCAAAGAACCATATCGAACTATGAAACAGGAAAAACCAATCCCGATAGCGATGCGCTTATAAAGCTTGCCGATTTTTTCAACGTGTCAATAGATTATCTTGTAGGAAGAATCCCTTTTGACAATGCTTTAGACTCTAATCGAGCAAAATTGATCCGTAAAATTCAAAACGACCTCGAAAAACTAAAATAATTATTTCTCGTTTATTATATATAAAAAGACCGATATGAAATCGGTCTTTTGTTTTTATGCTCGTAGAGTGATACCAAGCTCTTTTTCAAGATTCTTTAGAATCTTTTTAACAGCAGTATCTGCTTCCTCGTCGTTAAGGGTTCTGTCGGCAGCACGCAAGGAAACTGAGAAGGAAACACTCTTTTTACCCTCTCCTACTTGTGCGCCACGATAGATGTCGAACAGCTTAACATCTTCAAGAAGCTTAACGCCTGATTTTTTAATTGTGTCTTCAATTGTGCCAACCTCAAGTGCTTCCTCGCATACGAATGAGAAGTCGCGTGTGAGCGCTGGGAACTTTGGAAGTGGCTTATACTTTGCTTCGCTTTCTGCGTTTTCAAGCATAGCTTCAAAATCAAGGCTTGCTACATATACTCTCTTTGTAAATGAGTAATTTGCTGCAACTGATGGGTGGATTTCACCAAATACGCCGAGGCATACGCCATTTTCAAGATAAATTTCTGCACATCTGCCTGGGTGGAAGGTTGGATTATCAGTCTTTGCCTTAACCTTATAATTTTTAATTCCGCAAGCACCAAAGAGTCCCTCAATTACGCCCTTTAGGTCATAGAAATCAACTCCGCCATACATACCGAGAACAACCTCTTTGGGCTCCTTTGGAAGATTGTTTTTATCTTCGTCAGGAATATAGATTGTTGCAACCTCGTAAAGCATAGCTTCTTCATTCTTTAGGTTGTGGTTCTTGTTTAGAACCTCAAGCATTGATGGGAGTGATGTTGTACGCATTACGCTTGTATCCTCGCCCAGTGGGTTAGAAATAACAACGGATTTGCGTCTTTGGTCGCCCTGTGGCAAGTTAATTTTGTCATAGTACTTAGGGCTTATAAATGAGAATGTGTGAATCTCATAAAGTCCCATAGCACAAAGGGAGTCCTTAATCTTTAAGTCAAATGCTTGACGTGGGGTTCTTTCGCCCTGTGTCAAGGAAGCAATAACATTTGTTGTTTCGATTTCGTTATAGCCGTAAATTCTTGCAATCTCCTCAGCTACGTCCTGCATACCCTCAACGTCATCACGATAGGATGGAACGTAAACTATATCGTTTTCAACCTTGAATGTTAAAGATGTTAAGATTCTTACCATTTCCTCTTTAGAGATATTTGTGCCGAGGAATGCATTAATCTTCTCTGCATTTAGAGGAATCTCTCTTACCTTCTTTGGATTTGGGTAAACATCAATCATTCCGTCAACTACATCGCCTGCGCCGAGCATTTCAACAAGCTCACAAGCGCGCTCAATAGCCGGAATAACGGTTTCCTCGTCAATTCCCTTTTCAAATCTTGCGCTTGATTCTGTTCTCATACCGAGTGCGCGAGATGTAACACGAACGCTTGGACCATCAAAGTTGGCGCTTTCAAAAACAACAGTTTTTGTGTCGTTGGTGATTTCACTGTTTGCTCCGCCCATAACGCCAGCCAAGGCAACTGCTTTTTGTTCGTCTGAGATAACGAGCATACCTGCTTTTAATGTATGGTCGATATCGTCAAGGGATTTAAAGGATTCATTTTCGTTTGCTTCTCTAACAATGATATGTGAGCCATCAAGACACTTATAGTCAAATGCGTGCATTGGTTGACCATACTCAAGCATTACATAGTTAGTAATATCAACTATATTATTGATTGGACGTACGCCTGATGCGCGCAGTCTCATTCTTAGCCACAATGGTGATGGCTCGATTTTAATATTCTTTACAACTCTTGCAGCGTATCTTTTGCAAAGTGTTGACTCAATATCAACCTTTACATAGTTTTCAACCTTGTCGCCATCGTTTGCGCCCTTTACTGAAGGTGTCGGAATTGAGAGTGGCTTTTCAAATGAAGCCGCTGTTTCACGTGCAAGACCTATAACGGATAGGCAGTCAGGACGGTTTGGTGTAATTTCAAATTCAACAACATCGTCAGTGAGCATAAGAGCTTCTCTTATGTCCATGCCGAGAATGAAATTAACAGCCTCGTCAAGCTCGTTCAAGATAAATATACCGTCTTCAATAGCAGTTGGCATATCGTGTGTGGTTAATCCAAGCTCAGCGATTGAGCAAAGCATACCATTAGATTCAACACCACGGAGCTTACCTGCCTTTATTACGATATCTCCCGGCAATTTTGCAGGAGCCTTAGCAACCGGAACAACTGCACCTTCAAAAACATTTTGCGCCCCTGTTACAATTTGAATTTCATTTTCCTCTCCAACATCGAGCATACAAATTTGTAGGTGGTCGGAGTTTTCGTGCTTTGAAATTTTTGTGATTTTACCAACAACAACGTTTTCAATATCAGAGGCTAAAACCTCAAATCCCTCTACCTTAGAGCCTGTGTCGGTCATTCTATCACAATAATCTTTATTATTTACTTCTGTTACGTCAACGTAATCAGTTAACCATTTTCTTGATAAATTCATAATTTATAACCTCCTCGCTCTAATTAAAATTGCTTCAAGAACTTAATGTTGTTCTCGTAGAGTAAACGCATATCGTCAATGCCATATTGACACATTGTAATTCTTTCAATACCCATACCGAATGCAAAGCCACTATAAATTTCAGGGTCGATGCCACAGTTCTTTAGTACGTTTGGATGCACCATACCAGCGCCCAAAATTTCAATCCAGCCCTCGCCCTTGCATAGACGACAGCCCTTGCCACCACAAACAAAGCAAGAAACGTCAACCTCTGCACTTGGCTCTGTGAATGGGAAGTGGTGAGGACGGAAACGGATTCTTGTCTTTTCACCAAACATTGTTTTTGCAAATGTTTCAAGCATACCACGAAGGTTGCCCATTGTGATGCCCTTGTCAACAACAAGACCCTCTAATTGGTGGAAAAGTGGTGAGTGAGAGCCGTCAACCTCATCAGAACGATAAACTCTGCCTGGAGAGATAATTCTGATTGGTGGTTGAGTCTTTTCCATTACTCTTGCTTGAACCGGAGATGTTTGTGAACGAAGCAAGATATTATCTGTAATATAGAATGTATCCTGTGTATCTCTTGCTGGGTGGTTCTCAGGAATATTGAGCGCTTGGAAATTGTAGTAGTCATACTCAACCTCTGGTCCCTCTGCTATTGAGAAGCCCATACCGATAAAGATGTCCTCCATCTTTCTTTGAACCTGTGTTAGTGGGTGAAGCTTGCCGAGCTTTTGCTCCTTGCCGTAAGCTGTTACGTCAATTTTCTCGCTAACTAATGCTTTTTCAAGCTCCTTTGCCTTGTTGGCCTCTGCCATTTCAGCAATTTTTGCTTCAATTTCTGCTCTTACCTCATTTGCGAGCTGACCCATAACTGGACGCTCCTCAGGGGATAACTGTCCCATCATACGAAGAACGCTTGTTAGTTCTCCCTTTTTGCCGAGATACTTAATTCTTATTTCCTCGACATTACAATTTTCGTCTTCGAGAAGCTTGAACGCTTCTTCTCTGATTTGATTTAATTTTGCTTTCATTATTTTTCTCCTCTCGGATTTTCTACAATATTATATATTTAGTATTGGGTGCATAAAAAAATCGCCCCTCTGCACAAGCAAGGGACGAACAAAAGTCCGCGGTACCACCCAAATTCCGTCAAAACGGCTCCTTTAAGGAACGATTATTCCCATAGTCTATAACGGGACTGCCCGTATTTTCCTACTAAGCTTTCAGAAAATCTGCTCCGAAGGGAAATGCATATGTCCGACCACTAAGCACCTCTCAGCTGTGTGTGCCCTCTCTGTGAATGGAAAATGAACAAATGCCAGCTTCATCACTGCATTTTTAGGTATTTTAACATAAAAAATCAATAAAATCAAGATTATTTTGCCGTTTTTTCAATTATTTTTTTGCCCATCTTCATACAATTTTCACATTGGCATAGTAAAATAATATCGTAAACAAAATAATTTTTTGAATTTTTTTGCTAAAAAGCCAATAAAAATTGGCAAAGAGGTAATAATGTCAAATTATATTTACAACAATTTCGATGAAAATAATAATGACGATAATGAAAATTTAAATGTTGTGTACGGAACAACCACAAAAAAACGTGGTGCTTCTCCTATGCTCGTTGTTTGCATTGTGTTGGCACTTGTTTCCGCTATTATATTTCTTTTTGGTTGCTTATTAAATTTCCTTTCTACATCGCTTGATGAGGATCTTGCACCACAAAGCAAGCCACAGGTGAATAATACCATTTCATACGTTTCAACAGACAATGAATCAAATCTTGCTTTGCTTAATGATCCTGCATCCCGAGTTGCTGTAATTGCAAGAATAAAGGACAGCGTTGTTGAGATTGAAAATTCAAGTGGATCCGGTAGCGGAGTTATTGTTGGAAAATTCACAAACTCAAACAACCAAAAGGGCTACTATATAATTACAAACGCACACGTTGTTGAAAACGCAAATATGCAATCCTCATCTATCGTGACATTAAACGATGGAACAGAGTATAAATCAATTCTTTCTGGAATTGATTCAAGAAGCGATATTGCAGTTCTTCAAATCGTTGAAAATCAAAGGGAGCTTACCTGTGCTACTTGGGCAAATGAGGAAAACAAGCTCTTTGTTGGTGAAGAAATTATCGTTATCGGCTACCCTCTTGGTGTACTTGATAATACTGTAACAAACGGATACCTAAGTGCGATTGATACAAATCTTAGAATCTCCGGTGTTGAAATGAATCTATTACAAATAGATGCTACTGTTAACCCCGGCAACTCAGGTGGCGGTCTTTTCAATAGAAACGGTGAGCTTATCGGTATTGTTAACGCAAAGGTTGTTGGCGAAAATGCTGAGGGCATCGGATTTGCTATTCCTTATGATGACGCAATGGATGTTTACTCCGATTTAAGAGATTATGGCTATGTTACTGGCAGACCAACAATCGGTATTCAGGTTAAAACCACACGTCAAGGCAACATTCAGGTTGTTTCAGCTCCTGAGGATTCCGACCTCAAGGCAGGCGACATAATTGTTGGAATTAAGCTTCCTGGTGAAGCAGTATATTCAACAAACATCACTGTTCAAAGCCTTTCAGACGCTATTTACAATACAAAGGTTGGCGAAACCATCAGCTTTAAAATTGTTAGAAGCTATAGAGAACTAACGGTTTCAGTTAAAACCTTTGAATATTCAAAATAATTAAGCCCAAATCTTCTCTCCTTCAAAATGCCCATGTGGCATAGAACCCGTTATCCCTGAGTCGTACAGGGATAACTCATGGGTTCTTTATTGAAATGAGAATTTAAATATATGGTTTTTTAAAACCAATCTAATAATCGACCCTATCTTCTCTCCTTCAAAATAACAACCTGACCCAACTACGAAATCAAAGATTTCTGTCGGGTACCCCAGAACGTTGATACGCACTTCCGTGCGTATTAAAACAAAGGGGTGGACATGCTCCCACAATGAAGGACACTAATAATCGACCCTATCTTCTCTCCTTCAAAATAAAACAAAGATGCGCTTCTCGATTTTGAGGGCGCATCTTTGTTTTCGGGGCGCGTCTTTGTTTTCGGGGCGCGTCTTTGTTTTCGGGGCGCATCTTTGTTTTCGGGGCGCGTCTTTGTTTTCGGGGTGCTTCTTTGGTTTCAAGACGCATCTTTGTTTTCGGGACGAGTCTTTGGCTTTTACCTATATTCTTGTTGAAATTTCTTTTTAGTTATGCTAAAATATAATAGAGGTGATGAAAATGTATAACATTTTAATTGTTGACGATGAGGAAATGATAAGAAAGCTCATTCGCAAATATGCTGAATTTGACGGATTTACCGTTACTGAGGCTGTTGACGGAATGGATGCTGTTAACAAATTCAATCACGGCGAATTTGATATTATAATTATGGATATTATGATGCCAGAGCTTGACGGCTTTACCGCAAGCCGTAAAATTAGGGAAACAAGCGATGTGCCAATCATCATGCTTTCTGCCCGTGGTGAGGAATATGACAAAATCAACGGATTCGAAATCGGAATCGACGACTATGTTATCAAGCCATTCTCTCCTAAGGAGCTTATGCTTCGCGTTGAGGCTATTATGAAAAGAACCAAGCAAAGAGTGGCAAAAAAGGAAGAAAGCAAGAACGAAATTATCTCCTTGGCAAACGGTGGCTTGGTTGCTGACATCACTGCGCGCATTGTATATATCGATGGTGAAAGAGTTGATATGTCTCCAAAGGAATACGAGCTTTTCTTCTATATGCTCAAAAACAAGAACATCGCCCTTTCTCGTGACAAGCTTCTTTCTGATGTTTGGGGATATGATTTCTTCGGCGACGACAGAACCCTTGACACACATATTAAAATTTTAAGAAAGAGTCTTGGTAAGTATAGTGATTTCATAGTTACCATTCGCGGTATGGGATATCGCTTTGAGGAAAGATGAAAACCAGAGGAAAAAGAAATAAGCCCTCTATAAATCTCCAGATTTTCATTTCGATGATTGCCTTATCGCTTATCATTATTGCTTTGATTTGGACATTTCAGATGATGTTCACAAAAGCGATTTTTAAAACCGTTAAGGAGCGTGCGGTGGACAAGACCGCCACAGACATTATCGACAATGCTGGAAATGCAAGCTGGGAATCATATATTGCTAAAAAGACGTCCGACCACGATGTTTCCGCCGCCGTCTTTGAATATAAAAGCGTAGGTAGCATTGAAAAAATATATGCTGACGAGGATGCCACAATCACAGAAAGTCAAGGCAACGAGGAAATGCTTTCCGCTTGGTTTTATTCTGCTTACGCAAACGACTGGGAATTTACACCTGTAAAGTCGTCAAGCGAGATTGTTTTTGTTAGAGTTTTCGAGCACACAGTTGACACGACCCCCTCGTGGTATATGGTTATTGTGAATACAGAGGTTACTCCTCCATCGGGCACTCTTTTGGCTATTCGTAGCCTCTTGGTTGCTCTTTCAATCACCTGTCTTATAGTTTCAGTTATAGTTTCTTTCTTCTTATCAAGAAGCATTTCTCTACCCGTTTCGAAGATGAGCAAGAAAGCGAAAAGCTTAACTCTTTACGACTACGACGTTTCATTTGACGAAAAGGGTCCGCGTGAAATTGCCGAGCTTGCAGTTGCACTTAACTCCGCAACGGCTGAATTGAAGAAGCTCAGCGACACACAAAAGGAGCTTATTGCTAATATCTCACACGATTTACGCACCCCTCTTACAATGATTTCGGGATATAGTGAGGTTATGCGTGACTTCCCTGACGAGCGCTCTCCTGAAAATATGCAAATCATTATTGATGAAACCGCAAGGCTTAATTCATTGGTTAATGACCTGCTCACTGTTTCCAAGCTTCAATCCGGCTCCCAGGTTATGAATCTTAAAGCTGTTTCAATAACCAAGGCTGTTCAAGATACTGTTAAGCGTTATGAAAAGCTTCTTGAGCACAAGGAATATAATATTGTTTTTGAAAGCGATTGCGAGGTCTTTGTCAGTGCAGATGAAACAAGGCTTTTGCAGGTTGTATATAACCTTATAAACAATGCCATTAACTACACAGGTGACGACAAAACTGTAATTGTTCGCCAAGAGGTTTATGATGATGTTGTAAGAATCTCGGTTATTGACTCTGGCGAGGGCATAAGCGAGGAAAATCTACCACTTATTTGGGATAGATATTATAAGGTTGACAAGGTTCATAAGCGCGCCGTTTTGGGCACTGGTCTTGGTCTATCTATTGTAAAGAACATTCTTCTTCTCCACGGCTCACGCTTTGGTGTTTCCAGCGAGGTCGGTAATGGCTCAACCTTCTGGTTTGAGTTTAAGATTGAGAAAGCGCAAGACATTTAACCTCAATCCCTCCACCACAGGTGGTCCCCCTCCCTTTGCACAAGGGCGACTGTCTGGTTTGAATTTAAGATTGAGAAATAATAATGGCTCCCTCTGACGAGGGAGCTTTTGTTTTCGGGATTACTCGACAGGCTCGGAATGGCGTAAATTAATCGTTGCTGTCTGACATAGAAAAGCACACCGATTGCTCGGTGTGCTTTTTGTTTTAATTATGCCTTTGTGAATACAGCGTTAATATCGCCTGTTCCGGTAAGAGTATCAGCATCTGCATCGTATACGAATACATAACGAGATATATTGCCGTATTCATCCTCTGCGGTTACTGTTACGTTTGAACCGTCAACAAGGATAAATGTAATTGTGTATTCGGATGAGCCCCAGCCGTAGTTCTCGTCAATTGAGCCTGTACCGTCAGCATTGATAACTACTGTGTAGGTTGTGATTGAACCCCAGTTATCAACCTCTCCGGTCCATGTGCCTGCAACCTTTTCGCTTGATTCAGACTCAAATGCTTCAAATGTTACCTTGAATGGAACCTCACCTGCTTCAAATGTGCCGTCGCCTACTGCAACGTATACGGTTTGACCTGCAAATACGTACATCTTAACTGTGTTTGCGTATATGTTTTCGTAGGTTTCAGGATCCATGCCTACAACATTGTTTGTCAAGTCATCGATATCTGTTCCGATTTGGAGCCAAGGAGTTCCCTCATATGTGGACGTTACTGTTACGTAACCGTTATTAGGTGCTACAAATGTGTAGTAAAGACCTGTGTAGCCGCCTTGGAAGTTAGCTACGTAATCGGTATCAAATTCACCTGCGAATGGATAATCTTGTGAACCATCTGCTGTAAGCTCACCAACCTCAAGAGGAATTGTGAACTCACCTGATGTCCAGAATGTTGCAAGTCCTAACAAGTATGTCTTGCCTTCTTCGATAGCGAATTGAGCTCTGTTTTTCATGCTTGAGGATTGTGATGTTTCGTAGTCGATTTCTCCGTCAACAACAGCATAAAGTGTAGTATATGATTCACCATCTGGGAATGTAATGATAAGAGCACCTGACTCTGTTGCTGTGAACTTGAAGTATGTATAATCCGTTGTGTTAGAAGTAATAGTTACCTCTGAAGGGATTTCTTCCCAAAGAATTGGGTTGTCCATTGTACCTTCAGTTGGCTCGTCGCCACCAACCTCTGTGAACACGATTTCAAGATCATATGTGCCAGCCTCAGCAGCTAATACAAATACATTGTATGTCTTATTTGCCTCAAGCTCTACCTGACCAAAGCCAACTACTTCTTCGCCATCAAATACTCTTGCACCAACATCATTGCTTACAAAGGAGTATTGACCTGCATAGAATGTTGTAAATGTAAACATTAAGCCGCCTTGCTCAGCGTCAGACTCTGTAATGGTTACTGTGTTTTCACCAATTACAAGAACATTGCCTGCTGGCTCTTCCGGCTCGTCGCCACCGCCAATTTCACCCTCAGTGAATGAAATTGGAAGTGTAAATTCGCCTGCATTCCACCATGTACCAATACCAAGGCGGTATGTCTTACCTGCTTCAATTACGAACTCAACCGTAAGTGTTTCATAACCGCTTTGTGAGTTTTGACCGTTTACTGCACCGTCGATAATTTCAAAGAGGTCAGCCCATGAATCTGCTGTTGGGTAAGTAATTGTAAGTGTGCCTGTTTGTGTTGCTGTGAATGTGAAGTATGTCTTGTTTATTGTGTCGGAGTTGATTGTAACCTCGGAAGGAATTTCGTCCCAAACAGTTGGGTTTTCCTCTGTTCCTGTTGTTGGCTCATCAGGAATTTCAGGCTCGTCACCACCTGATCCACCGCCAAGTGTTAATGTAAAGTCGTTGCCGTTGTAAACTGCAGCTGTTGGAACACCGTCTGTAAGTGTAATTGCTGCCATCATTGCATTTACTTCATTACCTGCTTGTGTAAGAACTACCACACCGTCTACGATTGTGTATTCGTATTGGTCGTTCATTGTCATACCGGTCATTGGATGAACATAGCTGAATGTTACTGTTGTGTCGTCAATTACAACAGTCATTTCAATAGGACCTGTCGCTGTATATGTACCAGCAATGCCTGTTTCTTCCTCTTCTCCACCTGCAAGTGCGAGTGTGAAGTCGTTGCCGTTGTAAACTGCAGCTGTTGGAACACCATCTGTAAGTGTAATTGCTGCCATCATTGCATTTACTTCATTACCAGCTTGTGTAAGAACTACCACACCGTCTACGATTGTGTACTCGTATTGGTCATTCATTGTCATACCGGTCATTGGATGAACATAGCTGAATGTTACTGTTGTGTCGTCAATTACAACAGTCATTTCGATAGGACCTGTCGCTGTATATGTACCAGCAATGCCTTCCTCCTCATCGATGGAAGCTGGTTTCTTTGTAAGTGTGTAATCCCATCCGTCACAGCTCATAGCTGCAAACACATTGTTTACAGTGTCTATTGTTGCTGAACCGACCATAGGATTTGTGATTGCTTCGCCATTTAAATAAAGTGTAACGATACCGTTATCAACCTCATATGTCCAAACAGTCTCTGCGGACATTGGACGTGTGAATGTGATTGTATCTTCTGTGATAACAACATCAAATGTTGTTCCATAGCCGTTGTCAGCTACATATGTGCCAGCAAGACCTGGCTCAACTGTTGGCTCTTCTGGAGCCTCTGCTGCTGCATACTCAAATGTGATTTCAAATGTACCCTTTGTTGGACCACAGAAAGCAAGCTCGATTACTTGACCCTCTGTCAAGTAAATTGTAGCAGAGTTGTCACCTTGTAGGCCTTGGTAATCAATACGAGGAGAGCTGTCTCCTACAACTGCAAGACCAACCTTATTGCTGAATTCGCCATCTACCATTTCGTAAGGAACATAGAATGTGTAGTTACCTGCTGCACCAGCAACAAATGTAAACTTATCCCATTCCTCAATGTCCAATAGGTAGTTATCTGTTGTTGTTACATTAAATGGGCTTGTTGTTGGGCCTTCTGGAAGTACTGGGTCTTCTGGCTCTTCCTCCTCAGCTACCTCAAATACAAGGTTTTCCCACTTATAAAGTCCACAAACTAAGTAGTTGTTAATTGAAAGCTCTATTTCAATTTCTTCGCCACTTACATATGTGAGCTCAATTGCATTTGTTTCTTCGTTGTACTTATATGAATATGTTGAACTCTTGTTAAATTCAGCTGAAGACATATTATCAAATCCAACGTTTGTAATTGTCAAGGTGCCTTCAGTTGCGCCCTCGGAAGCAGGGGTGAACACAATTGTCATGGTTCCCTCTGTCCATGTCATATATTCAAAATATTCAGCTTCAACTGTTCCGTTAAGAATATCGCTGATAGCTGGTGGGTTTACAACAGTTACATTAAGAACTGTTGTTACAGTTTCATCAATTGTTGATTTGAAGATGATTTCAAAATCACCAACCATAACTGGCTTGAATGTATATGTGCCATCTTCGTTAAGATTTAGAGCTGCTGCATTGTTTGCCCCAAGAACTGCTGTATATGTAGGAGCACATCCTGTAGGAACTGTTGCCTTAATAGTCAATTCTTGACCAAAATACATTTCCCAAGTGTTTGTTGTTACATTTTCGTCGTTGAATGAATCGTAAACAACAGAGTAAATTTCTGTTGGTGTCTTGTATGTAACGTTAACAGTAATTTCTGTTTCAATTCCTTCAACGCTGATAACAACTGTATATACATTCTCCATGTTTGCAACCATTGTGATAGGTCTTAAATCATTATATCTATCAACACCAATAGAACCTGCTGGGCCACTCCACTCTGGAAGCTCTTCGCCTTCGCTGTCAGTAGCTGATACTGTAATTTCGTTGAACTTAATTACGTCAGCCACATCTGAACCAAATTCGAATACAAGCTCGTCGCCTGCTTCAATATTGATTGTGTCACCATCGTTGATTGTTTCGCCATCTACAGTAACTTTATAGTCATCTACAATATAGTCAGATGCCTTATATGGGTTAGGATTGCTTGTAGAATCCATAGCTGCACCAAATGTTTGTGCAATGTCGTAGGTCTCAGAAGAAATTGCTTCTGCGCCTTCGTTAATTACGTATGTATCAGTTGCTTCATCTACTGTTACATCTGTTGCGTCATATTGACTTATTGAAACGCTTGCTGTCTTAATGCCGTTTACATCAGCATCAACAGTGAATTCACCCTTTACCTCGAAAACATATTCGCCTTCAACGTAGAGGTATGAGAATGTGTAAACGCCATCGTTTGATTTACCAGTAAAGCCGTAGCTAACGCCAATTTGGTTGCCTTCCCAGTCAAATGCGCCGTTTGCACCGAGGTCGTAAAGACCCTTGATAAAGTCTTCATTATTTTTAGCTATTACATTGTAGTATACAGCTGAATAATTAATAATGTCTACAAGAGTTTGAACGTCCTCTGTGTCAAAGTCTCTTACTACGCTTGCATACTCATCTACGAGAACAACGAATAGAAGATTATCGTTTTCACCATAGAATGAGAAGTATCTTGTGTTGCCAAAGGTATCCTTAACTACTACGTAGTTATCATATACCTTATATGAGTTTTCCTCTTCGTATTCTTGTCCTGCATTTTCTATAATAACTGCAGAGTTAACGTCAAGATAAGCCTCGCTATCGAGGTTTCCGATTGCATTCTTGGTTTCAAATGAACGTCCACAAACTGAGCAAACCTCATCCTCGCTGTGAGAAGCCTCATCGCCTCTTACAACACATCCGCAGGTTGCTGGATGCCAGTGTGTCTTTTCATTGCTTGACCATGTTTCGTTGTCGAACTCGTGTGTGCAAACAACATATTCGCAATCATCACAAATACCGTCCTTGTTTACATCTGGATGTGCACAAATTACATATGTACAAACATCACAAATACCATCAAATACAGTATCATCGTGAGCTGCAAAATCCTTTGTTGCTTCACAACCACAGGTAGCTACATACCAGTGACCAAGCTCGTTCTTTGAAATCTCAGTAGCCCATGCGTGTGCCTCATAGTCCTTCTTCACATCGCATCCACATGTTGCAGGATACCAGTGACCCTCGTTATCCCATGTCTTTTCATCTGAATATGTATGCTTGCATACCTCTGCATCACATACATCACAAATGCCGTCCTTGTCCTCGTCAACGTGTGCTGCCTTTTTGTCAACTACATTACATCCACAGGTAGCTGCGTACCAGTGATATGCGCCGTCTTTTGACCATGTTTCTGCATAGGTGTGTGCACAAACAACAGCCTCACAGTCATCGCAAATACCGTTCTTGTCAGCGTCAACGTGTGCCGCCTTTTTGTCAACTACATCACATCCACAGGTAGCTGCGTACCAGTGATATGCGCCGTCTTTTGACCATGTTTCTGCATAGGTGTGTGCACAAACAACAGCCTCACAGTCATCGCAAAGGCCGTCCTTGCCACCGTTTACGCCACCCTTTTGGTCAACGTGTGCGCAAATAACGTATTCACATACGTCACATTTGCCATCACGAACTGTGTCAACGTGTGCTGCTTCGTCTTTTTTAACGTTACATCCACAGGTAGCTGCGTACCAGTGACTTTTTGCATCGCTTGACAATACAGTTGCATATTGGTGTGAACATACAACGTATTCACATGTGTCACATTTGCCGTTCTTGTCAGCATCAACGTGTGCACCCTTCTCTGCTACGACCTTACAGCCGCAGGTTGAGTTTTTCCAGTGATTGTCTTCGTCTTTTTCCCAGGTTGATTCGAATTTGTGACCACAAATTTGATAAGCACATGTGTCACAAACGCCATTTTCGTCCTTGTCAACGTGTGCGCCATAATTAGACGATACTCCAGCACATCCACAGGTACTTGCATACCAGTGTCCTGCTGCAGTAGAAGTCCATTCTTGCGCATATGTATGTGTATGATTCTTGTCGTCATTTTCATTTTCGCCACATGAAGCGAGTGTGAAAATCAATGCGAAAAGAGCGATAACACATACAACAAGTGTTAGTTTCCTTTTCATATGAAAGGACCTCCTTAAAATAAATTTATATATTTCAAAATTTCAATTGAAACCAAAAATAGTTAGAAATTTTAAATTATATCAATATTGGTTAAATTCTATTGTAGCATATTTTTCTACAAATTTCTATCTTTTTATCTATTTTTAAAATTAATTTTTCTTTTCAAAATAGAAGCATGGGAACAGCCACATTGAGTCGTCTGCTGCATCAACGTGAATTGTTTCGTGGTTTTCCATCCAACCCTCACCATCTGCAAAATATCTTTGCGCTATGTTGAGTCTTTCAAGGAACACCTTCAATTCCTCTGTCACGGCAACTCCTCCGTTCACAACACTATAGGCTTGAATTCCTTCAAAATATGAAATTGGATTGCCATTTTCATCCCATGCGGTGACAAATTCCCTTCTCACATTTCGGCAATCAGGCAGACATTTTGTGCATCCCTCAAGGCATGCATAATTTTCAAGCTGCTCAATCGGATGACAAGGGCATCCGAGATAACAATAATAGCTTGAAAGATATTTTCCTGTTTGCCCATCGTAAATTCTTTTTGCAAGAGCTGTATATCCCTCAATAAAGTGCTTATAGTTGAGTCTTAAATCCTCAGAAACCTTTATAGAAAGCGTTTTGCCATAGGTTTCAAAATTGGTAAACGGCTTGTCAAGGAATCGACACGGCTGACTAACCTGTGCGTAAAGTATAGGTCCATAGCCCTCGGGATATCCATCCTTATACCCGTTTGGATATTTTTCCCTGCTATATTTTTCCATATCGTAAACGTGGTAGTATCCGTCGCCAAGCTCTTCCTTACGCCAGAGCTTATAATTGTCGTTTACAAACTCGTATGTGTTATCTCTGCCAGGAATTGGAGTTTCTGCGTAAACGATTTCATAGCTTGAATCGTAATAAACACATCCCTCACGATATGCATCAAGATCTTTTGGTGCATACATCTCGTATTCGTGATTTGTTATTTCATCAAAGCTTCCATTTAAAGTAACTGCAAAAATAATGGTTACAGGATAGTTGTCTGTGCTGATAGCATCGGCGTGAATTCCAAAGGTAAGAACGTTGCCAATCATATCATCATTGACATTGATTCCTGTTTTGAAATTTTTGGTGTAAACGCCCTCAGCGCCACCACCATCAACTGTTTGGTCAAAATTTTTATATACAGTGGTGCCTAAATAAACATCACACAATGGGTTGATTTTCCCCTCACCAACGTCCATCCAGCTCTCCACCACATACATTCCGCTTTCCCTTGGGAAAAAGTCAAAATATATTATTTCCTTAGCGCTTTTTAAGGTAACACTATATACAGCTGCCTTTGCAAGTCTGATTCCGTTATATTCATCCTTGCCTCTGCCTGTTGTTGGTTCAATATCGCGAACATCAATAATAATGTTTCTGTTATCGTTTGTAGCCACGTAAGCATTAGGGTTATAAACCATGCCTTCTTTCAAGCCAGAAATTGAAACCTTGAAATCTCCATCAAGTCTTTCAGAGCCGGCATAGCCATTTGAGTTCAAGGCTGATGACTCAAGGGTGCTTTCATTTTTCCAATAAACAGTGATTTGCTCGCTTGGTGTATATTTCTCTCCCTTATACCTTAGGGCAACTGTGAATGCAGTCTCTGAATATCCTGTTTCATCACCGAAGCCTATATCGGAATCGGTGCTTGTATCAGTTTCTGTGCTTGTATCAGTTGTAACCTCAGTATCCGATTGGGAATCAGAGCTTATTGCAGGATTTAATGTACCGCAGGAGGCTAAGGAGAAAATAAACACTAAAGCTAAAATTAAGCTTGCAATTTTTGTTGCGTTTTTCATGCTTTTCCCCCTTTCGCCTTTGGCTTTCTGCTGAATTTCAATACTCTTACCGCGATATCAATTAAGAAGAGTATCATCGCGATAATTAAGAAAGGAATGGTGAAGCGATATTCATACGTTGCTAATTCGTTATCGTTGTTTGTGATAACCGGTGCTTCTCCCTCGTAAACCGTACCGCTGACAAAAGCTTGTAGGCTTGCCGGTGAGAAGGTTTCAAAAGCATTGTATTCAGGGGCATACGAAACGTTAAAGAACGCCTTTGCCGCTGTAGTGCTTGAATATGTGCCATCGCCTTTTTTGTTGTAGTTATATACAATTTCTATATCGTATCTTCCAATGTCGCTTGATTCAACGATATAGTAATATCTTTGAGTGTCAAAGAGTGCCTCGGAGTATGCGCTTGCAATCTCGCCCTCTGCCTCGGCTTGGGTGATTGTCAAAATCTCGCCGGTTGGGGATGTGATTTTAATAAGCACCTGTGCATCTGTATGCAAGGATGCAGGAGAAACGAGTACCTTTGAATACATACCATCATATTGAACTTCAAATTCAAATGGATATTCAACCTTTTCATCCGGTGTATTTTGCTTTAGCATATTACCGAAGAAAATGGTCTTAAATTCGTCAGTCCAGCCGTCGAGCCAGCCGTTTGATAGGCTACTTGTAAAGGTTATTACTCTACCATTACCATATTCACGGTAGGAATAAAGAGGAACCTCGATTATAACATCTTCTTCCTTTACATAGTCAACGGTTAAGATTGTTTTTGCATCCACCTTTTCAGACGTTTGAACGAAGCCAAAGATATTTTCAATAAACTCAATATCGTCGTATTTTTCGTTCTTGTCGCCAATCAAAAGCGCATCCATAATTTGTTCAACATTAACGCTTGATTCTGCCTCGACTATCGCTTCTGTCAATTCGTCCGCAACATCGGAGAAAACAATCTCTTTAATTTCTTTAATGTCAGCAACAGGGTGATATTTACCACCTGTTTTCGTTGCTATTGAGCCTAAAAGCTTTTCGGCATCCTCATCTTGAGTGTTTAGCATATTGATAGTAGAAGCAACTATTTTATAAGCACCCATTTTAGAAGCAACCGTTTCTGGGTTTATATCAAATTTGTTGGTTTTACCATCGGAAATCAGCATAACCTGCTTTTCCTTAGCATCTGAAAGCTTCGCTATGCTATATGCTCTTTCAAGACCTGTGCCAAGGTATGTACCCTGCGTTGGCTTGATGCCATCTATTAGGTCGTTGATTTTTTCTCTGTTTTCGCCAAGGTCAACGGTTGGCTGAAGCGTTTCAACATCGCCAGAGAATGTGACAACTGCAACCTTATCCTCGTCGTTCAAGAGTGTCAGAAGCGCCTTTGCAGTAATCTTCATTGCTTCAAGCTTTCCTGCTTGATTCATACTGTGTGATGAGTCAAGAACCAAGATATAAAGCTTTTCGTCCTCGTTTGCGTTTCCATAGTTTACAGGAAGCATTTCACCAAGTGCGCCAAGGGTATTATCAATCTTATTTTGAATTTCAAGATTACCCATTGTGGTCAGGCTCTTGCCAAATTGCGAAACGAGAGTTTCAATAGAATTTAATATAGATGTAATGTTTGCAACATTTCTTATGTCAACATTTGATATAACGAATTGGTCGTATTTACAAAGCTCCTCAACAGTAAATGGAACGGCGTCCTGCTTTTTCTTGTTCACGATAAAGGAGTCAATCGTTGCATTTTCTCCATAAAGTGATTTTAGTGCAGTAGCATCGCTTTCAAGTCCTGTCAAGAGGAACACGCGCATATCCGTTTTCACCTCTTGCGAGAAGGTATATACGTTGTTCTCGGTCCAAATATCGTTTGTTGAGCTAACCTCAAGCCTGTAATCGTAAATTCCAGCCTTGTCAGTTTTTAAAGGAATTTCAAAAAGATTGTATCCGTGATATGCCTCGTGCATAGTAAATGGCGCTTCGACATATTCACCGCTCTCTGGTGCTTTGACAGAAAGAGTTAGCTTAACTGTGCCATCAAAGTTTGTTTGAATCAAGGCTCTTGCAGATGCTTGGCTGTTTAAGTATACCGTCTCTGCCCTTTCAACATCCGAGAGCTGAACCTCTTTTTCGTCATCCTTTAGGTTGTTGTCAAGGAAGATTGCATCGAGGGTGATTTTGCTTTGATTTAATAATTCAACCTCTGAAACAAGCTTTCCTCTTGAATTTGTGTCTGTATCCTTACCATCCGAGATAAGAACCATTTTATTTATAGAATCCTTTGGGAAAAGCTCCTTTGTAAATTTAATTGCATTTACAATATTAGTGCTTGTTTTTACAACCGAGGATTCCTTCACGCTTTTTGATTCCTCACCGGGATGGAAAAGAACCTCTGCGTTCTCACCAAAGCAAACAACGCCAAGCTTTGTATTCTTTGGTAAATTTTCCTTCATATCGTTTATATATTCGTCGATTAAATCTAAATTACGCTCGCCCGAATCTGAAACGTCCGCCACCACATATACAGTGGTTTCTGTCAATATAGTTGTTACCATCATCCCCGCTGCGGCAAGGGTAACAAGGACAACTATCGCAATATGAATGACAAGTGATGCAACCGTTGATTTACTTCTGTTTTCTTTCCTTATTGCAATTATAAATGGAATTAAAATTAGAAGCAAAAGTGGAATTGCAAGTAACAGTAAATACGGATTATCGAAGCTGACGTTTTTCATACATATATACCATCCAATCCGCCGCAAATATTACTGCTATTAAAATAAATATAATAATTAAAGGATCAAATTCACCATCTATACGGTCATTTGTTGGGGTGCCGTACACGCTGAATGCATCCTCAACCCTTGTTGGTGTGCGCTCGTCAAGACCAAGCTCGGAATAAATCTTGTATTCGCTCTCGGTTCCTCCGGAAACCACGCTAATAGTGTAGGTTCCAGGCTCGTTTACAACGAACTCGTTAAGCGTTTGCGCTGTATCAAGGTATTTAACATCGCCAAGAGGTGATGTAATTTTTATGCTCTTGCTGTTGGCAACGGTGTTTATAATTGCACTTTCGCCAACGAAGTAGCTTGTTTTATCAAGCACACTTGGGAATGAATAATCAAGCAAGTTGCCAATAAGATTTACAAAATCGCCAGTCATTGCAATGTTCGAGTCGTGAAGGTCAAATGCAAACACAACCGAACGGTTGCCATATGAGTTTTCACCCGCCATAATAAGCGGAACACCATTTGTGGTGAACAATGGCGTATAGCTTGTGTATGTGCTATATCTTAGATATTTAATTAGGTAAGCTCCGTTTGCGTTAACGCCATCAAGAAGCTTTTTAGCAATAGACGAGGTGCTCTTTGTTCTTTCAAAGCCTGTTGGCTCCTCAAGCTCAACACTTGAACGATAGGTAAATCCGGAATTTGACGAGCTACTCGTCACATTAACCATCCATACTGCACCATCATCAGGTGTTTTGGTTGGCGCATAGGAATCGAATATGTATAATCCATAGGATTTATCCTCATAGGAAAGCTCATACTCGGCAGGGGTTACTGTTGTAACGTTATAATCGCCAAGGGCATCAATTGCAACCTCAAGGAACAAAGGAGATGGGCTAACAATGATAATAGAGCTTTGGCTATTGTTTTCCTTGTTGTAGGCAATCACCTCGTTGTCATCCTTCAAGGCGTCCTCTTCTCTTATAACAGCTCTAACGCTGACATAAGTTCCACTCTTCCAAGGAATAGGCGGAATTTCAAATGGTGTGTCCATACCAGCTGGCATTTCCTTTAACGGTGGGCACATAACAGTGGCACTTGCCTGTGGAACAGGCGCGCCATCAATATAAACATCAACAGTTACTGTGTTTTGCATTTTGTAGGAGTTTAAAATACCATTGATTTTAATTTCTCCATTTTCGCAAACAGCATTGACTGAGGTTATACCGACATTGTTTTCATCCTTGACAACGTTTATGATTTCAACATTTTCTCTCAAATTGAAGATTTTGTCGGTAATCAAATAGTTGTTAACTGATGGGGTTTCATTAAAGAGCTCCTGCATAGCTGACGCACCTGCTTGTAAATCAGAGCCTGAATAAGCAGGCTTTAATTCATCAAGAAGCTTAAGCGCAATTTCCTTGCTTGAGGTGCGCTCATATACAGTAGTTGCGGAATCTCCCATTGAAATGAGCGTATATTGGCTACCCTTTGCGGATTCGTTTATGATTTTCTCAATCTCATCCTTGCCACGCTCAAATCTTGTGTCTTCTCCATCCTTCATATTCATACTTCCGGAGGAGTCGATAACAAAGCAGTATTCCTCTGCTCTGCCCTCTAATTTTATAAGTGGGTGAACTAATGCAAATACGATTAAAATAATCATAAGAATTTGCAAAATTAGTGAAATAACACCCGTAAGACCACTGAGTGGATTTCTACGTTTTAAAAACTTTTCACTTAAGGTCCATATGTAGGTTGAATTTACAGTTTGCTCGGTATATTGCCTTTTCAAAATGTAAATCAAGATTACAACAGGAACGCCCAAAAGCGCAAGTAAACAAAGAGGATACATTAAGCTCATTTAAGCACCCCCATATCTACAAGTCTGTTAAAGAAGATATCGGTAACGCTTGCGCTTGCAGGTGCTAAAAGATAGTAAGCTCCCCTTGCCTCGCAGTAGCCCTTAATTCTTTCAATAACAAACCTCAAGGCTTCTTTATACGCCTTGACAATATCATTATCTATTTTTTTGCGGTAAGTTTTGCTTGCGTCCTCGGAGTCAAAAAGATGCATTTTGCCTCTTAGCTGAGGGTTAATCTCATCTTGAGAAAGAACCTGTATGCAAACAACATCCTTTTTCTTGGACACTAAATGGTCTATCGCGCTTTCGTAGTTTTCATCAGTCAAGAAATCGGATATCACAATTGAAAATCCGTCTCCTCTGCCAACGCTTGAGGGAATAATTGCCTCGCTTATATGGCTATCCCCAAAAAATTCTACATCATTTAGCTTGTTTATATAGGTAACGAATGATTCCTTACCAACCATTCCACCTATAATTTCCTCAAGCTCGTTTCCATGAATTGCGTATATTGAAACCTTTTCCATCTCGCAAACTGACAAATATGCAAAGCACGCGGCAATTTTTAAGGCTTGTTCTGCCTTTTCCTCACCGCCATGACACATTGAACGGCTTGCATCGATATAAATCTTTGTATGCATTTGCCTTTCATCGTAGTAAAGCTTTTCATAAAGCTTATCAAATCTGGCATATGCGTTCCAGTCGATTCTGTTTATATCGTCTCCGGGCATATAATCTCTATAATCAGCAAATTCACACGACGAGCCGAAGCTTTTTGATTGACGATTTCCACCAAACATACCTGCAACGTTGTTTTTGAGAATACTTGCGAGTGATTCAATCTCGCTAAGTAGCTCCTCGTTGATGGTGAATTTACTCATTTTATCGAACCTTGGTTTCCTTTATTATCATTGAAATTACGTCGTCAACGCCAAGCTTGTCGTTAACCGCTGTAAAGTTGATTTTAATTCTGTGACGAAGAACTGGATATGCAAGCTCATTGATATCGTCGAAAGAAACGTTGTATCTTCCTTCCATAAGAGCCTTTGCCTTAGCACATGTGATAAGCGCTTGTCCTGCACGAGGAGATGCACCATATTTAACATATTTCTTTGCGCTTGGGCAGGATTTTTCAAGCTCTGGGTGTGTGCCGGAAACAAGTCTGATTGCATACATAAGAACCTCGTCAGACACAATAACGCCAGATGCGAGTCTTCTCATTTCCAAAATTTCATCACCGTTTATAACTGCTGTCGCTGTCTCGTCAAGAGTGATTTGGGTCATTCTAACGATATCTGCAAGCTCGTCATCAGATGGGAAATTAACGATTAGCTTGAACACAAAACGGTCCATTTGCGCCTCTGGAAGTGGATATGTACCATCCTGCTCTATTGGGTTTTCAGTCGCCAAAACAAAGAATGGCTCTGCAATTTTATGTACATCATTACCGACTGTAACCTTATGCTCCTGCATTACCTCAAGCATAGCTGATTGAGTTTTAGGAGTTGCACGGTTGATTTCGTCTGCAAGAACTAAGTTAGCAAAGATTGGACCCTTTCTAAAGGATGTATTGAGCTTACCATTTTCGTCCTTTTCAACGATGTTTGCACCAGTTACGTCTGATGGCATAAGGTCAGGGGTAAACTGAATACGTGAAAACGGGAGAGAAAGAACTCTACCAAGTGAGCGTACCAAACGTGTCTTACCAACACCAGGAACACCCTCCAAAAGAACGTTACCGCCTGCCACAATTGCGACAATCACGTTGTCAATGATTTCCTTTTGGCCAACAACGTCCTTCTTTAATTCGTCTTTGATTTTTGCCACCTTTTCGCTGAAAAGCTTAACCTTCTCGAGCTGCTCGGTAGATACTGTTACTTCATTGTTTTTCATATTTAATCCTCATCTTTCTCTTCGTCAAATCCCTTATAGAGCGTTTCAAAATATTTTTGAATTGCTTCCTTTTGCTCAGGGGTATACTGTCCGTCTTGCATTATTGCATAATATATATCGATAACATCGCCGTACTTAACGTGGGTGCGTGTTTCCTCATCGTAAACTGTGTCATCTCCCATGAAGATGTTACCGTTTCCGCCTCCGCCATCTGCGTCTTCTGGTGGATTCTTGTCCTCCTCAAGCTCATCTTCCTCTTCTCTTGTCGTGTCTTCTCTATATATCTTAGAAAGACCGAACAACGAACGGATGTCATTAGCCGCGCCATAGCCAACGGAATAGTTTTTGTCTTGCTCAGTAAGCTCTCTGAATATATCCTCGCCTAAAATTGAGAACAAAGCCTCAAGTCTTTTTTGCGACCATCTATATGAAAGATATTCCATCTCGCTTGCGATTTCCTGTGTGCCGTAAAGACCCTCGCCCTTGGCTTCCTTGTTTTGTGGGTCGTTTTCAGTTGTAAATCTATAAAGTAAATCATACAATGGGTCGCTTGGGTCAACCTTCGATGCTTGAAGTGCGCTGAGCATCTTTATTGACACATCATTTAAAAGCCTTATTGTATCAAGCCTCATCAGTTCAACATCAGGCTCCTCAAGCTCTGCATCCTTATGTACGAACAGTGCTTGAATATCTGCTCGCTTAATTAAGTGCTTTTCCCAGTCGAATTTTGTCAAAAGCCTTGCAAACTCTCTTGTATATGGACTGTCTTGGCTTTTGAGTGCTGTGTAAAGCTTGTATTGTGAGCCGGTATCAACTGTAATTGAGTCAATTTTTCCGGTTGTGAGCTTAACTGCGTTTAATGCGTCAGTCTTTGACATTTTCACGTTTTTAAGTAGTCTTAAAAGGTTTTCAATTTCCAAAACCACATTGTTTTTTGCGGTTTCCTCCATCTCTGACGCTTTAACGTTGTTTATTATTTCGTTCAGCTTGTCCTCTTGGTCCTTGGTTAATGTAAAATATTCAACCTGTGTGCTGTTGCTTTCATCATCATTTTCCTCAGTCGATGGCTTTGGAATTGCCAAGCCAACAACAAGCATTGTAAATCCGATTATAAATGCGCACGCGCAAAGCCAAACCCTTTTGTATGCTTTAACCTCACCCGCATCGATTTTATCAATCTCTTTTCTTAGGTCGTTTCTCAAAAGAACGCCCATTTCAGAATCGTTGTCTAAGGTCTCAATCGCTGAGCTTGCCTTTTCCTTTAAGGAAAATTTAAAATCAAGCTCCTTTGCGATTTTTTCAACACTTGAACGGCTTGCAAGGAAAACAGGCAAAAATCCAACAAAAAATGAACCAGCTGATATTAAAGCCACTACCCAAGCATCCAAGCTCATAACATTTGTTCTTGAAAGTATAATCAATATTCCAGCCACTAAGAAAGCCAAGCCAAAGCCGAATAATATTGACTTGATTATTCTTGCGGTCTTTACTTTTCTTTCGAACTTAGAAAATCCGAGATATATTTTCTTTGTCTTTTTGGAATTGTCACGCGGTAAAAGTATTTCAGGTGGAGTATAGGCGCTTTCCTTTTTTGGTTTTTTGTAGGCACCACTTTCAATCAATTCAATCGTTTTGTTTTTGACATTTTCAAGCATTTTTTCCCTGTTTGGGGTTGCTTTGATGTTCACCTTATTTTCTTCGCTCACGGACTCGATTTCTGGACTCTTTTTAAGCTTTTTATCCATAAATACCCTCCTAAACGCATATATTATATTATAAGTATATATATTTTAACAAAAAAGATATAAAATGTCAATACTAATTTATTTTATGTACGAATAAAAGATGTTAAAGAGTGGTTGCATGAGATTACAAAAGCTTCGAGAAATTCCTATTGACTTAATTATAAAGCTTGCCGATTACTATGGCGTCAGTATTGACTATCTGCTTTCACAAACGGACAATCCAAAAAGATACAAATAAAAAGGAACGGTTTTCCCGTTCCTTTTTATTTTATTCCTTGTCTAAATAAATTTTGATTACGTTTGCGTTTCCGTTTAGGTTTCTAAATTCGGGCGTTTGAACGAAAAGCGGCACCTTGCCGTTTGTTTTATACGAGTGCGCGTTCCAAGGCTCTTGCATCCTTACGTAGCTTCCATCGGCAAGCAAGACAGCTCCCTTTGCTTTATACGGGCAATCGTAAATTGCTATATCCTCACAGCAGGTATCTTGAACATATAAATAAAGTGCATCGTCGCTCTTTGTAATTCTGCCCCAGTCATGCTTTGGAATATCGGCAATGCCACAGCCATAAACCGCCTCGGAGTTAAGGCGCATCCATTCGCCAACCTCGGTTAGAATTTCAATGCTTTCATCCGGAATATTGCCCTTTGCATCAGGCCCAACGTTTAAAAGAAGGTTTCCGCCCTTGCTCACACATTCCATAAGCATATTAATTACGTTTCTTGCGCTCTTATAGTTGTGGTCCTTGGCACAGTAGCCCCAATGTCCATTAAGAGTGATACACGTTTCCCAAGGAACAGGGTCGCCATTTACGTCGCGAACACCCCACGCAGGAATCATTTGCTCAGGGGATGCAAAATCGCCTGAATAAATTTCCGGCTCAGCAGAGCAAACATCGCCGCCCATACGGTTATCAATAATGATGCCCGGCTGCAATTCTCTTGCCATTTTTACCATTTTGGTTGCTTCCCATTTTTCTGCGGTCATATCATCATACGAAAAGTCGAACCAAATTATATCAATTTTTCCATAGTTGGTAAGAAGCTCCCTTACTTGATTATGCATATATTCAACATACCTTTCAAAGTGCTCGCCGTTTTGATTTTTATACGCCTCGTTGCCTCTCATTGGATGAATATTATCGTTATAGGCAGGGTAATCGGGATGGTGCCAGTCAAGAAGCGAATAGTAAAATCCTATTTTTATTCCCTCAGCACGAAAAGCATCAACATATTCTCTTACAAGGTCGCGTCCAGCTGGAGTATTTGTTGCCTTATAGTCAGTATACTGGCTATCAAAAAGGCAAAATCCGTCGTGATGCTTTGTTGTTAAAACCGCGTATCTCATTCCAGCTTTTTTTGCAAGCTTTGCCCATTTTTTCGGGTCATAGTTTACCGGGTCAAAGGTATCAAAATAAGGTTGATAGTCCTCTATTGATATCCTCTTGTTTGAGCGAATCCATTCGCCCTCGGCAGGGATTGCATAAAGTCCCCAGTGTATAAACATACCAAAACGATCGTAGCAGTAGCTCTTTGTTCTTTCGGCTCTTTCACTTTGAATACTCATTTAAAAACTCCTTCGGCTATAAACTTAAATCAGCCTATTTTGATTTTATCATTTACCTTTGTAAATGTCAATACTAATTGACATACGAATTTTGATGTGATATACTAAGTTATAGCAAACTAAAGGAGTCTATTATGGAAAAGCTACTGATAAACAAATACCCAGCCACTCGTTGGAATGATGCAACACCGCTTGGAAATGGTGTCTTGGGGGCGTCCGTTTATGGCTGTGTTTACGACGAAAGAATTTTAATCAATCACGAAGCTCTTTTCAACTGGTGCGAGGACAAGGATATTCCCGATATTTCGTCATCTCTTGCCGAGGTTAGAAAGCTAATGGACGAGGGAAAATACAAGGAAGCTGAAAGCTACTACACAAACAGACTTGAGGAAAAGGGCTACCGTCCATCAAGCGGGAAATACTACCCTGCACTTGATTTGCATCTTCTATTTGAGAACAAGGATGCGTTTAAAAATTATAAGCGCACACTTGATATGGAAAATGGAATTTGTACAGTTGAATATACCGACGACGGCAACAAATGCAAGCGCGAGGTGTTCGCTTCACAAACTGACAAGGCAGTAATTATAAAAATATCATCCGAAAAGCCAACGAATCTGCGCTTAGCACTTGAAAAGCACGATTTGGCAGATTTACCCGACTCAGGTGGTGCATCAGAACAAAAAACAACTCCTTTAGACGATGGTATTTATGCAGAATTTACGACACAGGGTGGCTTGAAATATTCAGGACTCTTAAAAATTCTCAAAACAGATGGTCAAATTTCGCAAGGAAAAAGCAAAAAAAGAAAAATAGATATGTCAGGTGATGCTTCCTTTAATGGTTTCTTGGAAGTTTCCCACACCTGCGAGCTTGTTTTGGCAATTTATGTCGTGGATGATTTAAACAACAATGACGAGCTTTATGGTGTTATAAATTCCTTGCCGCTTGACTTTGATTTGCTATTTAATCGACACAGGGATGCATTTTCTTCGTTTTTCAATCGCACAAGATTAACTCTTAGCAAGACGGACAATACATCAATTGAGAAGCTTATGCTCGATGCTTATGATGGCGAAATTAGTCCCGCTTTATCAGAAAAGATGGCAGATTTCGGTAGATATTTGCTTATTTCCTCCTCGGTTAACTGTAATTTTCCTGCAAATCTGCAAGGAATTTGGAATGGAGAGTACTCCCCTGCTTGGGCTTGCACATATTTTAACAACGAAAACATCCAAATGGCATATTGGCAGGCTTGTCGCGGTGGCCTTTGTGAATCGCTCTTGCCTTTATTCAATCTATATGATAAATTCAAAGAGGATTATCGCGAAAACGCACGCAAGCTATATGGTTGTCGCGGTATGCTTCTCCCCCTGTTTATGGACAACGGGTGCGGAAAAAAGAAAAATCTTCAGCCCCACGTTCTATATTGGACAGGTAGCTCTGCTTGGATTAGCGCAATCTATTATGAATACTATTTATACACCAAGGATGAGGCCTTTTTGCGTGAACGAGCTTATCCGTTTATGAAGGAATGTGCTCTGTTCTATGAAGACTTTTATGTTTACGATGAAAATGGTAAATTAAAATCATATCCATCCGATTCTCCGGAAAACAGACCAAACGGTCTTTTTGACGGTGGTGGTGAAATTAGTGTTTGCATCAACCCGACAATGGATTTTGCTTTACTTAAAGAGCTTCTTTCAAATCTTGTTGATTCTGCGAAGCTTTTAAAAATTGACAGCGAAAAGATTGTTGAGTGGCAAAAAATGCTTCGTGCCATTCCAGAATATGAAATCAACGAGGATGGCGCAGTCAAGGAATGGCTACATAAGGATTTTCTTGACAACTATCACCATAGACACCAATCGCACATTTATCCACTCTTTCCCGCTTACGAGGTTGACAAGGACAGTGGCATGCTCTTTGACGCAATGAGCGTCGCAGTTGAAAAGCGCTTAATTATAGGTCTAAAGGAGCAAACGGGTTGGTCTCTTTCTCATATGGCGAACATTTATGCAAGACTCAAAAACGGCGAGGGTGCAAAAAAATGTCTTGATCTTCTGCTTCGTTTCTGCACCGGTCCTAACCTTTTCACCTACCACAACGACTGGAGAAACATGGGAGTAACCCTAAAATACATGCACGCAGGAAAGGCTCCCTTCCAAATTGACGCAAATATGGGATTTACTGCCGCCGTTTACGAAATGCTTCTTTTCTCATCCCCAAGCGGAAAGCTTGAAGCTTTACCGGCACTTCCAAAAGAGTGGGAATTTGGTGAAGTCAGCGGTCTATACACTCAATCAGGCGCTATTATTTCAATAAAATGGGACAAGGACTGCGCAGTAGTAAAGGCTCTCGCTACACGCGATTGTAATTTTGAAATTTCTTCAATTGCTTACCCCAAAATGCTAACTCAGATAAATGAGAAGGGCGCAAAAAGTGTACATCTAAACGCCGGTGAAGAAATCACCATTAAATTTGCAAAATAACATACAAAAAAGAAGCTCCCTGTCAAAAAGTGGCAGGGAGTGTTTGTTTTTAGTTGAAAATTGGAATTGCGCAAAGTAAAACCGGTAGCACAACAGCAGGCAACATATTTGCGACCTTTATCTTTGTTGCGCCGAGCATATTAAGTCCAAGTCCTAAGATAATTATTGAGCCAACGGCTGAAATTTCATTTATCGATGAGGTTAAAATGCCAGAAAGAGCTCCTGCAAAGAGCGTTATCGTTCCTTGGTATAAAAGAACCGGCACGGCAGCTAAAATTGCGCCTGCACCAAACGCTGATGCATAAACAAACGCAGTTATAAGGTCAAGGAGTGATTTTGTGATTAGTAAGCTATGGTCGCCACTAATTCCCGCATTTAAAGAGCCGGTTATCGCCATAGCTCCAACGCAACAGGTAAGCGCAGTTGTAACAAACGCACGTGAGAAGCTTTTTTGTTCATCATCATCGGTGCTTGCAGTTATTGGCTTATTGGGGTCATCATACCCTTTGCTTTTCTTAGTTATCAGCTTTCTTTCTATAAAATCGCCAAATCTTTTTAGGAGCGAATCGATTTTTATTAGCGAACCAATCGTTGTGCCGACAACCAGGGAAATAAGCACTATTATGAAATTGTTCGAATCAAAAGCGCCCTTGACACCTATAAATATAACGCACAAGGAGATTGCCTTCATTAAAGCATCCGGTAGCTTTTTTAGTCTTTTGCTTTTTGCAAAAAATTTCGAAAGCAAAATGCCGAGCAACGAGCCAAGCACAATAGTGCCAGCGTTCAAAAACGAGCTATATAACATTTTTTCCTCTTATTTATTTAATACTTTTGAAAATTCGTCAGATAAGGTGCAAAAATCAGAAATTGAAAGCCTCTCACCACGTATATTTATATCAAAGCCGATTCCTTCAATTATTTTTGCAATTTGTTCCTTTGACAGCTCCGCAAACGAGCTTGAAAGTGAGTTTAAAAGCGTTTTTCTTCTTTGAGCAAACGCACCTGCAATAACTCTTGAGAGCATATATTCACTCTTTACCTTATATTTTGGTTCATCATAAAGCTCAATTCTTACAACGCTTGATGTTACCTTTGGTGCTGGCAAGAAATTGTCAGGTGAAACATCAAAGAGCTTTTTTGCCTCGCCATAATAGTTAATTGATGCCGTTATTGCGCCATAGTCGGAGCTCTTAGAGTCTGCACAAAGTCTATTGGCAACCTCCTTTTGAACCATAACCGTAATTGATGTGAATTTTGATGTTCCGTTTTCACGTCTTGCGTTTTCAAGAAGCGCCATAATAATTGGCGTTGTTATGTAGTAAGGAAGGTTTGCGCACACGGAAATCGTACACTCCCCGAGGTTTTTTTCTAAAAACTCATCCAAATTAAGCTTCAAAAAGTCCTCATTTATAACCTCAACATTGGAAAATTCACCAAGGGTTTCTCCTAAAATCGGAATCAAGGTTTTATCAATTTCAATGGCAACAACCTTGTCATAAAGGCGACAAAGCTCCGAGGTTAACGAGCCAATTCCCGGACCAATTTCAATAACTGCTTTTTTTGAAGCCTTGTTTTTCATAGAGTGATAGCTATAGCTCTCGTTTGCAATATTATAGGGTATCTCTTCGTTAATCAAGAAGTTTTGACCGAAGCCCTTTTTTGTCCCAGTAGCATACTTAGACATTAAGCGTTTCACGGTATTTATGTCGCATAAATTCATATATATACCCCCTTGACAAAGTTTATTCCTTGTAGTAAAATACTTATGTTATAAGCTGGTGTAGCACAGTGGTAGTGCAGCTGACTCGTAATCAGCAGGTCATGAGTTCAAGTCTCATCATCAGCTCCAAAACGGTGAGCCTTGCTTGCCGTTTTTTGTTTTTCCAATACGTAGTATAGCACACAAAACGAATAATTTCAATCAAAATTTGACAAGCGTAATTTTTTATGCTATAATTAACTTAGAATTCTTTATAAGGAGTTTTTATGGATAACCAAAATTTTAGTCTTTCTCACGAGGAAAAGCTCGTAAATATTTTAAAAAGCAAGGGCTGGAAAATCTCATTTGCAGAGTCTTGCACAGGCGGTCTTGTTGCCGGCACTCTTGTTGGTGTTGCTGACGCATCAAACGTATTTTCCGAATCCGTCGTTACATATTCAAACGAATCCAAAATTGCTCGTTTAGGTGTTAAAAAGGAGCTAATCGACCTTATGGGTGTTGTTTGTGAGGATGTTGCCGGTGCTATGGCAAGTGGCATTTGCAATTTAACCGGTGCTGAGGTCTGTGTTGGAATCACCGGATACGCAGGTCCGACAGGTGGCACTCTTGAAAAGCCGGTAGGCACTGTTTGCTTTGGATTTTTTGTAAACGGAAAGCTTGTAACTAAAACAGTAAACTTTGAGGATATCGGCAGAAATAACATTCGTCAAAGCGCAACTACCTATGTCTTTAGAACTCTGCTTTATCTTTTAGAAAACGAAAATTAACAACAAAAGCAAGAACGAGAATTTTCTCTGTTCTTGCTTTTTTCTTTATGTTTAATTTTGTTCCATTATATAAAACTCAGGGTGCTTTCCGAATTCAGCTGAAACTGCATACATTTTCACTCCTTCAAGAGTCATCGCTCCGCTCTGCACTCCGATTATCGAAAACGGTGGGTCCGCCATAAATTGAGTATGAAGATGCCCATTTTGTCTTTCATTCCATGTTGGATTATTCAGATTTTTTGCAGAGGAGTGCAAAAGCACTCTTCTTATTTAATTCACGCCATTGCCATTTCTTTTTCTTGCGCTTCCTTTTCTGCTATTTTATTAGAAATAAATCTGCATTTAGAAACATTCAAAACAGTTTCGCCGTCTATTTGAGCAGCGCATGGTCTTGCATACTCAATAACAATTTCTTTTCCCTCAAGGATTGAAATTCTCTTTTCCTTCTTTACATGCTCACCGGTGAAAATTTTTGGGAAGAGCATAAGTGCACCAAGCTTTCCAAGACCATGATAAACCATCACGGAAATAGTGCGCTCCTCATTTAGTCTATCTTGGTTAGGAGTTGGCATCATGCCACCACCATAATATTTACCATTCATGCACGGCGCAAGCCAAACCTTTTTGAAATCATGTTCAACTCCGTCAACGGTGATTTTCGCCCTTGTTGGCTTGAAGTGGAAGAGCAAGCCCTTGATTGCTATCGAGGTATAATTCACCTTTTTAACATTTTTCGCCTTCTTTTGGTCGCCAACCTCACAGCAATAGCCGTCAATGCCATATCCAACACCGTTTATAAAGTACTGCTTTTTGCCATCAATTTCACAGACTGGAAGGTTCTTTAGGTACTTTGTAATTTCAACCGGTTCAGTTGTCTTCTCCATTCCCAAATCGCGAAGAAAATCGTTGCCTGAGCCAACAGGATAAAGATATATCTTGTTTTTTAGATTTAAATCATATGTTTCGTTTATAAATCTATTAAGGGTTCCATCGCCACCAAGAATAATAATGCTTCTCTCCTCGTCGGCAAGAACATCTCTGTAGCTTGCAATGCTTGTCATGTCATAAATTGAATTTTCAGCCTCGTACTTTTCTGCAAGCTCCTTTGCTTTTGCCTCGCCCTCTCCATTTCCTGCGTGAGGATTAAATAAAATGTAATATTTTTCCATAAGTCTCTTCCTTCATATTTTATTATGCGTCGTGGTCACGCATATTTTTGCACAAAAATATTAACTAAAAATAAACTTTTCGACCAAACCACTCTTTTTTCGACATTTTTCGCAACCAAAGCCACAAAAAGTGCCGTCACGGGTCTGATTTTAATCGTTTTTAGAGAGTAATCGCTGAACCTCACTTCTCATCTTAAAGAATGTTTTTTCGTCGTGTGGATATTCCTTAAAGCCTTTTTTATATCCGAATTTTTCAAGCAGAGCCTCTGTCTTTTCTCTGCCGATTTTCTCTTCAAGCGTGTAAAGCATACGCATATCCTGAAGTCCGTCGTAAAAGACCTCGTGACGCATAGAGTCATATGCTCCGTTTTCGCCAGGATAAACAATAAACGCATCACCACTCTGGAAAGCGCCGCCGCCATCTGTTATTAGGTATGGGTCAACTGCCTCGTCAG
The DNA here is from genome assembly GCA_017420755.1 of Clostridia bacterium. GTDB lineage: Bacteria > Bacillota > Clostridia > Oscillospirales > CAG-272 > RGIG2000. The sequence continues at coordinate 26,894 of JAFQOG010000028.1, read as the reverse complement.
ACAATACCGCATTATAGAAATTATAGCCCCATTGTAAAAAGCCACTAATTTTGTTTAGGTATAGCTGAACTCCTATAATTCTATTTCTTAAAGAGGTATAGGACATATACCTATTGGAAAGATAGTCTCCACTTTCTGCGCAGCAGTAGTAGGCAAACAAGTTTTCAACCTTGTTTTCGAGGAATTTGTCTATCGCTTTGGTTGAGCAAACAGCTACGTCAACAAGCCCGTCATTGTAGAAATCATAGTGGCTTAAGGCATCGGTAATATATGCATCCGGCATGCTCTTTTTAAACACAGAGTGCGCCTTTTTGTATTCTTCAATGCAATTTTCGTTTGGCTCGTCCGACAAATGGAAGCGACATCTCTCATATAATCCCTCGTCGATTAACCTTTGGCGAAGATTTGGCAAAAGCTCACTTAAAAACTCAGTATATTCGGGCGAGGTTGCCTCGTTTTTCCAACCAAAAATCTTCTTTTTCTTGCCGTCAACAACAGCTACTATTTTAGGCGCATATTTTGCGCCCCATTGAGTAAAGAGGTGACTCATCTCGAAATACTTAATGCCCATAGCTTGAACCTTTTTCATAAAGGCAATCAGCCTATCAAAATCAAACGAATATTTTCCGTTTTCAAGGTAAACATCAATTAGCTGAACGGTTTTGCGCTCTCCACCCACTCTTGTGTCAAGGGGTGGTGTAAACATAGGAATAAGAAGCATATTCACTCCATGCGCAATAGCTTTTTCAATGAAATTGTACATTATTTCATTATATTTAGTTGACCAAACCGACAGCTTGTAGTAATTCGCTATCGAATCGTAATGGAACCAGTTTGTATAGATAAGCTCCTGCTCCTTCAATTCATAATCAAGAACCTCAAGTGTATATTCAGCCGTTAACGGCTCGGTCCACGGAGCATATAATGTGATTTTTATTTTGTGCTTACCAACAGATACATCTCCCTTTACTGTAAACCAAGCAGATGCATATGCACAAGCCCTCGATTTTAAAAGCCCCTTCCTTGTTGGTCTTAAAACATCGGGGCAAACAAAGGCATCCTTTGAAAAACAGAAGCCGTCACCCTCCCACAAATTGACCGAGGTGCAAGGAACATATTCAACCTGACGATATGTAATAAATTCCTTTATTTTACTATCAATTTCTACGCGGATATCGTTTGCAAAGCGATTATATTTATAAGCAATTTGGAATGAAAACGTTTCATTTTTCGCCATTTTTCCGCCTTTTTCCACCTTCGGCTTTTTATGAAGAAGTACCTTTTCAAGGCTTGATACTGTATAAATTTCAGGCATTATATTATCTCCTGTTCGTTGATTACTAATTTAAATTCCAATCCCAGCGCGCTTGCAGCTTTTTTGCACATAAGCATTCTTGCAAGGAAAATCTCAAAATAGTTCATAACTGAGCTTATTTCCGTATCGATTTTTAAATTTAATGAAATTTTCGTCTTTTCCTCATTTATTTCTATTCCCGACTCATAAACCGAATAATTAACTCTGTCGTGAATATCGAATTTTGTCATATCCTGATTTCTAACACGAGTGCGACGAACATCGCTCTTGTCGGCTAAAATCAGCGCAGCAGCTATTGGATTTACAGCCTCGCCATCTCCCTCATCGTGATTGCCGATTGCTGTAACTATCGTTGCAATTTCCTCGGCATCCATATCCAAGTTGTCGAGTATTCTGAACGCCATAACTGCACCACTTTGAGAATGCTCACGTCTGTTTACTATATTGCCTATATCGTGTAGGTGAGCAGAGATTTTTGCAAGCTCTACATCTCTTTCGGAATAGCCAAGAGTTGAAAGAATATACTCGCATCTTTTCGCAACCAAGCCTACGTGTGCAAAGGAATGTTCAGTAAAGCCGAGCTTTAAAAGTGACTCGTCTGCCTTTTGAATATAGACCTTGATTTTTTCATTGTGCTTTATTTCGTTATAGCTAATCATAAGTACCTCGCAAATTGCTTCATTACATTAGTATTTTAGCACACAAGAATAAAAGTTACAACTATTTGTTCAACTTTTACTTTGATTTTACCTCGTTTTTAAGCCTTTCCATTGTCATTTTGCACAAATTTTTATTTTTTTGAGAAAAAAACTAAACAAATTGCACAAAAATCTTGAAACATGAAATAAAGTGTGTTAAAATTAATTCAATCAGGCATTTATTTTAAATAATTGCTTTTTTAATACATAGGAATCGAGGAAACTTACAATGGCAAAATTTGCGACAAATGAAATTAGAAACGTGTGCTTAATCGGACACAGTGGAAGCGGTAAGACCGCTACTATCGAGTCTATGCTCTTCAAAGCAAAGGCAACCGACCGTTTAGGAAGAATTTGCGACGGCAACACAGTTTCAGACTACGACCAGGAAGAAATTAAAAGAGGAATTTCAATCGGTTTATCCGTTGTTAATTTAGAGTGGCAAGGATGCAAAATCAACCTTATTGACTGTCCGGGCTTTCTTGGCTTTGCGGGAGAGGTTTCAAGCGCTTTGCGTGTTGCTGACGCTGCTCTTATAAATATTGATGCAAAATCTGGCATGGAGGTTGGTACTGAAATCGGTTGGTATAACGCTTTAGAGGCGGGACTGCCACGTGCGTTCTTTATCAACAAATGTGATGACCCAGATGCTGACTTTGACAAGGTGTTTAGTGAATTAAGGGAAGAATTTGGCAATGCTCTTTGTCCGGTATTTATTCCAATTAAAGAGCCTAACGGCACAATGATGGTTGACCTAAAAACCATGAAGTGCTTCCGTTACCTGCCAAACGGTGAAAGACAAGAGGAGGAAATGACTCCTTCTCGTCTTGAAATAGCTGAAAAATATCAAGAGATATTTATGGAAGCTTGCGCACAAACGAACGAGGAAATGCTTGAAAAATTCTTCGAGGGCGAAAGATTTTCCGAGGAAGAATGTGCTAATGCACTTCATGAAGGTATGATTAACGGCTCAATCGTTCCTGTTTGGTGCGGTTCTTCAGAAAGCATGAGAGGTATTTACTCTATTCTTTCTTCAATTTCTCAATCATTCCCACGTCATACCGCAAAAAAGGTTGAAAAGGATATCAACGGAAACGACGTTGCTATCGAGCGTGATGGCGAATGTAAGCTATTTGTATTTAAAACAATTTCTGACCCATTTGTTGGTCGTTTCTCCTTCTTTAAGGTTATGAATGGCGAATTAAAGAAGGATATGACACTTAAAAACGTTTCAACCGGAACAAGCGAAAAGTTTGCAAAAATTTACACAATTTGTGGTAAAAAGCAAACAGAGGTTGACTCTCTTGCCTGTGGTGACATTGGTGTTATTGCAAAGCTTAACAACACTAATACCTGCGACACATTATGTGAAAAGTCAGACACAGAGTACGCAAAAATCAACTTCCCAGAAGCAAATATGACCATGGCAATCAAAACTGACGGCAGAGATGAGGACAAGGTTGCAAACGCAATTGCCAAGGTTCTTGACGAGGACAAAACAGTTAAATACGAAAACTTTGTTGAAACAGGCGAGCTCTTGCTCAAGGGTATTGGCGACGTTCACCTTGACACAGTTGTTTGCAAGCTGAAAAACAGATATGGCGTTAACATTTCTCTTGTTGAGCCAAAGATTGCATATAGAGAAACAATTAAGAAGAGAATTAGCGTTGAAGGAAAGCACAAAAAGCAATCCGGTGGTGCTGGTCAGTACGGTCACGTTAAAATCACATTCTCACACTGTGACGAAAACGAGGGCTTGACCTTCACAACAAGCGTTGTTGGCGGCGAGGTTCCAAAGAACTACTTCCCTGCTGTTGAAAAGGGACTTACAGATGCTATGGAATCCGGCGTTCTTCTTGGCTATCCAATGGTTAATTTGGCAGCAGATTTGACTGGCGGCTCATACCACGATGTTGACTCTAACGAGCTTTCATTTAAGCTCGCTGCACGTCTTGCATATAAGGAGCTTATCAATGCTCAGCCTACACTTCTTGAGCCTATTGGAACATTGAAGGTTAGCGTTCCTGAATCTATGGTTGGTGACGTTATGGGCGACCTTAACAAGCGTCGTGGACGCGTTATGGGCATGGAGCCAGATGCACACCGTCCAAAATACTCAGTTGTTGAAGCCGAGGTTCCAAAATCTGAAATGACTGACTATGTAATCTCGCTACGCGCCATGACTCAAGGCAGAGGCAACTTTACATTCCACTTTGTAAGATATGAAGAGGTTCCTCAGCAAATCGCTGCAAAGGTAAAGCCACGCGATTTAGACAGATAATTTTAATAAATAGGAAGAAGGACTTTTGCTCCTTCTTCTTTTTTATTTGTGATTGTGAATTTTTTTTAAAAACCATTGACATCCCTTTTGTTTTATATTATAATTAAACTACCATTTTATTTTAAAGGAGATTAAGAAAATGAAAAAAAGAATCTTAGCACTTGTTGTTTGCTTGCTTCTTTGCTTACCACTCGTTCTTACATCCTGTGGCAAATTTGTAAAGCAAATTGCAAACACAAAGGTTGAAGACAAGGCAAGCTATGCAACAGCTGCCGCAACTGTTGTAGATGGTTCCTACAGCGCTCTCAATAGCAAATTCCTCTACACAAAAGAATATGACAACGGCGATACAACACACCGTGTTTACAATGTTCTTTCTGGTAACTCAGTTTGGTCTGGCGACGCTGACTCATCTGAAAACTACAATGTAGGTTTCCTTGGCGACGACCTTTTCTACACTGCATTCACAGATGACGAGGGCGAAACAACTTACGCAATCTACAATGATGCTGGTACAGCTCTTCTTACAGCTCTTCAAGACACACCTGTTGCTCTTCCCAACTTCGAGGTTGATGCAGTAGTTGCTGACGACAAGCTTTACTTCTTCGAAGAGGGCTCACTCAACATGAAGAAGGACCTCAACGACACTGTTGTTGACGTAGACGTTCTTCGTCAACTTAAGACTGCTAAAGACAGCTATGTTCTCGTTAACGGCTCAAAGATCTTCGTATTTGATGAAGAATTCACACAAGTTGATGTTCAAACATTCACAAGCAACTCAAAGGCTTACTACAAGTCAGAAAAATCTGAATCATTCATTCTCGACAACGGAAATGTTTTAGTTCAAGTTAAATCAACAGTTGGCGATTATGAAGATGTATTCGATGCAAACTATGACTATGTTGAAGATGGCACATGCTACATCCTTGATACATACATCTACAACACAAAGAGAATGAGCTACAAGCAAATCAATCTCGACTACATCATCCAAAGCGTTACAACAGCAACAGAATATTTCGAAGAACATGACTGTGGCTTTGTTAAGGAAGCTGACAATAAGGCTACCGCTTACAAAATTGACAACGAAGAGGTTGTTTACGGCGTAAACAACGAAGGCGATGCATTCACAGTTTACCTCTCAAACAAGGGTAAGGTTCAAGAATTCGAAATCACTGACGAAGGAACAAACTACAAGGCTATTTCCGATACAAGATACCTCGTTAACGGCGATTACTTCACAAGAGTATACAACGAAAAGAACAAGGTTGTTGGTGAAATCGGAAGAGCTCAAGGCTACAACAAGAACTTCATTTACACTAACAAAGCAATCTACAGCACAGACGACCTCAGCCTCGTTGTTGCACTTGATGAATATACATCAGTTGTTGGAACAACAGTTGACTCTATCGTTTACAAGGTTAGAGCTGAGAAGAAGAGCGATGTAACATATTACCTCGTTACAACATCAGGCACAAATGCAATTGCTACTGATGATGACGATGCATCAGTTGAAATCGCTGTAAGCAAATACTTCATCAACCTTGAGGTTGTTGAAGACGGCACAGATAAAACCATTTCTGTACTCACAACTGCTGGTAACCCTATCACCTCTTACGAAGCTGACCGCTCTAAAGGTGAAAATGTTGAATTTGTAGCTGCCGGTGCATTGGATGACAACCATGTTATCGTTGTTAAGGAAACAGACAAGGATAACGAAACCGAATATAGCTTCATTCTTCTTTCAAGATAATTTTCTAACAAAATAAAAGGCGACTCGCAAGAGTCGTCTTTTTTGCTGATTTTTATATAGAAAAAACAAAAAGCCCTCGCCAAAGCGAAGGCTTTTGTTTTTATCTGAACACTCTAAAGAGTTTGAAGAAATCACCAACCCAGTCGATGAATCTTCTGCAGAATTTCTCACAATCATTCCATCTTGTTGCTGCCAAGAATGAGCCGGAGCACAATCCGATTACAAACACAGCACCAGAAACTGCAAGAGCAATAATGCCGAGAATCTTTGTAGCTTTAACCATCTTGGTTACTTCTCCGCCCTTTGCCTTGTATTTGTAGTTAAATACAAGTGCGAGAATTGAAAGAACTATACCTGCTGGAGTTAATGCAAACGCTGCACCACAAATAGCGCAAACAAATGCTGCTATTGAAAGGCCCTTCTTTGGTGCAACAGCAACCTCGGCTTCAGCCTCGGCAACTTCTTCAGCTACTTCTTCAGTTACTTCTTCAACAGCCGCCTCTTCAACTGCTTCTTCCTCAACTGTTTCTTCAGCAACCTCTTCAACGACTGTTTCTTCAGCTACTTCTTCAACAGCTACTTCTTCAACAGCTGCTTCTTCAGCAACTACTTCTTCCTCTTCTTCATACTCTTCATAAACAAATTCTTGACCGCAGTATTCGCAAACTAATACGCCGTCTTCGATTTCTTTATTACATGTTGGACAAATCATGACTTTTCTCCCTTCAAAATAAATATTATATTGTTATTTTAGCATAAACATTATATTTTGTCAATAATTTTAAAATTTATACTTTAAATTTAAAATTAAGTTATAAATTTCGCCCGTGCGCGTAGAGGGTGAAAGCGGGAGACGTAGCTCGTTTTTGCAATAGCCCAAGAACGATAGCGCCTGCTTTATAGGAATCGGATTTGTTTCATAAAATATTTCCTTTATAAGAGGGTTAAGCTCATTTTGTATTTCCTTGCTTTTTTCAATTTCACCTTTTTTAAAAAGAGCACATAAGTCGTGCATTTCTCTTGGCATGAGATTTGAAACCACGGAAACAACGCCACTTGAGCCCCGAAGGAGCGAATCGTAGGTTAAATCGTCATTTCCTGTGTAAAAGCTATAATATTCACCAAGCTCATTAGCAATCTCACCAAAAAAATCTAAGCTTCCACTTGCCTCCTTTACCCCGACAAGGTTTGAAATATTGCGAAGCTCATATAAAACTCTTTTAGTCAGCTTGACCCCTGTGCGTGACGGGACGTTATATATAATAATTGGCAAATCTACCCTTTTTGCTATTTCCTTATAATGCTCAACAAGTCCGTTTTCGGTAGGCTTGTTGTAATACGGTGTGACAACCAAAATTGCATTTGCCCCGAGGGAGTGTGCGTTTTTTGAATATCTTATCGTCGTTTCGGTCGAGTTTGTGCCAGTGCCAACAATGAGTGGTATTCGACCTTTGATTTTACTTTTAGCAAAGGCGACAATCTCTTCTCTTTCGCTCTCCGACACGGTTGGCGCCTCTCCTGTTGTACCTAAAACCACCAGCGCATCCGTCTTGTTTTTTATTTGAAATTCTATCAAGCCTTCAAATGCCTCATAGTCTATTTCCCCATTTTTAAATGGCGTAATTATGGCGGTGGCGCTTCCAAAAAATATTTTTTCCTTGTAACTCATATTAAAAAACCTTTCAAAACTGTTGAAAAAGCAAATTAAATGCTTTATAATATATATAATTATGATAAATTTTGCGTTGTGACACGCACTAAAGGACAAAAATGATTAAAAACAGCCTACCCGAAACCGAGCTAAAAACCAGCGATTTTTATTATGAATTACCGAAGGAGCTAATTGCGCAAACGCCAGTTACCCCTCGCGATTCCTCGCGCCTTTTAGTCATTAAAAAAGATGGCGAAATTGAGCACAAGCACTTTTATGATATTATCGACTATTTAAATCCAGAGGACACCCTTGTTATTAATGATTCTCGTGTTATCCCTGCAAGAATTTGGGGTGAGAAGGTGCGTGATGGTGAGGGCTTTGTTTCGGCTCCGTCAAAAATTGAAACGCTTCTATTAAAGCAGCTCAAAAACAACGAGTGGGAGGTGCTTTTGCGCCCCGCTAAAAAAATAAAAATCGGCGGAAAAATCAAGTTTGAAAAAACACTTGTTGCTACTGTTTTAGATGTTATTGAGGACGGAAACAGAATTGTTAAGTTCGAATATGATGAAAGTATATATTCGAATATTTTCGAGGTGCTTGAAAAAATCGGCTCTATGCCCTTGCCCCCTTACATCACTGAAAAGCTTGAGGACCAAGAAAGATATCAAACGGTTTACGCGCGTGAAAACGGAAGTGCGGCAGCACCAACAGCCGGACTTCACTTCACCCCTGAGCTTCTTGACAAAATCAAGGAAAAGGGTGTGGCTGTTGTTCCTGTTATGCTACACGTTGGGCTTGGCACATTCAGACCTGTTAAGGCTGATAAAATAACCGATCATATTATGCACGCCGAATATATTTCCGTATCAAAGGAAAGTGCCGACATTATAAACGAAAGAAGGGCGAAGGGCGGTAGGATTATCGCCGTTGGAACAACCTCGTGTCGAACACTTGAAAGTGCGAGTGACGAAAATGGTAAAATTTTAGAAACGAGTGACAACACCGGAATTTTTATCTACCCAGGTTACAAATTCAAGGCTGTTGACACACTAATTACAAACTTCCATTTGCCAGAAAGCACACTTCTTATGCTTGTTAGTGCGTTGCGTGGCAAGGAAAAAATCATGGAGGCATACAAAACTGCTGTTGACGAAAAATACAGATTTTTCTCGTTTGGCGATGCTATGCTGATAGAATAATTCAATCGAAAGGAGATAACCATGAAGGTTTTTGCAATAGTTGGGCCTACCGCAGTTGGCAAAACAGCGCTCGCAATCAAATTAGCAAAGAAATATAATGGCGAAATTATCTCCGTTGATTCTATGCAAATTTACCGTGGAATGGATATAGGAACAGCAAAACCCACAAGGGATGAGCTTTTCTCTGTTCCCCACCACTTAATTGATATTAGAAACCCAAACGAAAATTTTTCGTGCGCAGACTATCAAATACTTGCAAAAAATACAATAGATGATATAATAAAAAGAGGAAAGACTCCGATTTTCTGTGGTGGCACAGGGCTATACCTCGACAGTGTTTTGAAAATGCCCTCATTTTCCGAAACGGCAAGGGATGACGAGTATCGCGCTCAGCTTGAAAAAATAGCAAGCTCTGAGGGTGCTGATTACCTTCACAATATGCTAAGAGAAATTGACCCAGAAAGTGCTGATGCCATACACAAAAACAACATTAAAAGGGTTATTCGCGCTTTGGAAATTTACAAAGCAACGGGCAAAACAAAAAGCGAGCTTGATAAGGAGTCAAGGGAGGCTGCTTCCCCTTATGATTCGACTGTCTTTTTCTTGTGTGCAAAGGACCGTGAGCTTTTGTATGAACGAATCGAAAGCCGTGTTGACCTTATGCTAAAGGAAGGACTTTTAGATGAAGCTAAGCGTCTTTATGACAGCGGCTTTTTAAAAGAGGAATACACCTCGTTTGGTGCAATTGGGTATAAAGAATTTATTCCGTATTTTGAGGGTAATGCCTCACTTGAATTTTGTATAGATGAATTAAAAAAAGCGACACGTCACTACGCAAAGCGTCAGTTGACCTGGTTCGGTGGGCACGATGGCTATCACAAGATTTTCATTGACTTATGCGACCCATTTAAGTGCGCTTGCGATATTATAGAGGGTAAAAATCCAATGGATGACCGTTTTAACAAAATCAAAGAAAGCTATCAAGCTGTCAAATCAAAAATTGATGAGCTCGATAAAGATGGCAGGGTTTCCTTGCTTGCTGCAACAAAAACACAAGCACCCGAGGATATAAATTATCTTATTGGCTGTGGCGTTAAAATTATCGGCGAAAACCGTGTCAACGAGCTTGTTGAAAAGTATGACTTTTATGATAAACGCGCAGAGCTTCACTTTATTGGCACTCTGCAAAAAAACAAGGTTAAATATATAATTGATAAGGTCTGCCTTATCCACTCGCTCGACTCAATTCCCTTAGCCGAGGAGATTGACAAAAGAGCGAAGAAAATTGGCAAAACAATGGATGTTTTGATTGAGGTCAACAGTGGACGCGAGGAAAACAAGGGTGGAATTATGCCAGAGGATGTTCCCGCCTTTTATAAAGAGCTTTCAAGGCTCGAAAACGTACGTGTGCGTGGCCTTATGACAATGGCACCAAAATGCTCTGGTGAAGAATATATGACTTATTTTGGATTAACTAAAAAGCTTTTTGACGAGCTTTTTGGAAATGACCCGACTGCTATACTATCAATGGGAATGAGCGAAAGCTATGAATACGCAATCAGGGCAGGTGCTACTCTTGTTCGGGTTGGAAGCAAAATATTTGGAGAAAGGAAATAATTATGGGATTTCTTGCTTTATTTAGAAAGAGAAAATTTGACAATTTCGAGGACGAGGAAGAGCTTGAGGAGAAGAAGGAGGCTGAGGTTGAGCCTGATGTCTCAATTGCAACCCCTCACGATATAAAAATCTGCAAGCCAAAGACATTCCAGCAGTCCCTTAGTGCTGTTGACTGCTTAGTTGAAAGCAGAACCGTATTTTTAAATCTTGAAAATATGGACAAGGATGTTTACCCAAGAGTTATTGACTTTGTCAGTGGTGCTGCATACGCGCTCAACCTTTCAATTTCAAAGGCGGCAAACGATGTATATATTATTGCTCCAAAGGATGTTGACGTTAGTGGTGAGGCGTTTGAAACAGCTGCCGAGGATGAGGAATTTTTCACACTTTAATAGCTTGATTGGATAAAGTTAACTATGATTACCTATATTGCGTGGATTTTAATTTCCTTAATTTCCGCTTATCAACTGCTCATGCTTATACGCGCAATTTGCTCGTGGATTCCGCCTGTACGTGAAACCGGCTTTTATAGATTTATTTTTGCAATAACCGAGCCGCCGCTTGTGCCTATAAGAAACCTACTAAACAACATAAGCTGGGTGCGCCGATTCCCTCTTGACCTTTCATTTTTAGCATTCTACTTGCTTTTGGAATTGGTGAGCTCATTGCTTACCTTTTATGTATAGGAGAAAAAATGATACTGAATATTATACTTATTTCCGTGATGGCTTCAATTGTGGTTGTTGACCAAATCTCGAAGGCTTTGGTTGTCAATCTAATGGATTTGGGTCAGGAAATTGAAATAATAAACGGCTTTTTCCGTCTGAAATATATCACAAACCCAGGTATGTCCTTTAGCCTTTTCGATGGTGACGGACAAAGATGGGTGTTTATGGTTATTTCACCTATCGCGCTTATCGCAATCGCCGTTTATCTTTTTGCATTCTCAAAGGACAAATTACTGACTAAGCTTGGACTTTCCTTTATCTTCGCTGGTGGCTTTTCAAATATGATTGACCGTATTTTCTATGGCGAAAATCTATTCCACGGCGAGGTTATTGATATGTTTGACTTCTATGGAATTTGGGATGCCATATTTAATGTTGCCGACTCATTTGTTTGTATTGGTGCGGCTCTAACCATAACCACTCTACTTTACGATATTATTGTAACGGAGGGAATAAAGAAAAAGAAAGCGGAAGAAAGCGTTACACAAGGTGGATCAATGAATGAAAACGCAAGCATCGAGCCACCACAAATCGAAGGCGACAAGGAAATGGGAGAAAAATCAGAAGGCGAGGAAGAAAAATGATTTCCCAAGACGACGTAAAAAAGCGCCTTGATTTATACGTTTCAGAGTCGCTTCAAATCACTCGCTCATCTGCTCAAATTTTAATTGAGTCTGGCTGTGTTACAGTTAATGGCAAGGTCGAGGCAAAAAATTACCGCTTGCGCCAAGACGATGAAATTTTAATCGACGAGCCAGAGCCAAAGGAGCTTGAGGTCGAGCCGGAAAACATTCCTCTAAATATAGTTTACGAGGATGACGATATAATAGTAATCAACAAGCCATCTGGCATGGTTGTGCACCCTGCAAACGGGAACGAAAGCGGCACTCTTGTAAACGCACTTCTCTATCATTGCAAGGACTCCCTATCTGGCATTAACGGTGTTATTCGCCCAGGAATTGTTCATAGAATCGATAAGGACACAAGTGGTCTTTTGGTTGTGGCAAAGAATGACGAGGCTCACGTTTTTCTTTCCTCGCTCTTGAAGGATCACGGCATAAAACGAGTTTATCACGCTATTGTTACTGGTCATTTAAAGGAAAATAGTGGTACAGTAAACGCACCCATCGCCCGTCACCCAGTTGACAGAAAGAAAATGGCTGTTGTGAAGGGTGGCAAGGAGGCAATTACCCACTATGAGGTGATTTGTGAATATCCATCGTTTACTTATGCCAAGATGGTGCTTGAAACCGGCAGAACCCACCAAATCAGAGTCCATATGAGTCATATTGGTCATCCAATAATCGGCGATACTGTTTATGGCGGAGGAAAAACGAATTTTGAAAGGGCTAATTCCTCTCTCCTTGACGGACAGATATTGCACGCAAAGGTGCTTTCCTTCCCTCATCCTAAGACACGGGAAGTTGTTACATTTGAGTGTGAGCTGCCAGACAATTTCAAAAAATTGATTGAAAAATTAGAGAAAATAAATTAAAAAAAGACCGATTTTAAATCGGTCTTTTTTTTACTGTTTCTTATTAACTCCACCTGTAAGGAACGTAACTGCTCTATCCGGTGCGTCCTTTGCATCATACCAAGGCTCATTGTCGTAGCGATAATCAAACTTCTTACAGAACCAAGAAACATCAGCACCAAGCTTTTCAAAATACTTATTCTCTATTCCTGATATATCATCAAAAAATGTGTTGTATTTTTTCTTATCAAGCTCGTCTTTAGCACATTCAAGAAGCATTTTATAGTGAGGCAAGCAAAAATATTTTTGGGAAAGGAGCTTTTGTCTAAATTCTGGGTCCTTATCGTATAAAAGAATTGTTGTTTCAATCATTTTTTCAAAGTGATTGTCAATTCTTTCACAAATAAAGCAGCTGCCGAGCACGTTTTGCGCTCCCTTGAGCGCTTTATTTGCCTTTCCACCGAAAATGGAATCTAAGAAATTGCCACTCAACTTCCCCTTGACAGTATCAAGATGGCTCTCTAAAATCAGAGCCAATGACAAGCGATTGTTTCTTTCAAGCATCATTTTAAAATGCTCACGGCAAAAGCCCTTTTCGTTTGTTAATTCTCTTGTTGATGGCTCCATCATAGATGGACCGAGCGCCATTTCAACCTCTTTGTTTTCTAAATTATCGTATATTTTACAAAGTGGGCAATCGCATCCATTTTGAGCGCACCCTTCAAATGATTCATTTACAGGAATTGTATAAATTTGCTCCATATTTTTAACCTCGTGCGTGTTGACTTAATTATATTATAATGGTATAATTAAAAAAGTTCAAGTGTTTTTTGAAAGGGGGATTCTATGTATACAGTAGAGGAATATACAACTGAAGACGGCATTCTGTTTGTTTATGCAAAAGATATACCGACTCTTAATATTTTTAAGACCTTTGACTGTGGTCAATGCTTTAGATTTGATCCTGTTTCTCGCTTTGGACACAAATATGAGTTCGGCGGTGTTGCCTTTGGCAAATACGTTGTTTTTGCGCAGGACAACGACAATGAAATCATCGTTTATGGCTCGACAAAAGACGATTTTGAATCAATTTGGGCGCGTTTTCTCTCACTTGATTTGGATTATGAGGAAATTAACAAGGAAATCAATAGCGCGGTAAAATCAAGCCATCTCTCTCTTGCTACCGAGTATTCACACGGCATTAGAATCCTAAGGCAGGACAAGTGGGAAGCCCTCTGCTCCTTTATTGTTTCTCAAAATAATAATATCCCCAGAATCAAAAAGATTATTTCAGCGCTTTCAGAAAAATATGGTGAAAAAATTGATTTTTATGGAGAAATATACTATTCCTTCCCGACACCCGAGGCTCTTTTAGATGCCGGTATTGACGGACTTTTTGAGCTTAGAACAGGATTTCGTGCCAAATACATATATGACGCATCCTACAAGGTGTCAAATGGCGAAATCTCTCTTGGCAAGGTGAAGGAAAGTGATTTTGATTCTGCTCTTTTGGAGCTTGAAAAAATCAAGGGTGTAGGACTCAAGGTTGCGTCCTGTGCCTTGCTTTTCGGATTTGAAAAAACTGAAGCATTTCCAATTGATGTTTGGATGAAGCGCGCAATTGAAAAGCGCTTTGACGGAAATTTCGACCACAAAGCCCTCGGTAAAAACGCAGGTATAGCCCAGCAGTACATTTTTTATTACGAGAAATATAACCAAGACCTTGACGAAAGGGTTTAATTGTTATATAATTTATTTGACAATATTTATTTAAAGAGGTACTTTATGAAAACAGTATGCTTTGGCGAAATTATGCTAAGACTTAATCCAGCTGGATACACAAGATTTATTCAAACAGATACATTCGGCGCTACATATGGTGGTGGTGAGGCTAACGTTGCTGTTTCACTTGCTAACTATGGTATAGATGCTTCATATGTTACAAAGCTCCCATCTCACGAGATTGGACAAAGCGCAGTTAACTCACTTCGCAGATACGGCGTTGACACAAGCGATATCGTAAGAGGCGGCGAGCGTGTTGGTATTTACTACCTTGAAACAGGCGCATCCCAAAGACCATCAAAGGTTATTTACGACCGTGCTTACTCCGCTATTGCTCTTGCAAAGAGAAGCGATTTTGACTGGGAAAAGATTCTTGATGGTGCCAACTGGTTCCACTTCACAGGAATCACTCCAGCTCTCGGTGGTGAGCTTCCTGAAATTTGCATGGACGCATTAAAGGTTTGCCGTGCAAAGGGAATCACTACAAGCTGTGACCTTAACTATCGTAAGAATCTTTGGACAACCGAAGAGGCTGGCAAGGTTATGGGTGAGCTTATGAAATTGGTTGACGTTTGCATTGCAAATGAAGAGGATGCTGAAAAGGTATTTGGCATTAAGGCTGAAAACACAGACGTTGACGCTGGCGTTGTTAACCACGAGGGATATAAGAGCGTTGCATCACAGCTCTCTGCTCGCTTTGGCTTTAAGAGAGTTGCAATCACACTTCGCACAAGCATTTCAGCTAACGACAACATTTGGGCTGCTATGCTTTATGATGCAAATGAAAATGAGTACTACTTCTCACGCTCATATAACATTCATATCGTTGACCGTGTTGGCGGTGGCGACTCATTCGGTGGCGGCTTGATTTACGCTTCACTTATGAACAAGTCCAGCCAAGATGTTATCGAGTTTGCTGTTGCCGCTTCTTGCCTCAAGCACACAATTATCGGCGACTACAACTTAGTTAGCGTTAAAGAGGTCGAAGGTCTTATCAAGGGCGGCGGAAGTGGAAGAGTTCAAAGATAAGCTTAACTACATAAAAAGAGACACTGCTTCAGTGTCTCTTTTGTTTTATAATCTTATTAATACTCCGTTAAGCATTCCTCGGTTATGACAATCGTTATTGTTTTTTCTTCATCGTTTCGGAGGACTGAAAACGTTATCGTGTCCCCTGCTCTTACGTCAAGCATCATATCTATAACGTGATACTGACGGGAAATATCTACTGTTTCTCCGTTTAGTGTCGCAGAAAGAAGAACGTCACCGGTTTGAAGCATGCCCTTTGCCAGCGAGCCTTCCGCGACCTCATACACGGAAACCGTTTCCTCTATTTTGATTTTGCCCGTTTCCGTATCATAAACAGCCTTTGAATCCGTTGCGCCTATGGTTATTCCGAGCAAAGCTCTTTGCACCCTTTCCTCATCAGTTCCGTAACAATAATCAATTATGTTTTCGGCAATTGATACGGCAACTTTTGAAGGAATCGCATACCCTATATTTTCTACGCCGTCATACACAATTTTGGCATTTACTATGCCTATTAAATCGCCGTTGCCGTTAAAGAGTCCACCTCCGCTGTTGCCTGAGTTGACAGCGGCG
Organism: Clostridia bacterium; assembly: GCA_017420755.1. Classification (GTDB taxonomy): domain Bacteria; phylum Bacillota; class Clostridia; order Oscillospirales; family CAG-272; genus RGIG2000. Next base: position 10,791 of record JAFQOG010000028.1, on the reverse strand, counting down.
TCCACGCGCATAACTCGGAACGATACCTCTGTCTTTCCGTCTGCCGAAATCATTGTTATATATTCGGAATCAACGCTGACTATTCCTAGGGATACAGACACCCCGTAGCCTTGAGCATTACCAATTGCTATTGCACTGTCTCCGACAACGACGTTATTGGAATCAAAAACGCTCACCTCACAAGCGCTTGACTCCTTTAATATCTCACTGTTTTCAACGCGAAGAACGGCAATATCGTAGTAAAGCGAGCCGCCAACATAGGTGGCGTCTATTGCCTTTTCCTCTATTTCCGAGCCGTATAAATATACGTCTATATTGTTGCTTATTCCGTTCTCGGTGTTGCTGCTTGCATCGTAAACAACGTGATAATTCGTAATAATGAAGGCATCGCCCTCCGCCTTATCCATTTTATAGATTACGCCCGAACCGCTTGCGGTATAATCCCTGGTGGTTGTTTGACCGCCTCCGGGATACCAGCCGCCCTGATATACGCTGGTTTGGAAATTGCTGACTATACTTACCGAGCTTCTAAGCGCCTTCGCGCTTGCTAATGAAGCCTCACTGTCTTCGCCGTTTATAACGATTGATTCGCTTGATACCGTTTCGCCGTCCTTTCCGTCTGCGCCGTCCTTTCCGTCTGCGCCGTCCTTTCCGTCGGTGCCATCCTTTCCGACAACGACGCCCAAATTTTGCTCCTTGCCGTCACTGTAATGCAGTACAAGCTCTCCGCTTTCATTAATTTTGGCATCTGTTAAGCTTACGGCTTCTTTTGAGCGACAAGATGACAAAAGAATTACAAATGCAAGCATTAGCACTAAAAGCAATATTTTTTGTATTTTTTTCATTTTATATAACCTTTTTGCCCGAAATTTTTACAAGCTCGTATCTCTCGTCACACATACTTGCCACCTCGGAAGAATGGCTGACTAAAATTACGCATTTCCCTTGATTTGCAAGAGAGCGAAATATCTCCATAATTTCCTTTTGGGTATCTCTATCCAGGTTTCCTGTAGGCTCGTCGGCGATAACAATATCGGGATTATACGAAAGTGCTCTTGCGATAGCAACTCTTTGCTGTTGACCGCCTGAAAGCTTTAAAACTCGTCTGTTTGCCTCGCTTTCGTCAAGTCCAACGCTGTCAAGAAGCGAGAGTGCCAATTGCTTTTTATTCTTTATTTTACAGCTGGAAACGTCCATAGAAAGAATTACGTTTTCAAGCGCTGTATATTTTGTAATTAAATTGAAACTTTGAAAAACCACACCTATATATCTTGAACGAAAGGCGTATTTATCAATTTTCGCAATATTCTTTCCGTTATATAAAATCTCACCCGAGCTTGGAGATGCGAGCCCTGAAAGCAAGGAAAGCAAGGTCGTTTTTCCCGCGCCCGATTTACCTATAATACAATACATTTTTCCTTTTTCAAACTCATAAGAAATTTCTTTAAGCACAGGGGTTTTGTCATAAGAAAAGCTTATATTTTTAAGTGACAATAATGACATTTTCCGTTTCTCCCTTCTTAATCTCTGTTAGCAAGAATTTTCAATGGATCATATCGCATAATAAAGAGCACCGATGCCAAGCTTGCAATAAGCGTAAGCAAGAGTCCTACCCCTATCATTTGAAATACAACCGTCAAATTCATAGCGGAATTCACCTCAGTAATGTAATTAGTTGCACCACCTATCATTCCGCCAAACGGTTTTTTTCCGCCGCCTATGTCACTAGGCATATCAGACGGCATATCTGATGGGACGCCTCCCATTCCACCAAATCCACCTACATTGCTAGGACGTCCAAAACCATCTTCCATTTGTGCCTGTTGACTCGTTTGGCTCTCCACCTGTCCCTCAAGCAAGGCGTTTGTTACGGGAACGGAGCTAACTGCACCTATGCCGGCGCCTATTACAACGGCTATCATAGTAACAATCAAGATTTCACACATAAATTGCGTAGCAACCTTCCATTTTTTCATTCCCATAGCCGTTAAAACGCCAACCTCGTATTTCCGCTCTCGAACGTTGAAAATATTAAGAACCACAAGAATAATACCGCCAATAATGAAAATTACAATCAAAAACCAACCCGCTATTTTGCTCAAGGTATTAAGAGGCGCTATGCTGCTTTCAAACGCTGAAATGTCAGATGAAGATACTTTATAAGAATCATCAAGACCGAGAGCACGCACCTCTTCCTCAAACGCGTAGTAATCGTCTGCATTTGCAAAGGAATAAATCGCCGAAAGCGTAGATGTAATTTCACTTTCCTTTTCCATTCCGTTGTCATCTGTTACCGTAGTTGAGTTATCCTTTGAAGCGTCCAATATAACGTTTAGAGCGCTTGCACTCATATATATTTGGTTGGCCGGGTCTTGACTTGTGCCAAATTGCGACATTGAAAAATCATTGTTTTCGCTGCTTTCATAAATGCCGACAATCGTTAGAGTATAGGTTTCAGTTTCAAGAGAAGGGTTGGTAACGGTTATTGTATCGTTTACAGAAAGACCATTGAACATTGCGAGTTCCTCGGAAATTACACAAACAAGCTCGCTTGTTCCCTCTTCAAACATCGAACCCTCTACAATAGACGCATTACCGCTTACAAAAGCCGTCATTGATGCATCACTGCTATATCCGATAACGGAAAAATCTCCCGAAAAACCGCGTCCAAAATCAAGTCCGCCGATTCCACCAAAAAATCCGTCGAAAATCGAATCGCTCGATTCGTCGGAGCTTTTCTCCTCACTATCCTCCTCGCTCTCTTCACTTTCAACCTCATCACTGACGGGAGAAAAATTTTCCGAGCCGTTAAAATATGACGTTAATGTATAATAAAAGTCCTCTACGCTCTCGGCACTTGCATATTTTTGATATTCCTCAAGTGTAAGAGATGAGCTACTGCCCATTATACTTGCAAAATCACTTGTATCAAAGCCTCCGCCCGGGAAACCTCCCCCACTACCGGGTCTGCCTCCACTCATGTTTCCCATAGCACTTGCGCGGTCATACTGAATAGTTGCCGTTACGCTCATTCCGTCAAGTGCCGATTCCTTGGCACTTTCCGCCGCTTGTCTAATCGATAGACCTATACATGCGGAGATTGCAATTACAAGGGCTATTATACCAATTAAAATATTTCTTCCCTTTGACCTTAGAATGCATCTTATTGCATTTTTAATAATGTACATTTAGTGTTCCTCCGATTAAATTTCACCGTATTATAGCACGCCGCGCTAAAGACAAACTAAAGAAAAGTGTGAAAAGCATGTGAAAGTTATAAATAAAAAGGAAGGAATCCACCAAAAAATTCCTTCCAAATTATTAATTATAAAACAACCTTAAACCCGATGTGTGCACTATCCTTTTTATAGGCTGTAATTTCTCCATTGTGCTTTTCGACAATAGACTTCGCCATTGAAAGTCCAACACCGTACAAATTAAAATGAATTTGCGTTGAAGTCTATATATCATATTTTGACCTCCAAAGCATATCCTGCGTTTCGTATGAATTTGATTATAACAGGAGATGAAAGTGATTCGAGCTTTTTGGGAATATTGGAAATATGAACCCAAATAACGCTGGTATCAACGCTTGTATCCCATCCCCATATGTGAGTTATCAGCTGCTCAGCCGTTACTATCATTTTTGGACTTTGCATCAGCATTTCCATAATTTGAAATTCTCTGCCACTTAGGTTTTGTAACCTTTCGTTATATAAAAGCTCATATGTGGAACAATTAAGCGTAAGACCGCCAAATGTTAAAATATCGGGAGTAAAATTATCCTTTCTGCGTAGCATTGCGCGGACTCTTGCAAGAAGCTCACCCGTGGAAAACGGCTTTGGTATATAGTCGTCAGCGCCCGCGTCAAGACCTTCTATTTTTTGATAAATCTCGGTTTTTGCCGTCAAAAAAAGCGCAGGGGTCGTAATTCCGTTTGATCTAAGCCTCTTTAACACCGTTACACCGTCAATTCCCGGCATCATTATATCAAGCACAAGCATTTCAGCTAACGACAACATTTGGGCTGCTATGCTTTATGATGCAAATGAAAATGAGTACTACTTCTCACGCTCATATAACATTCATATCGTTGACCGTGTTGGCGGTGGTGACTCATTCGGTGGCGGCTTGATTTACGCTTCACTTATGAACAAGTCCAGCCAAGATGTTATCGAGTTTGCTGTTGCTGCTTCTTGCCTCAAGCACACAATTATCGGCGACTACAACTTAGTTAGCGTTAAAGAGGTTGAAGGTCTTATCAAGGGCGGCGGAAGTGGAAGAGTTCAAAGATAATGAACTAACCAAGCAATCAAAAAGGCACAGGAAAACCTGTGCCTTTTATTTATTTTACTCTTCTAAACCATAGTAGTTTATTTAATGGGGTTGATAATTCTACCACATCTCTGCCGTTGTAGATATTGCCGTTATCATCTTGCCATCTGCCTTGTGGGAAGGTTATTTTCTTTTTAGTTGTTCCCTTTGTAATAACAGGGCAAACTAAAATGTCCTTGCCGAGCATAAACTCGTCGGTTATAGTCGCATAGCCATTGTGTGGGTCGTTATATTCAAGGGAGCGAAGAATTGGCTCACCTGTTTTTTCTGCGTTTTCAACCAAAGCTATTATCTTGTCTGACATAGAGTTATGTAGCTTGTAAGCATCAACAATTATATCATATGATTCCTTTGAAAGACACTTCCACGGTGCGCGTGAAAACTGCATCATTGGGAATAGGGCTGATGCCCAAGCCATTCTAATGAATAGCTCCTCGTCAATTTTGAAGTTTGGTTGGTAATCGTCAGTCCAACTACCACCACCTACCATATCGGGGCAAACGAACGGATGGCCAAACAGTCCTTGCAAAATTGCGCAAGGCATAAGGGAATTAATTCCACCACCCTCCCAAACGTGCTCACGGTCGCAAAGGCGTTGAATTGTTGGCTTTCCGCCACCCTTAAATGTATCCTTATACTCGTGGAATTTGTATTTTGCACCAAACTCATTCCAAGCTATGTTTAAAGCCTCTTGGTCGTGGTCGTCTCTTGGGGTGCCATTTATCATAGCCTCGTGTGAGTACATATAATAAGAGCCACCATCAAACTTAAAGCCATCAACTCCATACTCTTGCATTAAGAAGTCAAGCTTTTCTGCCAAATATTTTTGGTCGCATTCCTTTCTCAAATCAAGGATGGCTGAATAACCATTCCACCACTCAATAAGTGCGACCTTGCCCTCTTTATTTCGCAAAAACAGGTCGTTATAGCTTTCGGGGTTAAACAAAGCTCCCGTGGATTTGCAAAAATCAACGCCATCAGCGGTTACCATAGGAGTTACCCACAGCATAACAACAAAGCCAAGTGCGTGTAGCTCATCTATCATAGCCTTCGGGTCTGGGAACTTGTGAAAATCGAATTTCCACTGTCCGTATCTTGTGTGCCACCCCTCGTCAATCATCAAAATCCCAGGGTCAAAGCCATTGTCGATTATTGCGTGAGCGTATTCTAAAACGCCCTCTTGCGTTGGGTCATAGGTAAACTCTATCCAAGTGTTAAACTGAGCCGTTTTAAAAAACTCACGAGGCAATGTTTTGCCGTTTTTTCGTGTTTCTTCAAACGGGAAGTGCTTCTCCATTGCCGAAAGATAAGCATCGCGCAAGGTTTTGCCACCCTCATAAAGCTCAAACGGGGCATCTCCCTCAAAGCATAGTTCTCCGTTTTCTACCCAAACTCTAAAGCTTTTATCACTCCAAATATATCTGCCCATATTTGAAATAAATAGTGGCATCATTTGGTTATTTGCGTCGATTCTAAAATCCTTTGAGTATTTGGAGTCCTTGTTAATAGGCATATCTGTTGCGCTAAGAACCTCTCCACCCCAAAAGTATTCGTTTTCCTTAATTTGGGTTTTAAAAAACATAACTACTCCTAATTAATCAACTAATTCGAAGCTTGCAAACGGCTTGCAGGTTGAATCCTTACCGATAAATACCTCGAACTCGCCGTTTTCTGCAACAAATTCAATATCCTTATTCCAGAACTTAAGCATTTCTTCGTTAATTGTAAATTCAACAGTCTTTTCTTCGCCAACATCAAGCTCAATTTTCTCAAAGCCTTTGAGTTCCTTCATAGGTCTTACAACCGAGCCAACAACGTCGCGGATATAAAATTGAACTGCTTCCTTTGCCTTATATTTGCCTACGTTTTTAACCTTAACGGAGGCTGTAAGTGTTTCGTCGCGCTTCATTGTGCTTGCACTCAATTTGAAGTCACTATATTCGAATGTGGTGTATGAAAGACCATAGCCGAATGGGTAAAGTGGGCTATTTGCGCTATCAAGATAGGATGATGTGAAGCGAACGCGATTGAAGTCATCCTCTTCGAGCTTTGGTCTGCCTGTTCTATATTGGTTATAGTAAATCGGAACTTGACCGAGCGCACGTGGGAATGTCATTGTAATCTTACCCGATGGTACTGCGTTTGCAAAAATAAGGTTAGCGCAAGCGTTTCCTGCTTCTGTTCCTGGCATCCACATATCAAGTATAGCAGGAGCAAGCTCGTCGAGCTTGGAAATAACCATAGGTCTGCCTGAAAATAGTGCAACTACTACGTTTTTATTAACCTCTAAAACTCTTTCAAGGAGCTTATATTGAACGTCAGGTAACTCGATGTTTACACGGCTGTCACCCTCACCTGAGTAATCTTGATGCTCGCCAAGGCAAATAACTACAGCCTCGCACTCGCTTGCTAACTTAACTGCCTCGTCAATCATAGATTCGTCTGTTGAATTATAGGCAATATCGCATCCGGGTGCATACTTAACTCTGTCACCGATAATGTTCTTAAAGCCTTCAAGAACTGTGATGGTTTCATCAATCTTACCGCCACATGGCCAGTTGCCGTGTATTGCGCCTGTATTTGCGTTAGGGCCGATAAGTGCAACACTCTTTACGTCCTTTGAGAGTGGCAAAATGCCGTTGTTCTTTAAAAGAACTGCGCTCTGTTCTGCACCGTATCTTGCAAGGGCTCTATGCTCTGGTCCTACTTGAACTCTTGCCGCTTCCTCTACGTTTACTGAACGGTAAGGATTGTCAAATACGCCAAGCTCCTCTTTAAGGTTGAGGATTCTTAAAACAGCATCGTCAACCTGCTTAACTGTTATCTTGCCCTCGTCGATTAATTCCTTTAGGTGGTGTGCATAGCAAGGTGACATCATTTCAATGTCCTCTGTTGCTTCCATTGCTTGGTATGCACATTCTTTTCTATCTTGGCAGCTACCGTGCTTAACCATTTCTTCAATTGCACTATAGTCACTGATAACTACACCATTAAATCCCCACTCGTCACGCAAAATGTCCTTAACGAGCCATTTGTTGCCTGAGCAAGGAGTGCCGTCAACTATATTAAACGCGGTCATAACCATTTTTACGCCTGCATCAACTGCCGCCTTATACGGTGGCAAGTAGTATTGTCTTAAGGTTCTTTCGCTCATGTCAACTGTGTTATAGTCACGTCCTGCCTCGGCTGCGCCGTATGCGGCATAGTGCTTAACACAAGCGGCAACGTTATATTTGCCCATATTCCCTTGGAAGCCCTTTACTGTTGCAGCTGCCATTTCTCCGTTTAGATATGGGTCCTCGCCTGATGATTCCATAACACGTCCCCATCTTGGGTCGCGAACGAGGTCAACCATTGGTGCAAACGCAACGCTAACGCCGTCAAGACTTGCTTCCTTTGCCGCCATAGCTGCAAGGTCGTGAGCGAGCTTGCGGTCAAACGAAGCCGCAACACCGAGATTTACAGGATAAAGAGTTCTATGTCCGTGAATAACGTCCTGCATAAACACAGGTGGAATTTTCTTTTTGCTACCGTTTAAGAAATTGGTTTGCGCATCAATCATTGTTTGTGCGCCAACAAGGTTCAGAAGCGTACCAACCTCATAAATATATTTCTTGTCGAGATACATCTTGCTGTTAGGACCGGTCATAATGTCAGTGCCGTCAGCCTTCAAATAAGTCATTGTTGTCATTTGAACAAGATGATAAATCTTTTCGTCAAGTGTCATTTGGTTTAAAATTTCTTGTGCTTTCATATTTATTCCTCTCTATCGTATTCATTCTTGAATTTTTTCCACTTAGGAAGCGCTATAAAGCAAAGTGCGCATCCAATAAACGCAACACCTATCCAAATTCCTATGGTTACGCCCCAGCCGTGCGCTGTTGCAACAGCTGCAAATGCGTATGTTGATATTGCCGCGCCTACATACGTGCACGCGTTCATAATGCCCGAATAGGTTGACACCTTTCCGCTTTTTTTAAAGCGCTTAGGAGCTATGGCTATTAGCATTAGGTTTGTGCCGTGCATACAAGCGACCAAAATTGACATAAGTATAATTGACGGGATTGCTATGCCGATCAAATTGCTTACAAAAAGCGCTATTGACGATATTGTGGCAAGTCCAAAAATAAAGCCGGCACACAAAACCTCGTTATTAAAGAAGCGTCTGTTTATATAGTCAAACACTGTAAAGCTTATCATACTGAAAATGGCAAGCACAACGGTTATCAAAATTGACCATTTGGTTGGAATTGAAAACGTATCAACAAGATAAGATGGCATCCAAGCAGTCACGCCGTCACGAAGCGCGCCCTGCATGATTATAGCAAGCATAACAAGCGCAAGCGGAAGGAATATGTATTTTGGTGGCTTTATCGCGTTTGTTTCTTTAGAAACCAAGCTTCTCTTTTCTTCATTTGTTTCCTTAAAGAGCTTAGGACAAAGAATAATCCAAGCAACCATTATAACAGTGCCAATGAGCGCACACAAAAGCATAATTGTGTTCCATCTCATAATAAAAAGAAGGAACGGACAGGTCAAATAAAGAAGAATTGTTGCAATAGACGAGCCCCAGGTAACTCTAACCGAAGCGTAAGAATATTCAACCTCGTTTAAATGCATTGCCATAAGCTTTACTATAGGTGGCCAGAACATTGAGTGGGCAAAGCCGTTTATGCCCCATATTACTGCCATTAAAACTACGTTATGGGTTGTAAAGAACATTGCAATGTTACATGCAATTGCTAAGGCAAGACCTCCTGTGAGCATCACCCTTGGCTTGATTTTGTCGCCAAGGACACCGCAAAGAATTTGCCCAAGACCGTACGTTATTGTAAGCGCTGTTAAAATGAATGCAATTTCGTCCTTCTCCTTGCCAAGGTCCTGACAAACCTCTACAATAACAACCGAGAAGTTAATTCGCATCACATAGCTTGCAAAGTAAGCAAGTGAAAGGAGCCAGGCAATTGCCCGAACTCTTGGTTGTACCTTTTTCATTTTTTCTCCTTAATCAGTCTATATTAAGAGCTTTTTTAATTACAGGCTCGATTTTTTCTGCCATTTTATAAAATCCAAGGTCGGTTGGATGGATAGTGTCGGTAAAGCACACCTCTTTGTCGTCAAAGTCCTTAAAAAAGTCCTCGCCATCCACAAAATAAATGTTTTTGTCGCCGTTTTTCAGTGCGTTTTCGTATGTTGTCCTTACTATGTCACGGCGCAAACGTGCATCATCATTAAAGGTCGCTGTCGGACGGGTTATCATAACAATTGGCACGCTTGGGTTTTTCTCTCTGATTTTTTTATAAAACGGCTCGTGCGTCTGTTTTAGGTGCTCGGGAGTTGGTGCATTATGGTCGTAATCATAAACAAACACAGAAAAATCAAGTGTGTTTATAAAGTCTGCCATTTCCAATTCACCCTTGCAGTTGCCAGAAAAGCCAAAATTATAGTAATCAAGGTCTAAGTGCCTTGAAATTAATGCGTTATAGCTTGCACATTGGTTGGCGGCTGCTGCCTCCTCGGTAATTGACGAGCCATAATAAATTGCAGGAACGGAATATTTATATGGTGTTGGCTCCTCTACTCTATATCCGTCGGGAATTTCAATTTCCACATTTGAAATTATCTCGTTGCGAGGGAGCCAAATGGTGATTTCCTCCATTCCCTCTGCCTTGTTAAATGTTTTTTCAAACTCTTTTGTTTCGTAATTTGGTGGGTTGACAAGACCCAAGAACATTGATTTTTTTCGTTCGCCCAAATATACGCATGCGCTTTGACAGGAATAAATTGAAAGTCCAATATCCGGGGACAAGGTTTCAAGCGATATTCTAACTGTAAAGCTTGGTGCATCGGTCCTAAAGCCGATTCGCGCACCAGGGGTTCTTCTGCCCAAGAATTCAAGATTTGGAAGCTTCTCTCTTAAATCTTTTGGCAGGCGCTCAAATATTCCACTTTTTTCAATGTTAGGAACACCGAAAACCCTTATAGGCTTATCCTTATATGTTAATTTCATATTTACCTCGCACCGTGAAAGCTTATACACCTAAAGTATATCACAAAGGTCATACCATGTAAAGCGAATTTATATAATTTATTATATAAAAACAGCAAAATCGTTGCGATTTTGCTTATACATTACACGTATAAAAGAAAGAAAAAGAAAAAAACTATTGACAAGATAATCAAAATTGTGTATAATTTAATGGCAAACTACGAAACGGCGGTTTGTGCAACCTTGGTTGCGTACTTTTTGGAGAAGTACTCAAGTGGCCGAAGAGGCGCCCCTGCTAAGGGTGTAGGTCGGGTAACCGGCGCGGAAGTTCAAATCTTCTCTTCTCCGCCAAAAAACGACAGGTTTCGACCTGTCGTTTTTTTATCCATTGCGAAAGCAATGGTATATCATCACGACACAGTCGTGGATATCATCACCGAAGGTGTATATCATCAGCCGTAGGTTGT
>JAFQOG010000027.1 GCA_017420755.1 Clostridia bacterium | reverse complement strand
GACAGAGAAATGAAAACCGACTATACTTATGGCAGGTCGGTGAGCAAATCACGACGAAAAGGAGGTTTATATATGGAACTGAATGAGCAGATAAAAAAATATCGGACGGAAATGAATCTTTCCCAAGAAGAACTTGCCGAAAAGATATACGTAACACGGCAGAGCATTTCTAATTGGGAGAACGGAAAAACCTACCCCGATATTCATAGCTTGCTACTACTCAGCTCATTGTTCGGTATCTCACTTGACCAATTAGTGAAAGGAGATATTGAAATTATGAAAGAGGAAATCAAAAAAGAAGAAATTGCAAAAATGAATCGTTATGGAAAAATCTACACCTTGATGTTAATTGCAACAGCTGTTTCTGCGGTTCCGCTGTTTATGTGGCTTGGTGTTTGGGCATTCATTCCTTGGGGAATTATTTGGGCAATCTCGTTGTGTTTTGCCTTTAAGCTTGAAAAGGTAAAAAAGACCAATGATGTTCAAACCTATAAAGAAATTGTAGCATTTTCTGAAGGAAAGCGATTGGACGATATACAGAAGCAACGAGAAATTGGTAAGCGTCCGTATCAGAAAATTCTTTTGGTTATAGGTTCTGCGCTCATAACATTTGTTGTTTGCGTAGTAATTGGTTTTCTGATGCACATTTTTTTGAACTAACAAAATCAGCCCTCGTTCCGAAAAGAGCGAGGGCGCAATTACTAAAAAAGCAAAAAGCAACCGTCGGTTGACACATTGAAAGCTCTCGGTTGGTGGTGCGTAACCGTGGTTTATGCTATAATGTAAGTACAAAAGAGCCGCGAGCTTTTAGAAAATCAAACGAGGTGTTTTTATGATTTTAGCTGACAAAATTATAAGATTACGAAAAAAGAAAGGTTGGTCGCAGGAAGAGCTTGCAGACAAGGTAAACGTATCCCGTCAAGCCGTTTCAAAGTGGGAGGGTGCGCAGACAATTCCCGATTTAGATAAGATATTGCAGCTTTCCGCATTGTTTGGAGTTACAACCGATTATCTTTTGAAGGACGAGATTGAGGACGAAGAATTAACAAACGATGCTTCTTTTGATACAACGGTAAAAAGAATATCAATAGAAGAAGCAAACACGTATATCGAAGAAAGGAAGAAGGTATCCTGGCTCATTGCTCTTGCTACGTTTTTGTGGATTGTTTCGCCTGTCACACTGATTGTACTGAGTATGCTCTCAGAGTTAGCTGACGCTATCGTGACGGAAACAACAGCGAATGCGGTTGGCTTTGCGGTTATCTTCGCTTTTGCTCTTTGTGCCATTCCTATCCATATCTATTGCGGCTTCAAAAATCAACCGTATGAATTTCTTGATAAGAATATTCCTTTTGAGCTTGAATACGGAGTGAGAGGGATTGTAACCGAAAAGCAAAACGCTTTTAAAAAAATCTATATTACCTGTAATATAATAGCGACGTGCCTATGTATTTTCTCTGCCGTTCCTCTGGTGCTTTTATCCTTTTCGGGAAACGAGATTCTTGTTAGTGTGGCTCTTGGGGTGCTTATGATTATCGCAGGCATAGGCGTGGGAATGTTTATTGTTGTAGGTGTTAGAAACGCAAGTATGCAAAAGCTCCTGAGAGAAGGCGAGTTTAGCGAGAAGGAAAAAAAGCGAACGGGTATAAAAGAGGTCGTTTGCGGTTGTTATTGGTGTGTTCTAACGGCAATATACCTTGCTTGGAGCTTTCTTACAAATCATTGGCATATCTCTTGGCTTGTGTTTGCAATAGGCGGCGTCTTGTTCCCGATAGTAATGTGTATTTGCAATCTTATTGCCGATAAACAGAAGAAAGACTAAACTCATCCCTCGTTCCGAAATGGAGCGAGGGCGTTCGCGAGGGCGTTTCATCTAAACGATTGAAATATACATAAAAATATGATATAATAAGGAAACGCAACCCAAAGTTTACATAAAGAAACGCCTAATTGGTGGTATGTTTTCTCCTTGTGTGCTACAATAATGGCAACGCAGCGTTAGAAAACATAAGG
>JAFQOG010000026.1 GCA_017420755.1 Clostridia bacterium | reverse complement strand
GTCGGAAACTTTTATAATTTTGAAGAATTAACAAACGTAGTTTACGGGTATGACAAAGAAAATTACCACCCGATTAAGGATGGTGATGCCTATGTTGCGTTGCAGAAAGATTAGAAACTCAGAATACTACGGTATGTATGGACGCTTTGACGAACTTTATGAGCAAAGCCAAAAAGGGAATGTGTTCACACACCTGTTTGAAGATATTATATCCGATAACAACATCCTATTGGCATATCGCAACATTAAAAGGAACTCAGGTAGCCACACAGCCGGAGTGGATAATAGAACAATTGATGACATCAACAAATTGAGTGACATTGAGCTCATAGATTTAGTCCGGAAAAGATTGTCCTACTATCGACCTAATCCTGTAAGGCGAGTCGAGATACCCAAGCCAAATGGTAAAACAAGACCTTTAGGTATTCCTACGATACTTGACAGAATCATTCAGCAATGTTTCTTACAAGTTTTAGAGCCAATTTGCGAAGCTCGTTTTTATGAGCACAGCTACGGTTTTAGACCTAACAGAAGCGCAGAAAACGCTATCGCAATGTGTTATAGACATTTGCAATATGAGCATTTGTATTATGTGGTGGATATCGATATCAAAGGATTCTTTGATAACATCAATCATAGCAAGCTGATAAAGCAAATGTGGGCAATGGGAATACGAGATAAAAAGGTACTGTCAATCATTAAAGCAATGCTAAAAAGCAGAAATTGTAATGCCAAACGGTGAAAGAGTAATTCCCGATAAGGGAACTCCGCAAGGAGGTCTTATATCACCGTTGCTTGCAAACATTGTACTCAATGAGCTTGATTGGTGGATAGCGAGTCAATGGGAAAATGTTCCTACTGAATATCCATATAAGGTTGAGTTCAAAGGTGTGGTGAACAATGGTAACAAGTATGTGGCTCTACGAAAAAGCTCTAATCTAAAAGAAGTGTATATCGTGAGATATGCCGATGATTTCAAGCTGTTCTGTCGAAATAGAAATGATGCATTACGCATTTTCGAAGCGACCAAACGGTGGTTAAAAGATAGACTGAAACTTGAAATCAGCCCCGAAAAATCGAAGGTAGTCAACACAAAGAGACGATACTCCGAATTTCTTGGGTTCAAAATAAAGGTTAGGGAAAAGAGCGGAACATATAGAGTAGGCTCAAAAATGTGTGATAAAGCAAGGGAAAGAGTTGCGCGGGAGCTCATAGAGCAAATTGAAAAATGTGCAAGAGCAACCGATGACAAGGACGAATACAAGCAACTTTACCTTTATAACACCAAAGTTTGGGGAATACACAACTACTATTGTATTGCAACTGACATAAGCAAGGATGCTTCAAAAATTGCCTTTAGGCTTGAACGTGTTCAACGTAATCGGTACAGAAATCGGCTCTCTAAAACAGGCAAACCGCTTAACCGATATATGCAACAAAAATACGGGAAAAGCAAACGTATCCGATATCTTTCAAAAGAAGCTATTACACCTTTTTCGTATATCCAAACGAAGAATCCTATGTGTAAAAAGAAGTCTATCAACAAGTACTCTCCGCAAGGCAGAGAAGAAATCCATAAAATGCTAAAAGAGGTCAATGTAGATCTCATACGGCAAATGGTGAATTGTATGGACAAGCACAGGAGTATTCAGTATCAGGATAACCGAATTGCGCTTTATATTGCCCAAAAGGGTAAATGTGCAATAACAGGTGAAGAGTTACAGATTGATGATGTTCACTGTCACCATAAAAAGCCAAGATACCTTGGTGGAACAGATGAATATAGCAATTTGATTATTGTAAAGAAGGATATTCACCGCTTAATCCATTGTGCAGATATCGAACAAGTGAAAAGGGAGATAGCGAAATATAATCTTGACGGTGAAAAACTCAAGAAATTCAACAAGTTGAGGTTATTAGCAGAGCAAGAGAGTATCTAACACAAATCATTGAAACGTTAAGTTAATTCTAAAACAAAGGCAAAAGTTTTCGATGGAACGCCGTGTGCGGTGAAAGTCGCACGCACGGTGTGAAGCGGGGGAAAAGTCGGAGATAACATCAAACACTTACCTATCGCTATACTATGCAGCAGAAGGTGAGGGAACTGTCAAAAACTCTATTTTGATAGCCCCGTACACTATCAAGCTGGCAGACGGAACTATGGCAAAACGCCATCCGTTCTCAATCTTTATGATGTCG
>JAFQOG010000003.1 GCA_017420755.1 Clostridia bacterium | reverse complement strand
GACTTGACCGACCCAGCACCTTCAACCACTTTCGCTCACCTTGACGCAACCACTGTTTTGGCAAGAAGCATTGCATCGCAAGGTATATATCCAGCCGTTGATCCTCTTGAATCGACAAGCCGTATTCTCTCTCCATCTATTGTTGGTGAGGAACACTATTATGTTGCAAAAGAGGTGCAAAGAATACTTCAAAGATACAACGAGCTTATGGATATTATCGCGATTATGGGTATGGATGAGCTTTCCGATGATGACAAACTGCTTGTTTCTCGTGCAAGAAAGATTCAACGCTTCCTATCCCAGCCATTTGACGTTTCTGAAAAGTTTACTGGTATTCAAGGCAAATACGTTCCAATTTTCGAGACAATCCGTGGCTTTAAGGAAATCATTGAAGGCTTACACGATGATTTGCCAGAAAGTGCTTTCCTTTTTGTTGGCACTATTGACGAAGCAGTTGAAAAGGCAAAGAGGGCGCAAGCATGAAAACCTTCCATTTAACGATATCATCGCCTGACGGAAATATTTTCGATGGCGAAATATACAAGCTTGATGTGCGAGGAATTTTAGGTGACCTTGCCATTATGGCTGGGCACGTTCCATTTGTAACATCTGTAAAAAATGCGCCGTGCAAGATCTGGATTGACGAAACCACGCCAAAAGAGGCTACCCTTGACGGTGGACTTTTAACAGTTGACAAGCAAGGGGCGACATTGATTGCCGGCTCATTCAAATTTAAAGAATAAAAGGGAGAATTTTCTCCCTTTTTCTTTCGAATTATTTATTATGTTATGCACATATGTTCATATTTATAATTAAAGTGTGTCTTTTTTCTTATATAATCATATTATATAGTGAGGGCTAAAAGCCCTCAAATTTATGAAAGGAATATAATATGGCTCTATTTACTAATCAAGCTACCTTGTCCTATGGTAATACTGTAACAAATTCCAATGTTGCAGTTGGCGAAATTTTAGAGGTGTTATCAGCAACTAAAACCGCTATAAACGCAACCTATGGGCAAAATGACACTATAACCTATATTATAAGTATTATAAATTCCGGCTCCTCAGCCTTCAATAATTTGACTATAACTGATAATCTCGGTTCTTACGAATTTGGCTCTGGCACCTTAACACCTCTCGATTACACTGAGGGAACCTTACGTTATTATGTAAATGGCGTTTTACAAGCAAGCCCAACAGTAACAGTTACAGCAAACGCACTAGTTATAAACGGCATAAATGTCCCAGCTGGAGGTAATGCAATCTTAGTTTACGAGGTTACAACAAATGCATATGCGCCTTTAGAAGCTGATGGAGAAATTACTAACACCGCAATTGTTGGCGGTATGGGAATCACTCCTATTTCGGTTAGTGAAACCGTTACCACAGGCGCTCGTCCTAATCTCACAATTACAAAGTCAATTTCGCCTGTTCCAGTCGCCGAGGGCGAAACTGTAACCTATACCTTCCTAATTCAAAACACAGGAAACACTCCTCTTGTAGCTACTGACGATGCTGTTATCACAGATTTGTTTGACCCAATTTTAACGAATCTACAAGTATCATTCAATGGCACACCTTGGTCGGATGGCACTGAATATAACTATAATCAAGCAACCGGATTTTTTGAAACGGTTCCATCTAATATCACAGTGCCTGCAGCAACCTATACCCAAGACCCAGTTAGCGGCATAATTTCAATTACTCCCGGCACAAGTACACTAACAATTACAGGTACAATTTAATAATAAAAATCCACCAGCTTAGCTGGTGGTTTTTCATTTTCGGGCATAGCCCTCATATTACAGGCTACGCACAAGTGCGTATATGACGACCTGCCAGTCACGCATTATGTTACTGGCTACCCATTAAATGGGTCGCGCG
>JAFQOG010000025.1 GCA_017420755.1 Clostridia bacterium | reverse complement strand
CCTGCGCCACCAACAATTATTCCATATTTAATAGTTTCGCCATTTAATGTATTGTTATATTTTTCAACCACCTTAACATTAACAAGTGTCTTTGTAACCAAGCTTCCGATTGCGCTTTCACCCTCGCCATCAATTATGCTTGAGTAGCCAAGGTTTACAAAGAGTGCTGAATCAGCTACCTCATCTTCACTGTCGTAGTTTTCAAGACATCTTGTGCAGTGATATACATATACTGCGTTTGCGTAATAGTTGCCACCATAGTTCCACATCTCGTCAGCCTCTAAATCCTTTGCGTGGCCAAGTGCTGGTGCTGTTTCTTGTGTGCCCATAGGTGTGCCACAGAAGCAGAAGGTTAAGCTGAGCTCAGGTGTTACGCATGTTGCTGGAGTCTTTTGGTCGTTGCGTGGACTACGGAAATGTGGTTGTGTTTCAGCTGTATTTACTGTCTTTGTATAGTCTTCCTCTGTTACTGTATGAACTGTTGCGTTTGTAGCCTTAAAGGTGGATAAATCATAAACTGTATTGCTTGCACAGAAATACGCATACGTGTTTGTCATATATGCGTTGTTTGCTGAGCCGATTATGAACTCCATGCTTGTTATGCCAGTGTCATTTGGGTTTGCAAAAATGAAGCTCATATTTGAGGATGCGTTGTCGTTTTGTCTTATTCTAATCGATGTCATATCGCCAAGGAAAACAAATGTAACAGGGTTAGTGCTTGAGCTTGCCTTGTAGAAAGCGCCCTGTGAGCATTCACCTACACTTGTAATACCAGTTGGGAATACAATATACTTATTAAGGTTAGAACAGTCTTGGAACGCTGAGTTGCCAAGAGCGGTCATACCTGATGGCATATAGTAAACCTCTGGCTTTTGTGGCATTACAAAGTTTTCAACAAGCTTATCGCCATCAAATACATTAAATGGTTCATTTACAAGATAAACCTTTGGTGACTGATAGAATACGCCCCAGTCGCTTGCGCCTGTGTTTACACTACCAAGCTCTATCAAGCCTGATGGAAGATAAACTGCCTCCAAGCTTGTGCATTTGCGAAGTGCCTTGTAGTCAATTTTTGTTACACCATCAGGTAAAGAAATTGCTTTAAGTGCATAGCAGTTTTCAAACATTGATTTATATATTGTTCCAGTAAGGTTCTTTGAGAATTGAACGTATTCAAGAGATGGGCAACTGTTAAACAACGCAGCTTCACCTGAAAGAGTTGTAAGCGTATCAGGCATTTTAACAGCCTTAAGCTTTGCACAGTTATCAAATACACCATAGTCCATTTCTATAAGACCATATGGTAAAATAACAGGACCAACAAGTGAGTCACAGTCTCTAAAAGCGCGATGGTCAATAAATGTAAGGTTGCTGTTTTCAGCAAATGTAAGTGAGGTAATAGGTGTTAGCTCAGCAACTTGATAACCAAGGGACTTAACGCTTGCAGGAATATGCAAGGAAGTAATTCCGGAGTTATAAAAGGCTAAGTTTCCTATTGTTGTAACACCCTCAGGAATATTAAATGATGTTATACCGGAGCAGCCAGCTAAGGCTTGTTGTCCAATTGTGGTATAATTACCTGTAACGCTTATATTAGCACCATCAATTTTTAGATTATAAAGAGCTCTATATCCAAGATCAATATTATGTAAGGTTACTGATGTAATTGCTGGTTTTTCAGTAGCTTTATCGCCGCAGGATAACAAGTTATCACCACATGTTGCAGCTTTGCTTTCTGTGTTATAAATTCTAACAATTTCAAGACCTGTGCAGTTTCCAAAAACATTTCCGGCAACACTGGTAAGTGGTCCTTCTATGTCAACAGAACGCAAAGCAGTGCTTGATGCGAATGCACTTGTTTCTACACGTTCCACATTAGTTGCAACGAAATTTAGAGTACCTGTTGTAGCATTGATTTTTTCAAATGCACACTCGCCAATTGAAAATTTATCCATTACAACGCTTGTAAGTGCGGTGCAGTTTGCAAACGCTTGCTTTCCACAAGAAACAATTTTGCTTGATGTATTGATAAATCTTACTGTTGTAAGAGATTTACAACTGCTAAAGGCAGCGCCACCCATTCCTGTAAATGGTCCTTCAAAGTTAATCTCTTTAATTGCACAGCTTAAGAATGAGTTGCCACCTACATATGTTAAATAGTTAAGTTGCATACCAAAATATTCAAGAGTTGTAACATTTTTAAATGCATAGTCAGAAACCGCTGTAATACCAGCTATAGTACCATCTGCATTTTCAACTTGCTTAGCAAACACTTTTTTCAAAGCGGGATGCTTTTCGCTTTTTGGGAATGAGGTTGCTGTTGTTGGGAAAACAACCTCCTCAAGTACTGTGTAGTTATTAAGTCCACTTGTTGTTTTAATGCCCTCTGGAATATCAAGAGCAACAAGATTTGCGTGGTTTACAGTTTCACCAAGCTTATCAACAATGAAATCATATCTAAAGCCAGCAGAACCAGTACCAGTTCTAATTTCGTGTCTTAGCTCAGTTGAACCATTAGCTTGGTAAATGTAATAAAGAGGAATACGGATAGCTGTGCCGTCTGCCTTCTTAATTACTGCAGTTGCGTTAGCATCTGTAAGGTCAGCCCAGTCAGGCTTTACTTCAGTTGTGCCGTCCTCTGCGTAGAATTTGGTAACAGTATCTGTATATTCGCTATCGAACATATCAGCGGCGCTTATGCTAATAGCAAAAAGACAAACAAACACTGCAACAAGAGTAAGTGCCAAAAATAGTTTCTTTTTCATAATTTTTCTCCTTTTTGCGTTTATAACGCGCATTGATAATTAATATTAACATATATGTGGAAAACTGTCAAGATGAACAAAAAAAAAAAAAAAAATGAACTGTTTTTGTGAATATTGCACAAAAGGTTGGCGTTTTTTGTTTTTTATATTGCTTCTATTTTCAAGCGATTTTCTCAAAAGCATACACTTGTAAAGAGGTTTTGCGCAATATAGCTTATTTTGAATCTTGATGATAAATAGTATTTTTTGGTTAAATTACACAATTTAGGTATAAATGTTAAATTTTTGTGAATTTATACGAGAGATTCTATCGCTACGCTCCAGAATGACAACGATGTATGCCAAACACGTCACCCTGAGCGGAACGCAGTGTAGTCGAATGGGTCTCTCTTTTGGGATTCTATCGCTACGCTCCAGAATGACAACGATGTGTGCCAAACACGTCACCCTGAGCGGAACGCAGTGTAGTCGAATGGGTCTCTCTTTTGGGATTCTATCGCTACGCTCCAGAATGACAACGATGTGTGCCAAACACGTCACCCTGAGCGAAATGCAGTGTAGTCGAAGGGTCTCCTTTTTGGGATTCTATCGCTACGCTCCAGAATGACAACGATGTATGCCAAACACGTCGCCCTGAGCGAAACGTAATGGAGTCGAATGGGTCTATACTTGATTTCTCGACAGGCTCGGAATGACATAGAGAACAAAAAAAGAACCGCGATTGCGGTTCTTTTTTATTTGGTTTTATTCAAGAGCTTAGTTATCTAAATCCTCGTTTGCCTGTTCCTTTGCCTTTATTGTATCATAGGAAACAGTGGTTGAAATTTCATCAGTTACGCCATCACCAATATATGAAACAACTCCGTCCTCGATTACATATGCGCAAGCATGAATCTTAATGTTTCCGTTATTCTTAATATTGTTGAATTTAACTTGAATTTTTGAGTATTTTGTGCCATCAAATATCATCTTGATAACTCCGGCTTCAACTGTTGTACCGTCGGAATTCAAGAGTGTTTCGAGAGCGCTATTACCGGAAACAACCAAGCCATAGTTAACTTCAACCGGCTCACCAAAGAAGATTTCGTATGCTTCAAGTGCTGTTATGTTAACTTGGATATCATACATAAATGAATCCTCGTTGGTTGAATAGCCTCTTGATGTGAACAAAGCATCAATTTCCTTTGTTTCAGTAGTTACCGGGCATCTATTACAGCTTACATATGAGCAGAAGTTTGTGATGTACTTATCGCCACTGAAGTTGTAGGTCTTCTCTGTTTTTAAATCGTGTATGTCATTATAGAACGCTGTGCATTTATTATAACCATAAACCATATATCTTGCAGGTGCGCTAGTTGTTCCTATTACAAGGGTACCGTCTTCAACTGCCTTTTCGTATTCCGCTTGTGTTAGTAATGTCATTGAAGCAAAGAAGCCATTTAACATAGCACCGTCTGTGCCACCTGTTTTTGCCTTATTGATAATTGCTTCAGCGGCGGTCTTGTTTCCAGAATAGAACACTACAAGATGTGGTGATATTTGCTTTAAGTCGTTGGCATTATTTGTATCGGTCCGGTTGAAAATATTATTTCTTAGCTTCTCTGCAGTAAATGTATCAGAAAGATATAAATATTTAATATTTCTACCACTAAGCGGTGGTTGTCCTGCGTTTCCAGCGTCGAAGTTATTAAAGCTTGCACCTAAGTTTACAGTTGTAAGCGTTGATGCATTAAATGCGCCTTGAGCTATGCTTGTAACTGTATTAGGCAATGTAATTTCTGTTATTTTTGTTCCAGCAAATGTATTTGCATATATGTGTGTTATTTGACAAGCAGGGTCAAAGGTCACCTTTGTAAGAGAACTACAGTTAGTCCAACAGTCAGAGCCAATTTTTGTAACGCTTGCTGGTATATGAATCTGTGTCAAGGCTGTGCAAGTATGAAATACGGAGCTTCCTATTGTTATCAAGGTGCTTGGTAGCTTAACTGATGTTATTGCTGTGTTTGCAAATACACTATAGTCTATTTCGGTAACGCCCTCAGGAATAACTATATCTCCCGTCAAGCCTGAGCCGTAGAACGCAATATGGTCGATAAATGTAAGTTGGCTGTTTTCAGCAAAGGTAATGGTTTTAAGGGTTGTTAGTCCATTTGCCATTTCGTATCCAATTTCTGTTACGTTAGCAGGGAAATGAATGGATGTAATTGAAGTGCCAACAAACGCAAGCGCGCCAATTTTCGTAACTGTTTCAGGAATTGTGTACGATGTCATGCTTGAGCAGTTTTTAAACATGCTAGTAGAAATAGTGGTAGGATTAGTAAGTGTAACGGAGGTTAAGCTTGTGCAACCTTCGAAAATTGAGTTACCAAACGTAGCGCCGTCACCTAAAATTGTTGCGCTTTGTAGATTTACACAATCTTTAAATACGGAGTTTCTGAAATGTGTAATTTGTGCAGGAATCGTAATCTCAGTAAAAGCACAGCCCACAAACACATTGTCGTGTATTTGTGTTGCCTCTGCAAAGTCGACAAATTCAAGTGAGGTCCAATTCTTGAACATGTCATTAGGAACTGCACTAACCTTAGCAGGCATATAGAAGTGAGTAACCTTTGTGTAAGGATTGTTTCCATCACCTGATAATCTTGTAATATACTTTGTTTTTACAGGGGATTTTGATTCATCCAACGAGTGAACCACTGTGTTTCTTAAGTCAATTTTAACAATGTTTGACTTGTCAAACTCAACTGTTCTTTCAACGTCGGAATAAAACTTGTTCGCCATTGAAATACCAGGGTTCCAATAGTCGGTGCTGCTTACGGTGTAAACGGTTGTATATTCCGTTTCGCCCTCGAGCATAACCTTAAACTCAATGGATTGGAATTCGTCAGTTGCGCTAACTGCTACTGCAAACAAGCAGGTAAAGATTGCAACTAGCAAAAGCGCGAGTAAAATTTTCTTTTTCATAATTTTCTCCTTTTAATAAGTATTTGACATTTTACCAATTATATGATACAATAAATGCGACGTATATATAAAGACAAATTTGACGCGATTTTAGTATTATTTGACGTTAGGGGGGTATCAAAATAAAAACAGTTTCCTATTATTTAAATCCAAAAAACGAAAGCTATGACCATCTTGACCTTAACTTTGAAAGCCGTGAGGACCTTTCTCGCCCTTTGATTCTTAACTGTGCCGGTTATGTTAACGCAAATTACAGCCATACAAACAATAATATACGTGGCAGACTCGACTACTACCTCATTTACCTTATTTCTGGAGAAATTGATTTTTTGAGTGAGAATAACACAACCAAGCTATCAAGTGGAAGTCTTATAGTTTATCCGTCAAAAGCTCCATATAAATATAGATGTGTTGCGGATGAACAAAATGTGCAGTTTTTCTGGGCACATTTTACCGGCAGTGAGGTTGAGAAAATCCTTGAAAATTATGGAATTTCTCTTTTTCCGACTGTTCACAGGGTTACTGTTAACAACCATATAGATGCAAGGTTTAAATCAATATTTGATGCATTTGCCATCAATGATAAATTCAGAGATAACGACCTTTCTGCTTTGCTCGGCAGATTACTTGTTGAAATTGGCAGGGTGCTCTCTATCAAGGGAACAGGTATTGGCAGACTGCATAAATCTGTGCGATACATAAACGAGCATTTTACCGAGCAAATTAAAATCACCGACCTTGCAAGCCTTGAAAGCATGTGTATGACTACATTTAATTTACATTTTAAAAACTATATGGGCATTTCACCAAGCAAGTACATCATCAAATTGCGCATGCAATCGGCTATTGATTTGCTACTTAACAGTGAGCTATCAATACAAGAAGTCGCTATGCGATGTGGGTATGATGACTACAACTTTTTCACAAAGGTGTTTAAGAATGAATTTGGCATTGCTCCCACCAAATACCGTAAGGATTTCAAGCAATAAAAAAGAACCTCGTGCGAGGTTCTTTTTCTATATTTTAGCACTGCCGTAATGTCCTGGGTATATTGTTATGCCCTTATAGCTATATATTTTTTCGAGGGATTTTACCATATCGCGTGGGCTTGCGTATTTAAAATCCGTTCTGCCATATCCTTGGGCAAAGACAACGTCCCCTGTGAACATAATTTTTTCCTTTTCATTATACAAGCACATACATCCCGGGGTGTGTCCAGGTGCGTGAATTACCAAAAAATCGACACTTCCCCCGTTGTTTTCAAGAGAAATAGCATCTTTTTCGTCTAAAAGCTGGTATCCCACATCATATGAATTATAAAGCCCGAAGAAAATAGAAAGATTGCCCTCTGGGTCTTCAATGACGCATTTTTCATCCCTGTGGCAAACGATTTTTGCCAATGGAAATGCTTTTTTATAATCACCTATATAGTTGATATGGTCATAATGCCCGTGCGTTAAAGCAAGATAATCAACTGTTAGTCCATTTTCCTTGACGTATTCCTTGACCGAATCAACCGGCACCCCAAAATCAACAATCATTGCGTGCCCTTTGTCAGTTGAATATACGTATGTATTGGAGTCTAAAAGCCCGTTATAAAATGTTTTCAGCATAGATTTTCCTTTATTTAGTGTTTTTTTGAGATTCTATCACTTCGCGTTGCTCCGTTCCAGAATGACAGTATCGGTTATCTTAATGATCTGTTCCAGAATGACAGCACTGATTGTACGTTGCTCCGTTCCAGAATGACAGTATCGGTTGTCTTTCTGTCATCCTGGAGCGGCAGCGATAGGATCTCTTATTCCATTAAATCATCCCAATTAGGATTCATAGAATTTATTAATTCCTCTTTTTTTCGTCTTAATAAATTTTTGATTTGTTTTTCTCGTGATATTGCATAATTCACATCGGAATAGGATTCGTAATATACCAATTGATTGACATTGTACCTTTTGGTAAACCCTTTAATTTGTTTGTTTTTGTGCTCATACATTCGTCTTTCAATATTATTAGTAACTCCTGTATATAGCACGGTTTTTGATTTATTTGTAATAATATATACATAGTTTCTATCATTGTTTTTGAGATTCTATCACTTCGCGTTGCTCCGTTCCAGAATGACAGTTCATATTTATTTTAATTTCTTACCAAGCCATTTAAGCTGTTCAGCTGTTTTTGGTGCAATATAACCCTCTTGATAAGGAGCTACGTTATAAGCAAAGACGCCACCGCCCTCTCTTACCTTTTTTATGTAGGTAAGAACCTCCTCATTTGTATATCGTGGTGTTGGTTCACCCTCTTTTTCATGCACCCAAAAGTCATCCATCCAGCACAGGGCAAACCATTGTAAATCTCCCTCACCTGAAAAGCGTCCGTTTGAATATCTGGTTATGTAATTTTCCTCGCCCGCTTGGTAGTCGGAAATCCCTCTGCCCCAGTCACAGTCCCATTCCTCTATTCCCTTGAAGTTAAAGGCAACTATTGAGTCGGGGTTACCAGCGCGAAGTGCTTCTGCATAGCGCTTAAAATCATAGCTTGTGCCATAGCCTGTGCAGAGCCCTTCAACATAACAGCAATCTATCCACCAGCCGTGGATTTTTTTGCCGTATTTTTTAGAAATTGCCTCTGCGATATGATAGCAATATTCTGCGTGTGTCTCCCTATTTGTATAGGTATATGTCGTTTCTTGCCAAGGTTTGTCCGTACAGCCGTCTCCATTAAAATAAAGCATTAGCTTTATGCCGTGAGGCTCTAAGGCATCGGCAAGCTCGGATATTAAATCTCTTTTCGAGGTGTGTCCCTCAACTATTGCATCAAGCTCGGGAAGTGGAAACGGCAAATGCATTTCCGAGTGTGAGGCTGTGAAAAATAAGAATTTTGCACCGCTTGCAACGACCTGACTAACAAAAGTGTCAAGGTCAAAATCCTCTACTGCCTGATGATAATCCTTTTTCTCTCCCTTTTCTGGCAATGTGGCAGTTGTCCAGTGACAAAACATACCAAAGCCTGCTTCATAAAACCAGTCTGTTCTTTTTTTCATAATGTTTTCCTTTTATAAAAGCCCCTTTAAAAAGGGGCGAATTTCATATTTAAGCCCGCCATGCCGTGTAAAGCAACCATTTGAACCTTGTTCTAAACAAGGGGGTGTCCGCATAACGTCTTTGTTGCTTCCAACATCCGCTTACCATTCGTCCGACATAAGTCTCATTAAGAGGAACGGGGCGGGAGGCCTGCAACCCAACGTAGGATATAAGACTCCATTTAATAAGTGTAGCTCGAATACATCGCTCTATCACGCACACAGCAGGTTTGAATCATATTTATCTTACACCAAATGGTGTAGATTTATTCTTTATCGTGGTCGATAATGTTAATTTTTGCATCAAAAATTGGGCAGACCCTTTCAAGCTCCTCGCCCTCAACAGGAATATAGGTATCCTCCTTCTTCCCTGCCTTCACTCTTTTGAGAACATAATACTCAGTTGGGGTAACAGCGATATACGATTCGCCATCCACAACGCACTCAGAAATAACCTCGTAAACGCTTTCTGAGCCGTCCTCATTTTCAAAGGTTAAAAAGTTTTTATTTTTTGACATTGTTGCTTCCTTCGTCCTTTTTTTCTAAATTTATTTTAACACAACCTAAGGGCATATGTCAATAATTTTGATTGGCTTTTGGATTTTACGAAGGATTGACATTTGAAATATTGAATTAGCTCCTTAATTATGCTATAATATCTATGACTTTATTGCAAATAAGGAGTGTATTATGGAGTCGCTTATTTACGTGGTTGAAGATGACGAGGGCATTTGCGAGGTTTACGAGGGCGCTTTTGAAGACATATATGATGTTAAATTTTTTGAAACCGGCTCTGACTTTTTGGCAGAGTTTTCACGTCATCGCCCAAGCCTTGTTATTTTAGACATAATGCTTCCCGATATGGATGGATATAAAATTCTTTCTAAACTTAGAGAAACTGACGAAAGGGTGCCTGTTATTATCGTTAGTGCGAAAAATGACGAAATCAGCTTTGTCAAAGGCTTAAACAAGGGTGCTGATGACTATATGGCTAAGCCATTTTCCATAATGGAGCTTCTTGCCAGAGTTAAATCGAATCTGCGCCGTGCTAACCTTTATGTCACCAAGGCTGATGGCTTTTATATAGATAATAATGTTTACAAGATTTTCTATAACGGCACTGACCTAAATCTCACCTTGAAGGAGTTCCTTCTCTTAAAGCTACTTATTAGCCGTGCGGGAATAACCATCGAGCGCGAGGACCTTTTCCGCGAGGTCTGGGGCGAAAGCTTTATTGGTGAAACAAGAACCATCGATATGCACATTTCTTCTTTAAGAGAGAAAATCAAATCGGCCGGTGGAGAGGATAAAATAATAACCGTTCGTGGAATCGGTTATCGGTACGAAAGCTAATGAGAAGAAAAATATTTCTAAGATTTTTTGCAGTTACTCTAACCGCCACGCTTTTGATGTTTGCCTTTGGATTTTTGGCGGTAAAAATCAATGTTGAAAAGGCAATGACAGAACGACTTATAGAAGAAACCAAGATTGTTTCCATCCTTTTAAATGACGACGATGAATTTGAAAAATTCAAGGTTTATGAGGGTAATGATAAATTCCGTGTTACTATTTTCGATATAAATGGCGATGTGCTTTTAGAAAGTGACACCTCTGAGCTTTTGGAAAACCATAAAGACCGACCTGAGTTTCAAAATGCTTTAAACGACAAGCCTGAAACTGTCCGTAGATACTCGGAAACCTTCGGCTGTGAAATGACATTCTATGCTATGAAGGTTCAGCTAAACAGCGGAGAAACTGTTGTTTTACGTCTTGCGATACGAAGCAGTGAGATTAGCTCTTACCTATCATTTACCTTGCCGTTTCTTATTGTAGTTTTACTGTTTTCTCTCATATTATCAATAATAATTTCCCACATTATTTCGACCAGCATTTCATCTAAATTTGTTGATATTGGAAAGAGCTTAAAAACCATAAGCAAGGGCAAATATGTTCCTATAACGGCGGATTCAAGCGAGCCAGAATTATATTCGGTTCTTAGCGAAATCAACGACCTAAACGAAATGACGCACTCATATATTCTTGAGATGGAGCGTGAACACAAAAAGCTCAACAAGGTGCTTGAAAACATATCTCAGGGAATTATTGCAATCAATGATAAAAACGAGCTTATTTTTGCAAACGAAAGCGCATCTTCTATTTTTGGAACATCTCGTCGTTTTGGCAAAAGTCTGCTTGAGTTTTTAGACAACGTAGAGCTTTATAACAAAATTTCAAGCCGATTATCCGAAAGCTGTACATTTGAATACAAGCTTGGTGGAAGATATTTAACAATCACATTGCACGAGGTTGCAAATGATGATATTAAAATTTCTGCCATTATCATAATAACCGATGTATCGGGAGAAAAGTTAATACAAAATCAAAAAAGCGAGTTTTTTGCCAACGCATCCCACGAGCTTAAAACTCCTGTTACCGTTATGCAAGGACTTTCCGAGCTTTTGCTTGAGGAAAAAGATATTAGTAGTACAGCATCCAAGCGTATTGAAAGAATACACAAGGAGAGCTTGCGCCTTAGTTCGCTTATTTCAGATATGCTGAAATTAAGCAAGCTTGAGCGCGGTGACGAGCTTGAATTATCTTCAATAAACATTAATTTGCGCGAGGTTTTTCAAGATGTATTTGACGAGCTTAGCGAAAAAATGGCAACAAAAAATATCTCTTATATAATAAACGGAGATGCTGTTATTTCATCCGACCCACAAAAAATACGTGAAATCGCAGAAAACCTATTGTCTAATGCTGTTAACTATAACAATGAAAATGGCACAATTACAGTAGATCTTTCGAGCAATGAAAATCGCACTGTAATTTCAGTAAGTGACACCGGAATTGGCATTGACAAAAAGCATATACCTATGCTTTGCCAACGCTTTTATAGAGTTGACAAATCACACTCCAAAAAGACCGGTGGAACAGGTCTTGGTCTTGCAATTGTCAAGCACATTTGTGCGCTTTATGGCGCGCGCTTGGAAATTGAGAGCGAGCTTGGTGTCGGTTCTACATTCAAAGTTATTTTTGAATCTAATAAATAACTTATAACTTTAAAAAGGAAGGGCTTGCCTTCCTTTTTGTTTTACACAATCTTTACACTATCTTTACCAGCACACGATTTAAGAGTAAGCTTTTTTCTGATAAAATAATCTCGCATATGAATACAGAAAGGAAATAAATATGATAATTTTTAATCTTCTCACCTTGATAGGTGGTCTTTGCTTGTTTATGTATGGTATGAGCGTTATGGGCGACTCGCTTGAGCGCGCAGCCGGCAACAAGCTCCAATCACTTCTTGCGAAATTAACAACAAATAAATTGGCTGGATTTGCGACCGGTCTTGCTGTTACAGCTGTCATCCAGTCATCATCCGCCACCACTGTTATGGTTGTTGGCTTTGTTAACTCATCTTTAATGACATTGCGTCAAGCAATCAACGTTATTATGGGCGCAAATATAGGTACCACAATTACCGCTTGGATTTTATCCCTTGAGGGCATCCCTGACTCTGCAGGCACCATTCTAAAAATATTTAAGCCTGACACCTTCGTTCCAATTCTTGCTCTTATTGGTCTTCTTCTATTTATGATATCAAAATCAAGCAGAAAAAAGGATATTGGAACCATTCTTCTTGGATTTGCAACGCTTATGTTTGGTATGACAATTATGTCAAATGCTACCAACAATCCACAAATTAAGGAAATCATTTCTAATGTCTTCCGTTTCTTCGGCTCGGACTCACCTCTTGGTTGGTTTGCCCCAGTTGTTGCTGTTTTGGCAGGTGCTATTTTCACAGCGGTTCTTCAGTCCTCGTCTGCATCTGTCGGAATTTTGCAGGCTCTTACAATTTCCGCAGCTCCTGGTACTATTACAAATGGTGCAGTGTTCCCAATCATTATGGGACAAAATATCGGTACATGCATAACCGCCGTTCTTTCCTCTGCAGGAGCTAACAGAAACGGAAAAAGAACAGCTGTTGTTCACTTGTCATTCAACATTATCGGAACGACGATAATGCTTATTGCATACTACATAATCCGTATCATATTTAATTCTATGGGAAGCGAATTTATTCTTGGCAACAACGCATCGGCACTTAGTATTGCAACAATGCACACGTTATTTAACGTCGCTGCAACGCTCATGCTCCTCCCATGCTCTAAGCTTCTTGAAAAAATCGCATACAAGATTCTTCCTGAAAGTGACGAGGAAAAATCCAGTCAGCTTATTCTTGATGAAAGACTTCTAAATACTCCTGCTGTCGCTCTCGGTGTGTGTCGCGATGCAACCGTTACTATGGCTAAGGATGCAACAGAGGCATTTACCCTAAGCCTTGCAAACCTTGCAGACTACTCAAAGGATGACGCAGATAAGATTAGAAAGATTGAAGATAAAACCGACCATTACGAGGATGTTATCGGAACCTATCTTGTAAAGCTCAGCAGTAAGCAATTCGGCGAAAAATCCGGCGATGAATCTGCTAAGCTTTTAAGACTAATCGGCGATTTTGAAAGGATTTCCGACCATGCTGTAAACATTCTTGAGTCAGCTGAGGAAATGAAGGAAAAGGGTCTTGGATTTTCCAAAGAAGCGAAGGACGAGCTTGTTGTCATTTCAAATGCAATCAGTGAAATACTCGGTCTTTCCTTAACTGCCTTTGTTAAAAATGATTTGTCCCTTGCTTATCAAATAGAGCCTCTTGAGGAGGTTATAGATGATTTGAAGGAGCAGCTAAGAACCAGACATATTTACCGCTTGCAGCAAGGAAACTGTACAATTTCAGCTGGCTTTATCTGGGCTGACCTTTTAACCAGCCTTGAACGAACCGCAGACCACTGCTCCAACATTGCCGCTTGTCTTATAGATACCGCTAACGACAACTTGAACATTCATGAATCTGTTCGTGAAATCAAGAGTGACAAGGCACAATTCAAAAAGCTTTATGAAGAATATTCGCAGAAATATGCCCTTCCTACAAACGTATAATTCAAAAGCAGATTCTCAAATCGGGAATCTGCTTTTTTATTTTTCTTTGATTAAAAAGTATTGCAAAACGATGATGTTTGTGTTATACTGTTTAGGCAAAATCAAGCATAACATTTGGAGAAGTACTCAAGTGGTTGAAAGAGGTAGCGAAAATTAAAACAATTGAGTATTGTTTTTATTGAGCGAAACCGCCCAAAGCAAGGAGCCAACGGAGTTTTAACGACATTGGCGACTATGTGACGGTGGCGGGCGTAGCCTTGACGAGAAATCTCTCGAGTCATTTTTCCCTTATTTCGTTTGTAAAATTAAATAGCTCTTATTTGGAGAAGTACTCAAGTGGTTGAAGAGGTAGCGAAAATTAAAACAATTAAGTATTGTTTTTATTGAGCGAAACCGCCCAAAGCAAGGAGCCAACGGAGTTTTAACGACATTGGCGACTATGTGACGGTGGCGGGCGTAGCCTTGACGAGAAATCTCTCGAGTCATTTT
>JAFQOG010000024.1 GCA_017420755.1 Clostridia bacterium | reverse complement strand
TTCATCTCTTCCACCGTTTCAAACGGACGTCCGTCAAAACGGATTACGTTTGCGTGTCCAAAATGCAAATCGCTCGTAAAAAATACTTTCATTTTATTCCTTTATTTCCTCTCTTGTACGATATAAAGACAAGGGAACTTCGATCCGTCCCTTTTCCTCATCCTCGATTACCATCATTTCGACATCTTCTTTGAAACAAAGATACAACATTCTTCCTTTGAATTCCCTTCCATCTTTTAATCTTATACGAAACTTGGGGGCCTCGCCGATTGCAAAATTTGCACCACTAATCAAAGAATTTAACTCTTCCCTATTTTTTTCCACCTCGATATTTTCTTCCAACTGCTGCATCAACGGGAAAACTCGACTCAACAGCTCGATAGGAAACTCTATATAATCAGTCGTTGGATTCAAAACAATGGAGTCAGCGCCTTCAATTTCCGTAATCAACTGCGAAACCGAACAGTTTCTAAACCAACTGTTATCAATTGCATAATCTATGGGAATATCGTCCGTACCAGAGAAAACATATACTGATATTTTACCTCCGTGATGATTTGTCATCAGCTCTCTTCTAAAATCCCCTTTGTCGTTTATGTAAACATCACGATAGGGCAAAAAAACTTTAGCGTAACGCAGCCAACTAATCAGCATCAAGTATTCTTTATTCCCTTTCGTTGCTTTGTACTTGGCAATTCTCTGCCCTAAAATCGCCAATAAGGGGCCACCTTCAATATCCTCGAAGATTTCATCAAGAATTTCCTGTGCTATTTTGATTTCTTCTTTCGTATATTTTTTCATCATCGAAACTCCTTTATATGTTATCGTAGAAAAAATGCCCATCATTATTATTAAAATAATCCGTTAATTCTGGAATATGAACAGCATCTATAAACGGAATTTCAACATACCCTTTGCCTTGTTCCTTAAATAGAAGTGATTTTTCATCTTTTGCGGGCAATCCGCAAACAAAGAAAAGATTGTGTGTTTCTTCATTTTTCAGCTTATAATTAAAGACTATCGGCTTTGTTATTTCTAAATCAATGCTTGCCATAATTTCAAGCAGTTGTTCCGTTTTATCTTCGCATTCATCTTTTTCATCATACTCTTTTTCAATTTCATTCAATATACCGAAAACCTGCTCAATCAACGAACGTTGTAAAACCACATAATCTGATGCAGGGTTAAGAATAATGCATTCCGCCGTCCCATAATAATCATTATACAAATATTCGTGTGGCGAAAAATACCAATTAAATCTCATCGCAATATACGAAGGAATTCTTCGATATGAGGTATGTAAAGCCATCGCCTTTTTTCCTTTATAAGTCGTGATGTTTACATCCCACTTCCCCTTGTCCTTTATGCTCACTTTATAAGCCATGTATGCAGATGAATATTTTAAACAACTTATTATTCTTATTAAATCTGCTTTGCTTTGACTCGCAATAAATGCGTCAATCCTTTTTTCCAACTCAATAAAATCCCTTCTGTGATACCCGTTATCTTCATCAAGGTCCGCAAAAAGGGTTCTTGCTACCTCCACTTCTTCCGCACTATATTTATTAGTCATTTTTTTCATCCTCCAATTGTATAATTTTATCCACCGCTGTTATGGAAACCTTGTCTTTGCTGCCATCATCCTTCGTAATAGAAAGCCACCGCCACCCTTGCCGAACATACGTATAGTTTGGAATGCCTATTTGCTTTTCACGGAATATGCGGTATTCCTGTCTCTTCTTAAAATACTCGCTTGGCACAACCATTTTCTTTATTGTGGATAACTCCGCATAATGCCCTTCAACGTCATATCGCCCCGTGAAGGATGCCATCATAGCAAACATTCTCTTAACTATATCGCACGGTAACGCAACGCAATCACTCGCATAATTTATTAAAAATAACGTTGCATCAGTCGAGTGGAAAAACTTTCTAAACTCTTTGCGTTCCCACTGATACTCCATTGCAACATCAACGGGAATTATGTCGGGAACAGTATAAAAACAAATGCCCACCTTTCCATTAAAATCCGCTGTGGCAATTTTACCGTCATCGCAATACGGGACATAAACGCTGGCGAAATACAAATAGCTTATTATTCCCAGATAGCGAGTTCTCTCCTTTGAGGCGAAAAATGCGGCCACCCTTCTTGTTAAAACGTATTCATCATCATCTTGATTAAATTTATCGTAGTAAATGTCCGAAAATAGGCAACGGTTTTTATATTCTTCATCTCCGTCCACTTCTTCAAACGGTTCAAAATCCGCACTCATTTCAATCCTCCAGAACAATACAGTTTACTTTTCGTGAAAGCGTTGTGCAGGTGTCAATCGCAATTATACCTTCCCCATAAAACGGTGTAAAATCTGCCTCTTTACCAAACTCCGTACCTTTTCCGTCAATATTGCAATGCCCCCACGAACAATGCCAATGCCCACATACAATGGTTTTATTTGGCTCTTTAATCCCCTGCGACCATGCAAGCATACCGTTATAACCACGAGCATAGTCCCACTCCATAACCGCCGCCTCTCGCCAGTCGTCCATATAGCCGAGAACTTTGGGAAACACGTGCGTATCTATTTCATAACACGGAATCCATCCGTGGACAAAAATATAATGCTCGGTCTCATAATAATCCTTCATTGCGGGAATAATCTTTTTAAAGAGAGGCGTATCCTTTATCGCCTTTGCCACTTTTGTAGGGTTATCAAGGTCAAAATAGTTAAGCCCTGTCAAATCCAAGACCGTCTTTACCGCCCTATTATGCCAATGATGGGAATACTCGATATCTGGTAAATTAAACCATCTATTTGCGTTCCGCACCATTTCCAATAGCATATCCTCGTGGTTGCCTTTGATTAAAATGACTTCATCCTTTTCCATAAGGTCAACAACGAACTGCTGCACCTTAAACGACTCATCCCCACGGTCAAACAGATCTCCGCAAATAATCAACTTGTGAGGCTCGGTATCCCCAAAAAATCCCTTCTCTTTTAAAGCGGTTTCCAGTTCGGAATAAAAGCTATGGATATCCGCAACTACGTAGTATTTCATATTAATCCCTCCAAAGGTCAAAACATTATAGCATAAAAAAAGAGGGTTTTTTCACGTTCGTAATTTTCATATAAACGAAAACCAAAATCATATACGCAACCTCCCTCCTCAAGCGAAAAAAATTGTAGCACAAAATAATCCCTTTTTACCAAAAAAAGGAATTTCATATAATCGAAACCAAAAATTATATACGCAACCAATTCTACCGTTAGTCTAAATTTTAACTTTCGGTCGATTGCCGTTATGAAAAAATGCGTTTATAATTTATTCACGGTTTGCTTTTGTGAATAGATTTTCTCGCAAAATCCGTTTTAACTCTCGCGCATTATCGAGAATAACACGGCTTTCATACAAGGAACAGTCCTCTAAAATCAAAGAAAACTCTGCCTCGCTTGCAACCAAATGCTTATCCAAACAATCCGCCAAAAATACGTCGGCTGTTACTTCTAATGCATTTGCAACACGAATCAGAGTTTCCAGGCTCATACACTTATAGCCACTTTCAATGTAGCTTATGTAGCACGTTGTTACCCCTACCCGATGGGCAAGTTCCGCCTGTGAGAAACGCTTCTTCCGTCTCGCATCTCTCACTCGTTGACCGATAGTTAAATAGTTAAAAATCATAATTTAGTCCTCCAAACTAAAAATTTTCTTACTTATATTATAGCCAAACGACCAAGTTTCGTCATTTGGCATTTCACTACTTTGTCAAAAAGTGATAAAATTTATGCAAGAACATAGTCAAAAGGCAAAGGAGACAATTCCATGGACAATGTAAAAATTATTTTGGAGGCTATAGGTCAGCGCATTCGTTCGGCTCGTCTTGAAAAAAATATGAGTCAAGAAGACCTTGCCTTTGAAACAAAAATTGGAGTGTCGAATATAAGCGATATTGAACGCGGTAAAGCAAATTTCCGTGTTACCTCACTCATCGCTATATGCACAGCCTTGGAAATTTCCTCAGACAGCCTCATCCGTCCCGATCTTCCGCAGGTAAACGACATTTATCAAACAGAGTTCGCTTCTTTATTATCCGATTGCTCCCCCACAGAGATGGAAACAATCCTTAAATTCGTAAAAAATCTAAAAGAAACCCTTCGAGCTAACAATTAAATTATCCCAATAAACGACAAAAAGAGATAGCAGTTCGCTGCTGTCTCTTATTTTTTGTAAAATTTTTCCAAAAACATAAACTCGTGGTTTACGATTTAACCTATGGTCGATTTCCAATTTCTTCCAAATGCCTTATACTTGATATAAATGTAATGGAGGCAGATATGCAAGAGAGTAAAAATACAGAGAATTCAACGGAATTAATGCAGGCGGATGACACCAGCTTGGTTTCTTGCGCCCATACAACGGAGATCACGCCGTTGGCGCAGTTAGGCTCGTCTTTTATCCCAACGACAAAACACGGTGAGAAAGTTGCCAAACATTCTGCGTGGTTAAAAACGATTCGACACGAAACGCCGAACCCTGCAAAACCATTCAAAGTCGGAGTTTATATTCGCTACTTCAATCAAACCAAGTACGAGAATTATCTCGACTACCATAAAAAGCAATACGAGGATGTCCTCGCACAGTATCCCAAGTGGACGTTCGTTGGATTTTATATCGACGAAGGCGCTACTGCTCCTTATATGGAATCCGCCCCCGAATGGAGTCGATTATTGAACGACTGTATGGAAGGCAAGGTTGACCTTATCATTACGCAAAAGGTATCTAACGTTTCCAAG
>JAFQOG010000023.1 GCA_017420755.1 Clostridia bacterium | reverse complement strand
AGTCATCAGCAGGCACATAAACAGCTTGGATAGATGTTATTGAGCCTTGTTTTGTTGATGTAATTCTTTCTTGTAAAGCACCCATTTCAGTAGCCAAGGTAGGCTGGTAACCAACAGCAGAAGGCATACGTCCAAGAAGCGCAGAAACCTCAGAGCCGGCTTGTGTGAAACGGAAAATGTTATCAATAAATAAAAGTACGTCTTGTCCTTCCTTGTCACGGAAATATTCAGCCATGGTAAGTCCGGAAAGAGCAACTCTCATTCTTGCCCCAGGTGGCTCGTTCATTTGTCCATAAACAAGAGCAGTGTTGTTAATAACGTCGGATTGCTTCATTTCATTATAAAGGTCGTTACCTTCACGTGTGCGCTCTCCAACGCCGGAGAAGACAGAAATACCACCATGCTCCTTAGCAATATTGTTAATAAGCTCCATTATAAGAACTGTTTTACCAACACCAGCACCACCGAATAGACCTATTTTACCACCCTTTGAATAAGGGCATATTAAGTCGATAACCTTAATTCCGGTTTCGAAAATTTCGGCGCTTGTTGCTAAATCCTCATATTTAGGAGCTGAACGATGTATGTTCCAGCGCTCATCGGTTTCAGGTGTTGGCTGATTGTCAACAGCATCACCTAAAACGTTAAATATGCGACCCAGTGTCTGTTTTCCAACAGGAACAGAGATAGGTGCGCCAGTGTCGACAACATCAACACCACGTTGTAAGCCGTCGGTTGATGACATGGCAATACATCTTGCTGTATTGTCACCAATGTGCTGTGCGACCTCGACGGTTAATATTCTTTGACCAATGTTGATTGTTAAAGCATTGTATATTGCAGGAAGCTCGCCCTCATTAAAGAGAACGTCAACAACAGGTCCCATAACCTGTATAACCTTACCTATATTATTTTTATCCATATTCACCTCATAGAGATAAATTTTTATGCCACGCTGGGCATTTATTCGCCTGCACCCGCAACAATTTCAGTAATTTCTTGGGTGATGGCGCCTTGTCTTGCACGATTATACTGCAAGCTAAGGTCAAGAATCATTTGTTTTGCGTTTTTGCCCGCGGAATCCATTGCCATTCGGCGCGCAGAAACCTCGCAAGCAAAGCTCTCGCGTGCATAAGAGGTAATTGAACCAGCAATATACTCGCGTACGGAAAGATTAAGGATTGTAAGATGGTCCGGCTCGTAAACCACACCACTGATTCCCTCAACCTCTGTCTTTTCAAGTGGTAACAGCCACTCGATTTTTGCTTCTTGTGTCATGATTGAACGGTATTCTGTGTAGATGATACCAAGCTTGTCAAATTCGCCATTCTTAAATTCTTCGCAAAGCTTATCTGATAACTCCATTGCGTTATCAAAGGTAAATCTTTCTGAGGAATTGATAGGGCAGGCGTATCTTTCACAAGCACGCTTGCCAATAGGAATAAATTCAGCATTTGGATATTCCTTAGCAAGTCTAAAAATGTTAGCGTTATAGCCGCCAGCTAAGCCTCTGTCACCAGCAATAATTATAATTTTTGTGCGAGACGTGTCGCGTTTTTGCATAAAAGGGCTTCTTTGAGACTCCTTTTGGGATGTCAAAACAGCCATCGATTTTTTTAGAGAGCTAATATAGTCTCTCGCCTTATACATAGCCTCGTTTGCACGTCTGATTTTAGACGAAGCAACAAGCCCCATTGCCTTTGTCAGTTGCTCGGTGGATTTAACACTTTTTATCCGCACACGCAGTGCTTTCGTGTTAGGCATAAATTACACCTTCATTTCTTGTAAAATGGATTTAAGCTCGTCGATATCTGACTCTTCAAAATATCCATCTTCAATACGTTTTAGCCATCCAGTGTACGAGTTTTCAAGCTTAGCAAATAGATTTTTCTCGTATTCATGTACGTTTTTAACATCAACTTTGTCTAAATATCCGTTAATAACAGCATAAACAATGGCAACCTGGCATCCAACACGAATAGGCTCGTTTCTGCCTTGCTTTAATACCTCAACTATTCTTTCGCCAAGTGCTAAGCGTCTCTTTGTGTCTGCATCAAGGTCACTACCGAATTGAGCAAAAGACTGAAGCTCTCTGTATTGTGAATAGAGAAGCTTAAGCTCACCGGCAACTTTTTTCATACCCTTGAGCTGAGCAGAGCCACCAACACGGCTAACAGAAATACCAGGGTTAATAGCAGGCATAATGCCGGCGTGGAAAAGCTCGGTTTCAAGGAATATTTGTCCGTCTGTAATTGAAATTACGTTTGTTGGAATATAAGCAGAAACGTCACCTGCTTGCGTTTCAATGATAGGAAGCGCCGTTATTGAGCCACCACCATATGCCTCGTCAACACAAGCTGCACGCTCAAGAAGTCTTGAGTGTAGATAGAATACGTCACCTGGATAAGCCTCACGTCCTGGTGGGCGGCGAATAAGCAAGGAAAGAGCTCTATAAGCTACTGCGTGCTTACTTAAATCATCATATATAATTAATACATCCTTGCCTTGCTCACGGAAATATTCAGCCATTGCACATCCACTGTATGGAGCGATATACTGAAGCGGAGCACT
Source organism: Clostridia bacterium (assembly GCA_017420755.1). Classification (GTDB taxonomy): domain Bacteria; phylum Bacillota; class Clostridia; order Oscillospirales; family CAG-272; genus RGIG2000. The sequence continues at coordinate 97,614 of JAFQOG010000023.1, read as the reverse complement.
TTCAGCAGCTGTTGCAGAAACTATAATTGTATAGTCCATAGCACCATTTGCATAAAGCTCGGACGCAAGCTGAGCAACGGATGTGCTCTTTTGACCGATAGCGACATAAATACAGATAACACCAGTATTCTTTTGATTTATAATTGTATCAATAGCAATTTCGGTTTTACCGGTTTGACGGTCACCAATGATGAGCTCACGTTGACCACGACCAATAGGAATCATACTGTCAATAGCCTTAATTCCTGTTTGAAGAGGAACACAAACGCTTTTTCTTTCGATAATTCCGGGTGCCTCAGATTCGATAGGGCGGAAGCCACTATTTTCAATTGGTCCCTTGCCATCAATAGGCTCGCCAAGCGCATTTACAACTCTGCCAAGGAATTTCTCACCAACAGGAACAGATAAAACCTTGCCCGTTCTTTTTACTATTGAGCCCTCTTTTATATTGTTTTTGTTTGATAAAACTGCAACCGACACAGTTTCCTTTTCAAGATTTTGTGCCATTCCAAAGCTACCATCATCAAACTCAAGCAGCTCATTTGCCATACAGTTTTCAAGACCATAAACACGCGCAATACCATCACCAACAAGGATAACCTTGCCTGTTTCAAGCATCTTTGCACGTTCCTTGTAGTTTTCTATTTGTAACTTAATAACGTTACTGATTTCTTGGGGTGTACTCATTTACCAATCACTCCCTTAATGTTATTTAAACGGCTTGAAAGTGAGCCGTCAAGCACCTTGCCATCAAGCTCAATCTTAATTCCACCAATTAAACCCGTATCCTCAATATAGATAGGGTCAATTTCTTTTTTGGTTATGCCTTTTAATTTTGAAACAAGCTTTTCCTTTTGTAAATCTGTCAATTCAAAGGCATAATAAATCTTTGCTACGGTTCTGTTTTCAAGCTCGGTTATAAGCAAGAAAAATTCGTCAATACATTCATTTAGCGTAGCAATATTTCTATTTTCACAAAGTAGCTTTAAAAATGAAACAACATATTCGTTTTTATCGCCAAATGCCTCGTCAATGAGAGAGAGTCTATTTGACAAGGTAAGAGCGGGGGAGGAAAGAATATCTAAATATTCAGGATTCTCCTTGACAACCTTACGTAAAGCATCAATGTCCTCTTTAATCTCATTGATTAAATTCTTCTCATAGGCGAGTGAAAATAAGGCAGAGGCGTATTCCTTACTTAAATCTGCCATTATTCTTCACCTAATTCATCAATAAAGGAGTCAACAATATCCTTGTTGTTTTCCATATTGATTTCTCTTTCAAGAAGCTTTTCGGTCAGCTTGGTTGAAACATCAACAATTTCATCCTTGATAACCTCTTGAGACCTTTTAATTTCAAGCTCAGCATTTTCTTTAGCTTGTCTTATAATATGCTCGGATTCCTCCTTGGCGTCAGCGATTATGTCCTTTTCGCGAGCCTTAGCGGTTGATACGGCATTTTTTATAATGTCATCAGCCTCATCCTTGGCGCTTTCAAGTCTTTTTTCATATTCTTCCTTGCTTTTTTGAGCAGATAATTCAGCTTCCTCAGCCTTTTTATAGCTTGCATCAATAGTCGCCTGACGTTCATTAAGCATCTTTTTTACAGGCTTATAAAGAAATTTTTTAGCGAGCACAAAAAGTATAACAAGGTTTAAAAGTGAAAAGAGAATAGACCAAAGGTTTAAAGAGATGACACCTAACGATTGAACCTCAACAGCAGCAAACATCATCTAATAATTCCTATAAATTATTTGCCCATTGCTTTAGTTAAAACGTTTACAAATTGTTGTGGAGCAACGAAGATAAGCAAAATAGCAATAACAAGAGCATAAAGACCTGTGGTTTCGGCGATAGCACAACCCATAATCATGGTTGTTGTTACAGCGCCCTTGCTTTCTGGCTGACGACCAATAGCCTCGCAAGCCTTAGCAACTGCGTTACCTTCACCAATACCAGGACCGATACCTGCGATCATTGCAATACCTGCACCAAGTGCGCAGCATCCTAAAATAATACCAATAGCGAGTTCCATAATTAAATTCCTCCGTTTATGTTTTTAAGTTTCTTTTTTTCTTCTTTTAATTTTTTGCGTCTATAATATTCCTCGGAGTCGAATGCACCCGAGATATTAAGCATAGTAAGCATAGCGAAAATAAACGCCTGCAAGCAACCGCTAAATATGTCAAAGTAGACAGAGAAAATAGCGGGGAGTCCTACTTGGAATATTGGAATTGAAGCGACATAATCGCCAGCCCATCCAAGCACAAGGGCTGAGAGCCAAGCCAAGAATGTTGAAAGTAAGACAGAAATAACACCACCTGACATAACGTTACCATAATGACGGAATGCCATTGAAACAGGGGTGGCAAATTCGCTTATAAAGTTTATTGGAGCCAAAATGAAGACAGGCTTTGTGAAGCCATTCAAATAATAGAGAGGTCCACATTTTAGCTTGTAGTATGTGATGATAATAAATACAAGTATTGCCCAGCCTGTAACCACATTCATATCTGACGTAGCAGGGTAAAGTCCTAAAAGTGAAACCAAGCTGGAAAATGCCGATAGTGCCATGATAGCAATTATAAATGGAGGGAATCCACTAAAATCACTACCCATGTTTTCACCGACCAAGCCGTCAACCTTTTGAACAATTATTTCGGCAAGATGCTGCCTTTTAAGCTCTATTTTTTCCTTGAGTCCGTGTGTTAAATAAAGGAATACAAAGAAAATTGTAATTAAAACCAAAATAGAGTTTACTTGTGCCTCTGAGATGATTATATTGAAAAATCTTGAGCCACCAAGGTTGATTTCATGGTAAATACGCGCACCGGCAATGTTAACCCCGCTTGATGGCGGTGTTGTCAATGCATCAAGCACTAAGCCAAAGGCAAGTGGCAAAATCATCATAATGATGTAAAACGCATCAACTAATTTAAATTTAAAGGAGGGCTTTTTTATTTCTTCATTCATTTTTATTCCTCCTTTGCTTTATCATTGAAGCAAGAGGCCTAAACATGATTGCGATTCTCGGGAATAAGAAAGGAATTACAACTGCAATAATGTTGAAAACAGGAATGAAATACGCTGCCAAGGCAACAAGGAAAAGCAAAAGCATACGTCCCATTTGTGAAAGTCTAACAAAGTTAGCCGCATCCTTTTCATCCTTTGTAAGCGCCTTTTGAACTGTTAAGCACATGAGGAAAAAGTTGCCAACAGCAAAAAGATAGCCAAGTAAGTTTCCAAGAATAACGGTGTAGTCCCACGCACCCACGACCCAATGGCTGATAATAAGGAAAATGGATTGCATTAAAACACTCAAAATAAATGATACAAGGGCAATAAAGCCGGTTTCCTTCCAAATGACAGGATCAATCTTTTTCATAGGTACCTCCTTTCAAAATCGATAGCCAAAAAATGGCATATAATATGCAAATAATATTATATAATAATATTAACTCTCTGTCAAGAAAAATAAATACTTTTAACAACCTATTTACATTTTTGACTTGTGGTGATAAAATAAATCATAGAAAGATATGCCATAAAACGGCAAAGCATAAATTAAGGAGAAAGCAATGCTAAAAGCTATTACGGGAGTAAAAAACGAAAAGCCATTTTATTATTTTGAAGAAATTTCAAAAATCCCACGCGCATCAGGCAATGAAAAGGCAGTTGCAAATTACATAGTAAATTTCGCAAAGGAACGTGGTTTAGAATACTATATAGACGATGATAATAACGTTTTTGTAGTTAAAAATGCGACACAGGGTAGGGAAAATGAAATACCGGTTATGCTTCAAGCACATACTGACATGGTCTGTGAAAAGAATGTGGCAACAAATCATAATTTTGATACCGACCCAATTAAACTAATTCAAGAAGAGAATATTTTAAGGGCAAATGGCACAACCCTGGGGGCTGACGACGGCTTTGGTGTTGCAATTATGTTAGCCATTTTGGATGACAACTCGCTTTCTCATCCGAAAATAGAATGCCTTTTTACATCAAGTGAGGAAATCGGTCTTGTTGGCGCTGGAAAATTTGATTATTCAAGGGTCGAATCAAAGCAAATGATAAACCTCGATTCAGCCGAAGAAAATACCGTTATTATCGGTTGCTGTGGTGGGGTGAGAACAGAAATGACCTTGCAGGTTAAGAAGGAGAAAAACGATAAACCAGCGTACAAAATTACAATAGGCGGTCTTTGTGGTGGACATTCTGGCGAGGATATTGACAAAAAACGTCTTAATGCTCACATATTAATGGGTAAAATCCTTTCTATGATAAACCAAATAACCAAGTTTAATCTTTCGTATATTTCAGGAGGAGATAAGGACAATGCAATTCCTCGTGAGTGCGAGGCTCTGATTGTGCCTATAAATTCAGAGAAATTAGAGAATGAATTCGATAAAATAAAGGAAATGGCACTAACGTCTGTATTCGCGAAAGAGGATGAAAATTTATCCGTTACTATTGAAAAAACAGACACGTCAGCCGTTGTTTCCCTTGAGGATACTGAAAAAGTATTAAAGATATTATCACTCCCAAATGCCGTTTTAAAATATCGCGAGGTAGCACCTGTTCTGCCGTCAATTTCAAGAAACTTAGCAAGAATCAGAACGAAGGAAAAAGAAATTAAAATCGGCTTTTCCTCGCGCTCATATACCGAGGCAGGACTTGATTATTCGACGAGAGAGCTTGAAGCTTTGGCAGACAAGATAGGCGCAAGCTATTATCATCACGAAAAATACCCCTCGTGGCAGGACGAGGCTGATTCTCCTCTTGTTACAAAATGGCAAAGAGCCTACGAAATAGCAACAGGCAGAAAAACAGAGCCAACCTTAATTCATGCAGGACTTGAATGTGGAATCATTACATCAAGGGTAAAGGGTCTTTCGGCAATTTCTGTTGGTGCAAATGTACACGATTTACATACCCCATGTGAAACAATGGAAATTGATTCGATGGATAGAATTTACGAAACTCTTTGTACCTTTTTAAAAAAATAATAGAATAAAAGCACTTGCGCTTGCAGGTGCTTTTTGTGATTATAGTGTCAAGGTGTGTGTTTTCTGAAAAGTTTGTGACAAAAAATGGAAATATAATTCCAACCCTTGACACTAAGAAAATAGAGATGATACAATAAAATTGAAAGGAAAAGGTTAGAGTGGTAGCAACCTTTTCTTTATCAAATTCGTTTTTATAAGTGAAAAGATAATAAGGGGGACACTGTTATGAAAAAAGGTTATTTTTATTTAATTGCGTTGCTTTTAGGCGTAATACTATTGTGTGGATGTAGTGGCAATATAGATACCGATACAGCGTCCAACACAGGAACAGAGCCAGACACAGAGACCGAAAGTGCAACTGATTCTGATAGCGATTTGGTAGACAAAACAGAAACAAGCACAGAAAACGAGTCGTCCTCAACCGAAACAAATGGCGAAAATGACTCAAATGACAAGAAAACGGACACAAATGACGATTCTGCAACTGACACAAGCAAGGATACTGAAAAGCCAGAAGTACCATCAAAAAATACGCAAACAGTGACTTGGCAATTTAACTACGACTACGGATTCCATCACGAAAGCACTGCAACCTTGCTTGTTGATTATAGTAAGTTAGTATATGGCTTTGAAAACGTTACAATACCGGACGATATAGTTGCAGGCGATACTATCACTATTGAGTACACAGGTGATATGTACATTCTAGAAAGCTATCCGGGCAGAACGGAGCTATATGGAGAGGTGGTTTCATATTCCTTTAAATACGCAAGCGTTACTAAAGAGGTTTTAACTGCAAGCACTATTGACAGGATAAGGGCTGAGTATGATATAAAGGATGAATATGTTATCATCAATAGAGGCGGTGAATATAAGACTTTAGAGGAGTGTACGGGAAGATATATTTACCTCGTTACCGACCAAAAAAGAGTAAAGGAGCAATTTGACGCTTGGGGTTTCCCTGCCGAAAAGCATCCTATTGCCTCTATATTCATTTTTGACCCACGCGATCTAAAGGCTGGCTTGTCACCAATCGAGCCAAGAAATGAAAAGGTTTCCTTCGACCTTGATTACCACAACTTTGGCGATGAAATGGAAAAAATAGAAGATAAAAAAGACCCGACAAAATTTGATATGGGATATATTTGTAAGGATCAAAATGGAAACGAATTTATCGCATATGCACCAAATGTATATAGCTACACTGTTTTAGTTGAATGCACAGAAGAAAAAAGCTTGGCATATAGCTGGATAAGAAATGTTTTAAATCAGTTTAACCCGTGGAATAGCTCTGATAGAAAAGATATTCATATTGACACTCAAGACCTTCCAAACAATATGATTTTAATTACCTTCCCTGATTTTGATACCTATTTCACATGCCAAGATGAGCTACTTGATAAATTAAGCGTTCTTGAATGTGTCAAAAAAATCCGCGTCAGCTATATAAGCTCCCAAAATGGCACCTATTTTCCAAAGAACCCGTATGTAATTTACGCAAATGTGGGAAGTAAATATCATAAAAATGATGTGTTTACAACGTATGAGGAATATGTAAATGCTCTCGGCTCTTGTATTGAAAACAGCGAAGGGCTGAAAAAAATAACCGAGAGTACATTTGAGAATAACTATGTTTTTGTTATACCTAATTGGCATCATCGCGAGCTCGACATAAGTGATGCAAGACTTGTTGGGGATATAGTTTATTTCACGAATAATGAGTATGCTTCAAAGGGTGAGCTCGTTGATGCGATATTATATGAAAACTCGTGTGTTATAGTTGTGCCAAAGGACGAAATAGGCGAGTTACCTGAAAATGTATCGGTAAAGACAGTCAATGCTACAATCTATATTGACGGATTGGCAGATTTTACAGATTCACAAGGTGCTGTTGTGATAGCGTTAGAGCATTTTTCTTCAAGTGAAAAGCAAGCCTTGCCAGAGGGCTTTGTATATAAAGCAAAAACCATAGATGGACAATATGATTATTACCATTACGTGTTTATTTATCCCGAATATGTAGGCGATATAAATCAGGATGTTGACATATGGGGTGGTGGATATCTTTATACAATAGATAAATTCACCAAGGAAATTGTCAGTGTAGAAATTTTAGAATAATCAAACCAAAAAGCACTTGCGATTGCAAGTGCTTTTTCTATATCAGTAGCCTCCTTTGAAAAGGGAGGTGTCTGCGATAGCAGACGGAGGGATTTTAATTAAAACCCAAAATAACTATTCGCATTCTCGTAGGAAATGCCACGAATAATCTTTTCAAGCATAGCTTTATCGTTTGGATAGAGTCCATTTTCAACCCAATCGCCAATTAGATTGCATAAAATCCTACGGAAATAATCGTGTCTTGTGTAAGAAACAAAGCTACGTGAGTCGGTCAGCATACCAACAAAGGAGCCAAGAACTCCAAGGTTACCAAGAGCCTTTAATTGTTCCTCCATACCGTCCTTTTGGTCGTTGAACCACCAGCCAGAGCCGAGCTGAATTTTGCCTCTTGCTTCAGCTCCTTGGAAGCAACCCATAAGAGTAGCTAAAACATAATTGTCCTTTGGATTTAGCGAATAGAGAATGGTTTTGGGTAAAGAATCGTCCATTTCCAATGTATCAAGTAGCTTTGAAAGATTTTCACCGAGGTTAGTTTCTGCTATGCTGTCATAGCCTGTGTCAGGACCGAGCCTTTTATACATTTTAGTGTTGTTGTTTCTAATAGCACCAACGTGGATTTGCATACACCAGCCACGCTTTGCATATTCCTTGCCGAAGAAAACAAGCAAGTCGGTCATATAAGCATCAATTTCTTCTTTTGTTAAAGCTTCACCATTTAGTGCCTTGTTGAAAATATTAGAAGCATCGCCTAATGTGTATGGAACAAAATCAAGACCGTGGTCGGATAAACGACAGCCCTTTGAGTGGAAGAAATCAAGACGACTTGAAAGCCAAGACTTTAACTCCTCGTAGCTCTTAACCCCAGCCTTTTCAATATAAGGCAAGAATGTTTCCTTATGAATGTTTACTGCCTTGTCGGGTCTGAATGCAGGGAGCACCTTTACACTAAATTCACTATCTTTTATTTGGTCGTGATATTCAAGTGTGTCAATTGGGTCGTCGGTTGTGCAAACAACCTCAACATTTGAGTTTTTAATAAGATTACGGGCAGAATACTCATCAGTTCTTAAAAGAGTGGTACATTTTTCGTAAATTTCGTCAGCGTTTTCCTCGCACAAGGCCTCATCAATGCCGAAATATCTTTTTAACTCAAGATGTGTCCAGTGGTAAAGAGGATTGCCGATAGCATATTGTAAGGCAGTGGCAAAAGCCTTAAATTTTTCTTTAAATGTAGCATCTCCTGTCACATATCTTTCATCAATTCCAAAGGAACGCATCATACGCCATTTGTAGTGGTCGCCACCGAGGAAAAGCTCTCCTAAATTGTCAAACTTATAGTCAATAGCGATAAGCTTAGGGTCAAGATGGCAGTGATAGTCGATAATTGGCATATCCTTTGCTATCTCGTATAGCTCCTTCGCAGTTTTTGTATTTAGTAAAAATTCATCATTAATTATAGTTTTCATAGTGTAACTCCGTCCTTGAAAATTGAAATTTCACGGTATCCGTTTTCTTCATTTTTTGTTTCCTTTCCACTTGCTACATTTAGTACGTAGTCAAAGAACTCATCATCTAAATCCTTGCCTAAAAGTGTAGGGGAAGCATCAAAATCAATCCAAGAAGATTTTTTAGTTGCTAAATTATTGTTTGTCGCCACTTTAACAGTTGGTACGGGCGCACCGAGAGGGGTGCCACGACCGGTTGTAAATAGTATCATGTGCGCGCCACAAGCAGTTAAATTGGTAATAGCCACAATGTCATTACCCGGGCCATTTAAAAGGGAAAGTCCGGATTTTTTAATTGTATCGCCATAGTCAAGTACATCGCGAACAACACAAGCGCCACCCTTTTGAATACATCCAAGCGATTTTTCCTCAAGCGTTGTAATTCCGCCCGCCTTGTTGCCGGGAGAAGGGTTTTCGTAAACCACTTGATTGTGTGAAACATAATAGCTTTTGAAATTATTTATTAAAGAAACAGTATTTTCAAATACCTCGTAGTTTTCAGCCCTTTCCATCAAAAGATGCTCAGCACCGAACATTTCAGGCACTTCGGTCAGCACCACAGAGCCACCGAATGAGGTAAGCGTATTGCTAAAGTGACCGAGAAGTGGGTTTGCCGAAATTCCGCTATAGCCATCACTGCCACCACACTTTAATCCAACGCGCAATTTAGACACAGGTACTGGTGTTTTTTCAAATTTCGAGGCATATTTCTTTAATTCGTCAATAAGCTTAACACCCTCGCCAATTTCGTCATTGTGGTCTTGACAGTTAAGGAATTTAACTCTATCATCATTCCACTTGCCAAGCACCTTTTTAAACTCATCTATATTGTTGTTTTCACACCCCAATCCAAGCACTAAAACACCACCGGCGTTTGGATGATTAACAAGTCCCTTTAAAATCAGCTGAGTTGTCTTTTGGTCATCTCCTAATTGTGAGCAGCCAAACGGATGAGTAAATGCAAAGGTGTCCGTCAAGGAAGCTAACTTTTCTGCGATTTTATTTACGCAGCCAACAGTTGGCAAAATCCAAATCTCATTTCTTATGCCAATGTCGCCATTTTCACGCACATAGCCAAGAAATGTTTTATCACTTTCGGTATAAGAATAGGCAACACCACCTGAATACTCATATGTAAGCTCACCTGAAAGATTAGTTTTCATATTGTGAGTGTGCACGTGTTCACCCTTTTTTATATCGACTGCTGCGTGTCCTATTGGATTTCCGTATTTTATGACATTTTCGCCCTCTCTTATATCGCAAAGAGCATACTTGTGTCCATTGTCAAGATTTATTTCAACATTGTCAAGCTTGTTGATTATCATTCTAAATCTCCTAATAAATCGGATAAATCTGTGCCCCATAGCTTGTTATTAGCTAAAGCCTCTTTAGTTGTTGCACTTTTTAAGAATGCGCAAATTTCGGGGTCGTCATTTGTCATATCGGTCTTATAAAACTCAAGTAGCTTTTTAAGAGCAAAAACAAGAGTTTTTGGGTAAACGCCAAAGCGTCTTTTATATTCAAGAATGGAAGGCAATACTCTAACCTTAAATTTGCTAACAGAGTTAAGCGCAATAGAGCTTAAATAGTGCTTAATATAAGGGTTAGAGAAGCGTACCAAAACGTTTTCTGCGTACTCAATAAGCTCGTCCTTTGGCAAATCAAGAGTTGGGATGATTTCGTCAAAAATACATCTTCTAATGTAAGCATTCATTTTGGCATCATCAACGCAGGATTTAACAGTATCAAAGCCAGAAAGCAAAGCAAAAGGCACGAGTGAGGTGTGCGCACCATTTAAAATACGAACCTTACGAGTTCTATATTTTTCGAGTGCATCGGGAGTAACTATAACATTAAGCCCAGCCGCCTTAAATGGTAGCTCCTTTTCAAGGTCATAGTCGGTTTCGATAACCCAAAGATGGAAAAATTCAGATGTGTTTACCATCTTGTCATCAAAGGTAAGTTCGATATCCTCGCCCTTGGGGTAGCCTGTGTTAATTCTATCAACCAAGGTGTTGGTAAATACATTTTCCTTTTCAACCCAAGCCTTAAACTCGTTGCCATAGCCCCAAAGGTCTGAGTATTTTAAAATACAAACCTTTAGATTATCTCCGTTACGGTCAATAAGCTCGCAAGGTAAGAAAATAAATCCACTAAGTCCTAAGTCAAATCTTTTTTTCAGAAGCAAAGTAAGCTTGGCTGGGAAAGATGATGGTGGCGCATCTGTGTCCTTATCACTTGGGACAAAAGCAATGCCCGATTCGGTTGTGTTTGAAATGATATATCTTAATTCGGGCTGACTGGCAAGAGCTAAGTACGAATCAAAATCATCATATGGCTTCACACAACGAGAAATAACGTCAATAACGCTGGATTCATATCCTTCCTCGCCACGAATTAAATGTGTATATTTGCATCCTTGACTTGAAAGCACATCGCAAAGTCCATCCTTAATTGGCTGAACCACAACAACGCTACCCTCAAAGTCAGCTTCATCATTTATTTTTTGAATCATCCAATCGGCAAAGCCACGCAAAAACCCACCCTCACCAAATTGAATAAACCTTTCTGTTCTTTCCATAATAAATCCTCACAAAAATAAAACTAATTATATTTTAATATAAATTACCAAAAAAAGATAGTATATTTTTATAAATAGTTGAAAAATTTTCAAACTTTTATACCAAAAAAAAGAAAACTGTGATATAATTAACGTATAAATCAAATATTTATAAGGAGTAAATTATGATTTTTGAGGAAAACAAGGCAAAAGAGGTTAAAATTGCATATATAGGTGGCGGCTCACGTGGTTGGGCATGGGGACTTATGAGCGACCTCGCTGCCAACGAGGATATGAGTGGCGATGTTTACCTATACGATATAGATTTTGAGGCTGCCGAGGCTAACGAGATTATAGGTAATAAATATAAGGACTGCAAGGACACAAAATCACAGTGGAATTACTATGCGGCAAAAACACCAAAGGAAGCTCTGAGCGGTGCTGATTTTGTTGTAATTTCAATCTTGCCCGGTACATTTGACGAGATGGAGAGCGATGTTCATACTCCTGAAAAGTATGGAATTTATCAGTCGGTAGGTGATACAACCGGCCCTGGTGGAATTGTAAGAGCAATGCGTACTATTCCTATGTTTGAGGAAATTGCAAATTACGTTAAGGAATATTGTCCAAATGCGTGGGTTATCAACTATACAAACCCAATGACTCTATGCGTAAAAGCACTTTACCAAACCTTCCCTGAAATCAAGGCGTTTGGCTGTTGTCACGAGGTTTTTGGAACACAAAGACTGCTCACGTGGGTGGTTGATGAATTCCTCGGCAAGAAGGCTACAAGAGAGGAAATCAAGGTAAATCCTGTTGCAGTAAACCACTTTACTTGGCTAACAAGTGCTACTTATCAAGGCATTGACCTGTTCCCATACTACGCAAAATACTGTGAAAAATATGCTGACGGACTTCCTGCAAAGCCGGATAACAACTGGATGAACAACTCCTTTGCTTGTGCCGGCAAGGTGACTTTTGACCTCTTCAAAAAATTTGGCTATATTTCCGCGGCAGGTGACAGGCACTTGGCTGAGTTCTGCCCAGGCAAATGGTATCTTGAAAGTCCAGAACGAGTTAGCGAAATGAAATTTGGTCTTACCCCTGTTTCTTGGAGAAAAGAGGACCTTAAAAACCGACTTGAAAGAAGCCGCAAGCTTGTTTCAGGAGAGGCTGAGGTTGAAATTTGGAAAACAGGCGAAGAGGGAGTTAACCAAATGAGAGCGCTTCTTGGTCTTTGTGATTTAATTACAAACGTTAATATTCCAAACGTAGGACAAATTCCTAACCTACCATTAGGTGCAGTAGTTGAAACCAATGCTATATTCCGTACAAACGAGTTAAAGCCGGTTCTTGCAGGCAATATTCCAAATTCTATATATCCACTCGTTTCAAAAATTTGCGGCGAGCAAGAGGCACTTGCTGAGGCAATTAAAAACCGTGATATGGATGCTATATTCAGCGCATTTATAGGCGACCCACTCGTTACTTGCAGTACGGAAGATGCAAGAAAGCTCTTTGACGAAATGGTAGAGAACACCAAAGCATATTTAAAGGACTATAACCTATAATTGAGAGCGCCCAATCGGGCGCTTTTTTATTGCAGAGCACCAACTGTCGTGTTTTTGCGACACTATAATATTGACATTATAACAAAATTATGGTACAATAAATACAGTAAAAATAACAAAGGAGATAGATTTATGGCACTTTCACTTGACGATAAATTGGTTGTTGGAATTTCCTCTCGCGCACTTTTCGACCTTGAGGAGGAAAATAGAATATACGAGGAACAGGGATTAAAGGCTTACTCTGATTATCAAATCGAGCATGAAAATGATATTTTAAAGCCAGGCACAGCGTTCCCACTTGTCAAAGCTCTACATAACCTTAATTGCAAGGATAAGCATATGACAGAGATTATAATTATGTCAAAAAACAGTGCTGATACAAGCCTAAGAATTTTCAACTCAATTAAGCACTATGGGCTTGATATTTCTCGCGCCGCGCTTATCGGTGGCAACTCAATAGCGCCATATCTCAATACCTTTAAAACAGATTTGTTTCTATCTGCAAATGAGGAGGATGTGCAAGAGGCAATCAACGCAAATATAGCAGCAGGCATTATCTGCTCACACGCCAATTTGCCGATAAATCCAAGTGAGCCAACTCCTCAAATCAGAATCGCATTTGATGGAGACGCTGTTATTTTCTCTGACGAGTCTGAAAAAATCTACAAGGAAAAGGGACTTGAGGCATTTGCCAAGCACGAGGAGGAAAACGCAAAAAAGCCACTCCCTGAGGGTCCGTTTGCAAAGCTTTTAAAGACCATTTCTTTAATTCAAAACCAGTTCAAGGATACAAACGAAATGCCAATAAGAACAGCCTTGGTAACTGCACGTAATACCCCAGCCCACGAAAGAGTTATAAGAACCTTACGCGCTTGGGATGTAAGAATTGACGAGGCATTTTTCCTCGGTGGCATAGAGAAGAGCGAAATTTTAAAATCCTTTGGCGCAAATATCTTTTTCGACGACCAAAGCGTGCATACCGATAAAGCATCAAGACTTGTTCCTTCGGCAAGAGTGCCATATAAGCAAACAGAGAATAAATAATTAATAATGTAGGGGAGGGGCTTGCTCCTCCCGAAATTAAAAAAGGTGTCATAAAGACACCTTTTTGTTATTTTCTATACTCTTCTGCCAAAGCCTTAAACGCAGGCAAAGCGCCGAGAACTGTCGCTTTTGATGTGCAGTAAGCAATTCTTACATAGCCGCTTACACCAAAATCGTCGCAAGGAACAACTAAAATTTCGTGTTTTTTAGCCTTTTCGTAGAATTTGTAAGCATCAGGCTCTAACGCCTTTACAAAGAGGTAAAAAGCGCCATCAGGCTTTACACACTCGTAGCCGTATTCGGTTAGGTTGTCGTAAAGCAAATCGCGGTTTTCCTTGTAAGCCTCAATGTTTACCTTAGCATTTAAGCAATTTTTAATAACCTGCTGGAATAGACTGGGCGCACAAACATAGCCAAGTGAGCGACCTGCACCGCAAACGCATAAATATACGTTTTGAGCATCCTGCATTTTGGGGTTAACTGCAATATAACCAATTCTCTCACCGGGCAAGGAGAGTGATTTAGAATATGAGTAGCAAACCAAAGTGTTGTCATAGTAGTTCATAAGATAAGGAACTGTAACACCCGAATAAACAAGCTCTCTATATGGCTCGTCAGCAATTAAATAAATCACCTTGCCATATTCCTCTTGCTTTTTCTTTAAAACCTCGCAAAGTGCCTTGATTGTTTCCTCGGAATATACAACACCGCTTGGGTTGTTAGGAGAGTTAACAATAACAGCTCTTGTTTTTTCGTTTATCTTCTTTTCAAAATCCTCAATATCAACCTGGAAGGTCTTTTCCTTAGGAGTGCTTACAACAATTTTGCCACCTGCGTTTTCAATAAACACTCTGTATTCTGTAAAGAAAGGTGCAAAAACAATACATTCCTCGTCATTGCCCTCAAATACTGCCTTTAGGCAGATGGAAAGAGAAGCTGCCGCACCACAGGTCATATAAATTAAATTTGGGTTGATCCCAGCGCCAAATCTTTCGTTAATACTATTAGAAATAGCAGTTCTTACACCTAAATCTCCTTGTGCCGAGGTATAGCCGTGTAAAAGCACAGAGCTTTCGGTTTTAAGTAAATTAGCAATAGCCTCATTTACTTCAGCCGGTGCTGGTACACTTGGGTTACCAAGGCTGAAATCGTAAACATTTTCAGCACCGATTTCCTTTGCGCGAGCCTTGCTATATTCAAAAATTTCTCTGATTATTGAGCGCTTGCTGCCAAGCCCATACATTTTTTCATTGTAGTTCATAATAATACCTATATCGAAAGCAAAGCCTTCGCATTTTTATATAGAATTTTTTCCTCGGTTTCCTTGTCGAGATTATATGATTTTAAG
Organism: Clostridia bacterium; assembly: GCA_017420755.1. Classification (GTDB taxonomy): domain Bacteria; phylum Bacillota; class Clostridia; order Oscillospirales; family CAG-272; genus RGIG2000. The sequence goes on along the minus strand of JAFQOG010000023.1, from coordinate 82,454 downwards.
ATGGAAACATCATTTTTTATATCGCTCCAAGGAGAGTCGGTTGCAAATAAAATTTTGTCAGCTCCGTGTTTTTTAACTACCTCTTTAAAGGTTTTTTCGTCAGTTGCACGCAGGACATAGGCTGTATCAAAATAAACATCCTCGCCACAAAGAGTATTTAACACCTCATCCGTCATTTCATTAGCACCTAAATGCGCTAAAACAAATTTGGAATAAGGTACCTTTTTAATTAGCTCTTTTGCAAGAGAAGGAGTGCATTTAACAGGCTGACCTAAAAATCCGCAGTCAACTCCTGCATGCGTAACGACAATTAAATCAAGGTCGCGCGCACACTCTAAAATTTTAACATAACCCTCGTGGGTAATAAACTCGCCCTGATAGTCAGGATGAATTTTAACACCCTTAAAGCCACATTCCTTTATGAATTTCATCTTGTCCTCGATGTTTTCGCAAAGGGGATGAATACCGCCAAAGGAAATGAGCTTAGGCAATTTATCCTTGTATAGCTCGTTAATTTCACAGGCAAAGCGATTTATACTATCAAATTGATGTGGACTGGTTACTACCGGCAAGGTAACTGAAATATCAACCCTTGCTTCCTCCATTTTAGAAATAAGAGAAGCATTAGTGCCCTCGGCAAATGGTGGAATACCACCCTTGCCCGATAAAAATTCAATAGTTTTAGGTGCGATTTTGTCAGGAAATATATGCGTGTGAAAATCTATTATCATTTTTTGCCTCAGTTATAATTATAGCTTTGCAAGCTCCTCACAGGTGATGGTTTTAACACCGTTTTCTGTTAAAATTTCATCAACACGCTTAGTGTCATTTGCCTTTAATACAACGTGTGCCTCACTTGAGCCGATTGAAAGACCATACATATATTCAATGTTTATACCATTGTTGTCAATAACCTTAAGAAGCGCTTGTAGACTACCTGCCTTGTGTGGAATTTCAATAATTGAAACATCAGAAAGAAGTGAAGAAAATCCATTTTCTGAAAGCTTTTCCTTGCCAAGCTTAGCGTTGTCAACGATAAGACGGAGAAGACCAAACTCGGTTGTGTCAGCAAGGCTTAGTGAAAGAATATTAACATTATTTTCCTTTAAAACATTCAAAACCTCAGAAAGACGACCTGAACGGTTTTCAATAAATACAGTTAGTTGTTTTGCAAACATAGTATTTCTCCTTTATTAATATAATTTACGCTTGTCAAGCACGTGTACAGCCTTACCCTCGCTTCTGACAAGAGTCTGTGGCTCAACAATCTTAACCTTAGCATTAATGCCGAGTGCTTGTAAAATAACGTGTGAAATCTTCTTAGTAAGCGCCTCAATAGCTCTTACCTCGTCTGTGTAATATTTAGAATCAAGCTCAACCTGAACCTCAAGAGTATCAAGATTGTTAACACGGTCAACAATCATCATATAGTGAGGTGTAACCTCCTCAACCTCGCAAAGCGCAGCCTCGATTTGGCTTGGGAATACGTTAACGCCTCTGATAATAAGCATATCGTCAACTCTGCCCTTGAATCTTGAAATACGAGCGCTTGTTCTTCCACAATCACAGGTAGAGTGGTCGATGCTTGTTAAATCCTTAGTTCTATAACGAATGAGAGGAATGCCCTCTTTTGTAAGAGTAGTAAACGCAAGCTCACCGGTTTCGCCATCTCTAACCGGTTGTAATGTTGCAGTATTAAGAATTTCAGGGTAGAAGTGGTCCTCACAAACGTGAAGTCCCTTGTGATATTGACAGTCGCAAGCAACACCTGGACCCATAACCTCAGATAGACCATAGATGTCGAATGCATTGATGTTTAATTTTGTTTCAATTTCCTTGTGCATTTTTTCTGTCCAAGGCTCAGCACCGCAAATAGCAGCCTTTAGCTTGATTTTATCAAGAAGTCCCTCGTTTTCAAGCACCTCAGAAATATGTAGTAGATATGATGGGGTACAAGCAATAGCAGTTGCGCCAAAGTCAACCATCATAGTTGTTAGCTTTTTAGAGTTACCTGTGCTCATAGGAACAACAGTTGCACCAATCTTCTCAGCACCACCGTGAGCGCCTAAGCCACCGGTAAACAAGCCATAGCCGTAAGCAATTTGGATAATGTCATCCTTGCCAACACCAGCCATAGATAAGCATCTTGCAACACATTCAGCCCAAATGTCAAGGTCATATCTGGTATAGCCAACAACTGTTGCTTTACCAGTTGTGCCGCTGGACGCGTGGATTCTTACAATTTCAGAGTTAGGAACAGCAAAAAGTCCAAATGGATAATTATCACGCAAGTCATCCTTAGTTGTGAAAGGAAGCTTTGTAATGTCCTCAATAGACTTAATATCACCAGGCATTAAATCAATTGCTTGCATTTTCTTTCTATAAAACTCAACATTATGATAAACATAGTCAACAAGCTTAACAAGTCTTGCACTTTGCAGATTTGTCATTTGGTCTCTTGACATACATTCTTTTGTTTCATTCCAAATCATTGCTTTTTCCTCTATTATCTTTCTGCCTCGTAGCCATATGCGAAAGCTTTTTTGTTTATTTCAATAGTTTTAGGCGGAACAGTTGTTTCAACAACATTTAGCCAAGCTTCCTTGTCAAAGCCGATAAATGGAGCAGCAAATCCAAGCACTACAGAGTTAAGAACCTTTGAGTTGCCTAATTCTAAAGCGATTTTTTGTCCGTCAATGGAGTAAAGAGTATGGTTTTTCTTTAATCCCTCTAAAATTCCTTCTGGGTATTCCTTAGCACCTATAACAACAGTCATAGGGTCGATTCTGCAATCGTTAACCACTAAAACGCCGTCCTTCTTTAAAAAGTGTGCATATCTTAAAGCCTCGAGGCGCTCAAAAGCGATGATAACATCTGCTTGACCCTCCTCGACAACAGGCTCACAAACCTTCTCTCCGTATCTAACAAAGGTAACAACGCTACCACCACGTTGAGCCATACCGTGCACCTCTGAAATTTTAACATCATAGCCACCCTCAAGGGCAACCTTACCGATAATTCTACTTGTAAGGAGTGTGCCTTGTCCGCCCACACCTACAATCATTATATTCTTTGTCATAATTATCTTTCCACCGTTTCTATAGCATTGAATTTGCAATAGCTCTTGCAAAGACCACAGCCATTACACATTGTCTCATCGATTTTAATTGTACCATCAGAATTCCTTGTAATAGCAGGGCAACCAATCTTTAGGCACATTCCGCATTTTTTGCAAGCTTCAGGGTTAGACTTGCAAACATTCGGGAACTTTTGTCCCTTCAAAAGCACACAAGGTGCTTTTGTAATAATAACTGTCAATTCATCACTCTGGGTGCTTTCCTTAACAATTCTTTCAAGCTCCTTAGTGTCAAACGCGTTAACCTCAATTACATTCTTAACGCCAATAGAACGGCAAAGCTCAGCAAGGTTAATAGCATAGGTTTCCTCGCCCTTCAATGTTTTACCGGTTGCTGCGTGGTCTTGATGTCCTGTCATACCGGTTGTACGGTTGTCAAGAATCATAACAGTAGCAGTGGATTTATTATAAACCAAATTGATAAGTGAGTTTACACCGGTATGTAGGAATGTTGAGTCACCAATAACTGCAACCCAATTCTTTATGTAATCCTTGCCCTTACCCTTTTCCATGCCGTGAAGAGCTGAAATAGATGCGCCCATACAAACACAAGTATCAACAACACCAAGTGGTGGTACTGCACCGAGAGTATAGCATCCAATATCTCCACTTGCGTGAATCTTTAGCTTGTTAAGAACGGAATAAACGCTTCTATGTGGACAGCCTGGGCAGAGAATAGGAGGACGGTTAGGAGCCTCTTGCTTCTCAAATACACTATCGTCATTTCCAAAAAGAACGCGTTTGAGTAGGTTAGCACTGTATTCGCCCTGACGGGTAAATACCTCTTTACCAATTACATTAAAGCCCCAAGCTCTTACTTGCTCCTCAATGACTGGCTCAAGCTCCTCAAAAACATAAACGGTTTCTACTTTAGAGCAGAAGTCAGCAATTAATTCCTTTGAGAGAGGGTTGGTAAGACCAAGCTTTAAAATGCTAGCGTTTGGACAAACCTCTTTTACATATTGATAAGCAATTCCGGCGGTGATAAAGCCAACCTTAGTGTCGCCCATCTCCATTTTGTTTATAGATAAAGCAGCCGCATCCTTAGCTAAGCGATTTTCTCTGTCCTCAACCACTAAGTGTCTGCCAATAGCGGATGCCGGCATCATAACGTATTTTGCTACGTTTCTTGAATATTCCTTGTCTGTAACCTCAACTCGTTCACATAGCTCAACAGCGCTTTGTGAGTGAGCAAGCTTAGTTGTAGTTCTTAGAATAACAGGCGTATCATATTTTTCACTTATTTCATAAGCAATTTTTACAAAATCCTTTGCCTCTTGGCTATCAGAAGGCTCAAGCACAGGAACGTGAGCGCTTCTTGCTACCATTCTTGTGTCTTGCTCGTTTTGAGAGGAAGCAAGACCTGGGTCGTCAGCAACAACGATAACTGAGCCACCGTTTACACCTGTATATGCAAAGGTATATAGTGGGTCGGATGCTACGTTTAAGCCAACGTGCTTCATACAAGCTAAGCTACGTACTCCCGAGAAGGAAGCACCGATAGCAACCTCAGTTGCAACCTTTTCGTTAGGCGCCCACTCTGTATAAATTTCATCATATTTAGCTAAATATTCGCTAATTTCGGTGCTTGGGGTTCCTGGGTAAGCGCTTGATAGCTTAACTCCAGCCTCGTATGCACCTCTTGCAATAGCCTCGTTACCGAGCATTATAGTTTTCTTTGCCATTATTTTATACCTCTTAAATCCTTAACTCTTTTTGCTTTGCCCTCAAAACGCTGTAGCGTGTTAGGAGACTCAAGCATTACCTTGGCATCAAGACCAAGAATTATCTTTAATTTACCTTGTACTTCTTTTTTAATTTTCTCAAGCTCGCTAAATGAGTCAGTAGAATGTGCAAGCTCAACCTTAACAGTTAATTTGTCAAGATAGCCCTCGCGCTCAAGAATAATTTCATAGTGTGGGCCAAGCTCGGCAACGGAGAGAATAACCTCCTCAATCTGACTTGGGAACACGTTAACACCACGAATTTTAAGCATATCGTCGCTTCTGCCACATAGATTTTCCATACGGCAAAGGGTTCTGCCACATTTACATTTGTCGTAGAATAAACGGGTAATGTCCTTTGTTCTATATCTAATAAGAGGTAAGCCCTCTTTCTTTATGCAGGTAATAACAAGCTCGCCTTGCTCACCGGCAGGGAGAACCTCACCTGTTTTTGGGTCAATAATTTCAGGGATAAAGTAGTCCTCGTTTATATGTAAGCCACAATGCTCAAGACACTCGCCAGAAACGCCAGGGCCCATTAACTCACTCATACCATAGTTAGTGGTGATAAGTAAATCCTCACCCCAGAATTTATGCATTTCCTCGCGCATAGCATCGGTTAGTAGCTCACTGCCAACAAGCGCAATTTTCACCTTTAAATCTCTTTGTGGCTCGACACCCATCTCACGCGCAACCTCAGCTAAGCGTAAAGCATATGAAGGAGTAGCCACCAAAAGTGAGGTTTCAAAATCCTGCATATACATAATTTGCTTTTGCGAGTTACCGGTAGAGGAAGGTACAATAGCTGCACCTATTTTTTCAAGACCATAGTGTAGGCCTAAAGCACCGGTAAACATACCATATCCAAAGCAAATCTGAGCAACATCCTTATCGGTTGCCCCGCCCATACAAGCAATTCTTGAAACGCACTCAGTCCATGTTTCAAGGTCGCCTTGGGTATAACCTACAACAGTTGGTTTACCAGTTGTTCCGCTTGAGGCGTGAATTCTAACAAGCTTATCCTTTGGAACAGCAAAAAGTCCAAATGGATAGTTATCACGCATATCCTGTTTTGTAACGAATGGTAGCTTAGCTAAATCCTTTAGTTCCTTTATGTCCTCAGGCTTAACACCGGCATCGTCCATTTTCTTTCTATATGCTGGCACCTTTTCGTAAACACGATTAACGGTTTCCTTTAGGCGCTCAAGCTGTAATTTTTCTAATTCCTCTCTTGGGAGAGTTTCTTCCTTTGACCAAATCATGATATATCTAACTTTCTATAATTATTTTATTTCGCCCTCAATTGGCTTATCAAATGCTTCGTAAAGAATTTCATCGCTTGGCTTTTTAGTCCACAAGGTAACAATAACAGTAATAATAACCGAGAATGCCATACAAATTACACCAATAAGCGGAGAGCAAGCAATACCGTTTTTAATAATGCTTCCAAATGAGCCGTTAGAAGCAGGGTGGAAATAACCGAGAGTGAATATAAGCACAACGGTTAATACAAGCGAGCTAATGATTGATGCCCATACAGAAGGTACTGTAACCCTCTTCCAAAGAACACCCAGCACGTAAGGACCCATAAAGCAGCCCGCAAGCGTACCCCAGCTAATGCCCATCATATAAGCAATAGCAGCAAGACCGAATTCTTCGTTTAAAATAGCTAACACAACGGAAATAACAATAAATGCAAGGCAAAGACCTCTCATTACCCAGTTTACCTTTTTGTCGTTAGCCTTTTTGTTGATTGCTCCCTTGTATAAATCAACTGCAACAACTGAAGCACTGGCGAGTGAAACAGAGGATAGCGTTGACATACTTGCTGACAATATAAGAACTGCAATAATTCCCATAAGACCAACAGGAATAACAGCGTTAAGCATAAGTGGGATAAATTTATCTGGATTGGTGCCGATTACCTCTGGGAAAAAGTAGCTTAGTGCACCTGAAAAATATGCGATAAATCCAATAAGCAAAGCAAATGCGGTGCTTACAATAATTCCTTGATAAATTGCCTTTTTATCTCTAATGGCATAATACTTATGTATTGTTTGCGGTAGTGCCCACACACCAAATGATGTAAGACCTATAAGTGCAAGAAGCGAGGTGGTGTTACCGTAAATAATGTGGTTGTTATCGGCATTGAATGTGAACCATGTGAGGTTTTTGTTGTTAACAAGTGCGCTGATATCCCAATTTACGTTTTGATGCTTCATAAAGAAGATAATCATGAGCACAACGCCAATAATCATAATAATACCTTGAATAAAATCAGAAAGAGCAGTTGCGAAATATCCACCAAAGAATAGATAAATTGCAGTGATAACTGCCAAGGCAAGCATAACAGCCCAGCCGGGAATTCCATATACAGTTTCAAAAAGACTGCTGATTCCACTATAAACAGATGCCGAATATGGAATTAAGAAAATGAAGATAACAACAGCACTAACTAATTTTAATTTAGTAGAGCCATATCTTTTTTCGAAAAAACCGGGCATTGTTTTTGCACCAAGACGCTGGGTCATATTTTTTGTACGCTTTGCAAGAACAAGCCAAGCAACAAGAGTACCAATTATTGCATTACCAATGCCTATCCAAACAGATGCAAGACCAAAGGAGCTTCCAAACTTTCCTGCATACCCTATAAATATAACAGCTGAAAAATATGTAGTTCCGTAGGCAAACGCTGTCATCCAACCATTAAGTCCCTTTTTGCCGGCGAGCAAAAAGTCATTAACAGAGCTTGAACGGCTTCTTGTATATATCGCTATACCAATCATGGCAAGAGCGAAAATCCCCATAATAACGTAATCAATCCAAATCATAGTGACTCCTCGAATGCTTTAGTGCTTTAAAGTAATAAAATTATAATAAAAATTATAGCACAGCGTATTATAAAATGTCAATATTATAAGCGCAAAAAGTGTTGAATAAGATGTAAAAATATGATATAATCCTATAAAATCACCTAAGGAGAATAAAGATGACACGAAAAAAGCGAATAATTCTTATATCCATCATTAGCACAGTGTTCGCTGTTTTAATAGCGATTATTGTAGCAATGGGCATCTATTTTTCAATATATTATCATGCAGAAAACGAGCTTGTAGATGCTTTTTTAGAAGATAGCCAGGTCGTAAAAACTGAAATTGATAAAAATAAGATTGCATTTGTACCAGAAAATCCTAAGGCAGGCTTTATTTTCTATCCAGGTGGCAAGGTTGAAGCCGAGGCATATTATCCTTTGATGGCTGAGTGCGCAAATAATGGAATTTTGTCAGTAATAGTAGAGATGCCATTTAATTTGGCGGTTTTTAATGTAAATGGCGCAGAGGGAATAAAGGAGGAATTTCCTCAAATTGAAAAATGGTTTTTAGGGGGACATTCTCTTGGTGGCTCTATGGTTGCATCATATCTTGAAAAGAATATAGAAGATTACGATGGCTTGATTCTTCTTGGCTCATATTCAACGGCAGATTTTTCAGGAAGTGATATTCGAGTTTTGTCAATTTATGGCGAAAACGACGGTATAATGAATCGAGAAAAATACGAAAAAAACAAATCAAATTTATCAAATCTAACAGAGTATGTTATTAAAGGTGGAAACCATGCAGGCTTCGGTATGTATGGCTCTCAAAATGGGGATAATGAGGCGTCCATTTCCAATGAGGAGCAAATAAAAGAAACAGTTGAAATTATCGCTTTATTTATGGAGTAAAAAGAAAATGGCGGACATTTTATCCGCCATTTTTATTTATGAAAGCATTATTTCATCAATTCGTCGGTTAGACGAATAATTTCTGGAGCAAGCTTTTTGCGTCTTTCCTTTACGATTACATTGTAAATAGGGAAGGCAAGACTTGCCGCACCACCACCCAAAATACCAATGACAATGCCAACTGCCATTGCAACATTATGGCTAAGACCAATCATGCTTGAAAGATTAGTTAGAATAAGACTCATTCCAAATCCGAGAATAAGAGTGCCTATTATACCTAATATAAGTGCCACAATCTGTGCTGTTTGAGTTACACTTGCATCTAACCTTCGCAAGCGCTCCATTTTGTCTTCAACATCTGTTGGAGGCGTATATTTTTCACGAATTTTCTTTATCTCTGCTTGCTCCTTTGCAGAATAATTATAAGAGAATACGTTTTGCTCTTGATTATTATTTTCCATTATTAACCTCTGATTTTAATGTGTTAAGTTTTTTTGTTCCATGAACAATCATATAAATAGCCGTTGCTACGATGAAAAGTATAATAACGCCACCCGTTAAGCCGAGCATCAATTTCTGTGTGCCGACTGTCATTGTTCCGTCGCTAAAGGTTGTAAGCATTGTGGATTCAAGCGTTAGCATTGAAACAAATGCCGCCGCTAAGCTAATCGCCTTGGTGGATGAAAAGACAGGGCTGTTGTATTTTCTATATTTCACGACATTTACAATAGCTACTGTAAATGCAGAGAAGGTATATGCAGCCATTGCAATAGTTGTAATCATATGGTGATTAAAGGTTCTATTCCAATAAATCATAAAGAACACAATAAGCGCCAGTGATAAGTTCATTAATAATAATATCCATCCACAAGCACGGTATTTTTGTAATTCGCTCTGCATTTTAACACCTGGAGCGTGCTTTCTTGTATGCAATAATAAAAAGAAACGCATTACTGCCAAGCAAATGTAGTATACACCAAAGGAGTAGAACCAAAAGGTGTTGTGATAAAAGCCCAAAAACAATTGGAAAATACCATATAAGCTGTTCCAAGCAAGGGAGCCGTAAAGCATTACGCTTACACGTAGACGTGCGTCGCTCCTCCATCTTACAACAAGCTTATTTTCTTCCTTGAAGGTTTTGAAAAACTTAATCAAATAAGGGATTTTGAAGCACCAAGTGGTTAGGGTGTATGCGGAAAGAACATATGAGATAATCGAAACCCAAGATTCTGTCCCGAGAAATACCATTGATAAGACAAGAAAAGCCGTTGCTATTGGAACTAAAGCAATCATAATCGCTATGTGCGGATATAAGAGCGCCTTACCTATTTTTTTCCAATTCATTTTCGCTCCTTCTGATTTTGACTGTAAAGGTTGTTCCAACGCCAACCTCACTTTCAACACTGATTTCGCATTGCATAATATCAACTACTCGCTTAACAAGAGCAAGACCAAGACCATTTCCCTGTGTTGAACGAGAGGAGTCGCCTTGATAGAATTTTTCGAACATATGCGCGCCAACCTCAGCATTCATTCCGCATCCGGTGTCAGCGATTTTAACAATAGCATATTTCTCGTCAGTTGTGAGCGAAAGAGATACCCTTCCACCCTCGTCAGTGAATTTAAAGGCGTTTGAAAAAAGATTGCTCCAAACGAGCGATAAAAGCTCTGAATCGGCAGAAACAAGAACGTTTTCTTCAATATCGGTATCTATATCAATGCTTTTTTTCTCCCATACGCTTTCATATTGGAGAAGGCTTTCACAAAGCTGCTCTCCAAGATTAAAGGTCGCTGGGTGTGGGTATATTTGTTGGTTTTCTAAGCGATTTAGCTTTAGAACATTTGTCATCATATCGGAAAGACGGCGAGAGGCATCGGTTATTGCCTTTGCATATTCCACACGCTTTTCCTCGGTTAAATCGGGAGACTGTAAAAGAGTTCCATAGTTTTGCATCACAGCAAGCGGTGTCTTCATTTCGTGGGAGACATTTGCAATAAAATCCGAGCGCAGGGTCTCAACCCCGGATAGCTCCTCAGCCATTTTATTAATGCAATCAATAATTTCATTAAAGCTATCATCTGTTGCGAATTTTGAAATTGGCTCGATGCGAACACTAAAATCACCAGCAATCATTTTATCAGTTGCGCTGGTAATTCTTTTTACAGGACGCTCTACAGTAATTTTACGACGAAGAAAGTCAATTGTTGCCATTAAAATACTGATTAACACAACGTTTACCATTGTGATTTTAGCAGCAAGAGTTATTTCATTTTGTGTAAACTCTCTGCCAATGGAATCCTGCAACGTGGAGATAAATAGTGTAATACAACATGTTGTTACAAAGGCAGCAAGCAAAAAGAAAATAAAGAAATTGCTGATTGTACTAACAATATTTCTATATTTTTTCTCGCTTTTCATTTTATCACCGCCTTGTAGCCAAGACCATGAACGGTTTGAATTTCAAATGAGTCACATTTTGAGAGCTTTGCACGAAGCTTTGTCATATATACGTCAACTGTTCTTGTGCCAGTTTGAGAATCTATGTCCCAAAATTCATCCATAAGCTGTGTGCGAGTGAATGTTTTCTTTGGATATGATAAAAGCTTGTAGAGAAGGTCAAATTCTCTTGCTGTAAAGGATATTTCCTCACCGTTTAAGGTTGCTGAGCGCTCGTCAGCATCCATAGTGAAGCTTCCAATCTCTAAGCGACGGCTTGAAGCAATTTTTGAGCGACGAAGAAGAGCACCGATTCTAAGAAATAGCTCATCAAGGTCAATGGGCTTTATCATATAATCGTCAATACCGATACGAAATCCTCTTTGCTTTGATGCAAAATCATCGCGTGCAGTCATAAACAAAATAGGAATATCACTGTTTAATGAGCGCACAGCTTTGGCAAATTCAAAGCCATCAACTTTTGGCATCATTATATCAGATACTATAAGGTCAAATGTTGTTTTATACATCTCGTCATAAGCGCTCTCAGCATCAAGACAGCCTGTTGTTTCATATCCACTATTGTTTAAAAATGAGCAAACAGAGCGATTTAAATCTCTGTCATCCTCTACAACTAAAATTTTAAACATATTTTAATCCTCCAAGCTCAAAATCCAAACATATTATATCATATAAATGTTAAAGTTTTGTTTGCGTTTTTACCTTTTTTGAAATTTTTTCTATAAAATAGAAGGGCAACGCTGTTTTTGCGTTGCCCTTTGCTTTATACAAGACTTGTTTTTTTCAAAATAAGATTGCTAACAGCTCCAAGACCTATGGAAAAGCCGAAGCCACCAACCGCACAAATAAGCACGTGTTCAATTGTAGCATTTAGAGGTGAAACCATAGGAATTATCATAAATAAGAACATTCCAACTACCATAGAAAGCAGAATAGACATCCAAAGCCTTTGCTTTGCAATCACACTCATAATAAGATAAATCGGCACAAATATGCTAACCAAAACCATTTTTGAAAGAATACACATAATAAGGTTTACTACATTAAATCCAACCATATTAAATGAAAGACCAGATATCGCACCACCAATTAGTGAACCAACAAAGAAGGCGAAAACCATCATAGCTGCACCAAAAATTAATACAACTGTTTTAGATGCCACATAATCGGTCTTTTTTGCACGAACTGTAAAGAGATTTTTGGAATATCCACTTCTAAAATCATTTGCTACAAAAATGCAAACGAGGGTGGAAATTGCAAAATAGAGCATATTGATGTTGCACATGCTTGTGATGCTCATGTCCATAGCCATTCCGGCGGCACCGCTCTCTGTGCTTGGCTGTGCGCCTGTGCTTACCGAGCCGATGATTTGCCAGGTGTTGTCAAATCCCTCAATAACCATTTCTACACCTGTTTGAGGGTTGACATTAACAGTTCCGTCCATCATCGTGGTCATCACCAAAATTAAAACAGGAGCAACAAGGCAAATCGCAAGAATTATATAAAAGGTGCGTGAGAGAAATAATCTCTTAAAATCTACCTTAAGCATACTTCCAAAGCGTTTGCCAAAGGTGTTTTTTTCGAATGTGCTTGACATTATTTTCTTGCCTCCTTCATCAAGTCGATATAATATTCCTCAAGACCAATTTTGTCGTTCTTGATTTCTGTTACAACAATTCCATTGTCATAAAGTTGCTTTACTATTTCTTCGTTCTTTACCTCGTCGTAAACTCTTAAATAGCCTGCCTTATCCTCAACCACGCGAGAGAACTTAGAAGAAAGGAGAAGTCTTGCAGCATTCATATCCCTCGCCTTGAGCGCAATGTATGTACGACAGCTTGCCTCAAGCTCCTCAGCGGTCATTTCAACTATCATTTTTCCACCCTTAATAATGCCGTAATGGGTTGCAATTTTTTCAAGCTCGCCAAGAACGTGAGAGGAAATAACAACTGTTGCGCCTGATTTTGTTATGTCTGTCAAAATCTCACGCATAATTCTCATTCCGTCAGCATCCAATCCGTTTATAGGCTCGTCAAGAACCAACAATTTGGGATTACCAAGCAAAGCCATGGCAATTCCAATGCGTTGCTTCATACCAAGGGAGCAGTTTTTGTATTTGTTCCCTGCCGCACCCTCCATTCGAACAGCCTTTAAAACCTTTACTACCTCTTTTTTTGCATCCTTGATTCTTAGATTGGCTGCTTGAATCATCATGTTGTTCCAAACACTAAGAGAAGGGAAGCAGCCTGGGGCTTCAATAAGCACACCCATGCTTGCACGAACATCCAAATCGGTGTGTGGTTTGCCGTAAAGCTTAACACTTCCACCATTTTCGTGAATAAGACCACAAATGATTTTTTCGGTTGTGGATTTTCCAGAGCCGTTTTCACCGATAAAGCCGTAAATCGCGCCTTGGGGAACAGTCATATTCAGCCCACAAAGAGCTTGCTTTTGGCCGAAGCTTTTTGTTAAATTTTTAATTTCAATAGCATTCATTTTTCGACCTCCAATTAGTAAACATCGCTCTTGTTTAGGATATATGTTCCTGCAACATTGTAAATAAATGCCCAGGCAAAAGATACCCAAATGCAAACAATAAGTGTTCCAATATTGCTTGTAAGACACGCATTTACAGATGAGCCATAAAGGAAAACATTCAAAAAGCTTGCAGGAAGTGAAAGGCTTTCAACAATTGCGGCAACACCGATTATAAGAATTCCTGTGCCAAAGAAGAATGAAGCACCAACGGATACACCAAAATATCTTCTGAAAATGATGTTAAGAAATGTATATAGGCTCGCCCATCCAAGAGACATAATAATTTTTCCAAGAATTGCAATAATAAGAGAACCAACGTTTATATCCCAAGCGTAGCCAGCAAAGGCGCCACCTGCAATTCCACCGATTAAATATGTCAAACACATACAAGCCATAGCAAAGGCGCAAGTAAGGGACTTTGAAATCATATAGTCTTGCTTCTTTGCGTGAGTTGTGAAAAGCTGCTTAACGTAACCGCTTTTGTAGTCGTGTCCAATAAAAATGGAAACCATTATACCGCCAAAAATAAATACCATATTCATGTTTGCATAGTCGGCAATGGATCTAACAACATAAAGTGGCTCGGATGCAGCGATAATTTGCCATACATTAGAATATAGTGGCTCCATTGTGTTTCCACTTTGGTCCGGCATCATAGTAAGGCACGAAACCATAGCAGGAATAATAGCCGAAATTACAAGGAAAATGTAAAACAGGGGAGTGTGGAATAGACGATAGAAGTCCACACCCAGCATGCTTTTGATTCTTTCAAAGAAGCTTGGAGATTTAAAATTTAATTCCTTTGTCATTGTTTTTTACCTCCTTGCTTTGACATAATTTCAATGTAGTATTCCTCAAGTCCAATCTTGTTTTTCTTGATTTCACTTACTACATGACCATTCTCTATAAGAAAAGAAACTATTCTTTCAACGTCTTGCACGTCGTAAATGCGTATGTATCCGTCCTCTTGTCTTACATCCTCATATTTTTTAGATAACAAGCGCAAAGCACCATCCATATCTTGAGTTTTAAGAGAGGTAAACACCTGCGCTCTTGAATCCATTTCTTCGGCACTCATTTCCATTATCATTTTTCCTTGACGGATAATGCCATAATGGGTTGCAATTTTTTCAAGCTCGCCAAGCAGGTGCGAGGAGATAAGCACTGTGCAGCCGTATTTTTGTGTGATATCAATAAGAATTTCACGCATAATTCGCATACCATCAGTGTCAAGACCATTGATCGGCTCGTCAAGAATCAATAGAGCCGGGTCGCCGAGTAATGCCATAGCGATGCCAACACGTTGCTTCATACCAAGAGAGCAGCTTTTAAATTTAATATTTGCGTTGTTCTCCATACGTACAATCTCAAGCACACGATTAATTTCCTCATCTGCATTTTTAATGCCCAAGTTTATACATTGCATTTTTAGGTTTTGGTATATGCTTGAGCTGGGGAAGCATCCTGCATTTTCAATCAAAGCGCCTACGCGCACTCTAACTCCCGGGTCGGTGTAATCTCTGCCAAATAGCTTAATTTCGCCACCGTCTGGCACAAGATGACCACAAATAAGCTTTTCAGTGGTTGATTTTCCAGAACCGTTTTCACCGATAAAGCCATAAATTGCTCCCTGCGGAACAGTCATATTTAGGTGGTCAACCGCAAACATTCCGCGAAAGCTTTTTGAAAGATTTCTAATTTCAATAGCGTTCATTTTTACTCCTATATAGTGCGATATAAGCGAGCCAGTATAGCTCGCTTTTCGCTTATTCTTCTGAGATTTCTTCCTTTTTTACTGCCTCAATGCGAGCCTCTGCTGCCGCCTTGCGCTCGTTAGCTTCTGCAATTTGCTTATCGCGCTTTGCTTGCATAACAGCCTTGCGACACTTAGGGTCGCCAGTTGCCTTAGCTTCCTCCCATTGTGCCTTTGATTCTGCCTTTGCTGCTGCAAAGTTTGCCTTATCAACCTCGTGCTGTGCCTTGGTGCTTTCCTTCATATCACCAAATGCTCTTTTGAAAAATGCTCTTAATCCCATAGTAGTTATCTCCTTATATGTTTAATTTAATTATTTATTATTTTTTCGCTGAGGGATAAAATTTCAGCGCCATATTTTTTCTTTCTTCTATTAATAATACCCTTGTAAATTGGATAGTTTATAGCTGCTAATGCCATTCCAACAATTCCAATGACAATGCCGATAATCATAGAGTTGTGATGATTTGATTATAACAGCCGTTTATTTTTGATTTTTTTAAAAATTGTTTGCGTTTTGTTAATCTTTAAGAATTTTGAGAATTTATTATTTCTTCGGAGAGACGAAGAATCTCTGGCGTTAGCTCAGCCTTTCTTTTTTTCGCTATCCATCTATATAGTGGATAAGCAGGCAACATCAAAATTGTACCTATTATCATAAATAGAGCAGCGAATATGGCTCCTCCGGCAAACACATTAAGAAAGAAGCGCATTCCAATTCCAAAAATGAGAATTCCCACAACGCCAAGACAAAGCGCTTCAAGCATTCCTGCACTTTGAACACGAGAGTCAAGACGCTTTAGTGTTTCAAGCTTGTTTTCCTCCTTGGGTAGGTACTTTTTTCTAATGCTTTCAATTTCTTTGTTTTTTGATGCTGAATATTGATAGGTAAAAACGTTATTTTCCATAATCCTTTAATTTCCTCGTTTTTCTTTTGTGATTATATTTTATTATCTCGTTTTTTGCGTTTTGTTGAAGAATTGTTTCCAAAATGTTATAAAAAATAAATTTTACAGCATTGGTGCAAATATTCTTACTACTGAGCGAACAAAGCGTGTAAAAAGACCGGTCTTTAACATTTTTGGATTAACCTCTATGGATTTTTCCATCGTTTCTTCAATATCCTTTTTTATATCCATTATTGAATCACAGCGATACATCCAAACACCATTTTCAAAATGGTGAACAAGACTGCGATAGTCAAGATTTATTGTGCCAATCATTGCATATTCGTCATCACAAACGTAGCTTTTTGCGTGAATAAAGCCAGGCTTATATTCGTAAATTTTCACACCAGCCTTCATCAAACGATGATAAAAGCTTCTTGTTATACCAAAAACAAGCTTCTTATCCGGGATGTGTGGAACGATGATTCGCACATCAACGCCCCTTAAAGCTGCATTTTCAATGCTTTGACAAAGTTCACTGTCTATAATCAGATATGGTGTTGTCATATACATATATCGAGTGGCAGTATTTAACATGTTTTGAATAACGCTCTTTCCAACTCTGCGGTCGTACAAGGGGCGTGGACCATCACCAAATGGAATTACATACCCCTCAGCGCGTATTGTGTTTTCCGTTGGATAGATGTTTTCGGGAACAGGTGGTAGCTTTTTTACATTGATGCCGTAATCAACAAGAAACATTTTTGTCATTTCCCATACAGCCTCACCCTCAAGACGTATAGCCGTGTCCTTCCAATGCCCAAAGCGTTCTACTTTATTTATATATTCGTCAGCGATATTGACACCACCTGTATATCCTACCTTGCCATCGATTACGCAAATTTTGCGGTGACTTCTATTGTTGAATTCGCTGTCTGCTTGTCCACGTAAGCGAGAGAATGGAGTTGCTTCTATTCCCATTTTTGCAAGCTGCTTGTGATAGCTTCCAGGAAGCGTACTCATACAGCCAATATCATCGTAGAGCAAACGAACAGTAACTCCGTTTTTTGCCTTCCTTTTTAAAATATCTAATATAGAATTCCAAAATCCACCTTCTTCAATAATGAAATATTCCATAAATATAAAGCTCTTGGCTGCTTCAAGGTCGCAAAGCATTGCTTGCCACATGCTTTCTCCAAGAGGGTGGTAGGTCACCTTTGTGTTTTCAAACACGCTTGCCTCTGCAATATGACACAGCATTTTTGCTTGTGATGATGCGTGAAGATTCTTTTTGTCAAGCTCTGTAAGAATTTTTTCTTGCTCTTTTTCATATCTATACTTTTTTAGTTCATTCAGACGGCGTATATATTTCTTTTGTAGCTTTCTTGAATAAAAGATAAAGTAAAGCATAAATCCTGCAATAGGCAAGATAAGAACGAACAAAAGCCACGGCACCTTATAATCGGGGTTGTCGTCTGAGGCTATAATCTTAATTACGCAAAATATTTCAGTTATAAACGCTGCTATATAAAAGTAAGGGATGTAATAACAGCACGCAACCACAATTCCAATAATTGCAACAATTTCAAAAATTGTTATAAGAACTGCAACGATGTATCGTACAGGAATGTAGTTATATTCTCGCTCAATTGTTTTGTCGCCGGTATTGACTTGATATTTTCTTTTCATATCCTCGCCTCCAAAGCATATTTATCGATTATAATTAGTATTATAGTTATGTCTTGTTAGTTAAAGGTTTATGTTTTGTTTATATTTTGTTAAAGTAAAAAAATTTAATAAAAAAGGATAGGCATAAAGGCCTATCCTAATTTATTTTAAAATGTGTTAAAATGAGCGCTCACCGAATGCTTGACCATTGTAATTCAACAAAAAGTCCTCTGCAGTTTTATAAAAGGTAACTGTGATTTTGTCCTTATTAAAGCCAAAGCACATAGATACATTTCCAAAATATCTATCTATTATTTGGGAAAACAGCATTATTTTATTGTCACAAAGCCAAGCGCCTGAGGTTGCACAGTCATATTTTGAGCCGTCAGTCGTTGAAACACCACCAACATCACCAGAATACCCAAGCTCGGGGAACTTATCAAAATAATTTGCATTTAATTTGAATTTCAATTCCAGTTCACCGTTTTCGTTGGTGTAGTATAGAGTTCCACCATTTGAATCAAACTTAAACGTTAAATCCTTTAAGCCAAGCTCATTTTGCGTAAAAGTATATTTTACACCATCAATTTTTTCTTGCCAAGGTGAAAATTCTTGTCCCTTTAAACTAAATAGCGAAAGATTACTTGTTGCTTCTATCATATCATTATATGAAGCTTTATCCTCTGAAAGTGGTGCGTTTTCAAGGTTGTCAACAATGATGTCAAAGAAATAAGAAAGAATAATTTCACGGGAAAATCCGGAGCCTTGATTGTCTGCGGTACAAACAAAAATCAAGTCATAATCAGGAAGGCAAATTGTAAGCTGATCGCCCATTCCGACAAAGGCAAATCCGTTTTTCTCGGTTCTCCAAATTTGGTATCCGTAGCCGTGACCAAGTACATCCTTAAAGGCGGTTTCTTGATTATCGATTAGATTCGATGTTGCTATTTTTAAATATTCCTCACTTAAAATACGCTTGCCGTTCCAAACGCCATAGTTCATAACAAATCTGCCAAATGAAAGCATATCTCTTGAGGTGCAAAGAAGGGCAGAGTCGCCCCAGCTTTCACCAGTTGGTGTTTTTAAAATAGTTGCGGTTTTAAATGTTCCTAAATGTGAAAAAACCTTTTCGGTTAAATAGTCAAATAAGGTCTTACCAGATAGCTTTTCAACAAGACAGCAAAGGACCTGTGAGCCTTGGCTATCGTATTCCCAAATAGTGCCAGGATATCTTGTTTCGCATTGCCTATTGAAATAAATGTGGCATCTATCCTTGTCGGTATTTCTAAACCAGAATTGACCAAAACCAACAGTTGACATCATTAGCATGTTTTTAACAGTTTGGTTTTTTAACGAATCAGGAATGAAAGAGTCTATTTTTTCAGGAAAATAATCCGCTATTTTATCGTCAAGTGATAGCTTTCCCTCATCAAGCAAAAGCCCAATAGCTACGGAAACATAGCTTTTTGTTTGGGAGTACATTCTATGTAAAAAATCCTTGTCAAATGGCGCCCAATAAAATTCGCCAAAAATATCGTATGAACGGCACAAAATGACACTATGCATATGTATTTTTCTTTTTTCAAGCTTTGAAATGAATTCCTTGACATATTTTGATTTTATGCCAACTGATTCAGGTGTTACGTTTTTAAACATACTTTTCCTCACGCATAATTAGTTATTAAAATTTTAACACAGTATGTTGAAAAATACAATGATTTTGGCAATAATATTTCTTGAAATGGAAAGATATATATGATAAAATAATGATGCAAGAGGTGAATATTATGAAAATAACAAACGATATAAAGTATATTGGTGTAAACGACCATTTAATAGATTTATTCGAGGGGCAATTTGATGTGCCTAACGGAATGTCATATAATTCATATGTGATTTTGGATGAAAAAATAGCGGTCTTTGATACGGTTGATGCTCGCTTTGGTGATGCTTGGATGCAAAATCTTAAAAGAGAGCTAAATGGCAAAGAGCCAAGCTACTTAATAGTTCAGCATATGGAGCCTGACCATTCATCTAATATAACAACCTTCAAAAGAGAATACCCAAATGCTCAAATAGTGGCAAGTGATAAGGCGTTTCTTATGATGAAGCAGTTTTTCGGAAGCGACTATATCGATAGTCGAATAGTTGTTAAGGAAAATGACACCTTGTCACTTGGCAAGCATAATTTGACCTTTATAACAGCTCCAATGGTTCATTGGCCTGAGGTTATAATGACATATGATTCTTATGATAAGGTTCTTTTCTCAGCTGATGCATTTGGAAAATTCGGTGCACTTGATGTACAAGATGAAGACGGCTGGGCATGTGAAGCACGAAGATATTATTTTGGAATTGTCGGCAAATATGGTATGCAGGCTTCAAATCTTCTCAAAAAGGCAAGCGCGTTCGAAATAAACACTATTTGTCCACTTCATGGTCCTGTTTTAAATGAGAATTTAAGCTACTATATTGACCTATATAAAACTTGGACAAGCTACGAGGTCGAGAGTGAGGGAGTTGTTATTTCATACACCTCAGTGTATGGAAACACCAAAAAGGCAGTTGAGCTTTTAAGGGATGAGCTTTTAGAAAATGGTTGTCCTAAGGTTGTTTTAAATGACCTTGCAAGGGTTGACAAGCACGAGGCTATCGAGGATGCATTTAGATATGGTACAATGGTTCTTGCAACAACAACCTATAATAATGACATTTTCCCATTTATGCGTGAGTTTTTATATGAGCTACTTGAAAGAGGCTATAAAAACAGAAAAATCGCAATCATTGAAAACGGCTCTTGGGCGCCAAGTGCTGGTAAGAAAATCAGAGAAGCATTGGCAAATTTAAAAGGCTTAGATATTTTAGAAGCCGACGTGACTATTCGTTCCTCAATGACTGAACAAAACAGAGAAGAAATAAAGACATTAGCAAAGGCGCTTTTGAACTAAAATAAATAAAAGGAGGGTAAAATGGAAATAGTACTTTTAACTGCGCTTGGCGTGGGAGGCGCAACCGTTTTTGGTTCGCTTCTTGGATTTGTTTTTAAAAGACCCTCAAGGCGCTTTAACGATATCGTTCTCTCGTTTGCTGCCGGCGTTATGCTATGTGCCGCAATTGTTGGACTTATCGTTCCCTCAATAACTGATAAAAAGGGATCTATTCTTATAACAATAGCGGGCATTTTGACAGGTGCAGTTTGTCTTAATCTTATTGATAAATTGGTGCCTCACCTACACAAAATGACGGGTGTGGATATCGAAAAGCATCCTCATAAAACCGAGGATTTGAACAAGGTTTTGCTTTTTGTTATAGCAATAGCTATACATAATTTACCTGAGGGAATTGCCGCGGGTGTTAGCTTTGGCTCGGAAAACACAGCTCACGCCCTTACAATAGCCGGTGGAATTGCACTTCAAAACATTCCAGAGGGTATGGTTATAATAGCACCGATGATAGCATCGGGAATTTCCAAGAAGCGTACGCTTTTGATTGCTATGGCAACGGGAATTGTTGAGGTTGTTGGCACGCTTATTGGTTATTTTGCCGTAAGTATTTCCCAGGCAATACTTCCATTTGCACTTGCCTTTGCAGGTGGCACTATGATTTATGTTGTGAGTGATGAAATGATACCGGAAACCCATTCACACGGGAACGAAAGATTTGCAACCTATTCTTTAATTGCTGGCTTTATTTTAATGCTCGGCTTCGACCATCTTTTAGGATAAAACCACATTGTGTGGCATATTATAAATTTAACGGAGGAAAAGAAAATGAAATACGTATGTGATGTATGCGGATACGAATACGATGAAGAGTTAGGCGATCCAGATAACGGCATCGCTCCCGGCACAAAATGGGAGGATTTGCCCGAGGACTTCGTTTGTCCACTCTGCGGTGTCGGCAAAATCAGCTTCTCAAAAGCAGAATAAAAAAGAGCCAAAAGGCTCTTTTTTAATTTATACGTATTGCAATCAAGTATGAAAACATATATAATGTATTTAGAATAAAAATTTGGAGGAAAATATGAAGCTTTTGTTTAAACAACGTTTTCTTTCGTGGTTTGACAGCTACGATATTTTTGACGAAAGCGGTAACACGGTTTACATTGTAAAGGGCAAGCCCTCGTGGGGTCATAAATTTAAAATTTATGACAAGAACGAAAATGAACTTGCAACTATCAAGCAAAAAATATGGACATTTTCCCCAAAATTTGAAATGTATTTAGGAGAAACCAAAATAGGCGTTGTAAAGAAGGAGATAACATTTTTTCGCCCAAAATTTAATGTCGATTACAACGGTTGGAAAATAGAGGGCAACTGGATTGAATGGGATTACACCATATTAAATTCAGAAGGCGCTTCGGTTGCAACAATAAAAAAAGAGATTTGGAACTGGACGGATACATATTCAATTGATGTAAACAACGAAGAGGATGCTTTGATTTCTCTTATGGTGGTAATTTCAATAGATGCTGAGAAATGCTCTAGGGAGCATTTGTCTTAGAATAAAGGAGAAGCTATGGATATAAATGTAATTTTAAAGGGCGTTAAATGCGAAGCATGTGGAAAATTTCACGCTTGCCCTATTGAAAATGTATATATCGAAAAGAACGCGACAAGACATCTAAAGGAGCTCACAAAAAAATATGAGAATATTTTAATAGTGGCTGATGAAAATACATATAGTGCAGGGAAGGATGGCGTTGAAAGCGCAATCAATGACAAAAGCATAAAAAGGGTGATTTTTCCTGGCGACAAGGTGCTTATTCCCGACGAGGAAGCAATAGATAAGGTAAATGAGTATATAAACGGTATAGACCTCATAATCGGAATCGGCTCAGGCGTTATTCAAGACCTTTGCAAATACGTTTCCCGTTTTTCGGGTATTCCATATATGATAGTTGCAACAGCACCATCAATGGATGGCTATGCATCAAGCGGTGCTGCTATGATTTTAAAGGGAATGAAGGAAACTGTTTCAGCTGGTTTGCCACTTGCCATAGTTGCCGATACCGAGGTTTTAAGAACTGCGCCAATGGAGATGATAAAAGCAGGCTATGGCGATATTATAGGAAAATATTCCGCACTTAATGACTGGGAGCTTTCTCGGGTTGTAAATGGTGAATATTTTTGCCAATACATATATGACACAACTTATGAAATGATAGAAAAAACTCTGAATACAGCAGAGGGTCTTTTAAGTAGAAAAGAGGAAAGCGTAAGAGCGCTAACAGAGGCTCTTATTGTTGTTGGAATAATGATGAGCTTTGCAACAACCTCTCGTCCCGCATCAGGCAGTGAGCACCACCTTTCTCACTTCTTTGAAATAACGGGAATTGTAAAAAATGAGCCGTACTTCCCACACGGAATAGATGTCGCTTATTCCACGGTTGCAACTGCAAGAATAAGGGAAAAGCTTTTAGAAAAGAGCCTTCCAAAAGAGCAATATAACGAACCAAGAAAAGAGTATATAAGCAAAATGAATGAAGTATATGGCTCAGTTGCTGATGGCTGTATTGCTTTGCAAGAAAAAATAGGCAGATATAAAGAAAATAGAATACCAATATATAAAGCAAATAAAGAAGAAATAAATGATATTCTATCAAAGATGCCAAGCGCGAAGGAAATTGAAGAAATGCTATCGCTTTGCGAGCTTGACATACGCGAATATTATGAGCTTTATGGTGATGAAAAAATTAAAAATGCTATAAAATACGCAAAGGATTTAAAGGATAGATATACTATTCTTTGGTATAATTACGACTTAGGAGAATAAAATGGACAGAACTAAAATTAAGCTTATCGCTATGGATTTAGACGGCACCTTGACCCAGCATAGAGAAAAGCTTGGAGAAAAAAACAGGGCAGTGCTTGATGAGCTTGCTAAAAAGTATAAGCTAATAATGGTGGGCGCAGGTCAGGTTGCAAGAATTTTTAACCAAATGGACAAATACCCCATAGACATTGTAGGAAACTATGGTCTTCAATACGCAACCTATAATAAAAAAACAGGCGAAATGGATATTAAAAGGGATATAACGTTTGAAACCGATAAGGAAGCGATAGAAAAGAAGGTTACATATTTTAGGGAAAAATATGGCTTTACCAGCTTTCGTGGCAATAATGTAGAGTTTCATCCTTCGGGCTGCGTAACCTTTCCAATATTAGGTACAAAAGCAATTCAAGAGGACAAGCTCGCATTTGACCCTGATAGAAAGAAGCGCCGTGCTATTTATGACGAGGTTTCTGCCTGCTTTGATAGCTACAATGTCTTTGTTGGAGGCTCATCCTCCTTTGATATGTCACCAAAGCCATACAATAAGTATTATGCCCTTGACCTATACTGCAAGGAAAATGGAATAGAGCATAACGAGGTTTGCTACATAGGTGATGATTACGGTACAGGTGGCAATGATGAAAGTGTATATAAATCCGATTTTAACTATTTAAAGATTGACGATTATAGAGATTTTGAGATAGTTGTCAGTGAGCTTTTAAAAGACTAAGAAAACAGCCATAGAGATTTGACTATGGCTGTTTTATATAATATACTTGACAAATGAAATAAATAGTTGTAAAATTATAGTATAATTATAAAAAATTTGAAGGAGCTTTTATGAAAAAGAAATTAGCAATATTTGTAGTTCTAACATTATCGCTCTTGGCTGTTTTTGCACTTTCTGTTGGTGCGGCAACCCAAATTACAGATGATGGAACTAATCTTGTACTCGGTGAATGTACAATTGCAGGACTTGACGGGGTAACTATTCCATCCCCTACAAGTGGTCTTGTTTATACTCTTGATGACGAAACTAATACAGCCGCAGTTTCTGGCAGAGGCTCATTTGCTGGCGGCGACTTGGTATTTCCATCAAGCGTAACCTACGAAGGAACAACATATGCACTTACAAAAATCAACTCCAATTTGTTCCAAAGCTTAAGCTATAACATTTACGTTCCAGATAGCGTTACCTCTATTGCTGGTGGCGATAGAAAAGGTACATTTGGCAACTCAACAATTACAAAGGCATATATCGGCTCAGGTCTTTCAACCTTTGAAAGAGAAACCTTTAGTGGTTCAAGCGGCTTTGAGGTTTTTGTTTGCAAATCAAAGCCAACAACTATTGGTGTATATGCATTTAATAGCTGCTCACCATCGAGTGGTGGCATGACAGCGATGGAGCTTGATTTGTCAGAGGTAATTCGCTTTGAAGAGCTTGCTTTTAATGGAGCAACTATTTTAAATGAAACAAGCATTACCTTATCTCCAAATGTTGAATATATCGGTCCAAATGCATTTGTTTCAAGTAAGGCAAATGGCTCAATTGTCGTTCCTGAAAATTGCGTGCTTAACTATCGTTGCTTTAACGGCACAAGCTTTGAGCAGGTAGTAATTAAGGTTGCAAAAGGTACGGTAAGACAGCTACCACAAGAATTGTTCAGTGGTGCATCTGGCGGAATGAAAATCATCTTTACAGGTGCAGTTGAAGCGAATCAAAATCACGTATTTTCTTCGAATTCAACAAGCGTTTATATGCCAACATATGAAATGATTGAAGGACTTGTTTCAACAGCTGCTGAAAAAAGCGGTAATGAAAGAATGGAAGCAGTTATCTTCTATGAGTGCGAAGAATTAAAATGCTATACTGCTAAAAGAGATGGAACAATTACATATAAGGGCGAGGGTGAACATGCATATACAAGCGAAACAATTCATTCACTCCCTAACTGTACAAACTATGAAAAAGAAGCATATGTTTGCTATGCATGTGGACACGAGGATGTTGTTTTTCAAGGCTCAGAATACGGCAAGCACGTATATGAAACTATAATTAAAGAGCCAACCTGCCAATCAAACGGCTACTACGAATACATTTGTACTGTTTGTGGCTATGGCGAATCAGCACACTTTATTTCAAATATTAAGCACAGTGCAACCTTAGAGAACTATCAAATTTCAAGAGATGGCTACCTAACAATCACAAAAGTTTGTGAGTTTTGCAATCAAGCTGTAGATACTGAGGAAATTAGCCTTGTTAATAAGTGCTATATTGAGGGATATGGCTTGTTTGATGCAACAATGCAGTACGTTACAGTTGACGCAAATGGTGTTGCAACTCCGGGCGCTGCTGAATTTAATAATGCAGTAATTTACTTCCCATCATATGCTATGGTTGATGGAAATTTGGTAGAGGTAAAAACAATAAAGGGCTTTAAGGCTAAATCAATAAAAAGCATCTATATTCCCGATACTGTTACAAGAATTGCAGGCGGCTCGGGTGCTGGATGCTTCGGTGATATTTCAACGCTTAAAAACATAGTTGTTGGTAAGGGCGTTACCGCTCTTGAGCAAGAAACCTTCTGTATGGGTGGTGGCGCAACACTTGAAGAGTTTATTTTCAAGGGAACTATCACAAGGCTTGAGACACTTTGCTTAAGCTCTGTAAAAGCAAAATCAAATGATATTCCATATGAATTTAATACAGCTCTTACTTATGTAGGTAGTAAGGTAAATATAAACGGCAACCTAATAAGAGAAGTAGTGATTAAGAAAGGCTGCGACCTGCACGAAAAATTTGCATTTAATGATTCAAATAGTTTGCTAACCGTATATATTGAGGGTGGTGACACCCCTGAAACCGCACTTGACTTAGGTCAGGAATTCACAAGTAATACAGGCACAAAATACTTGTATATCAAGGGATATGTTACAGTGTCTGGTCAAGCGGTTCTTTCAGGAATCAATGGTACAACAATATATATGGAAAGCACGGCCGCTATTGATTTATTCGCTAATGCTATTAAAGCGCAAAATTATAGCGATAGAATAAATAAGGTAGTATTTATGGACTGCGGAGAAGGTAAAGCTTGGTACGTATCGAATAGTGCTGACAGGGTTGTTCACCCAAGCGTTGCCTTTAGTCATGGTGGAAAGTTTGTAACAACAGAAGCAACCTGTACACAAGCTGGCTCAATAACGGAAACCTGCTTTGTTTGTGGCGAAACTGTTTCAAGTGAAGTAGTTGAAAAGAAAGAGCACGTATTTGACGGTGGCGTTATTACAAGTATGCCAACCAAAGATTCAACTGGCGAAATTGTTTATACCTGTTTAATTTGCCACGAAAGTGAAGCGAAGGAAATATCAGCTATTTCTGATGCTCACATTTGCGACAAAACACTTGTTTATGAAAATGGATTTGGAAGCACCGGCTTGGAAATTGGTGTATGTCCTGATTGTGATTGTATAGAAACAATCGAGCGCGAGGCTATAATTATAGTGCTTGGCTATTCAGTTGATGAAGAAAAAACAGGTATCATCTCTCGTTATAGAGTAAACAAGGAAGCGCTTCAATATTACGAGGATATTCTTGGTGATATTGAGATTGGATTCTTGGTTGCAGAAGCAACAGATGTTGAAAAATATGGCGTAGTTAATGAAAACAACAAGCTTGCAGAAGGTGTTCGTGGATGCCAAATTGCACTTAATAATAGAAACTTCAGACACATTGAGGTTAAGCTCCTTGGTATGACAACAGAGGCAAGTCGCGAATGTAATTTTATTTTCTCAGCTTATGCTATTGCAAACAATAAAATTTCATTCATTCAGTATCAAAAGGATTCGAGCCTTGATGTTGAAGCTGGAGACTATGTTTTGAAGGCTACAAACGTAAATACAGCATATGGAGAATAAAAAAGGAACCGAGCTTGACTCGGTTCTTTTTATAATATTAACACAAAATTTAATTGATTATATTGACATTCAGTTTTTAATAATGGTAAAATAGTTGTAGCTATAAATAGATTTTTGGAGGATAAATTATGGCTAAAAAAGATAGCATGAGCATTATGAATGAATTTAAAAATGCTCCTAAAAAAGAACAAATTACATCACAAAGAAAGCTAAAGGTTGGTATTATTGGTACTGGCTGGATTGCTGATGCACACGCAAACAAATATAAGGAAATGGAAGACGTTGAGATAGTTGCACTTGCCGACCTTGTTCCTGGCAAGGCTGAAAGGTTTGCAAAAAAGTGGGAAATTGAGGGTGCAAGATGCTACCCATCACACAAGGAGCTTCTTGATAATGAGGAGCTTGATGCAGTTTCCATTTGTACATATAATAGAACTCACGCAGAGTGTACAATATATGCGTTAAAAAAGGGCGTAAACGTTCTTTGCGAAAAGCCAATGTCAGTTACTCTTGATGAAGCTGTTGAAATGCGCCGTGCCGAAAAGGAAAGTGGAAAAATCCTTTCTATCGGCTTCCAACCAAGAATGGACCCAAATATGAAGAAAATCAAGGAAATTGTAGAGTCCGGAATTTTAGGTGATATTTACTATATCCAAACAGGTGGTGGACGCAGAAGAGGAATTCCTACCCCATATGGTACAACCTTTATTGAGGATGAAACCGCAGGAATTGGTGCAATGGGTGATATTGGTTGTTATTCACTTGATATGGTTCTGAACGCAATTGGATATCCAAAGCCACTAACCGTTAGTGGATATAAATCGGATTTCTTCGGCAAGGACCCAAAAACCTACACATGGCATCCTGAATATGCAGAAAAGTTTGGCGTTGAGGACTTCGCCGCTGGCTTTATTCGCTTAGAGGGTGGAATTATTCTTGACTTCCGTATTGCGTGGGCAATGAACCTTGACACCCCTGGCGACACAATAATTATGGGTAAAAAGGGTTCACTCCGTATTCCATCAACTGAATGCTGGAATGGCTCTGTTGGCGGACCTATGAAAATATATAGCGAGATGGCTGGCTCTCAGGTTTGCACCGAGATTCCAATTTTAGCGTCTCCTGACATCTTCTATGAAAAGCTCCGTTCATTCCTTGATGCAATCATCACAGGTGGAAAGGCTCCTGTCCCAAGTGAGCAAATCGTAATAAACCAAGCAATAATTGATGGTATTATCAAATCAGCCAACCTCGGCAGAGAAATTGAAATTGAAATCCCAGAGTTATAAAAAGAAAAACGAGTGCGTTTTGCACTCGTTTTTATCTTATAATCAAAACTGCATCAAGGGCAGGGACCTCGTACATCTCGTTATTTAGCGAGAATGAGATGGGTTGCTCCTCAGGGTTAACGATAATATAAGCTGTTTTTCCATCCTTTGCCTCCCAAGTAGAAGAGAGAAGACGCGGCAAGGTGATTTCCTTTCGTCCTCTTACCATAGGAATCGTTATTTTTTCACACTTTACCTCTTGGGCATTTATCATTTTGCCACCATAAAGGTATTCTTTTGCACCATTATTATAAAAGCTCACCATATTTTTTATGAAAAGAAGCGTTTTTTCCATGCTTGGAGGCATGCTAAAATCTCGGGTGCTCCAATGCGACATAAGTTCACCATTAGGAGATAAAACAAGCGTCATAATATCACCAATAGAAAACGAATAAGCAAGGCGATAGCGAAGCGTGTCTATAGTTGGCTCAAAGGGACAACCGCATTGGTTGCCCATAAAGTTTCTTACATATTCGTGATAGATATATGCGTAGAGAGGAACAACCTCACCAAAGGGATAATTTAATTCAAATCTATTGTCGCTCATTAAAAGATTGCCTATGAATGGCTCAGCAGCAGCACTTTCACAACCAAAAAGCATATTCGGTGCTTTTTTGTTCCATTCTTCAAGAAGATTTTGCATATTCTTTGTCATCCACTCCCCTGGCATAGGTGGGTGGTTATGGCTTCTTGCATAACACATATATTGACCGCCACCATGGTTTTGGTCAAGTATTTGTGCATAGTCAACGCCACTATTAAATACAGGCGAAAATCCCTCGTCAAGTAATTCTTGTCCACGCTTTGATGCAGGGCAAATATCGTAGCCGTATCGCTGATAAGGCGTACATGTTCTTCCAAGCTCAGCCTTATTTGCAGGTGAGTGGCATACACCACTTAAAACATCCTCATTCTTTATTTTTTCTTCACAGTTATAGCTTTCAATCAGTGTGCTTCTTAGGGTGTAGCCAAAGCCGGAGCAATATACACCGAATAAATCACCATTACTATGTAGAATATCTTTAAATCTATTGAACTCGTCTTCACCACCGAATGGAGGCCAAACGTAAGGAGGCGCCCATGGGGCTGTACCCTCCCAATGCATCAAAAGTGCCATAATTTGCGCGTTGGTTGCTTCCTTTATTTTATTTAAATGAGGAAGAGCATTTGTGTATGGAAATAGTGCATTTGGCTCCATACTGTCAGTGTCGTGCATTCCACGAACAGGGTAGGTAACAATTAAGGGTGAGCCCTTATACCACTCTGGAAGCTTTTTGTTTTGTGGCAATGGCACAAGGTTCTCGGGTAAATTGTTTTCAAACCATTTTCTATATATTTCGGCAGCGCTTTTCCAACCAGCACCACAGCTTTTCCAGACAATAGGGAAGTTTTGCTTGTAGTCTTCGCCATAGTCAACGCCAGAGTAAAGGCGTATTTGCAAGGCAACACAGTCATCGAGCTGATAAAAATCAATGCCCTTAAAGCCTCTTTCTTTGTCGTGTGCACCAATATATAAGCCAACATCATCGAACAAATAAGCTAAAAACTGGGATGAAACCATATTTGGAAAAATAAAATATGCACCCGACATAGGAAATTCAGGCTCATATCGTGGTAATGCAGTTTCGTCAGAAAGGAGCATACCCTCATCGTAAGAAAACAAAATTTTTCCGCCATTTGGGTCGTTGTCTACCAGCCTTGGTAAGCATATTTTAGGGAACTCCACCCATTCAAGTGCATATTCATTTGGTATATTCTCAACTTCAATTCGCCAAGAAATGAAAGAATCAATGTTAAAATTAACCTTGACAGCAACAGAAGAAAAAGGCTCTTCATAGGCGGTATAAAAGATGCTTTTATCAACCAACGACACTTTTTTTGCTTTGGTTGAATCAATGTAGAAGCATTCCCCCGCCTTGTTTCTTAGCCTCGCCACAAAAATCTTAGAGCAAGGAGAAGAAATGGTATGAGTGCCTAATTTTATTAAAGAAAGTGTACCCTTTTCTTCGTCTAAAAGGGCTTCAATATTGTTTTTACAAATTTTGAACATTTATTATCTCCTAAAAGTGATAAACTTATACATTTTTATTATACAATAAAAAAAGTCGGTATTCAATAAGCAAAATAAAAAGATAGGAAAAATTCAAAGGTTCAAAAATTAAAAACCGATGAGTTAAAGCTCATCGGTTTTTTCTATATTCCATATGTCAGAGTTAAAGGGTCTTTAAAAATGTTAATTTGAGGGGTAAAAAATGTAAATACTACAAATAAAACAGCGATTATAGATAGTATAATAAGAGCTAATTTTGGTGAGCAATTGCGCACGGTTTCTTTTTTTAGTTCTCGCATTTCATAAGCATAGCTAATAATCAGAGAGATAAAGAAAATAGCAATGTTTATCCAGTCGGGTGAGTGTCCAATTACACCGTTATATGTATAAAAAATTATGGGAATCATAATAAGTCCAAGTATAATTCCCCGTAGCTTTATACACCAAAAGTCCCGTCGGTCGTAAAAGAAAAAGCTTTGAAGGATAGCAAAAAGAAATGTTGGCCAAAAGAGAAGCTTCATATGCTCCCAAGTTGATTCATTCACACCTGAAAATGGAGCAATCCAAACAACTTTGCCAAGCCAATCATATAAAAAGTGCAAAATTGTTCCACCAAAGGATGCCACGGCAAACCCCATTAGCTGCCAAAGTCCAATCGAACGTTTCTTCATATCTCACCTCGAATAATTACTTGTGTAATTTTATTCAAGGAAAGTAAAATTTATACACAATGTTAGGGAAAAGCCGCTTCATTTCGCGATTCCGTTTTTACTATTATTCTTCAAACAACAAAAAGGGACTGCTCAATAATCAGCATCCCTTTTTTATTTTAATTTAAAACTATACGTGAAGGCGCGCGCCATACAGTAATTTTTGATGAAAGAAATTCACCCTTCGTAATTCCCTCAAGGTCTAAAAGAGAGTTTACCTCTTTGTCACCAAGCGCAACGATTACATCACAGGGCAGAATACCTTTTGCCGATGCCCCTGCAAATTGGTCAACGTCCAAGACAAGAACACCGTTATGACCTGCCGTTGCAAATACTGTCATTTCACCGTCGGTTTCAATGTTTTTAAGCCTCATATCAAATAGAGTAATGATATTTGACTTGTTCTTTTTTTGTCTTTGATTGATTTTGGGTAAAAGGGGAGACTTAGCAAGCCTTTTAAGTGGCTCATACCTTACACCAAACTCACAAGGAAAATCTTCAAAGCCACTAACTTTGGGAGAAATCAGCCTGTAGTCGCCGTGCCTTACATCTTTAAAAATGCACCTTGTTTTAACTGAGCCCTTGTCCATACCTGTGATTTTTTCAAGCTCATGTGCTTTTTTAATACCCTTGGTATTTTTTGAATGTAAAACATTGAAATTAATGCTTTTTCCAAAGCCATGTTCCATCATAATCGGTTGATATTCCGTGAAAATAATGTTATTTTCAACCACGTCCCCGCTGTTTTCATACCAAACATGCAAATGCACAGAGTTGTTTACCGTTATATTGTTATGAACATGTCGGTTAAAGCCCTCGCGTAGCTTTATACCACCATTTAAGCATAAATTATTGTAAATTTCATAATTTGATGAGCCATCGTCAAGGTCAATATCCCAGCCTCTGTCACAACGGAATCTTGAGTTTCGTATAATCGTTTTGCCAAGACTGTCAAGCTTTGCATACTTGTAAATTTCATTCTGCGCTAAGTCACTAAGATGCCAGAATCTGTCTCTACCCCATGAGTTAAAGCTACCGTGGTCACCCGTTTCCTTAACCGTGTCAAAAACATCGCATCCGTCAATTATATGACCACCAAACGTACCCTCAGAAATGTTTATTCCTGCACGGGACGCATCATAAATGCTTGTGTCAATGACACTAATACCATAAGACATAGAAATCTCAACACCAGTCGCCTGCTTTTCAACTATACCAACGTGCTCAATCAAGCAATCTTCAACGGAGCAGTTCTTAGGATATTCGTTGCTTTTTGGACCTCTTTTTTTGTCTATTTCAAGAAAGCTTTGACTCGTTGTGGCATCAAATAATGGATTCCTTACCGAGCTTGGCTTACCAACAAAGCAAACACCACTAGCTCCAAGGTCGCAAAAATGACATTTTGAAATCGTGATATTTTTGTTTTTGCCATCGACGAAAACGCCATTTGTACCAATATCAAAAAATGAGCATTTAGAAACTGATGAGTCACTTGAATTTGTAAAATAAATCGCACCACCTCTATATATGGTCCAGTCACTTCGTAAAAGTGGCTCGTTTGTTAACATAAAGGTTCTTTTCGCACGTCTAAATTTTATATTTTCAACGGTTACGTTTTTACAATTCTTAAATACAAAAAAGCTTGAATTTACGCAAATTTCAGCACTATCTAAGCTATGTCCCTCTTTTAAAATAACATAAACACGTCCATTTTCCTTATCAAAATACCATTCCCCAGGCAGAGTCATCTCCTCACGCACGTTTTCTATGTACTTAAAATCGGAGTGCATACCCATTTGCCTGTTATTTTGCCATCCACCAATGTAGGTAAGGCTTCCGTTTTCATCCTTGCCAGTTACCTCATAGGAAAAGCCACCCCAATTGTGCAGGTGCATTGCGTGTATGTAAGCACCACGTGGATTTTTCCATTCGTCAGCCTTAGCTCGCGACAAAACGTCTCTTGAAAAACCACCGAAAATTTTTATATTAGGATTATATTTAGGGAAGCGTGCCATTTGGTATTTTTCGCCGTTTATATAAAGCGCATCAGCATCATATTTCGTGCTTGCAGAGAATATGCCATTACCCTCATCTACCCAGCCATCAATTTTGATAGAGCCTTGTATAGTGGTGTTGTTTTCTCCTCGAATCTCGATATTTTCGCCCTTAACTAAAATCGCGCTTGTTAGATTGTAAATACCATTTTTTAGAGAAATAATCGTTTTTTCGCCCTCTTTATGACAGGTAAAGCCCACGCCCTTTTTGCTACAAATCAAAGCGGAAAGCTTTTTGTAAGACAGCTTTTTTAGACACTCCTCGCGACTTTTAGCCTCTTTTTTGTCCTCAAACACCTCAAAATAGCAAAGACCAATCGGCAGTTTCTTATAAAGAAGCTCAGAAGAGACACCAAAGCCATATTTCCCCTCGTTTTGCGTTAAATAGGTATAAAACATAATCCACCTCAAAAGCGTTTTTCTTAATTATACCTTGAAAAGTAAATGAAGTCAATTATGTATAGCAAATATTATTTGCTTTTCCCAACAATTTGCCAAGATTGACATATGATAGATTTCGTGATATAATCAAATCAATATAAACAGAGAAGAGGAAAGTATGGACAAAAAGATTTTAAGGGATAAAATACTCGGTTGCTTTAATGGTAAAAACGTAGGTGGAACACTTGGTGCTCCTCTCGAAGGAAAGAATGGATTTTTTGACATTGAATATTTTATTCAACCGAATATTGAAAGCAATCCCCAGCCTAATGATGATTTAGACTTGCAGATTTCTTCCTTGAACGCTGTAAGAAGATTTGGAAGGTGCGTGAATTCGGAAATCTTGGCAGAATATTATAATATATTTGTCAATCCGAGTTGGGCAGAGTATGGGGTTGGTAAATCAAATTTAAGACGTGGTATTCCCACTCCAATATCAGGCTATCACTTCAATAGCTATAAAGACAGCTGCGGCTCATTTATTCGCAGTGAAATTTGGGCATGTCTTTGTCCAGGTCACCCTGAAATTGCAACTCGCTACGCATATTTTGATTCTTCAATCGACCACGCAGATGAGGGAACATATGGCGAGGTGTTTTGGGCTGCCGTGCAAAGCTCTGCTTTTGTAGAAAGTGACATAAGGAAGCTCATTGATATTGGACTTAGTTATATTCCCAAGACAAGTGCTCTTCACAAGGGAATTACTCTAGTCATAAATTGCTATGAGAGTGGAAAGACATATGAGCAAACAAGAGACGTTATTTTTAAAGAGGTTGCTGGTGCTTTTTCGTATCAGCATACAAAGCTAAAGGATATCAAGCTAAAACAATATAATCCTGCCCCTGCTGGATTTGATGCTCCACAGAATATAGCAATCGCCATTATGGGCTTGCTGTATGGCGAGGGGGATTTTGGCAAGAGTATGCTTCTTGCTGTTAATTGTGGCGAAGATGCCGATTGCACAGCTGGAAGCTTGGCGGCGACAATGGGTATTATTCTTGGAAATTCTCAGCTTCCCGAAAAATGGATAAAGCCAATAAACGACGTGATTATTACAGCATCGCTTAATACGCTTGATTTCGGAATGACGATGAATATGCCATTCTTTTTGCCTCATTCTACACAGGAAATGACGGATGAGATTATTCGATGCATACCTAAAATGTTGAGTGCTGACACATACGATATAACAGACGATGGCTTAGAGGTGTTTCCAATTGACAATTTTTATTGTAAGGATGCCGATGAGCTTTATTACAGGGGCGCATTTGGCAATAGAGAAAGCGAATATTTTAGTACGACAGAGCTAATGAGCTTGCCTCATTATTCTATTTTCAAAGAGTTTTCTCTTTTTAAAATGCAAGCAATTTATGAAAACGATTTCTTTTTTGAAAACGGAAAGGAAACAACTATCAAATTGAAAATCTATGACAATGGAGAGTCGAAAATACAACATTGGCTTACCATTCGTGCATATACGTCTGATGGAGTAGAAATAAAAGAAAAGGTTTCCACTATGCCTTTGAGCAATTGCAACGGCGATATGATTGAAAAGACCTTCCACATTTTGCCCAAGCAGGTTGAAGGGGATAAATTCGATGTTGTTTTTGACATATATATGGAAGGCCATGCAAGCATGAATTTGTTTAAAGTAAGCTTTTTTGCGAAATAAAGGCTTTTTCAAGCTGAAATATTATATTAAAACGAAAAGACTACTCGTGTGAGTAGTCTTTTTTCAAATCTCCAATTCGGCATCATAATCCCTGTGGTTCGAATTAGAGACGTGTGGTCGAGATGACAGGAAGCATCGCAACTATGTTGCTCGTAACACTTCCCACGCCTCAAATCAGCAAGCTATTTTCGGCTTGGTCGATAGGCGAACCTGATTTGCGACAAGTCGCAAAGGCAGGTCGAATCGTCATCTCAGAGAAAATAAAAACGGCATACCCGAAAGGCTCCTTTGTAAAGGGAGCTGTCTGCTTTGCAGACTGAGGGATTTGAAAAGTAAATGGTCGGCTGACAGGATGACTCCACTGCGTTCCGTTGAATTGCCCACGGCTTAGATTAGCAAGCTATCACACCTTAGGGCAATTTTGCGCACCTGATTCAAGCAAGGCTTGAAGGAAGGTCGAATCCTCGTTCATCATAGAAAATAAAAACGACCTACTCAAATGAGTAAGTCGTTTTTATGGTCGAGATGACAGGATTCGAACCTGCGGCATCATGGTCCCAAACCATGCGCGCTACCAACTGCGCTACATCTCGATTGCCATACTATTATAGCAAAGCACTTTCGTTTTGTCAATAGTAAATTTCAAATAATTTGAAAATTATTAAAAAACTAATAGTGATACTTTTTTCGTTTGGCAATTATGAAAACAAATGTAATTATAAGCGCAAGGAATTCTGCGACAACAACGGAGAGCCAAATACCAACAACCTGTAAGTTATCTGGAAAGAGAAGTGGCAGGACAAGAACAGCGATAACCTGGAAAAGCAGGGTTCTCAAAAACGATATCAGCGCTGAAATAGGGCCGTTATTAAGCGCAGTAAAGAAAGATGAGCCAAAAATTGCAAAGCCGGCGAACAAAAACGAGAACGAGTAAATCAAGAACGCTTTAATCGTTTCAAGTCTTGTTGCTTCATCATACCTTATAAAAATACTTGCCATAGGAACGGAAAGAAGCTCTGAGGATATAAACATAACAAGAGAAAGAACGCCGATTATTACAAGGCTTTTTTTGAAAACATTTCTGAGCTCCTTGTGGTTTTGCGCGCCGAAATTATAGCTAATAATAGGAGCAACAGCAACGACATATCCAATAAAAACAGAAATGAATATAAAGTTGACATACATCAAAACACCATAAGCCTTAATGCCAAAATCTGGCGCGTATTTGATAAGCTGAAAATTGTATAGCATACCAACAAGCGACATTGAAACATTTGACATAAGCTCACTTGAGCCGTTTGAGCAGGCTTGCCATACAGCACGGCCATCAAACTTGAATTTAGTAAGTCGCAAAAGACTTGAATTAGGTCTTGCAAAATAAATAATAGGACCTATAAATCCAACAAACTGCCCTAAAATTGTAGCAAGAGCAGCGCCCTCGACACCCCAGCCAAAGCCGGCAATAAATAAAGCATCGAGTATAATGTTCGTAACACCTGAGGCGACAGTGAAAATAAGGCCTAACTTAGGCTTTTCGGCAGTTGAAAATAGTCCTTGGAACTCCATTTGTAGCATAGCAAATGGTAATCCTATTAGGCAAATTTGACCATAGCGCAAAGAAAGAGAGAGCATCTCCGAGCCGGCCTCAGCCCCCAAGAAAATAGCCATTGGCTTTAATAAAAATAATCCAATAATCGCAATAATAACTCCCAAAATAGCGGGCAAATAAATGAACAATGAGAAAAGAGAGTTCGCTTTATCGCGTTCGCCCATACCTAAGTGCTTTGCAATGAGAGCACCACCGCCTGTGCCAAACATAAATCCAACCACACCTAAAATCATAAGATATGGCATTATAAAGTTAACAGCCTCGAATGAAGCACCACCATCATTTATGAAATTGGAAACAAAAAGACCGTCAACAACACCATAAATAGATGTGAAAATCATCATAATAATAGAAGGGAATGAAAAGCGCAAAAGTCTTTTATATGTAAAATGGTCAGACAACTGAATTTTCATAAAAACCTCCTAAAATAATCTCGACATATATTATATCAAAGCCAACAGAAAAGTCAATATTAAATATCATAGTAAAATAAAATATTTAAGTATAGCTCCTTTTTCTTGACAAATTTATTGCTTTATGTTAGTATTTATTTAACAAAATAAGGAGACTCAAAAAATGGCAAAATACAACACCGTTTTCTTTGATTTGGATGGCACAGTTATAGATTCAGGCGAGGGAGTGTCTAATTCCGTTTTATATGCGCTAAAAAAATTTGGAATAAATGAAATAAAGGAAAAGGCACTTAAATTTATCGGACCACCTCTTGCTCATTCCTTCAAGGAATTTTATGGCTTTGATGACGAAAAAGCGACACTGGGTATAAAAATTTATCGTGAATATTATCGTGAAAAAGGTATTTTTGAATGCTATGTTTACGAGGGAATAGAATCTCTTTTGAAAGGTCTTAAGGCAAATGGCTACAAGGTTGTTTTATGCACCTCAAAGCCTGAGGAGTATGCCCATAAAATTCTCAACCATTTTGATATTATGAAATATTTCGACTTCGCTTGTGGCGCCACAATGGATGAAAAAACCCGTGCGACCAAGGATGAGGTTATGAAATATGCATTTGAAACATCGGGGGCAAAAAAAGAAGCAACCATTATGGTTGGTGACCGTATGTTTGATATCAATAGCGCAAACAAATTCGGCATCGATTCAATAGGTGTAACCTTCGGCTATGGCTCAAGAGAGGAGCTTGAAAATGCTGGTGCAACCTATGTTTTCGATTCAGCTAACGAGATTGAGAAGCTACTTATATGAAAAAACAGGGAAGAAAAATCGGCTTGGTTTTTCTTCCTTATTATTTTATCACTTTAAAGTGCTAAAATTTTTTCGAAAAATTGCTTTAAAAATATTGACTTGATAAAATATGTGTGATATGATTATTTCTATCATACTTATAGATTGAAATATGCTCCTTGCCTATTCGAGGTGAAAACTATGGAAATTAAAATTACTAAAACAACATCCCCTAAAAAAATGATTCCTGAAAATGAGCTTGGCTTTGGAAAGTTCTTTTCTGACCATATGTTCGTAATGGACTATGAGGCGGGTAAGGGCTGGTTCAATGCAAGAATCGAGCCATTTGGCAGAATCTCCTTGCACCCAGCATCAACTGTTTTGCACTATGGTGCTGAAATTTTTGAGGGATTAAAGGCATACAGAACAGAATCTGGCGAAATTCGTTTGTTTAGACCTATGGAAAACATAAGAAGAATGAACGATTCAGCTGAAAGAATGTGCCTACCTAAAATAGATGAAAACGACTTTTTACAAGCATTGACAACATTTGTAGAGCTTGAAAAGGACTTCGTTCCTTATTCATTTGGCACATCACTTTACCTTCGTCCTTATATGTTTGGTAATGATGAAACTCTCGGTGTTCATACCGTTCAAAGAGCAACATTTATGATTATAGCTTCCCCAAGTGGTAGCTATTATGCAGAGGGAATCAACCCTGTTAAAATTATGATTGAATCCGAGGATGTAAGAGCAGTTAAGGGTGGCACTGGCGCTGTTAAATGCGGTGGTAACTATGCGGCATCTAACCGAGCTGGCGAGAAGGCTGCAAGGGTTGGATATTCACAGGTTCTTTGGCTTGACGGTGTACATAGAAAGTATATCGAAGAGGTTGGCGCTATGAATGTTATGTTCAAGATTGATGGTGAAATTGTTACACCAATGCTCACAGGCTCAATCTTGCCTGGTATTACAAGAAAATCATGCATCGCTGTTTTAAAGGATATGGGATACAAGGTTAATGAAAGACTCCTTTCAGTTGACGAGTTGGTGGAGGCACTTGAAAACGGCAAGCTTGAGGAGGCTTGGGGCTGTGGCACAGCTGCAGTCGTTTCACCAATCGGCAGATTCTCATATAACGGCAAGGAATATGATGTAAATGGTGGAAAAATCGGTAAAGTAACACAAGAGCTTTATGACACCTTGACAGGAATCCAATGGGGCAAAAAGGAAGACAAGTACGGTTGGATTCACACAGTAACAAAATAAGGAAAAGCAAGCCAAACGGCTTGCTTTTTTTGTAAATCGTTAACTTAATCAACTAAATATAAAAATTTTTTTGCGTATATAATAAAAAAATATAAAATAACTATTGACAAATTAAAATAAATAGT
This sequence comes from Clostridia bacterium, assembly GCA_017420755.1. Classification (GTDB taxonomy): domain Bacteria; phylum Bacillota; class Clostridia; order Oscillospirales; family CAG-272; genus RGIG2000. Next base: position 42,415 of record JAFQOG010000023.1, on the reverse strand, counting down.
TTAAAATACATAGCATATAGACAAAGAAGGGAAATAAAATATACGAGCCTTTTAAGAGAGTTGCCGTACGGTGCAAGGCAATAAGGGGAATATATTTGTCTCATCCTGGAGTTTCCAACCCAACGATTTTTATCTAGTAGATTTGGACGGGTCCTCCCGTTAGCGAGGAGTTTTGTTGATTGACAGAACACGAGTGGGCGTTTATTCGTCAAGTAAGAGTGGTACCGCGGAGAAATCTTCGTCTCTTTATGCACAGGGATAGTTGCGTAAAGAGGCTTTTTGTTTTTAAAGCATCCGGTTTACACATCCCATGCTCACTCAAAGAAAGGATTTAACTATGGAAAATTTCAAAAAGTATTCAAAACAATATTTTGCTCCATCCGGTGTTACAATGGATTGGGCGAAAAAGGACTCAATTGAAAATCCACCAATTTGGTGTAGCGTTGACTTGCGTGACGGCAACCAAGCTTTAATTATTCCGATGTCACTTGAGGAAAAGCTGGAGTTTTTTAAGCTACTTTGCAAGGTTGGATTTAAGGAAATTGAAATCGGCTTCCCAGCTGCATCTGAAACTGAATACGAGTTTTGTAGAACACTTATTGAAAACAATTTAATACCCGATGATGTAACAATTCAAGTGCTTACTCAATCAAGAGAGCACATCATTGCTAAAACCTTCGAGGCAATCGATGGCGCAAAGCACGCAGTTGTTCACTTATATAACTCTACATCTGTTGCTCAAAGAGAGCAGGTTTTCAAAAAAAGCAAGGAAGAAATTATTGAAATTGCCAAATTCGGTGCAAATCTGTGTAATGAATATAAGGCAAAGGCAAAGGGTAAGGTTACATTTGAATATTCTCCTGAAAGCTTTACAGGCACCGAGCCGGGATTTGCTCTTGAAATTTGTAACGAGGTCATAAATATCTGGAAGCCGACACCCGATAACAAGGTTATTATCAATCTTCCTGTTACCGTTTCGCACTCAATGCCTCACGTTTATGCAAATCAGGTTGAATATATGTCAAAGAACCTTAACTGTCGTGAGAATGTAATAATCTCGCTCCACCCACACAATGACCGTGGCTGCGCTGTGGCAGATAGCGAAATGGGACTTTTAGCAGGTGGCGATAGAATTGAGGGCACGCTCTTTGGAAATGGCGAAAGAACTGGTAATGTTGACATTATTACACTCGCTCTTAATATGTACTCACAGGGCGTTGATCCAGGACTTGATTTTTCAAACCTTCCTGCAATTACTGAGGTTTATGAAAAGGTTACAAGAATGCACGTTTATGAAAGACAGCCATACAGCGGTCAGCTTGTCTTTGCTGCATTTAGTGGCTCGCACCAAGACGCAATTGCTAAGGGTATGAAGTTTAGAGAGGGCGAAAATAAGATTTGGAACGTTCCATATCTTCCAATCGACCCAACCGACGTTGGTAGAGTCTATGAGGCTGACGTTATTAGAATTAACTCTCAATCAGGTAAGGGTGGAATTGGTTACATACTCGAAACACAATTCAAGCACGTATTACCTCCTAAAATGAGAGAGGCGTTTGGCTACCACGTCAAGAGCATTTCAGACCACGAGCATAGAGAACTCCAACCAAAAGAGGTTTACGACATCTTTATTCGCGATTTTGTTAATGTTAATACACCAGTCGATGTCGAAAGAGCAGTTTATACCGATAAGGATGGTGGCATCGTTGCTGAATGTACAATTAAATATAACGGAGTTTCGTATGTTCGAGTCTCCGAGGGAAATGGACGCTTAGACGCCGTTTCCAATGCCATAAAGGATGTAATCGGTATTGATTACATATTTGACAGCTACACAGAGCACGACCTTGAGGGTAAATCAAGCTCCAAGGCATCCTCATACGTAAGCATTAAGTTTAACGATAAAGCATATTACGGTGCAGGAATTGATAGCGATATTATCGTTTCCTCAGTAAAGGCACTTGTAAGTGCAGTAAATATAATGCTAAATAAATAACCCCCAAAAAGGAGGAAAACAATATGAAAATGACAGGCGCAGAGATAATTATCAATACGCTTATTGAGCAGGGAACCACCGACGTTTTCGGTTATCCAGGCGGACAAGTTATTAATATTTATGATGCACTTTATAAAAATAGTGATAGAATCAATCACATCTTAACAGCACACGAGCAGGGCGCTGCTCACGCAGCAGACGGCTACTCACGTGCAACGGGTAAGGTTGGCGTTTGTATTGCAACCTCAGGCCCAGGTGCTACCAACTTAGTTACTGGTATTGCAACAGCAATGCTTGACTCAATCCCGATGGTAGCAATTACAGGAAACGTTCCTTGCTCACTTATCGGTAAGGACTCATTCCAAGAAATTGATATTACAGGCGTTACATTGCCAATAACAAAGCACAATTATTTTGTAAATAAAGTGGAGGATTTGGCAGACTCAATTCGTGAGGCTTTCCAAATCGCAAAATCAGGCAGACCGGGTCCAGTTCTTGTTGACGTACCGAAGGATGTTCAGGTTGCGGTTTATGATTTTGAGCCACAAGGAATTGTAGAAAAAATTCCACTTCCAAAGGCAGATGAGGCTTCAATTGATGAGGCAGTTGCTCTTATCAACGAGGCTAAAAAGCCTTATATCTATATCGGTGGTGGCGCTGCTGGTCTTAAAATGGGCAAGGAAATAATTGAGCTTGCTGAAAAAATTGATGCTTGTATCGGTTGCTCATTTATGGGTCTTTCAGCAGTTCCGGATGATTATGATAGATTCCTTGGAATGCAAGGTATGCACGGACATTACGCATCTTCAATTTCTCAAAAGCACGCCGACCTCATAATTGGTGTTGGTGTTCGCTTTAGTGATAGAGCAACAGGTAACACAGCAAAGTTTGCTAAAAATTCAAAGATTATTCAGCTTGATCCCGATTTCGCTGAGATTAATAAAAATGTAAATGTCGACCTCGGTATTGTTGCCGATGTTCGCGATTCATTTTTAAGAATTTTAGACAAGGTTGAAAAGAGCGAAAAGCCAGAATGGATAAAAGAGGTTCATTCTTACAAGGCAAAGGAAGAAGAAATCGCAAAGAAGGCTGAAAAGATAGCTGGTGATCGTATGACACCAAAGATGATGTTCGACGTAATCAATAAATATAAGTTGCCAAGAACAATAATCACAACAGACGTTGGTCAGCACCAGATGTGGGCTGCTCAATACGCTAAATTTGATACAACAAGACGCTTTGTTTCAAGTGGTGGTCTTGGTACAATGGGCTTCGGTCTTGGCGCTGCAATCGGTGCAAGGGTTGCAACAAACGACCCAACAGTTTTAGTAACTGGAGATGGTAGCTTTGGTATGAACCTAAACGAGCTTGCAACAGCAGTTACATATAATGTTCCACTTGTAATAGTTCTTTGTAACAACGGCGTTCTCGGTATGGTTCGTCAATGGCAAAACCTATTCTTTGGCAAGAGATTTTCAAACACGGTTCTCGAAAGAAAGACCGACTTTGTTAAGCTCGCTGAGGCTTTTGGTGCAACAGGTATGAGGGCAACCAATTTAGAGGAATTCGAAAAGGCGTTTAAAAAGGCGATTACAATCAATGGTCCTGTTGTTATTGACACGGCAATTGATAAGGATGAATTCGTTCTTCCGATGCTCCCACCAGGTGGCTCAATTGACGATATAATTACAGAAAAGGGGGAGAAATAAGATGGGAAAGACAAACAAATTTGTAATTGCAGTTTATGTTGATAACAAATATGGTGTTCTTACAAGAGTAACAAGTATGTTTACTCGTCGCGGCTTCAATATTGATGCCTTAACCGTTGGAGAAACCGAATCCCCCGACTATTCTCGTATCACTATTTGCATGAGTGGTGATGGATATGCAAAGGAGCAGCTAATCAATCAGCTCCGTAAGCTTATCAACGTTAAAAAGGTTGAGGAAATCGAGGAAAGCTCATCAATTAAAAGAGAGCTTGCTCTTATAAAAATTAAAAACAATTCCGCAACAAGAACAGATGTGTTATCTGCAGTTGATGTTTATCGTGCAAAGGTAATTGATTTTACAGCAACTGAAATGTGCATTGAAATAACTGGTGACCCCACAAAAATCAACGCATTTATCGAATATATGCTACCATATGGCATTTTAGAGATGTGCCGTACAGGTATTGTTGCTCTTGAAAGAGGAGAAGGCACCCTTCTTTCAAAGGAGACAAAAACAGGTGTCCACAAACAAAACTAATAATTAAATTTGATATATATTTTAAGGAGAAATTTATCATGGCAAACATTTACTATCAACAAGATTGCGATCTTAACAAATTAAACGGCAAAACCGTTGCAATTATCGGCTACGGCTCACAAGGACACGCTCACGCTCTTAACTTGAAGGAGTCAGGCGTTAACGTTATCGTTGGTCTTTACGAGGGCTCAAAGAGCTGGGCAAAGGCTGAAAAGGCTGGCCTTAAGGTAATGACATCAGCTGAGGCAGCAAAGAATGCTGATATGATTATGATTCTTATCAACGACGAAAAGCAAGCAAAGCTTTACAAGGAAAGCATTGAGCCAAACCTTACTGAGGGCAAAACACTTATGTTCGCTCACGGCTTCAACATTCACTTCGGTTGCATTAAGCCACCAAAGAACGTTAACGTTATAATGGTTGCTCCAAAGGGCCCTGGTCACACAGTACGTTCAGAGTACCAAGTAGGTAAGGGTGTTCCTTGTCTTATCGCTGTTCATCAAGATGCAACAGGCGACGCACTTGAACTCGGTCTTGCTTACGCTCTCGGTATTGGTGGCGCACGTGCAGGCGTTCTTGAAACAACATTTAGAACCGAAACAGAAACAGACCTCTTCGGTGAGCAAGCTGTTCTTTGTGGTGGTGTTTGCGCACTTATGCAAGCAGGCTTTGAAACACTTGTTGAGGCAGGCTATGACCCAAGAAACGCATACTTTGAGTGCATTCATGAGATGAAGCTTATCGTTGACCTCATTTACCAAAGTGGCTTTGAGGGTATGAGATACTCAATTTCTAACACAGCTGAATATGGTGACTACATCACAGGTCCAAAGATTATTACTGAGGACACAAAGAAGGCAATGAAGAAGGTTCTTTCCGACATTCAAGACGGAACATTCGCTAAGGACTTCCTACTCGATATGAGCGATGCAGGTAGCCAAGTTCACTTCAACGCAATGAGAAAGATTGCCGCTGAGCATCCATCAGAGGTAGTTGGTAAGGACATCAGAAAGCTATATAGCTGGGCTGACGAAGAAAAGTTTATCAACAACTAATCAAAAATCTAAAATTGTAGGGGAGGGGTTGCCCCTCCCGTTAACAATAAACGGAGTGCAAAAATGATAAAAGATACAATTGTAAATGGTTCACATAATGCCCCACACCGTTCATTATATAAAGCACTTGGCTTAACCAAGGAGGAGCTTGACCGTCCCCTTATCGGTATTGTCAGCTCATATAATGAGATAGTACCGGGACATATGAACCTTGATAAAATTACTGAGGCTGTAAAGCTTGGCGTTGCTATGGCAGGCGGAACTCCAATTATGTTCCCGGCTATCGCTGTATGCGATGGTATTGCTATGGGGCACGTTGGTATGAAATATTCACTCGTTACTCGTGATTTAATTGCTGACTCAACTGAGGCAATGGTAATGGCACACGGCTTTGATGGCCTTGTTATGATTCCAAACTGCGACAAAAACGTACCAGGCTTACTTATGGCTGCTGCAAGACTAAATATTCCAACTGTTTTTGTTAGTGGTGGACCTATGCTTGCCGGCCGTGTTGACGGACATAAGACAAGTCTTTCCAGTATGTTTGAGGCAGTTGGCTCATATAAAGCTGGAACACTTGACGAGTGTGGACTCTGCGAATTTGAAAATAAGGCGTGTCCTACCTGTGGCTCTTGCTCGGGTATGTACACAGCAAACTCTATGAATTGCTTAACCGAGGTCCTTGGCATGGGCTTATGCGGCAACGGAACAATTCCTGCTGTATATTCTGCAAGAATTGAGCTTGCAAAGCATGCCGGTATGCAGGTTATGGAGCTTATAAAGAAAAATATCAGACCAAGAGATATTATGACTGAGGCAGCTATTAAAAACGCAATCACTGCCGATATGGCACTTGGTTGCTCAACTAACAGTATGCTTCACCTCCCAGCCATTGCAAACGAGTGTGGCGTTGAATTTGACCTTGATTTCGTAAATGAAATCAGCGAAAAGACACCTAACCTCTGTCATTTGGCTCCTGCTGGTCCTACATATATGGAGGATTTATATCAAGCAGGTGGTGTTTATGCAGTGCTCAAGGAAATTGATAAGCTTGGACTTCTTGACACAAGTGTTATGACTGCTACTGGCAAAACACTTGGCGAAAATATTGCTAATGCTAAAAACTATGACGAAACAGTAATTCGTACAGTTGATAACCCGTATTCAAAAACTGGTGGTATTGCAGTTCTTAAGGGTAACCTAGCTCCGGATGGATGCGTGGTTAAGAGAAGCGCAGTAGCTAAGGAAATGCTTGTTCACGAGGGACCTGCAAAGGTTTACGAGAGCGAGGAGGAGGCTATTGCCGCAATTTACGCAGGCAAAATAGTTAAGGGCGATGTTGTTGTTATTCGCTACGAGGGACCAAGTGGTGGCCCTGGTATGAGAGAAATGCTATCTCCAACATCAGCAATTGCTGGTATGGGTCTTGATAAGGACGTTGCGCTTATTACCGACGGACGCTTCTCAGGTGCTACTCGTGGTGCATCAATCGGACACGTATCTCCTGAGGCTGTAAGTGGTGGTACAATCGCATATGTTAAGGATGGCGACATTATCTCAATCAATATTCCTGAATATAAAATTGAGCTCAAGGTAAGCGACGACGAGCTTGCTAAGAGAAAACAAGAAATGCCAATTAAGAAAAAGGAAAACTTAACAGGCTACCTAAAACGCTACTCACAAATGGTAAGCAGTGCCGACAAGGGCGCAATTATTAACAGATAAAACAAAGCGGGCAAGATGGCTCCCTTGCAAAGGGAGCTGTCAGCTTTGCTGACTGAGGGATTGTTAACCAAAGCTCACAGAAGGCTGTGTGCTTCGGTTAGAAATTTCAAGTTGAAAGGAATTTTAATTATGTCAATGACAATGACTCAAAAAATCTTGGCTTCCCATGCAGGGCTTGACAAGGTAGAGGCAGGACAACTTATCTTGGTTAATCTTGATAGAGTTTTAGGTAATGATATTACCTCTCCTGTTGCAATTAAGGAATTTAATAAAATAGGTGTAGATAAGGTTTATGATAAGGAAAAGGTAACTATGGTTATGGACCACTTTGCACCAAATAAGGATATAAAGGCTGCTGAGCAATGCAAAATGTGCCGCGAGTTCTGTAACGACAAGGAGGTTACACACTTCTATGACGTTGGCAGAATGGGTATTGAGCACGCGCTACTTCCTGAAAAGGGACTTGTAGTTAGCGGTGATGTTGTTATCGGCGCTGACTCGCACACCTGTACATATGGCGCTTTGGGTGCTTTCTCAACTGGTGTTGGCTCAACAGATATGGCTTGTGGCATGGCAACAGGTAAGGCTTGGTTCAAGGTTCCAAGCGCAATCAAATTCATTTTGAAGGGCAAACTCAATAAGTACGTTTCTGGCAAGGATGTTATCCTTCACATCATTGGTAAAATCGGTGTTGACGGAGCACTTTACAAGTCAATGGAATTCGTTGGCGAGGGCGTTTCATCCCTTACAATTTATGACCGTCTAACAATTTGCAATATGGCAATTGAGGCAGGCGCGAAAAATGGTATTTTCGAGGTTGATGAAGAGACAATCGCTTATATAAAAGAGAGAAGCGACCGCGAGATTGTTTCTTATAAGGCTGACGAGGACGCAGAGTATGACGAGGTTTATGAAATAGACCTATCCACTATCAAATCAACAGTTGCATTCCCACACCTACCAGAAAACACAAAAACCTTTGACGAAATTGGCGATATCACAATCGACCAAGTTGTTATTGGCTCTTGCACAAATGGTCAATACAAGGACATTGAAGAGGCTGCAATGATTTTAAAGGGAAGAAAGATTGCTAAAAACGTTCGTGCAATTATCATTCCCGCAACTCAAGATATATACCTAAAGGCTATTGAAAATGGTCTTGTAAAAATCTTTATTGATGCAGGCTGTGTGGTTTCAACCCCAACCTGTGGACCTTGTCTTGGTGGATATATGGGCATTTTAGCCGCTGGTGAGCGCGCAGTTGCTACCACCAACCGTAACTTTGTAGGTAGAATGGGACACGTAACAAGCGAGGTTTACCTTGCAAGTCCGGCAGTAGCTGCAGCAAGTGCAATTGCTGGTAAAATTGCTGACCCAGCTAAAATATAAGGAGGATAATTATGAAATTTACAGGAAAAGTAATCAAATATGGCGATAATGTAGATACAGACGTAATTATCCCAGCAAGATATTTAAACACAAGCGACCACAAGGAACTCGCATCTCACTGTATGGAGGACTTAGATAAGGACTTTACCAAAAGAGTAGAGGTAGGCGACATTATGGTAGCTGGTGACAACTTTGGCTGTGGCTCATCCCGTGAGCACGCACCAATCGCTATTAAGGCAAGTGGTATTTCACTCGTTATTGCAAATACCTTTGCAAGAATTTTCTATCGTAACTCAATCAATATCGGTCTTGCTATTCTTGAGTGTCCTGAGGCGGTTGCCAATATAAGCGACGGCGACAGGGTTGAAGCCGACCTTGACAACGGAATTATATACAATTTAACAACCGGTAAAGAGTTTAAAACTCAACCATTCCCGGAGTTTATTCAAAAGATTATTACTAACGGTGGACTTATTGAATCCATCAAAAAAGGCGAGCTTAACTAAAAGAGGATAAAATTATGACATACAATATAGCATTATTAAAGGGTGACGGAATTGGACCTGAAATTGTCGACAGTGCAGTTAAGGTGTTAGAGGCAGTTGGCAAAAAATTCGGTCACACATTCAATTTTACACCATATCTTATTGGTGGCGCCGCTATTGATGCAACAGGCAAGCCACTACCAGAGGAAACAGTAAAGGGATGCTTAGCATCTGACAGCGTACTTTTAGGTGCTGTTGGCGGACCAAAGTGGGACACCTTGCCAGGTAATATGCGTCCGGAAAAGGCACTTCTTGGCATTCGTGAGGCTATGGGACTCTTTACAAACCTACGCCCTGCAAAGCTTTACCCAGCTTTAAAAGGAGACTGCCCACTTCGTTCTGATATCGTTGAAAATGGCTTTGACATTTTAATCGTGCGTGAGCTTACAGGTGGAATTTACTTTGGTGAGCGTGGAATGCGCGAGGGTAAATATGGTGAGGAGGCATACGATACAGAATGCTACTCACGTATGGAAATTGAAAGAATATGTAAGGTGGCTTACGAGTCAGCAAAGAAGAGAAACGGAAAGCTAACAAGCATTGACAAGGCAAATGTTCTTGATTCCTCAAGACTCTGGAGAAAGATAGTTCACGAAATGGAAAAGGACTACCCGGATGTACAAGTTGCCGATATGCTCGTTGATAACGCAGCTATGCAATTAGTTCGTAACCCTGCGCAATTTGACGTAATTGTAACTACAAATATGTTTGGAGATATTCTTTCCGACGAGGCTTCACAAATTACAGGCTCAATAGGTATGCTTCCATCAGCATCCCTTGGAAACACTACTGTGGGACTTTATGAGCCAATTCACGGCTCAGCCCCAGATATTGCCGGCAAGAATATAGCAAATCCAATCGCGACCATTCTTTCAGGCGCTATGATGCTTCTTTATGCGTTCTCACTCAAAGAGGAAAGCGATGCGATTGTAAATGCAGTTGATAAATTCTTAAATGACGGTTATCGCACAGCAGACCTATCTCACGGTGGAGAATACCTAAGCACAACTGAAGCTACACAAAAAATCATAGAAAATATCTAATATAGAGGCATAAAATGTCAAAAATAAATGATATATATTCCTCGCTCTGCGTTTTCTCAGTAACACGTGGAATCTTAAAAGCACCTATATTTAAGAGCTTTTTCGAGTACTGCGAGGAAGAGAATAAGAAAGAAAAAATAAAAAAATATGGCGCCTTTGTTGCCGAAATATATAAAAACGGTGGAAACATCTCAAAATGTGTTCAAAACGCACTTTTTGAGAATGAAAACGTTTATGTAAAGTCGGTTGCTTGGGGTCAAGAGATTAATAAGAATATTGAAAACGCACTTAATTTCGAGCTTTCCGTGCTTAATGACTTTGCATCTCTAAGTGCAAACAGCTTTGCAATTGATATGGGAATCGGAACAAAAATCCCTGAATTTGATTCAGATAAAGCAGATATTTCAAAGCTATATAAGCAAAGACTTGCGAGCATCGAAAAATACGGCTATGGCATCTTCGCTTCAAACTGTATGTTTGCATCAACCGATTCTGGCGAGATTGTTCCTATTGAAAGTGCCGATGAAACAGCAATAGATACCTTTATCGGCTATCAAGAGGAAAGACAAAAGGTGCTTGACAACACAATAGCTTTCCTTGAAAATCGTCCGGCTGCCAACATTCTTTTATATGGTGATGCCGGTACAGGCAAATCTTCAACTGTAAAGGCAGTTGCAAATCACTTGTTTGAAAATGGTATTCGCCTGATTGAGGTGAGGAAAAATCAGCTATTGCTGCTTCCCAAAATTATGGCGCAAATTTCAAAAAACCCACTCAAATTCATTATATTTATTGATGACCTTTCATTTAATAAGAACGATGACAATTTTAGCATGCTAAAGGCAACACTTGAGGGCTCAGCAAGTGCAAAGGCAAAAAATGCAGTAATTTATGCAACCTCAAATCGCCGTCATATAGTAAAGGAAACCTTTGGAGATAGAGAAGGGGATGACGTTCATAGAAACGACACCGTTCAAGAAACGCTTTCACTTTCTGAGCGCTTTGGCTTGACAATTTTGTTTGCAAAGCCATCTAAGCCACTTTATCTTGAAATTGTTAAAGAGCTTGCTAAGAGAAATAATGTAAAAATGGATGAGGCAGAGCTTCAAATAAAGGCAGAGGCATTCGCACTTAGCCGTGGCTATCGCTCTGCAAGATGTGCTGAGCAATTTATAGATAGCTTAATGTAATTCCAAACGAAAAGGAAAAAATCATATGTTGACAATAGACAATGTATATCGCGCAAATTACGCTCTAAAAAATGTAATTCGCCAAACAGATATTATTCGTGCTCCAAAGTTAGCAGAGGGTACTGAATTATATCTAAAAACTGAAAATCTACAAATCACAGGTTCGTTTAAGGTAAGAGGCGCCTACTATAAAATGTCCAAATTAAGCGAAGCAGAGAAGGCTAAGGGAGTTGTTGCTTGCTCAGCCGGTAACCACGCACAGGGCGTTGCTCTCGCTGCGCAGAAAAACGGCATTAAGGCAACAATTTGCCTCCCCGACGGTGCACCTATTTCTAAAATTGAAGCAACTAAAAGCTATGGAGCTGAGGTTTGCTTAGTTGAGGGCGTTTATGACGATGCCTACAATAAAGCGCTTGAGCTTCGTGATAATATGGGCTATACCTTTATTCACCCATTTAACGATGAGGATGTAATAGCAGGTCAAGGAACAATAGCTCTTGAACTCATCGAGCAATTACCGGATATGGACGCAGTTATTGTGCCAATTGGTGGAGGCGGACTCATCTCAGGTATTGCGTATACCCTAAAGACACTAAAGCCACACGTAAAGGTTTATGGTGTTCAAGCTACAGGCGCACCTTCAATGTACAAATCCTTAAAAGACGGACAAATTGAAGAGTTGCCTTCAGTTTCTACTATTGCAGATGGTATCGCTGTTAAAAAGCCTGGCGACCTTACATATGAAATCTGCTCAAAATATGTTGATGAAATTGTAACCGTAACAGATGATGAAATTTCAGCAGCTATCCTTGCACTTATGGAAAAGCATAAGCTTGTAACTGAGGGCGCTGGTGCAACCTCCGTCGCTGCCGCTATGTTTGGTAAGCTTGATATAGAGGGCAAAAAGACAGTATGTCTTTTGTCCGGAGGTAACATAGACGTTACAATCCTTTCTCGTGTTATAAAACGAGGTCTTTTGATGTCTGGCAGAACAGCTCAGCTTATGATTGAGCTTGCCGATAAGCCGGGACAATTAAAGAATGTTTCACGAATTATTGCCGACCTCGGTGGCAATGTAATTTCAGTACACCACGAAAGAGCAAACGAGGGCTCAGACGTTACAGGCTGCTACCTACGTATTATGCTTGAAACCCGTAACTACGAACATATTAACGAAATCAAAAAAGCCTTAACCGACTTTGGGTTTAAACTACTATAAATACATACTAGTTTGTGAAAATACATTTTGAGCCTTCACCTTGAGGGGAAGGTGTCGCTTTAGCGACGGATGAGGTGGAAATTTAAAGGAGAAAACTATGTTAAAAAAAGTATCAACAGAAAAAGCACCGGGTGCAATAGGACCATACTCACAAGCAATCATTTGTGGAGATATGCTATTTACCTCTGGTCAAATTCCAATCAACCCAGAAACTGGAGCAATAGAAGCTGCTGACATCACAGCCCAAACCGAGCAAGTAATGAAAAACCTCGGTGCAGTTTTAGCGGAGGCTGGCACAAGCTTTGAAAATGTAGTAAAAACTACTTGCTTCCTAGCAAGTATTTCCGACTTTGCTGCCTTTAATGAGGTATATGCAAAATACTTTGTTTCAAAACCAGCAAGAAGCTGTGTTGCAGTAAAGGACCTACCAAAGGGCGCTCTTTGTGAGGTAGAGCTAATTGCAGTTATAAAATAATTTATCATTCCGACTGTAGGGGAGGGGCTTGCTCCTCCCGCTTTTGTAGGTCAACTCCTCTTGTACCCTGCCAAGTGACGCGTTTACAGTGGAGTTATAGTTAGAAAAACGAATGCAACACAAGTTGTAGAAATCTAATCTTAGCTAATTTGCACAAATTCAAAAATAAAAAAAGTCGCACACAGGGTGCGGCTTTTTTATTGGATACTCCTGTGAGTTGCTTGCATTTTTGATTCTTTCGAATATTAACGATAGATTCGATGCTGCCTTATATGTCATTCTGGAGCGATAGCGATAGAATCTCTAAAAACACTGAATTTACAAAAAATTCACATATTCTATTTGTTTGTTAATTATAACCAAATTTTTTTCTTAAAAATCTTTTATTACGCTAATGTTTGATACATTTTTTGTGCATTATTAACAAAATCAATTCATTTTTTTTTTTTTTTTTTGTTCAACTTGACAGTTTTCCACACTTGTGTTAATATTATAGCGTAATCTATTACGAATAATATTTTAAGGAGTAATTTTTATGAAAAAGAAAATTCTTTTAACCTTGGTGCTTGTATCTATGCTCGCATTAATGTTTGCAGTTGCATCCTCTGCTGCAATCCTCTATAAAACAGCAGACGGTACAACGCTTTTTACAGGGGTTGATGAAAACGCAGACCGCATTTTCGACAGCTACGAGGGTAGCTTCCCAAATACCGATGAAAGCGGTAACGCATTGACTTGGTATATTGTTAGCACCGAAACCACAGAAACAGACACAGTGCATACAGTTGCAAGCTTCTTGACGCTTGATACAACCGGTGAGCACGCATCACTTTCCGATGCTGGTGTTTATAAGTATGTTAATACGGAAAAAGAGCTTAGCTTGGTTAGCGTATATTTTCCAAACAATTCCGGTATTTTAACACTTAATCTTTCTGGTGATGGATATGGTAATACATACGATTTTGCAACTGATAAAAGTAATCTTTTGTATCTTACCTTGCCAAACACTCTAACCGAGTTGCCAAGACGCGTTTGTCAGTCTACACCGGTAATTGATTGTTCAATTCCTGACGAAGCTCCATTTGAAAGTATTTCGGCAGTAGCGTTTTATAAGGCGAAGAATCTGTTTTCGGTAGATATTCCTGCAAACGTAACTATTATTTATTCAAACGGACATTCAAATGACGGATTTCCATTCTATGAATGTGTTTCTCTTGTTGATGTTGATTTTGCTGAAAACTCAAAGCTTGAAACTATTCAACAAAACTCCTTTAACAGCTGCACAGCCTTGAAGGAAATAACAATTCCCAACTCGGTTGTAAATCTCGGAAACAATGTGTTTATGTATTGTAGCGGACTTGAAACCGTTCGTTTAGGTGCTAACGCAGGTAAAGGCTTGACGGAATATAACGTTCAAAGCATGCTTTACGGTTGCAATTCACTAAAATACGTATATATGAGCGAAACAATGGTACCAACAACGGGCTCGCATTTGTTTGCAAGCGGTTCAACCGGAATGGTAATATTCTATACAGGCAACCAAACACAATATGAAGAACTAAAGACTGTACTTACAACTCTTACAAATAATGGCAAGTTCATAAACGCTACCGCTGTTGAATGGGATTCAACAAAGGATGATCAATACTATAAGGATCTTGCAGCTAATGAAAAGAAAAATTACGTAGTTTACGGCTATAACACCTGCCAAGCTTTCTATGAAGGTACTCACGCGGCTGAAGCAATCAATGGTTGCCAAGGCGTATGCACAAGATGTCAAGAAACAGCAATTCTTGAAAACCCAACTCACATAGACGTTTGGAACTTTGCTGACGAAAATGGTGAAGCAGTGAATGTTACAGCAAAGATTATAGCAACATATAAGTGCGAGGCTTGTGGCACAATAAACACAACAGAAGAAATCTCAGCAATATTTATTCCAATTGGATATACTCAACCAGAAACTGGTGAGCCATTCCTTGGATATGAGGTTTCAATCAACCACAAGGCGCTTGAAAGATATGAAGAATTGTCTGGCGAAACAGTTCAGTATGGCTTGCTTGCAGGAATTGCATCAGATGCAGTTGGTGGAAAACCACTTTCACTTGATGAAGAAGGCAAGCTTGTGGCAAATTCTTCAACAGCAGTTGTTAATTTCACAGGAAAGAATTATACAAACTTTGAAATTAAAATCACAGGCATAAATAAAACAACCTCACTTTATTGTAACGCATATGCTGTTGTCGGCACAAATGTATCATATATTTGCGATACGGCAAGCGAAACCGCAACAAAGAAGGATGTTGTAATTGTAACAGAATAAAAATAGAAAATCACGGCTCCTTTGTAAAGGTGCCCCTTGTTGGGTATGCCTTGTGCGGAGCTGTCGCAAAGCGACTGAGGGATTGAAAGAAATAAAATCGGTTGATTTGCACAAATAAAAAACAAAAAGTCGCACCCCGTGTGCGACTTTTTTAATTGTTAGTTAATGATTTTCTATATCCGGTTGGGGAAAATCCCGTATGCTTTTTGAAAAGCCTTGCGAAAAAATTAAAGTTTGCATATCCACACGTTGAGCTTATTTCTTTGATGGACAAATTACTCGTTTCAAGCAGTTGAATAGCCATACGCATACGTAATTCGATTATATATTTAGACGGAGTCATACCCATTTGCTTTTTGAAGCGTTTGTTGTATACAGTAATGCACATAGCTTCCATTTTTGCAAGAACTTGAATGCTTATTTGCTCTGTAAAGTTCTCGTTTAAAAACCTTATTGACCTAGACATAGAAAAGCTGTTGCTTTCATATTTCTTTATTGCTCGTCCCGCTTCGATAAACAAACGCTCAAGCAAAAGTGAGAGCTCTCTTTCTCTAAACTCGTCATCCTTTGCAAAGGCCTCGAAAATTGTTTTAAAGCGTAATTGCATATGATTGTTTAGGTTAAGACGGTTTTTGCTTGGGAAAAGCGAAATTCCGTTTTCGGATAGCATTTTTTCAACCTCTGTGCCGGTGAAATGAACACATAAAAAGTATATCGTTTCTCCCGAGCACCAAATTTTATAGCTTTGCCCCGGTGGAATAACAATCATTTCGCCCTCGTTTATAATTGCCTGTCCGCTTGGCGTGTTTGCGTCTAGTTTGCCGTTAATTAAATATATCAAATAGTAGTCAAGACGCCCTTTTTTATTTATATTGGTGTGTTGAGCGTGAGTATTACAGCAGCTTGCACAGTTTAATAGAAGCGGAGCATCATGTGACTCGTAGTTGCCATAAAACGCACCTGTGTTTCTTGTTCCCGTCGACGGGCGGTCGATATAATAAAGTGAGCTTTTCATAAATCCTCCAAAAAACCGAATAGTGCTAATGTTTTGCAAAATAATTCTTTCATTTGTTATGATAATATTCTATCATAAAAACAGGAACGTGTCAAATAGTTTCTATTTTAAGGAGGAAAAACAATGAAAAAACGTATAATTTTATTCGCAGTACTTACATTGGTTTTTACGTCTTTATTTGTAATTTCAATCAGCGCCGCAGCAACCAATGAGTTTGGTACGGTTGAAACAAGCACGACAATTGATTTGGAAGGGATGTCAACGGACACAAAGGCAAGAGTAGTGCTTTATGACGGAGAAGAGTACCATACTTACCCTTCTCAGTATATCGTTACAGATAAGGGAGATATGGGCTACAATTTTGATAAAATCAATACAGCCTTTGAAAAATCGTACGGTATTTCAAGTGTTATCAGAATTGAAATTCCAAACACGGTTAAGGTTATCGTAAGCGGACTCTTCAATTATGGAAAAAACAATAACCTAAAAGAGGTTTATTTCCCGTCCGACTCTCAAGTTTATAAGTTTAACTGGGGTTGCTTCGAGCAAAACACGGGAATTGAAAAAATCAACATCCCCGCAAGCTTGACGGAATATACCGGTACAAACCACTTTGCAAAATGCTCCTCACTTAAAGAGGTTACGTTTGATAAGGGCTATTCTGTAAGCAATATTCCTAATAACTTTTTCCAAAGCTGCTCGTCACTTGAAAAGTTGGTATTTCCAAATAGCGTTACACACATAGGTGGAGGCGCATTTGCTTCATGCTCGAAACTAAAAACCATCGTTTTTGGAGCAAGCCTTCAAACAATGAACGGAGCTATGTCCGACTGTGCAACAAGCGGCTCAACTTGGTATTTACCTGCCACCTTCTATGCGTCAAACGTAGAAAGTGAGCCACCATCAAATATGTTCCACTGGGCAGGCGCCCAAACAAACGGCGTTAGTGGAACCAGCAACAACCCCAAGAACATTACATTCGTATTTACAGGCACAAAGGATGAGGCACTTGATCTTCAAGCAAGATTTAAGGCGGCGGACGCGGCAACGGGTGAAAATTGCGTTGGTCTTTCAAGAATATATAATGCAACCGTTTGCACAGAAGCTGAGTATGAAACACTAACAGGCAAAAAGGTTGGAGAAGGTGCAACAGGTTATTACATTGTTTACGGCTACAATGAATGCGATGCGTTTTACGGCAGTGAGCATAACCCACAAAAGATAGAGGGTAATGATTGCTGCGGTCTTTGTTCAAGATGCGATAACGTTTCGCTTTTCGAAAATCCAATCCATAAAAGCACTTGGCTATTTGCTGGCGAAGACGGCAATAAAATAAACGTTTCAGAAACAATCGTTGCTTCATATACCTGCGAGTTTTGTAAAACAGTTGAAGCAAGCGAGGATATTCCAACAATATTCTTACCTCTCGGATATACTGAAAACGAAAATGAATCAGGCTCGTTGGGTTATAGAGTGTCGGTGAATTTAGATGCTCTCGATAGATACGAGGAGCTTTCAAACAGCACTGTTAAATACGGTCTTCTTGCAGGAATTGCCCTGGATGAAAGTGGGAAACCACTTTCACTTGATGAAGAAGGCAAGCTTGTGGCAAATTCTTCAACAGCAGTTGTTAATTTCACAGGAAAGAATTATATAAACTTTGAAATTAAAATTACAGGCATAAATAAGACAACATCACTTTATTGTAACGCATATGCAATTGTCGGCTCGGATATTTCATATATCTGTGAAACCGCAAGTGATACCGCAACAAAGAAAAGCATTGTAATTTCAACAGAATAAAATAACAGATTGAAAACCGCACAAGTGTGCGGTTTTCTTTTTTATATATAAATAATATAAAATCTATTGACAAATATATTTAAAAGTATTATAATACTTTAGTACACTAAAGTGATAAAGTCGAAAAGTATTTTAAATTTCGATTAAAAGGAAGGAATAATAATGAGTAAATTACACACAAAAGAGGTTGAGGAGCTTTTCGAAGCAATTTTATCCTTGAAAACAGTTGATGAATGCTATAAATTTTTTGGTGATGCTTGTACAATCAAGGAGGTTTTGGAAATTGCCCAAAGATTGAAGGCTGCAAAAATGCTAAGAGAAGGAATAAACTACGCAGTTATTACCAAGGAAACAGGCATGAGCACAGCAACAATCAGCCGTGTTAACAGATGCCTTGAATATGGTGATGGTGGTTATTCTATGATTCTTGATAGAATGGAAGAGGCGAAAAAGTGATTAATTACTTAAAAAATGAAGAAAAAATTATATTATCCCTTCGTGCACTTTATTCAAAATACGGCTACTTGCCATATAAAATGAATAAATTTGAGGAATATGATTTATACGCTAAAAACAAGGAGTTTTTAATTGGTGAGGGCGTTATCACCTTTACTGACACACATGGAAAGCTTCTTGCCTTGAAGCCTGATGTTACCTTGTCGATTATAAAAAATGCAGCGGAGAGCAAGGGCGTAAAAAACAAGGTTTATTATAGCGAAAACGTCTATCGTATTTCTGGCAAAACAAGAGAATATAAGGAAATAATGCAAACAGGTCTTGAATGTGTTGGCGATCTTGACCTATATGATACCTATGAGGTTATTACCCTTGCTAAAAAGAGCCTTGAAACGGTTTCGTCTGACTATGTGCTTGAAATTTCACATATGGGAATTCTTTCCTCGCTTATCGATAGCGTGAGCACAAATGAGGAATTTAGACAAGAGGTGCTTGACTCAATCAAAAAGAAAAGCAAGCATGAGATAAAGGCTGTTTCACAAAAATATGGTATTGAAAAGAAAAAAACCGATCTCCTTTGCGAATTTATTTCTATTTATGGTGAGCCAACTTCTGTTCTTTCACGTCTAGACAAAATGGATGTAAATGAGGAATTCAAGCTTGCTACAAATGAATTAAAGGAATTAGTAGCGCTTTTAGATGGTAGTGTCTCTATTGATTTTTCAATTGTAAACGATATGAATTATTATAATGGCATTGTGTTCAATGGCTTTTTAAGTGGAGTTTCCGAGTGTGTTCTGTTCGGTGGAAGCTATGATAAGCTTCTTTCGAAAATGGGCAGACGCTCAAATGGTATCGGCTTTGCAATTTATACCGATTTGCTTGAGGGCATAAACGAAGCACAAAGTAAATTTGATGTTGATACCTTGCTTTTGTATTCAGAAAATACAAAGATAGAGGCTTTGACCAAGGAGATTGAAAGACTCAATAATATGGGTAAAAGCGTGAGCGCGCAAAAATCAATCCCCGAAAAACTTAGATATAAAGAAATAGTAGAAATTTGAGGAATTTATAATGATTAACGTTGCACTTCCCAAGGGCAGACTTGGTGAAAAGGTATATAAAATGTTTGCCCTCTGTGGTTACGAGTGTCCTTCTATACTTGAAAACAACAGAAAACTCATTTTCGAAAACGAAGAAAAGGGAGTTAGATATTTCTGGGTTAAGCCATCCGACGTTTCGATTTACGTTGAAAGAGGCGCTGCCGACATTGGCGTTTGTGGAAAGGATATTTTGCTTGAATATGAGCCGGATGTATATGAGCTGTTGGACCTTAATATAGGTAAATGCCGTATGGCAGTAGCAGGCAAAAAGGACTTTTATGACGATAACACCCAAACCTTAAAGGTTGCAACAAAATTCGTTAATGTTGCAAAGAAGTATTATTCTGGCAAATGCCGCGACATTGATATTATCAAGTTAAATGGTTCAATCGAAATTGCTCCTATTTTAGGACTTTCCGATGTTATTGTTGATATCGTTGAAACAGGAACAACCTTAAAGGAAAATGACCTTGAGGTTAAGGAGGAGATTTTCCCAATTTCAGCACGTTTAATTGCCAACAAGGCAAGCTTTAAATTCAAAACCGCGGAAATTGAGAAAATTGCAGAGTTTTTGGCAGAGCAGGTAAAGGATAATGATTAAGATATATAAGTATGGCGAGGTTTCAAATAATGAAATCTTTGCGCGCGACAATATAGCCTCAGGTGTTGAAGCTGTTGTTAGCGCAATAATTGAAAATGTAAAGCAAAATGGTGACAAGGCGCTTTTTGAATACGCAGAAAAATTTGATAAGGTTACCCTTTCCTCTTTAGAGGTTAGTGAAAAGGAAATTGAAGATGCGTTTAACAGCGTTGATCCTGAGTTTATTGAGATTGTCAAGGAAGCGAAGGAAAACATCACTCGTTTCCACAAAAATCAAGTAAGAGATGGCTTTAAAATAAAAGAGGAAAATGGAGTTGTCGTGGGACAAAAGGTTACCCCTATTGAAAAGGTTGGACTTTACGTTCCAGGTGGCACAGCCGCGTATCCTTCAACTGTTTTAATGGATAGTATTCCTGCCAAAATTGCAGGATGCTCCGAGATAGTTATGGTCACTCCACCATCAAAGGATGGCAAGGTTAATCCCGCGATTTTAGCTTCTGCAAAAATTGCTGGCGTTGATAGAATTTTCAAGGTCGGTGGCGCACAAGCCGTTGCAGCTCTTGCTTATGGAACTGAGTCCATCCCTTGCGTTGATAAAATAGTAGGTCCGGGTAATGCATATGTTGCCGAGGCTAAAAAGCAGGTGTTTGGCAAGGTTTCTATCGATATGATAGCAGGACCAAGTGAAATTTTGGTTGTTGCTGACAAAACAGCTAACCCAGTGTACGTAGCAGCAGACCTTTTATCTCAAGCAGAACACGACAAAATGGCAAGTGCTGTTTTGGTTACCGATTCATACGAATTAGCTTTAGCGGTAAGCGACGAGCTTGAAAAGCAAATTCCACTATTGCCACGTGAGGAAATTGCAAGATATTCAATTGATAAAAACGGAAAAATAATCGTGGCAGAAAACGACTTGATGCTCGCTATTGATATAGCAAATGAAATCGCACCTGAGCACTTAGAATTAGCTGTTGATAATCCTTTTGATTATCTTGATAAGGTTAAGCACGCAGGCTCAATTTTTATGGGTAAATACTGCCCAGAGGCACTTGGTGACTATTTTGCAGGCCCTAACCACACACTTCCTACAAGTGGCAGTGCAAGGTTTTCGTCCCCTTTGTCAGTTGACGACTTTGTAAAGAAAACACAGTTTACTTACTATACCAAAGAAGCACTTGAAAGAGTTGCAGACAAGGTTGCCACCTTTGCCGAAAAGGAAGGCTTGCACGCACACGCAAAGAGTGCAACAATTCGTTTTGAAAAATAATGCTTTCATAGTATAAATCTATAAGGAGGAAAAATGAGTAGATTTTTCAGTTCTAAATATTCTTCGCTCATCCCATATACACCAGGCGAGCAGCCAAAGGACATGGAATATGTGAAGCTAAACACCAATGAATCCCCATATAAGCCATCTGAAAATGTATATGAAGCGGTTAAAAAAGAGGCTGAAAAGCTACATTTGTACTCCGATCCAGAGGCGAAAATCATAACCGAGAAAATTGCCAAAAGATATGGCGTTTCCCCTGATATGGTGCTTGTAACTAACGGAAGTGACGAGGTTTTAAACTTCGCGTTTATGGCATATGGTGATTCTCAAAGAGAAATGCTTTTCCCAGAGATAAGCTATGGCTTTTACACTGTTTTTGCAGATTTAAATGTGGTTAAATATCGTCAAGTACCTTTAAAGAATGATTTTTCAATCGACGTAAACGATTATATTGCAAAAAACACAACAATAGTAATAGCCAACCCAAATGCGCCAACCGGCTTAGCGCTTTCCCGTAACCAAATTGAGGAAATTGTCAAGTCAAACCCCAATAACGTGGTGGTGATTGACGAGGCATATGTTGATTTTGGAGCAGAAAGCTGTGTCGACTTAGTTCATAAGTATGAAAATCTTTTAGTAACTATGACTTTTTCCAAATCTCGCTCGATGGCGGGTGCAAGAATCGGCTTTGGCATTGGCTCAAAGGCTATTATTAACGATTTAAACACAATAAAATATTCAACAAATCCATATAACGTCAATCGCATAAGCCAAGTAGCAGGCGCGTGTGCAATAGATGACGACAAGTATTATATGGACAATTGTAAAAAAATTATGGAATCACGTGAGTACACTAAAATAGAGCTTGAAAAAATGGGCTTTATGGTTCTTAATTCAAGCGCCAATTTCCTTTTTGCTAAAAGTGATAAAATTAGCGGCGAGGAGCTTTATTTAAAGCTCAAGGAAAATGGAGTTTTAGTGCGCCACTTCAAAGCTGAAAAAATTAAAGATTTTAATAGAATTACCATTGGCACAAAGGAGCAAATGGATATATTCTTAAAGAAAACAAAAGAAATATTGGAGGCGGTAAAATGAGAGAGGCTAAAATCGAAAGAGCAACTAAAGAAACAGATATTAAGCTTTCACTTAACCTTGATGGCAAGGGCGAAAACGAAATAAATACAGGCTGTGGCTTTCTTGACCATATGCTTACCCTTTTTTCCCGTCATTCAAGAATGGATTTAAATGTTTATTGCAAGGGTGATACCGATGTTGATTATCACCACACAGCTGAGGATATTGCTATTTGCTTAGGCAAGGCAATAAAGGATGCGTTAGGTGAAAAGAAGGGCATAGAAAGATATGCAGATATCATTTTACCAATGGACGAGGCACTAATTTTGTGTGCAATTGATATTTCCGGCAGAGGTGGACTATATTATACTCTTAATATTCCATCATATAGAGTAGGGGACTTTGATACCGAGCTTTGTGAGGAGTTTTTTGAGGCTTTAGCACGTGAGAGTGGCATTACAATTCACTTAAAATCCTTAGCCGGTACAAACTCACATCACATAATCGAGGGCGCATTTAAGGCGTTTGGGCGCGTTCTTAAAACAGCTGTTTCAATTGACGAAAAATTCAAGGACGAAATTCCCTCCACAAAAGGAGTAATCTAATGATAGCAATTATTGACTATGGAATAGGAAACCTTTTTTCCGTAGTATCTTCATTCAAATATATAGGACAAGATGCAGTCGTTACAAGTGACCCAGAGGTTATAAGAAAAAGCGATAAGCTTATTTTACCTGGCGTTGGTGCTTTTGGAGACGCAATAGACAAATTAAGACAAACTGGTCTTGATAAGGTAATAATTGAAGAAGCAAAAAGCGGCAAGCCAATTATGGGTATTTGCCTTGGTATGCAATTGCTTTTTGAGAAAAGCTACGAATATGGCGAACACGATGGACTTGGGCTTTTAAATGGCTCGGTTATCGGTATGCAGGGCGTAATTGATGAAAAATTGCAAATACCTCATATTGGATATAACGCACTGACATTCAAGAAAAATCATCCTCTTTTTAAGTACATAAAAGAAGGCGACTATGTATATTTTGTTCATTCATATTATGCAGTTGATTGTGATGACTCGCTTCTTGCATACGCTGAATATGACAAGGATATAACTGCAATCGTTGGCAAAGGCAATGTAATGGGGTGCCAATTCCACCCTGAAAAAAGCGGCAATGTTGGACTTAATATATTAAGAGCATTTTCTGAAATGGAGATGGAAAAATGAACATTTTCCCAGCAATAGATTTATACGATAAAAAGGCAGTTCGTCTTTATAAAGGCGACTACCAGCAAATGACAATTTATAGCGATGAGCCTTGGGAAATAGCGAAGGATTTTCAATCAAAGGGCGCAAAATTCATCCACGTGGTCGACCTTGAGGGCGCAAAAACTGGCGAAACACCAAATCTTGATGTCGTAAAAAGAATAGCCAGTGAAGCTGATTTGTTTTTGGAAATAGGCGGAGGCATTCGCGATATGAAAACCGTAAAAGCATACCTTGAAAACGGTGCTGACAGAGTTATTCTTGGCACAAGCGCAGTAAATGACGAGGACTTTTTAAAGGAAGCAATAGCTACCTATGGTGAAAGAATCGCAGTTGGCGCTGACGTTAAGGACGGCTATATTGCAATAAAGGGCTGGATAGAGAAAAGCCAATATTCACTTGAAGAATTTTTAAATAAAATGCAAAAATTAGGTGTAAAAACCATAATTTGCACAGATATTTCTAAGGACGGAGCAATGAAGGGGACAAATCTTGCCCTCTATAAGGAACTATCTAAAAAATATACTCTCGATATAATTGCATCGGGGGGAGTGTCTAATATTGATGATATTAAAGCACTAAAAGAAATGAATCTTTATGGCGCAATAATAGGAAAAGCATATTATACAGGCGCTATTGACTTAAAGGAAGCTGTTGAGGTTGCAAAATGATTACCAAAAGAATTATACCTTGCCTTGACGTACGAGATGGGCGAGTTGTAAAGGGCGTTAATTTTGAGGGGATAAATGATGTTAACGACCCGGCTACTTTAGCGAAGTATTATTCGGAAAATGGAGCAGATGAGCTTGTTTTCTATGATATCACGGCTTCGCACGAGGGCAGGAAGCTCTTTACAGAAATATTAACTTTAGTTGCTCAAAATGTGTTTATTCCTTTAACCGTTGGTGGTGGAATTAACACAATTGAGGATTTTGATAGAGTTTTAAAATGTGGCGCTGATAAGGTTAGTGTTAACTCTGGCGCAATAAAAAACCCAGACCTAATTACCGAGGCTGCAAAGAAATATGGCAACCAATGTGTTGTTATTTCCTCTGATATTAAAAGAGTAAATGGAGAATTCCATGTTTTCTTGCACGGTGGAAGATACGATACAGGAATGGAAGCAATTTCTTGGATAAAAAAATGCGTTGATATGGGCGCTGGCGAGGTTGTTGTGAACTCCATCGATACTGATGGTGTTAAAAACGGCTTTGATATTGAGCTTTTAAAGCTTGTATGTGATGCAGTTAATGTTCCTGTTATTGCATCGGGTGGCGCTGGCTCGGTTAAGGATTTTATTGACCTGTTCAAAGAAATACCTGAAATGTCAGCAGGCTTGGCAGCTTCAGTTTTTCACTTTGGCGAAATCAAAATCAACGACCTTAAAAAAGAACTAATAAATAATGGCATTAAAGCGAGGATATAATTATGTTTGATATAGAAAAGCTTAAATTTGACAAGGATGGCTTAATTCCTGCTATTGTTGTTGATGCATACACAAAAAAGGTTTTGACTCTTGCGTATATGAACAAGGAAAGCCTTAAAGTCTCAATAGAGAAGGGATTGACCTGCTTCTATAGTCGTTCAAGAAAAGAGCTGTGGCTAAAGGGTGAAACAAGTGGTAACTATCAACACATCGTTTCAATAACAGCTGATTGCGATATGGATGCGTTGACCGTGGTTGTTGAAAAGGAGGGACCTGCATGTCACACAGGCACAGATACCTGTTTTACAAACGAGGTTTATCAAAGCGATGACCATCACGAGTTTACTGTAAATGGCTTATATGACCTTCTTGTTGGACGTAAAAAGGATAAGCCAGAGGGCTCATATACAACCTATCTTTTCGAGAAGGGAACAGATAAAATCCTTAAAAAGATTGGTGAAGAGTCAACCGAGGTAATTATAGCTGGTAAGGCTGATGATAAAAAGGAAACTATTTACGAGATTGCAGATCTTGCATATCACACAATGGTTCTTATGGTTCAAATGGGCATTAGCGTTGAGGATATTCAAAAGGAGCTTGGCTCTCGTCACATCATTGACCACAAAGTAAAGCAAGAGAAGATGACAAAATGAAAATAACCAACTATCATACCCACACAACCTTTTGCGACGGTAAAAACACCGCCGAGGAAATGGTGCTTTCGGCAATTAAAAAAGGAATGGCAGAAATCGGCTTTTCTGTACACTCCCCCCTTCCTTTTCCTGAAAAATGGGACATAAAAAAGGAAAAAATGCCTGAATATATAAGCACTTTGAAGGCTTTGAAGGAAAAATACAAGGATCAAATCAAAATCTATATAGGAATCGAGCAGGATTATTATTCTGAGGGTTCAACTGAAGGCTTTGATTATGTAATAGGTGCTGTACACTATATACTAAAGGATGGTAAATATTTACCACTTGATTTGAGCGCGCAGGCAACAAAAGAGAATATAGATAAGCACTACGATGGCGATGCCTTGTCATACTGTGAGGATTATTATAAGATAGTAGAGGACCTTTATAATCGTACCAAGTGTGATATTATAGCTCATTTTGACCTTGTAACCAAGTTTAATGAGCGTTTGCCGCTTATAGATACAGGAAATTCTCGTTACAAAAAAGCCTCTGAAAACGCCGTTTATGAGCTTTTAAAAACGCCAGCGATTTTTGAAATAAACACGGGCGCAATTTCTCGTGGATATCGTACAACCCCATATCCGGCAGATTGCTTACTTGACTTAATTGCAGAGAGCGAGAAGCCTTTTGTTGTTAATTCTGACAGTCATAGTATTGATACAGTTGATTTTGGAATTCAAAAGGCGATGCTTGAGCTTGATATTTGCGGATATAAGTATATAAAATCACTTGATGAAATAATTAAAAATAAAAAGACTGCATTTTGATGCAGTCTTTTTTAAAACTCAAATGTGTTTGTTGTATATTCAAGTGGCATTTGATACTCGCGTTCGTATATTTCCTTCCAAACTCTTTCGTTTTCCTTGAGCATATACTCCGTATTTTCACGGGTGTTAAGCTCTGGCTTTGGATATATCGGCTCGCTAATATGGATTGTATATTCTTGTACGTAATATCCGTCAGCGCCAAGCACGTCGGAGTCCTTCATTGTAATGAAAATAGGAAGAACAGGAACTTGGTTCTTAGTAGCGAATGAGAATGCGCCGGGCTTTAATGGCTTTGGCTTGCGATAGTTCCACCACATTGATTGCTCTGGATAAACAAGAACGAAATGTCCTGTTTTTAACAAGGTGTTTGTCGCCTCCATAAACTTTTTCATTGTTTTATGATTGGAGGAGAGTGGCAATGTGTAGAAATTACGCATTAAAAAACCAAAAAATCCAGGGAAGGATGTATAGTTACCCTCGCGAATAATTCTATATAGCTTTCTCTTCTTTTGCTTCGATTGCATATATGTCCAGTGCATTGCAAAGCTGTCCATTGCATTGAAGTGATTGCAGGTTATTATGGCGCCAGTGTCTAAGTTTTTGAAATTTTCAAGTCCTCTAATTTCATGGTCAACAATAACCTGGCGTTGCTTTTCAAGCTTGTAATAGAATTTTTTTGCCATTTTAAAGGCGATGTTTGCTTTAATTTTTGCAATTGGCGTCTTTTTGATATACTCGATTTCGTCAGGCATAATCATTCTGCCGGGGACATCATCCTCAACGTCTTGGTCAAAGGTGCCTTCCTTTTCAAAATCAGCAATCTTTTTTACAATATCGACTCTATCCTTCGCGCGTTTTTCTCTGTTCCATTTGTTAAGAAAGGAGTTTTCGTCGTTGATTTCATTAAGAGCATCAGCTTCGTTTACCTCGCTTGACGCATTTCCAATGATTAAGATATGGTCTTTTAATGTGAGATTGAAAAGCGCTTGAGATTGCGACACCTTAAACTCGCAAAAATCATAGTAAAGCAAGAATCTTTCATAAGCCTTTGATTCCTTGAGCTTTTTTGCGTTTAAAATGAGCACGTCATCGCTTATGTAAAGATGGTGTGAAATGCCAAGCACACTTTCAGTGTATTTTGAAGTTACTTCACCATCAAAAGCTGTATCGTGAAAGCCTGCTACATATTGTGTTTTTAGGTCGGTATCGTATAGCGATACTATATCCGTATTGACTGATATAGATGGGTCTATATAGACAGCCTTCTCGTATTCGCACACCATAGGAATCGCGAATTTGTAGAGCTTATAATTATCATCCTTGATAAGCTCGCTAACATCAATTAGTGAAGCGCCAAGCTCGTCAAATCCTTCAATATTGCCCTTATATAAAACATGCATTTTATATTCGCAGGATTCGTTTTTTGAAAAGCCTTCAGCTAAGCTTGTTATTTGTTCCTTGTTTTCACCATTGTAGGCAAAAAACACAGGAATAATTCTTTTTTCCATCAAAATCTCCTTTATACAAGAGGAAGCTTATCTCCCCATACGTTTAAGAAATTGTCCTCACGCGCAGTTTCCTCAATAGCCATTTGATATAAGTTTTCAGCAGATTCCTTATCTCTTTGTCTTTGCTCATCGGTGTAGGAGTCAAGCTCTGCCTTTAATTCGTCGTAAACCGAGGTTTCCTTTGCGTAGCTCCAGAAAATGTCGGCACCTCTACAGTTGTGATAGTGCCAAGGCTTGTTTACCATAATGTAGTGAAGAATGTTAGCTCCGGTAGCATCATAGCTATATTCAAGTCCGTCGGTAAGCTCGGTGTTCCAAGCTTGGCTGAGCCAAAATACCTTATCCTTGCAAACAAGGTTTAGGTAGTCCTCGTCTTGGGTAACAATAAAATCGTAAACTCCAAGATAATGAATAAATTTATCAAGAATTTTATTATTTCTAAATTCCTTTGTATTCAAAAGCATCATGCCGGCATTGAAAAATTCGTGTCTTGATACACCTACAACCTTTTCAGCATAAGTGCCATAAACATCAACCTGCTCCATAGCTTGCTCGTGGCATGCACCGAGGAAATATTTTGAAATATCAGTTTCATATAGCTTTGAAATATCGCCTTGAACTATGATGTCGCTATCAATATATATAGCCTTATCATACTGTGGAAACATAGGTGCTATAAACAAACGATAATATGTTGTTTTAGAATAATAGTGACGCAAGGGGAGCTTTTTGGAAATGGATTTTAAGTATTTACCAACGTGCTCGAAGCTGATTTCAAAGTTTTCATTAGCTAAAGCTAATGTTTTTTTCTTCATTTCATCAGAAATTTCAGTGTGAAGGATATGAATGTGGTATTTATGGTCCTTCGATGCATTTTTTATCATAGATGAAATTGAAACAATGGTATATTTAACAAAAGCATCATCACACGCATAGAAAATTGGAATAGTTTTATTTGTCATTTTTTGAAAACTCCCTGTCAAATTTAGTTTTTAAGTAAATATATTCGTATAATACGTCGTCAAAGCAATAATATTTGAATTTCTTGTGCACACGACTGATATGCCATTGCTTAATGTTATCGGTGTGTGGATATGGCAACCAAAATAGTCTTTTTGAAAAATGTCTTATAACGGTTTTTTTATATAAAAATTTTTGGTCATTAAATCGTTGGGACAATAGCTTTCTTTTTGTTGTTGAACGAATGATTGCGCTTTGGTCGGCAAATGTAAGCTTTTTAGTTCTTATAAGCTCACGCGCTTTTTCGAGCAAGCCTGTTTCCTTCATCTTTTTAAGGTTGAAAAGAAGCACGCCAGCATTTATATAATGCGGATTTATTAAAAACTTACCATAGTGATCCTTTGCTGCTGCATATTCATAATCGCTAATATCAATATCGTATAACAAATGAATATCGCGTGCAAACATAATATCAACATCAAGATAAAGTATTTTGTCAGGTAAGTCAACCATATCAGCAAATAATCGAATCAATGTGTATGGAGAGCAGTACGCGCTTTCATTAGGACAACCACCAAATTCCTTTTCATATATGTCTGTTACATCAATTTTAACAGCTCTGTTTTCAGGATTGTATTCCTTGATTACATCTTCGAAATATTTGATTTTTTCATCACTAATGACTGTATAATCACTCTTTATTCTCGAAACATCCATAGTGAAAACATAGAAAGTGATCGGTTCATCTAATCGACTTCGCTTTAGAATGGAAAGAGAGCAGGTAAGCATGCCGTCAAAAACCTTGTCGTTTCCACAATATAAAACGTTAATCATTGATAGCATCCTCCTCCTTTTTTATGTACTTTATATACTCGACATTCGAATTTTTCGCTCTTTCACACATGCATTCATAAACCTGATCTCTTAGGTGCTTTCTTTGCTCCTTTGGAGAAAGATCGGTGTTTGCATAAAATGGTCCATCAATGTAGGTGACAACTCTTGGCTTTTTCGAAAACCTTCTTTTTTGATAGGTGTTTGTAAAGCAGAAGGTTGGAACATCAAGCTTGATAGGGTAGGTAAATGATACATCTGTAAATGGTCTAATTTTTGTGTAATAAGGCCAAATATGAGCCTCTGGATAAATAATTATGCAATTTTTTTCGCGAATCCTTTGGTCAATGGCTGAAATGAAGTTTTTATAAGCGCCCTTTGTGTCAGGCAAAGGGAGAGCACCAACGTGTGGTGTTATCTTGCCGAGAAACGGCATAGACACATTATTTGCATGAACTATTAAATAATTGTGCTTGGGGAAATTTGCAAAATGAGGAATCAAAGCATCACCTAAGTCGTGCGTATGATTTCCGTAAAGGAAATATCCGGTGAATTTGAATTTTTTTAGAAGTCCCTTGTTGACAATTTTTTGTTTTGCAATAAACTTCGAATAGAAGGTAGCAATGGGGGTGAAAAAGATTCTAAGCCAAAACCAATGCTTGATTTTACCAAAAAATGAAGCGTCGCGTATATATTTATAATTATCATCAATCGGGCGCGCTTTGATTTCAGCAGTTGAAAACTCATCGTTTAGCTCGTCTTGGTAATAAATAACCTTGCGCTTTTTCAATTTGCAAACCTCCTTTGAAATTTGAACCGACAGGTCCTTATTACGTACATTATAATATCAAAGGAGCGAATCTTAGTAAAGGACATATTGTGTTTTCGGGTCTAAAGTTTTATCTTTGAACTCTTAAAATGTGAGAAAACCAACTCCACAAATTGTAGAATTTGCAAAAAACACTTGATTTTTATATATATTTGCGCTATAATATATAAAAAATATTATATGGTAAAATTTACTTACATGATTTTGGAGGTTTCCAAAATCCTTGTGGAGGATTTATGAAGGATATTAAATCTCAGGTTTCAGCAAATCTGGGTGCACTTCGCAAACAACGCGGAATTACTCAAGCTGAGCTTGCAGAAAAGCTTAATTATTCTGATAAAGCAATTTCAAGATGGGAAAAGGGCGATACCTTGCCTGATTTAAATGTGCTTTATGAGATTTGTCAGTTCTATGGTATTACCATGAATGATTTGGTTGGTGAAGAATGTACCGCCTCGCAGGTGGAGGAGAATAATAAGCACAGAAGAATGTATTTCGTTTGGATGTGCACCCTCGCTGGTGTTGCAGTATGGCTTTTTGCAACGATTTGGTTTACGGTTAACCTGTTAACCGAGCCAAGACAAGTGCTTTGGATTTGCTTTATATGGGCACTTCCGTTTTCTTGTGGAGTGGTTATGCTTATTGCAAGAAAAACATTCAATTGGGTTGTGCATTTCGTTCTCGCTTCTGTCACACTGTGGACAGCAATTTGCGCAACTGTACTACACGTATTGTTCTTTACAAGCATTAGCGGACATATGATTTGGTTCATATTTATAATTGGCGCACCGCTTCAAGCAATGATTTTCTTGTTCCAAAAGGTTTGGAAATCAAGAACAATAGTAAAAACACAAGCAGAGGTGATTGAAAATGCAAATAGGGCAGAGGAATCAAATAAAAACGAAAGTGACGGAGAATGACACTGCTAAGGTGTTTGGCAGTGGCGAGCTTTTGGTTCTTGCAACTCCCCGTATGATTGCGCTTATGGAAGAGTGCTCATATAAATGCATAAGCAAAGATTTAGAAGCTGGTTCATCATCTGTTGGAACGTTATTAAATGTCAAGCATTTAAGTGCAACGCCTGTTGGTATGGAAATCACAGTTGAGGCTGAAATTACCGAAATCGACGGGAGACGTGTCTGTTTTTCGATAAAAGCATACGATGAATGTGGACTCATTGGAGAAGGAACACACGAAAGATTTATCGTCTTTTCTGATAAGTTTATGCAAAAAACATATTCAAAATTAGAATCAAAATAAAAAGGGCACCAAAGGGTGTCCTTTTTTAATCATTTTTTTCAAGCTCTTTTACGCCTTTTAAAATTTCTTGTGCTTCAAGCGGGAATCTACCTAAATGATCAGGGCTGATATTTATTAAGTAGTTGATGCCTAATCCATTTAGGCGCTTTTTATTTTCGTAGATTGTTTTTGAGCTTTTCCAGTTATGGTCCCAGGAATTATATCCCCACGAGTCGTTTAAAGTACAAGCGGATTCGTAAAATCCATATGGAGAAGGCTTGAAGCCCTCAATAGAGTTGTAGTCAATTTCGGCTTCGATTGGATCTGTAACTTCATTTGGTATTTCGTTGTCACCAAGCGAAACATAGTCATATTTTCCGTTTCCAAGGCGTGAGTTGATAAGACAAGATGGTTGATATTTTTTTACAAGATTGTAAATTTCCTCGCTTTGTTCCATTGTTAAGGTCATTGGCATGTCGAACCAAGCAAGGGCTATTTCACCATAGCTCGTCATAATTTCAGTAATTTGTGGCAAAATCTTGTTTTTATATGTGATATTGAAGTCTTTTTCCTCTTTATTTGGAAAATCCCACGAATTGTCCCATGAAACTCCTGCACAACCAACAGGCTCATGCGTATAGCCTCCACCATTTTTTTCATGCCAGTCTAAATCTTGTGAATAGTAAATTCCAAATTTTAAACCGTTTTTGCGACACTCCTCTGACAATTCTTTGATGATATCACGTCCGAATGCGGAAAAATCAACACAGTTGTATTGGTCTGCATTTGACTTGAAAAGTGCGAAGCCATCGTGGTGCTTTGTAGTGATAACAATATACTTCATATCGCACTCTTTTGCAAAAGCAACCCATTCCTTTGCATCAAAATAGATAGGATTGAAGGCTTTTGCCATTTTTTCCATCTCTTTATTAGGTATTGCGCAAGCAGACTGAATCCATTCTGAATAATTGTGTGATCGTTCACCCTTATAAACGCCGCCTAACATAGAGTAAAGACCAAAGTGAAGCATAAGTCCATACTTTGCTTCCTTGAACCATTTTATATCTTTCATTTTAAACCTCATTTCTTGACAAAAACAACCACAGGGTCGAGTGTTTTTGCGTCAATTTTTAGTGTATAAGTGTTGTTTTTGCAAGTAAAATCAATGCTTTTTGTGCTTCCGTCTGGCAAAAGCATCTCGAAGGCGAAAACATTAAAATCGCACACCAATTTAACATCCTCAATAGTGTCTAAGCTAATGTTGAATAGCGCAATAAATGTATCACCATTTGGCATATCAGCCACCTTCAAATAAACATCCTCATCTCCCGGATAATATACGGGCAATTCCTTTACACTATTTAAAAGCTCAATTAACTGTTGCTTTCTTGAATATGTAAGGAAAGAGAATGCCTCGACAATGTTAAATTCGGCGACAGGAGTGCCGGCAAATGTAATTACTGTGCCACCGAGCTTGTTCTTGAACACTGTAACACCGGGGAATAAATACTCGTAGCTTTCTTGGTCAACTGTGGTATAAACCCGAGAGCTTATTTCAACATCAGAAGAAACTGGAACAAGCTCCTTGAGCTTCATTTGAATCTTGGTTCGCTTGCCATTAGGCAGAAGCTCTGAAATCGGTTGCTTTCCTGTCCATTCAAGAACATCAACACCAATGTAATCTTTGAATCCTCGGTCTACAAGATTTTTTGCTGTATCGGATGCTAAAATTATATTTCCACTTAAAAGTTTTAAAATTTCATCATCGCTTAAACGAGTGTCAACATTTCCCTCAAAGCAAACAACACCACCGTTTTCGCTTGAAAAATACATAGGAAGTCCTAATCGCTCAAGCACACAGTAGCTCCATCCGTCCCATTCCTCTTTAACTCGTCCATATGTAAAATCGGGAGTATCCGGGGTGTAAATTCTGCAACCACGCCAATTTAATGAAGGCACAATTTCAGCTAATTTTTCATAAAAGCCTCGATTTTTGGCAAGCACGTGCCTATATGCATATCCACTTTCAGGCTCATAGGTTAATAGTCTTGTTATCCAATGCTTTGCACCATTTGCACCCTCTAAAATACTGCCCGTATAGTGAGAATGTAGTGACGAAGCGCTTGTACTATATCTATTTTGTGGACAGGTGTCAGTTTCTGCTAAAATAATGTCAACCTTACCCTTTAATTTTGATACCTGCGTTGCACAGCGATGGAAGGCGCGACTGAAAAATCGTGAGCCTTGAGGTGTATAATTTCCGTTGTTTATTCTAACCTCCATCGGATGGCTTTCACCAGCTAAGATTGAGGCGATTTCATATGCAAATTCTGCATTGTTTCCACAACAGCAATAAGAGGCGTGAAGCTTTGGATTGACACTGTCAATTCCATTTCTCATGACCCTTGCTGTATCGATGAGAGATTCCTTTTGCGTTTCAATATAAATATCGGTGTATTTCTTTGCATCTTCGGTTTTCTGATTAACGATTTTCCAAAGCTCTTCTCTTGAAAAATTAGAACCGGCGCGCTTGTTGAAAAAATCCATATGCAAAGGACATGCACAGCCCTCGCCCTTATACCAAATAGTGCGAAAATCATCATCAACCATAATGTGTGCTGGGTTATATGATGCAATTGTTTTCATAACTCCATATATATATTCCTTGAAGCCTTCATCCATAGGACATGCGCATCTTCTTGTCTTGCCATCGTCAAAATTAACGTGAGGCTGGTATGGGAATAATTCGCCCATTATCCAACCATGGCCAACAGATGCTTGCACTAAAACACCGCATTTTAGTCCCATTGAATTCAATTTGTCTTGGAAAAGCTTGTATTTCCGGCATAGGCTATCAACCTTATTAGCAGGTGGATTTCCTTCTGGCACTAAGGTCATAGAGAAGAGAGCCAGCGAGCATACACCGTTTTCATATTGCTCCTTGATGTCGTCGCAAATTTCATCAATATGCTCTATATCAAGTGGCATTATGCTGTATGAATTTAGAAATTTTTTATCCATAAAACGCTCCAAAAGTTTATATGAAAATTATACCATAAGTGTCGCCCATCTTCAAGAGAAAAATAAAAAAGCTTACACGCAAAAATAAAGTTTGCACAAAAAAATATTAAAAAATACTTGACAAAGAGGGGGTGATAGAATATAATTTATGTGTTATTATATAGGTCGGTAAAAGCCGATGAATTTAGGAGTGTAAACTTATGAGTCGTATGGTCGGTACAGTTTCACGCGGAGTGCGTGCACCAATTATCAGAAAAGGTGATGATATTGTAAAAATTGTAACAGAGTCTGTACTTGAGGCATCTAAGGATGCGGGATTTGAAATTCAAAACAGAGATATTATTGCAATGACAGAGGCTATCGTTGCTCGTGCACAAGGAAACTATGCATCCGTTGACGATATCGCAGCAGACGTTAAAGCAAAGCTCGGTGGAGAGACTGTTGGAGTTATTTTGCCAATCCTTAGCCGTAATCGTTTTGCTATTTGCTTACGTGGTATTGCAATGGGAGCAAAGAAAATTGTTCTTATGCTTTCATACCCATCTGACGAGGTAGGAAACCACTTAGTTTCACTCGATGCGCTTGATGAAAAGGGCGTTGACCCATATCGTGATGTTCTTGACCTCAAGAAATATCGTGAGCTTTTTGGTTATGAAAAGCACACATTTACCGGAATCGATTACGTTGAATATTATGAAAAGCTAATTACTGACTGTGGTGCAGAGGCGGAGATTATTTTTGCTAACGACCCACGCGCAGTTCTTAAATATACAAAGAATGTTATTACCTGTGACATTCACTCAAGAGCCCGTTCAAAGAGACTCTTAAAGGCTGCAGGTGCTGAAAAGGTATTTGGTCTTGACGAGATTATGAATGCTTCCATCAATGGTAGCGGATATAACGCAGATTATGGTCTTCTTGGCTCAAACAAGGCAACAGAGGATCAGGTTAAATTGTTCCCACGTGATTGCCAACCTATCGTTGATGCTATTCAAAAGAACATTTTCGATGCAACTGGCAAGGTTGTTGAGGTTATGGTTTATGGTGATGGTGCATTTAAGGATCCTGTTGGTAAGATTTGGGAGCTTGCAGACCCGGTTGTTTCTCCAGCTTACACACAAGGACTTGAGGGAACACCAAATGAGCTTAAGCTTAAGTATTTAGCGGATAATGAGTTTGCTAATCTTTCTGGCGATGAGCTTAAGGAAGCTATCAAAGAAAAAATCAAGGCAAAGGACGACAACCTCGTTGGCAAAATGGCATCTGAGGGTACAACTCCAAGACGTCTTACAGACCTTATCGGTTCACTTTGCGACTTAACATCTGGTTCAGGAGATAAGGGAACACCAATTGTATTTATTCAAGGTTACTTTGATAATTACACAGCAGAATAATAAAAAAAGAATTTGCGGAATCGCAAATTCTTTTTTTGCTTTAATATATCCAATTAATCTCGTCAAACCCAAACAATGTCTTACCTGTTGAAGGAGTGCCACGCCATTGAGAATGTATAGTATGTTTGTCCCAATAGTCAACATCTCCGAATATTGGACCTATGCTTGAATATTGTACTATTTTTATTTCTACTTCCTTGCCACAAAGATTGCTATCAATATTGAAAATGTAAGGAGAGGCAATTTTCTCATCAACAAGCTTTCCGTTGATATAGAGGAGCGTATATAGCTTAGTGCCAGAAAACTCAATTGCATTAACCTTTTGTGGTATGGTTATTTTTGCACTAAATTCAACCTTACCAAAGTCACAGACTTTCTCGCCCACCTTTATAGCACTTTTTCGTTTAGTTAGTGAAATGCCACAAATATCTCCATTTATGATATTGGATGAAAAATCCCCAATTATCATAGTGCTTGGCATATATTTTAAGTCATTTTCACCTTCAACAATGATTTTTTCGCCCAGAAGCATAATTTCTTTAGTGATATTATAATGTTCGCGTATGCCTTGTGGTAAAGGATTATAATCGAAATCAAAATCTAAATCCTTTCCGTCAATTTTTATGCTTGTGGTTTTACGTACAGCAAAACGCACATTGAATTTATCATCTATGTTAATAAAAGCACTTGAGGCATCATTTAAATACATAAGGCGAACAATATTGGGGTTATAATATTTTACTTCAAAGGGAACATTTATCCCTTCTTTTTTTGTTTCTATTATATGTTTTTTAATAATTGTAGCATTTTTATCTAAATAAACAAAATCGTTGTCAATTATGTAATTGCCCTCGGGAGCGAATAAATTAAGAATAATAGATGATCCGTCGTTGAAATTCCTTCTGAAAATTCCTTTTGTAGAGTTACCATTCGCATCTTTTATTGCACCCGTATCAAGCATTAAAATAATCTTTTCAAGGGTAATTTGCTCGTTGTTCATTAAAAGCTCCAGATTTTCATTAAGCTCAACAATCGGTGCGTCAGTCGGCTTTTCATCTGTTATATATTTCCATTGTATTCCATGGTAAGAAAGCTCATTAATTAAAGAGAAAAGAATGGTTAAATCCAAGTTGCGGGATACATTTTTTAGGCTAATATCAGTAGGGAATTTTATATAGATATCAGCTGTATAGTCCTTTTTGGCAAACTCACTTGCTATTTTTGCATCCTCCGACAGAAGTCGCATTCCACTAAAATCCGGCTGGGCTATAGCAAAATCATTGAAATAATCACGGACATATAAATTTCCCGATATATCCATATGAGAAATTGCCAAAAAATAGTGGTTAATCTTATGAGAAGCAGCCAAATAGAGCATACATTTTTTCTTTGCATATGACATATCGCAAGGGCCAAGAGCAAAAAGCTCTGCCATAGCGCCGTTTTCGTTAGATGCGTATTCTATTGCACCAAAAAGCGCCATTTCAGATCTATCATCAAAACAAGAGGCAATTTCATCAATACCGGGGAGTAAAAATCCGGAAAGATTATTTAAAAAATCTCCATTATGCTTAACTGACCAAAATGGCTCATTGTCGCACATTAAATGACCAGTCATTAATATTCCGTGGCACTTGCACCAGCTTGAAAGCTTGTCTATATAGCATTCTTTAAATCGAGATGAGGCAAGCGACATTACATTTTTGCAAAAATTTTCGTTTTGATTATATAAATCGTCAAAAAAGCTTGCTTGATATTTCTCGCTGTAGTCCTTTTCCATTCCCTCATAATAAGGTAATGCGCCATCATTTGCACAGTAACCAAACGACGGCTCGTCTGTAAAAATACCTTTAATTATAGTACCAAAATAATCGCCAAATCGTCTATAGTATTCCTCGTGAGTAAGAGAAATAAAGTAGTCAACAGCTTGAGGATTCAAGAGATTCGGGAAGTGTTTTTCTCCAAAAATATCGGAGTTGTGTACGGATTTAGAGGTTATTTGCCCTATATCCTTGCCACTTGTCTTAATTGCCTTTAAACGAAATTCTTCTTTTGAAGAAACTCTACCTTTAGCATCTCCTGATGGCCAGTTGAAGTCATCATAGAGCCAAATTGACATATCAAGCTCTTGTGCGCATTTAACAAAGCTTTCAATAGCTAAAAACCATTCATCACTTAGATATTCAATTAAGCAACCCGAGCGTGGATAAATCAGCACCTCTTCAATGCCGTTTTCTTTTAAACTATTTAAATAGCTAAATATATCATTTTTGCTTGGCTTACCGACCAAAGCAGTCATTGTAATTAATGGGCTTTTCATAAGATTGCTCCCTAAAACTAAGTTTGATAAAATTATACCATAGCAAAATAAAATATTCAATAAAAAAGCGCATTTTTATTTGACATTTAATACACAAAATGATACAATAATTTTAATGAAAAATTTGTTAAAAACGAGGAAATTATGCCGGGATACGCAAACTATAAAACACTATATAAAGAAGAATATGACGCTTTAAGAGACGAAGGCTTTGATGTTGAAAAATATGTTCAGCCAAGTCCGGATGCTGAGGGCTTTTTGCCATTTCCAAATGAATGCGATAGCTATAATGAGGGCGAGGATAGAGAGTTTTGGAAAAAGGCATATTATAACTTAATTAAGGTAAGAGAAACATCAATAGTTGAGGGTTACCCATACCTTGAGCCAAATGGTTTTGACGAGATTTTAAAGGAAGCTGACCCCATGCCAAGCCTAGAGCCTCTTTCAAGCGAGGAATATGAAAATAGACTAAAGGGCGCATTTTTCGGTAGGTGCGCGGCTGTAATTCTCGGCAAGCCGCTTGAAATGGGTATGAATAAAGAAGAAATTAAGGAATACCTTGAAAGTGTAGGCGAATACCCGCTTAATGACTTTGTTTCTGCATATTCAGAAAAGCTTGACAAAAGACTTCGTGAGGACTGCATATATTCAACAAAGGGCAATGTTAAGTTTGCTCAACCTGATGATGATATCAACTATACCTTGCTCGCACTAAACTTGGCAGAAACCCATCCAAACGGCTTTAAAAGTGCAGATGTTGGTTGGAACTGGCTCGACAATATCTCATATCACTGGTGCTGGTGTGCATCTCGCCAAGCTTACTTTAATATGGTTTCTCTTGATGACACTAAGGATACAGACGAGCAAATTAATGAAATTCCATACAAGCTGAACCCTTGGAGAGAATGCATCGACGGTCAAATCCGTACAGACTTTTGGGGCTATATACACCCAAGCGACTTAGTCTCTGCCGCTCGTGATGCACATGTTGATTGCTCATTTAGCTTAACTAAAAACGGAATTTATGGTGGAATGTTTGTGGCAGGCGCAATAGCAGGCGCTATGTCAAAAAATCCAAGTATTGATTTAATAATTAAATCGGGTCT
Organism: Clostridia bacterium; assembly: GCA_017420755.1. GTDB lineage: Bacteria > Bacillota > Clostridia > Oscillospirales > CAG-272 > RGIG2000. The sequence goes on along the minus strand of JAFQOG010000023.1, from coordinate 2,520 downwards.
TTCTGTAATCCCTAAAAAATCACGCCTTTATGAGGCAGTAACTCTTGTTTACGAGTGGTGGGAGGAATATAAGGACTGGGAAAAGGTAGCCGATAAGGTTTACGAAAAATATGGTCATCTTCCATTCGCCGCAACTATAAACAATATGGCAATGGTAACACTTGGAATTGTCGCTGGTGAGCTTGACTATACAAAGAGTATTACAATCGCTACAATGTGTGGCATAGATACTGACTGTAACGCAGGAACAGTAGGCAGTATTGTTGGAGCAGCCGTTGGAATCGATGGTGTGCCAGAAAGATGGTATACCCCTCTAAATAACACTATCAAAAGTACAGTTGCCGCATTTGGAGAATGTAAAATTTCTGATGTAATAGATAGAATAGAAAAAATTAAAAATCAAGGCTATCCTCGACTCACGTAAGGGCGTATCCATCGAATACTTACCGAGCGTAGTACAATAAAAGCAGGCGAACCTGCTCGAAATAACCAATGTTTAACTGAAAAGTAAGCATAAGCAAAAAAATATCGAGTGTCCATAACTTGAATCTGTTATGAACACTCGATAGGGTCTGAGTGACAAGACTTGAACACTTGAAAATTGGTGTAAATCCTGTCCTATTATTCGAAAACATTTAAAAACACTATATTTTGCTATGGTTTTATTGTGCAAAAAGAGTTGCCCTATCATAGGGGAAGAATGCGAATTTGCAACTTTTTTGCAACTCAATTATAGCATATGCCTTGAAAAATTGCAATAGGGAAATCGGAATTCTTATTTGTAGTAGTATTGAGCATAAAAATCGTGGTTATCTATAAAGTCACCGCCACCCCAAAAGTCGTTTTTCAAATACAGTACAGACAGATTGAATTTTGTTGCCGTCATTTGGAATGCTTCATTTTCGGTATAGAGATATTTTCCTGAGCTTGAAAGTGCTGTGAGATAATGGTTTAAATGCCAATAGATATATGCGCGTTCCGCTCCTGTCAAATCTTTTGTGCTTTTCCCCTGTATATCCTCTGCACACATTTGTCTGTCGCATTTGTTGCATTTCAATACACCTGTGTGTACGTTCCCTTTGTAGGTATGCTCTAATATTTCGGGTGATTGTTCGTCACAATAATAGCAAGTACCAATCTCTCCGCAATTACCTAAATATAGGTGTTCGGATATTGAGTAATTGGAATTAGCTCCACAATCTTTGCAACGCATATATTCGCCACAGGCTACACGTTCATATTTGTGGGGAATTGTAGTGCCGAATGTTTCACCGCATTTTGCGCAAGTTCTCGGTGTTGTACAGGTTGCCTCTTGCAATTCGTGCTTGCATTCGCAAGACGAGAGGGAAAATGCAAGTACAACAATAAGCATAAAAACGGAAATCAAGCAGAGGATTTTTTTCATAGTTTTTGTCCTTTCGTGGGAAATAAAAAGGTGTACCCCCATTGAGAGAGTACACCGAAAAACGTACCCCTCAATGTTACCACACATTTTTGCCCACGACAAAGGGTGAGAGAATACATTTTTACCAATAGGTAGTATTCCCCCTTGTATGGGCATATTCAATAAAATGTGTGGTGCATACATTATATCACTAATTCGCCATAAAATCAAGAGGTTCGGGCGAATTTGCGAGCCTGTGTGAGTGAAAAGAGGCGGACATATAGGATATCATAAAAAGTATCTATTGTGGGAGTGTAAAATACCCCCTCTTTTTGTTTGTGTCAATGGGGTATACCCTATTGCAATAGCAACAATGTGTGTCAAATGAGTTGCAAAAGAATTTTTGAAATGTGTCAAAAATATTCACCAACCCTATTGACATATTCAAAAATGTGTGCTATAATGGTCGTGTCGAAAGGCAGTTGCCCCATTGTGGGGAGGAATAACACGAATAATAAGGAGAGAAAACAAATGAAAATCGGATATGTAAGAGTATCAACACAGGAGCAGAACGAGAGTAGACAAACAGAAGCCTTTGCAAGTATGGGCATTGAAAAAGTTTATATTGACAAGCAGAGCGGAAAGAATACAAACCGCCCTAAACTTTCGGAAATGCTTTCGTACATACGTGAGGGTGATACAGTAGTAGTAGAGAGCATTTCAAGATTGGCAAGAAATACAAAAGACTTGCTTGATATTGTCGAAAAGATAAAGGGAAAAGGCGCGGATTTCATTTCCTTAAAGGAAAACATTGATACTAATTCTGTGAGCGGAAAATTTATGCTCACGATATTCGGAGCTATGGCAGAGCTTGAAAGAGGTTATATACTTGAACGACAGGCAGAGGGCATAGAGATTGCCAAGAGAGAGGGCAAATACAAAGGTCGTTCCGCTATTGCCGTAGACGATGCGGAATTTGTAAGGGTGTGCCGTAGGTGGAGAGCGGGCGAAATAACCGCCAAAAAGGCTATGGAAATGCTCAATCTCAAGCCTAATACTTTCTATCGCAGAGTAAAGGAAAAGGGGCTCTAATAGCCCCTAAACCGCTTATATTGCCCCTTAATCGTCAAGTAGGT